>CAZMUA010000015.1:8759-80242 GCA_964569695.1 uncultured Woeseiaceae bacterium
GGCGAACACCGAACAAGATCTGACCAACGCCCTCATCAAAGCTATCGAAGGAACAGAGCGCACTGTTTATTTTGTGCAAGGACACGGCGAAAGGAATGTGCGTAGTGCTGAACGTGATGGCTACAACGCAATCGGGGATGCTTTGGGGCTCGATAACTTTCTCATTGAAACACTCGTTTTAGCTCAGCAACCCCAAGTACCGGCTGACGCCTCAATGATTGTCATAGCTGGGCCCAAAACTGACCTGTTTGAAGGCGAGATCGAAACACTGCAACAATACCTTGAGCGCGGCGGCAAGGTGCTTTTTCTCGTGGATCCCTCAGCCGAACTCGAGTCAGTACAAAAGGTCAACATCCGAAACCTTCTCAGGCGGTGGGGCGTGACACTCGGCGATGACATTGTCGTCGATGGAAGTGCCATGGGACAACTACTTGGCACCGATGCATCGGTGCCTGTCGCAGCGGATTATCCATCTCACCCAATTACCGATCGATTTAATGTCCTAACTGCGTTTCCACTGGCACGCTCGGTCGAGCCGACGCCAAACGAGACATCAAATCTTATAACTGAAGCTTTTTTGCAGACTGGCAGCCAAAGTTGGGCAGAAACAGACATCGCTCGGTTGACCCAGACCAGTGAAGTTGAACTTCAAGAAAACCAAGGAGACCGACCTGGTCCGGTGACAATCGGCGTGGCGGTAACTGCTGCTATCTCCAAGTCGACCATAGAAACTGGGAATGTAACTCTCTCTGAACAAGGTGAGTCAACAGTGGCACCCGATCCAACAAGCGACGCCAGCACCCTTCTGGAAAGTGCCGCCAATCCTAGTGGCGACGCCCAAAACATTGAAACTCGTCTAGTGGTCGTAGGGGATTCGGACTTCGCGGCAAATTACTCGCTGGGCATTCAGGGAAACCGCGACCTTTTTCTTAATATAGCCAACTGGCTCACCCAACAAGAAAATCTCGTAGCCATTCGACCCCGTGAACCCGAAGATCGACGCATTACGTTGACCGCCGACCAGCAATTACGAATTTTTTGGCTGTCAGTATTCATGATTCCTGGCGTTATTCTTGGAACAGGGATCTACACGTGGTGGCTGGGTCGTCAATGATGGGACGAGGTCGTTCAACCCTCATCCTGTTCATCGTATTTGTCGCAGTAGCTTCATACTCATACTTCATCGAGCAGAAACGACCATCCCGTGCCGATGCCGAGAGCGCAAAAGAGCGTGCGTTCTCAGTAGAATCTGAAAACATTGCAGAGCTTCAAATTAACTTGATGAGCAGCCAGACTCACCTAGAAAAACGCGATGATACCTGGCACATTACAGACCCCACAGAAGCCATGGCAGATGCTGCTGCAGTATCTTCAATCACATCAAGCCTAGAATCATTAAACATCGAACGAGTGGTGCAGGAGAGTTCCGACAACTTGGCGAAGTTCGGTCTTGGCAATCCACGCCTTGAAATTACGTTCAAGAATGTAGACGCCTCAGACCCTACAACACTGGTGGTTGGCGATGACACCGCTACGGGTGGTAATACGTACGCGACTATTAAAGGAAGCGACCGTGTCTTTTTGATCGCAGCGTCTTTGGGAGAAGGATTCAGTAAAACCACCTTCGATCTTCGAGACAAAGCGATCTTACACCCGAGTCTCGGTGCAGTGGACCAACTAACCTGGTCATCCAAGGACAATCAAATCGAAGTCACTAGACGTGAGGGTACTTGGAGAATGGTACAACCCTGGAACGCATATGCAGAGACAGCCGTCATCGATGGACTGATCAGTCAGCTCAGAAATACATCAATGCAATCCATCGTAACGTCGAACCCGTCGAACTTGCTGTCCTACAACCTAGCCGAACCTTTAGTTACAATTACCGTCGGCGCTGGCGCTACGAATGCAACACTGCACCTTGGTAATGAAGCTGACGGGAATATGCGTCATGCGCGAGACTTGTCACGTTCGCTCGTCTTCACGGTAAATGCCTCACTGTTCGATGCCTTTACAAAGCCGCCTGCCGACTATCGCCGTAAGGAAATATTCGATTTCCAGCCGTTCTCCGCAACCCATCTGAACATTGAAGGTCGTGAGGCAACGGTCACATTTGAAAAACGTCAAGACCCGGAAACTGCCGCGGTATGGGAACAGGTAAATATTCCTCGGAAAGATATCGATCAAACACGGATCATCGATATGCTTTCTCGATTGTCTGCATTACGCGCCAACCGATTTATTGATTTCAAGAAGCCGCATCTTGACCCACCTGAAACGATAGTGACTGTACGATTTGGAGAGCCTGAGCGAGAAGATCGGGTGATTTTCATGCGGAGCAATAATACTGTTTATGCTCTAATGGCAAACGAGGACGGCGGAGCCGTTGTCAACACAAGCGAATTTGAAGAAGTAATAGCGATGATCGACGGACAATCAACTACGGGAAGGACCTCCTCTCCATGATTACCCATAATCAAGTCGTACGTTCTCACGTAAAGCATCATTTTTGGCAACATTCGTTTGGCCTAGTAATAAGCGCGATATGCCTACTCGGTACGCTCGGGTGCGTCCAATCGGCTCGTGTGACTCCACACATCCCTGCACCATCAGCGATGGTGAACACCCTTGCCGCGTCGACAACAGCAGAATTTCGATTACGTGAGGACCTCACGGCCCTTTTCGAAACGCCTCAATTCGACCACACACTCTGGGGTATTGCGGTACGATCACTTGATCGTGGGGAAGACCTCTATCGTATAAATGACAAAAAACGAGTCATGCCAGCCTCAAATATGAAAGCTGTAACTCTTGCGGCCATCGCGGAACAACTAGGATGGGACTACCAATTTGAAACCCAATTACTCACGCATGCTGCGATCGAAGATGGAACTCTTTTGGGAGACCTCATTGTCCGAAGCAATGGAGATCCAAGTTTTAATCGATTACACGGTGACCCTGTAGAAATCTTTACGGCTTGGGCAGACGAACTAAAACAGCTTGGTGTCGCCATCATCGAAGGCAACATTGTTGGAGACGACAATGCTTTCGATGAATCTACACTGGGCGCTGGATGGGCATGGGATTATTTAGGATATGGATACGCCGCCCCAATCGGACCACTACAGTTGTACCAAAACATCGTAGCGCTCGAAATTCTGCCTGGAAACACGGTCGGAGAGCCGATAACCGTCAAGGTGTCGCCTCACTATAGCGGCCTTGATATCAACATCCTTGCACGAACCGGAGCTGAGAATTCAACGAACACCGTAAATCTCGTCCGCCTCCCAAGCCGCCCGGTACTTGAAATCACTGGTTCAATACCCTTGGGGTCTAGACCTGTTACCCAAACAGCTTCGGTGCCTAATCCCACTGAATTTTTCGTGCGGAACCTTCGCGCAGTGCTCAACGACAACGGCATTGCAGTTCGCGGTGAAGCTATCGATATTGACACATTAGTTGATGAGGGAAACATTCAATCACCTCGACAACTACTGGTGCACCACTCGCCCCCGTTAACGGAAACGGGTTCAGTATTAATGATGGTCAGTCAAAATCTATATGCTGAAACTTTTTTTAGAACTCTTGGTAGTCAAGAAGGAAAACGGACCGCCGATGCGGGCCGGGACGCAGTGCGGGCGGTGATGACCTCTTGGGGTATTTCACCCGATTCGTACCAGCAGTACGACGGTTCCGGCCTGTCGCGCTACAACTACGTCACCGCCGATATGCTAATTACACTTCTAACAAGAATGCACGACGATCCAAAGCACACCGATGCATTCAAGACTACACTCCCAATCGCCGGCCTTAGTGGTTCCCTGGAACGACGAATGAAGGGTGGCTTCGCAGAAAACAATGCGCGCGCAAAAACTGGCTCAATTTCAAACGTGCGCGCATTGTCGGGGTACGTCACGACTCGTGATCAGGAACTACTGGCATTTTCGATCATCGCCAACCACTTTCACTTGCCACAATCTGTGATCGATGGAGTAACAGATCTTGCAGTGGAACGCCTAGCAAATTTTACTCGGCACTAACCACACCGAGTTCACAACGAACAGCTTCGACTAACTCGGACATCTTCCCAGAAAGCCCACCTCCCTGGGCAAAGTCTGGTCGACCGCCACCATGACCACCAAACCGCTTCGTGAGGCGATTCAAAACATCCGCAGCATCAATCGAGA
Organism: uncultured Woeseiaceae bacterium; assembly: GCA_964569695.1. GTDB lineage: Bacteria > Acidobacteriota > Vicinamibacteria > Vicinamibacterales > UBA823 > UBA8106. The sequence continues at coordinate 12,947 of CAZMUA010000015.1, forward strand.
CATCTTTTGAACATGCGATCACAATTAATATAGGAGACGACTCCGATAAGAGCGTTACAAGGTGACCAGGTTTTCGTACCATTTCAGTAGCTAAACCTTTCAGTTCTGCTGCCTCATTCGTTGCCACTACCTTTAACACCAATGACAATTGGCCAACTTGCTCGGCAGTAGAAGCCATCGCTACTGCTTCGTAGGAAGAAATGCGTTCGCGTTGCTCACGTATGGTCCGTAAAGAAGCCTTGTGTTCGGCTTGCAACCTGACTATGGCGTCAGAAAGTTCTCCAGGGATGACCGACAAATGCCCGACGATCCTACTAAGCACTCTATTCTGTAACCTAAATTCCGATAATGTTCGTTCACCACAAAGAAACGTCACGCGGATCCCACCTTTAAAACGCTCACAAGACTTAATGGCAATAATCCCGACAGCACCGGTGTGCTCCACGTGGGTTCCACCACACGCCGATAAATCGAACCTATCCACATCAATTAGCCGAAGGTTTCCAGTGCGAGCGGATTCTTTACGTAGTGGCAGTGCAGAGACTCCTTCAGAATCTGCAAACCGCACTGCAACGGGACGGTTTTCCCACACGATCCGATTAGCTTCCGCTTCTACCGCTTCCAACTTCGATGATGATAATTCAGTATCGAGATCGATCGTTGAAGCTGACCGGCCAAGATGAAATGAAACTGTCCGAGCGTTGTGGAGTCGATCACACGCAGCAGACAATATGTGCTGGCCAGTGTGCTGTTGCATATGATCAAACCGGCGCGCCCAGTCAATCCGGCCGTCGACTTTTTGTCCAATCGCGACGGCCCCATTGATAACATGTCCGACGGTACCGTTATCTAGATCTATAACGTCCACAACGGCCACGCCTCCGAGCATTCCGGTATCGTGGGGTTGTCCACCTGATGTCGGATAGAAGGCAGTGCGATCAAGCGTCACGATCGAGCGATCTTTATTGAAATCAACTTCGGTCACATTGGCATCAAACTCGATTGTTGTTGCACTGGTGTAATAGAGCCGTTCAGTCACCGTCACAAAACCTCACTCGTTGATTGCAATAACCTAAGACTCTAATGTCACATCTCTAACGGATCTGTAACGCCTGCGTCGACAAAGCCCTGCAAACGTAGCATGCAACTATCACAACGACCACACGCCCGACCACCTTCTGTCGGATCGTAGCAACTGTGGGTTAAACCGTAATCCAACCCCAACTCAAGACCTCGCTGAATAATCTGAGCTTTCGTTAGATTAATGAGTGGGGCGTGAATACGTGTCCGGTTACCATGAACGCCAGCTTTCGTAGCAACAGCAGTGAGGTGTTCAAACGCGGTAAGGAATTCAGGACGACAATCCGGATAACCCGAATAGTCCAATGCATTAACACCAATAAAAATATCCCGGGCAGCCAAAACTTCTGCCCACGCTAAGGCTAATGCAAGTAGGACAGTGTTACGGGCTGGCACGTAGGTCGATGGGATGTTATTCGCGTCTAGACGTCTTGCTTTGGGAACTGACCCTGAACCGGTTAGTGACGAACCACCGATTCGAGATAGATCAACCTCAAGCTCCAGATGTTTAGCAACCTTAAGTTCATGCGCCACCTTCTTTGCAGCTTCAAGTTCCTGATGATGAATCTGGCCGTATCTCACGGTTAGAGCATGTAGTGCAAAGCCCTGTTGGCTTGCAATAGCTGCAGTCGTGTAAGAATCAAGTCCACCACTCAGCAGCACTACACTTTTAGCCACCATAAACTAGACACCTCGAACATCAGCGCCCCAAATGTATTTGTGCGCTTGGAGCTGGACACGAACGGGCAACCGATCTTCAAGAACCCAACCAGCCAACACCTGTGGTGCCAAATGATCATGAACCGGCGAAAACAGGATGGCTCCGCATCGGGAAGCCAGTCCTAAGCGCTTTAGCGTATCTCGTGCGTACTCATAGTCCGCACGATCGGCGATGACGAATTTCACTTGATCGCGTTTCGTAAGCAGCTCAAAATTGTCCCAGTGCGTCGTTTTCTCCTCTCGACTAGCTGGACATTTGACGTCTAACACCTTTATCACCTTCGCAGGAAGACGGGCTACACTCAACTGCCCACCCGTTTCCACTAGGATGGTGACGTCATCTTGAAGTAGTAAGTCGATTAAACCATAAACGTCTTCCTGCAACAGAGGCTCCCCGCCCGTGAGCTCAACAAGTCCACATTGGTAATTTTCAACTTCCTTTTTCACATCCTCAATCAACATTTTCCGACCCTCATGAAACGCGTATGGAGTATCGCACCAGACACATCTGAGGTCACATCCAGTTAGGCGCACAAAGACACACGGCTGTCCTGTAAACGTCGACTCGCCTTGAATGGAATAAAAGATTTCGTTGACCGTTAGCATTACTCAATTGAGGGTTAATTAACAAAATCCAATACAATCAGATAGCTTATTGTAGACTAGGAAGCGATGCGTAAGATTGTGTTCTTCTGGAAGCCTGGTTGAACGACTTGCCGAAACGCCAGAAGTGTTCTGGAAGAAAAACGTTTTGACCTTGAGGTGCGAGATATTGAACGCGATCCACCGACTCGTGCGTTTCTTGAGCGTCACGTGAGTGCAGTGCAGTTTCTGGATTTCGTGAGCCAGCGAAGTCCAGTTTTCAAGCAACAGCCGTTGCCGAAGTCGAAAAAAGCAGCAATCGATTTAATGATGAAAAACCCAAAATTGATTAAACGGCCCATCATTATCAGCGGTCGCACTGTGATCTTTGGTTTCGATAAATCTCGTGTGAAACTGCTGAAATAGCGCTCCGTATTCCGTAAGGCTTACATCACTTACCCATCCGTGTCACCCCCAGCTTCGGACATAGATCTGCGAGCACGCAGTGCCGGCAGAGCGGGTAGGTTGGTTTGCAAATATTCTGACCCCAAGTAACTAGATAACGATTAATAAATGGCCACCACCGCCTTTGCAAGGCAGTGTAAAGAGCGCTCTCAGTCTCTTCTGGATTTCTTGTACAAACCCAACCAAGACGATTACTGATGCGATGAACGTGTGTATCTACGCAAATGTTGTCCAAGCTTTGATAAGACAAGATTAAAACAAGGTTGGCCGTTTTCCGGCCGACACCGGGTAGGCTCAGCAACTCAGGCATATTCGATGGTACGTCACCATGAAATTTTCCTAAAAGGATTGCGGCAGTAGCCTTAAGGTGTTTTGCCTTGTCGTGATAAAAGCTGACGGGATAAATTAACCGCTCAATTCGTCGAATTGATAGCTTCGATAACGCTAACGGTGTAGCAGCAACTTCGAAGAGACGGGTTGAAGCAGCAAGTGTCACTGCGTCTTTAGTCTGTGCGGACAACATTGTTCCAATCAGCACTTGAAACGGATCGGATGTTTGTTCGTCAGCAAGTTTTTCCATAACAGGTACCCCCATTCGTTCAATGGCACCCGCAAGTATTCGCATGATCCGTGCAACCAGTGCTGGCCTGGGACGGGACGCGGTCGAAGACAAAGAGGCACTTCGATTCTTGAACGAGCTTTGCTTTGATTTCTTCGTCGGCATCACAATTCGTGACGTCTCAGCTATTGATAGGGGTTATTGGCGAATTTCCAGATATTACTTCCATGAGATTCCTAGCTGCTAAGTCAGCCATCGCTGTACGTGTTTCATGGGTGGCACTGCCCAGATGAGGTGAAAGGACAACATTTGATAGATCTAACAATCCTGAATGCACCATCGGTTCTCGTTCGTAGACGTCGAGTGCTGCACCAGCGATTAGTCCTTCCCGCAGCGCCAAGACTAATGCTTCTTCATCAACCACGGGACCACGCGACGTGTTAATTAAATAAGCGGATGGTTTCATATTAACTAGCGCCTCCCGATCAATTAAATGATGCGTCTCTGACGTCATAGGCACATGGAGCGACACAACATCGGATGTGGCTAATAGGCGATCGAGTGGCATAACTGACGAATCCTTTAGAGATTTTGTCAATTGTGACCTATCCGTAATGTCGTTACTTCCCTTCCGGGCTGCAAACACCACCTTCATTCCAAACACTGATGCCCGCGCTGCCACGGCACGCCCGATTCGACCCGCTCCAACAACACCTAACTGTTTTCCAAACAGTTCCATGCCAAGCATAAAGTCGAGGGCCCAGCCTTTCCATACGCCGGATTGTATAAGCCGGTCTCCCTCAACCACGCGTCGAGTAACGTTTAGTATGAGTCCCCAAGTTAGTTCGGCGACTGATTCAGTCAACACCCCAGGGGTATTTGTTACAACAATGCCATGTTTCTTGGCTGTCACAATATCGATATTGTCATAACCCACAGCGATATTTGCGATAACGCGAAGTTGCGAACCAGCTTTAATAATTCCTGAATCAATCGTATCTGTCACAACACACAGAAGACCGTGTTTATCACGCACTCGATCGAGAAGCTGATCGCGAGAAAGAGCCTTTTGCTCTGCATGATAGTCAATCTCTAAGTCGGACTCTAAGCACTGAAGCACAGCTGGCGGAATGCGGTTAGTGACAAGGACGCGAGACTTCATGTATTGATTCTAGCGACAAAACTTCTGTGGATTTACAACGATGATTAATTTATTGACGAGTGGCTTAGGAATTCACCTCATCAACGATCCCAACGATTGCAACATCTACAGGCGCCGTGGGCTGACTGATAGCTTGCCCGGCTGCACGACCTTCAGACACAATCAATACCTTTTCACCCACACCAGTTCCAACCGAATCAATAGCGAGTAACGCAACACCTTGCGGTTGATCATCTGCAGTGATCGGTTGCACAAGTAGAAGCTTCGCGCCAATAAGGGTGCTTTGTTTTTGAGTGGAAACCAACGGGCCAAGAACCCGGGCTAGTTGCATAATGTATTGTCGCTATATCTTGTTCCCCATTACCGGGTCGTGTTATCGGTCGACCAGTGATCAACAATACCTACAATATTAAGATCGGTCGGCACCTGCATCGGGAGGAATGGAAACGAAGCTTCTCGTCCACGCACAACAAATACTTCTTCACCCACGCCAGCGCCAACTGAATCGACAGCGACTAAAGATTGACCAGTGGCCACACGATCGGGCGTGATTGGTTGAATTAAGAGCAGTTTGTGCCCTATCAACTGCTCATCCTTGCGTGTTGCGACCACGTTTCCGATAACCTTGGCAAGTTGCACTATGGTTGAACCTCGACTGTGTCCACAATACCAACGATAGACGCATCAATCGGAGAATCCTTTAAGCCCGTGGCCATTCGCGCTGAGCTACCACTAACGATCAAAACCGTTTCTCCAACACCGGCATCAACGGTATCGATTGCCACGAGATACCTACCCTCTTCTTTACCTTTCGGATCGACGGGACGGGCCAAGAGCAACTTATTACTTACTAGTCGCTCGTCTTTACATGTCGCAACTACAGTGCCAACAATTTTTGCAAGTATCATGATTCCTTTTGTGGTTTTACACTAATTTACATATTCAGCATTACAAGTGAGCCTAACTGCACCCTTCCTTGTGGTTACCTAGGCTTTACCCTTAATTTTTCCGATAGGAAACGAGGCCTCAAGATTCGCGTGTGGTCGAGCTATGACGTGAACCGACACAAGTTCGCCAACTTTCCGTGCAGCCGCTGCCCCCGCATCAGTAGCGGCCTTCACTGCAGCGACGTCACCACGCACAATCGCAGTGACGTATCCCGCACCGATTTTCTCCCAACCGACCAGGGTCACTTTGCTGGCCTTTACCATGGCATCCGCAGCCTCGATCATCGAAACGAGCCCTTTGGTTTCGACCATCCCCAATGCTTCACCCATGAATTCCTCCCAAGTGCCCTACCAATACGGATTAATTAAGAACCGCAGATACCGCAACACAGAACCCTTTTATTAAGAAGGCTTAACCGCCTTAACGGCATCTTCAATGAGAGCCGTAAGCTCACGGTATGTTAAACGAATTTCGCTTTCCTTGCCTGTCCCATTCGATGTTTTTAAGTTCGTTTCATCTTGCACCAAACGAGCATCTGGAGATGATGGAGCCTGTATTATTTGACAATTCGCATCGTCAGCTTCCGCGCCATCAGCACAAAATTCTGCTGGCCTCGACGCAACACCGTAACTACCAAACAAACCCTGTAAACGATCTACTTCCTCTCTCGACAACAGGCGCTCACGTCCCAAAAACCGTGCCACGAGACTAATCCGAGCAAAGTGTTCAATTGTTTCCATTCGGTAATATGCCTTAAACAACTCACTAGCAATCGTAAGAGCTCCATGATTCGCCAATAACAAACCGTCATATTTTGTGATGTAATCCCGAACAGCGTCGGCCAATTCAGAGGTAGAAGGTGTACCATAATCCGCAATGGGTATGCTACCGAGTGTCACAACAACTTCGGCCAATACAGCGCGGTCGAGTGGAATACCAGCAACTGCGAATCCCGTAGCTGCAGGCGGATGAGCGTGAACCACCGCCTGAATATCCGGTCGATGTTCATAGACTGCTAGATGCATTAAAAGTTCAGAGGATGCATTACGCTCACCAGCGAGCTTATTACCCTTCAGGTCAGTCGTAACCATCATATCTGGGGTCATAAATCCTTTTGACACACCTGTCGGTGTTGTTAAGAGGCGGTCCTCACCCAGTCGAACGCTGATGTTGCCATCATTTGAAGCCACATAGCCACGTTCATAAATACGCCGTCCGACCTCAACGATATTGGCCCGAACTTGCTCTTCCGGTTGCATCACGTAACACCCTTCTTTTAAGGCGAACTCAGTGGTCGAAATCCGTAAAGATCTTCAGACTTATTGATCTAAATATTTTCGCCGGCACTGATCGGAACAAAAATACTTAACTGTGCCCTCACGTTTAATTGTGACGGCTCGTGCTCGAACCACAAACATGCCGCACACAGGATCCTGCACTAAAGAAACACCTTTTGGTTTCGCCACCTTCGATCTACCAGTTGCACCTTCAATCACGCCAGAGACAAAACGCCAGATCAGGTAAAAGGCAATAATGGGTAAAATAACCCGTAACCAACCAGTCAACATTTAGCTCCACTTTTCCACAGAGAGCAGTACAAATATTACTGCACTCCACCGGGTTGTTTCTCCTCAGACACCAAGGCAGCATCTGGATGCGCTGACTGCAAGCTGGCAAGGGCCTGTTGGGCAGCACGACCTTCCGGACTGTCTGGCGTAACCTCGATTAATCGCCGCCACACCATCGCCGCACCTTCCAGATCCTGTTGACCAAAGGCTTTTACGATGCCCATGTTTAACATGGTCTTCGTATGCTCCGGGTCAATCTCCAGTGAGTGCTCAAACTGTGCAATCGCACGATCTGGCTGGTCCGTATAATAGTAACCCACCCCAAGATCGGTGCTCACATTGACGTTACGCGGGTCTAGTGCGAGCGCCTGCTCGTACCATTCCACCGCTTCCTCAAATTGCTCTGCATCGAAATACAAATTACCAAGAGTCACTCTCGGTGCAGGATCAGACGAATTTTGTTCAGCTGCCGAAACTAATGTCTGTATCCGTTGCTCATCAACTACACGTGGCTCTACTGCCGGCTGGTTAACGTTGGGGGTGGCCTGCACACGCGGCTCACCTATATTGGTAGTTTGAAGAGTTACGGACTGCTGACTACCCAGCACCCAACCGACAATTAGTCCAAAGCAGGTGCCAGTAATCAAGAAAATGACTGATTCTAACTTCATGGTATCTCATTCGGAATGTGTCACGCCAGGTGACCACACCTGGCAATTATCATCCTATGCACGAACACTCAGATCATAGCAGGACTGTAGAGCTTACTCCCAAAGTCATAGAAGACACCTCTTAACGGCACTAGCGATTTCATCTGAGTATTCCTGAATCTCAGCCTGATTGCGACCTTCGACCATGATCCGAAGTAATGGCTCAGTGCCGGAATATCGTACAAGAAGACGTCCTTGACCTGCCAGGCGAAGTTCAACGTCTCGAATCACGGCAGCGATTTCCGGCACGCTTTGCAAATCGGTTTTCCGACGCACCGGAACATTAACAAGAACCTGTGGATAAACATCTAAATCGGCCGCCAAATCAGCCAAGTTGCGTCCACTCTCAGCCATTGCACGTAACACCATCATCAGTGTTATCAGGCCGTCTCCAGTCTGAAGATATTCAGAAAAAATAATATGTCCGGACTGTTCACCGCCAAGAGCAATACCATGTTTGGTCATTTCTTCCATCACGTATCGATCTCCCACCTGACACCTTACAAGATCGACACCCAAACCCTGCAATCCCAGCTCAAGGCCCACATTACTCATCACGGTCGCTACGATCGCATTACCTGGCAACTGTCCAATTTCATTGAGTCGTTTAGCGCAAATAAAAAGTACGGCGTCACCATCAATGATGCAACCTTGAGCATCGACAAACAGAGCGCGATCGCCATCACCATCAAAAGCCACGCCGACGTGACATTGATGCTCGACAACAAACTTTGCTAGTGTCGTTGGATGAGTTGAACCACAATCTGTATTAATGTTTTTGCCATTCGGCGCACACCCCGAGACTAGAACATCGAAGCCGAAACTTCGTAACAGTTGGGGAGCCAAATCATACATGGCACCATTCGCACAGTCTATTGCTAGCCTTGTCTGTCCAAAGTCAAACCCATTCGGCAGCACAAGCCCAACATGGGCGATGTAAGCCTCAAGAAAACTTGTGTCAGTTACGACATTCTCACTATTTTCAATTACTTCGTCGTTAGCAGACTCGACAAGTTCTTCAAGATCACGCTCCTTGTGTTCAGGTAGTTTCAGACCATCACGCGAAAACACTTTAATCCCGTTGTCTTCATAGAAATTGTGTGACGCGGATACTACAACTCCTGCATCAAAATCATCGAGCTTCGCTGTTAAGGCCACTGCCGGTGTCGGAGCTACACCCATGCTGACCAATGTTGCACCTTCACTCGACACACCATGCGCGAATGCAGCTTCGATCCAAAGACCAGACTCTCGAGTATCACGTCCAGACACAATTCTTATCCGCGTTTCCTTGTCTTTGGACGCACGCAGCATTCGCACGAGAGCTGCGCCCAAGCGAAAGATCGTTTTCGCATCTAAAGGAAACTTTCCAGCCCTACCTCGAATTCCATCAGTACCAAATAGTCGATCTTGCATTTCTCTACTTAGCCACGAAAACTATAGCCGTAAACCCTCTTTGATTGGATGACCAATGACTATCGCTTTCACCTCAATCAATAAAAGTCCTGTAAGACTTTCATAGTTCATTTACCCGCCAACTACTCTTTCGCGAAGGGGATTCCCGTCGTGTGAGCACCAGCGACTTAAGCCTAGCGCGCAATTCGTCGGCACTCAAATCACGTTCAATCTGCCCCGCCAGCGCTAATGAGACTTGGCCAGTCTCCTCAGAAACAATCACTGCGATCGCATCATTTTCTTCAGTCAAGCCAATAGCGGCTCGGTGCCGCGTTCCGAGATCACGACCGAGATCAGGATTAACCGTTAGAGGTAGAAAACAGGCGGCTGCAGCTAAACGGCCCTCCCGTATAATCACCGCGCCGTCGTGCAATGGAGAACCGGACTGAAAGATTGTTACGAGTAAATCGTAAGTTAAAGCCGCATCCAGCCGGATACCACTCTCTATATAACCCCGTAAGCCCACATCTCGCTCGACAGCCATAATGGCACCACGATGACCGTCGGAGAGCAATGTTGTTGCAACCACAATTTCTTCGATAGTTTCCTGAGCACTGGTAGTTCTCGTAAAGTAGCGAAAAAACGGTGCTCGCCCAAAACGGATTACCGCACGTCGTACAATAAGCTTCAAAAGCTTATAGAGAACAAACATGACGACTACGATATCAATCAGATACCACCAGTTCGTTGGAACCCAACTGACAAATTCAGCGAGTCGTTCGATAATGGATACCATAGTCTTACGCCTCTATAGTGTCGCCTTGTCACTCAACGAACTGTCATTATTATAAAAACTGTTTCGATGTGAACGCACCTGATCAACAACTCGTACCACATCAACCATTTCACGAACCCCATGCACTCTTACAATATGAGCTCCCATCATGACCGCCGCAGCAATCGCTGCAGATGTACCCCACTCTCGTTGCGAAGGTGACTTGCCACCTAATGTTGATGCCATGAATGACTTCCGTGATGGTCCAACCAAAAGAGGGCGGTCCAGTTTTTGCAGGCGGTCGAGTTGGGCCAAGGCTGCAAAGCTGTGGGCTTCTTTCTTTGCAAAACCAATACCGGGATCCAAAATAATTGCTTCGCGCGCTACACCCGCTGTTAAAGCACATTGGAGACTCGTTGCTAATTCATTGCCAATCTCGCGCGCTAGTGACGTATAAGTTGCTTCACGATACATGGCCCGAGAGCGACCTCGGGTGTGTGCAAGAACCAACCCTGCCTTATGTTCCGCCACTACCTCCGCAAGACTAGGGTCATGCTCTAGCCCACTAACATCATTGATGAGAGTAGCTCCAAGTTGGATTGCCGATTTCGCCACCTCAGCCTTGTAAGTATCCACCGACACCGGAATCTTCACTTTATCAATCACTGCTTCAAGAACCGGCTGAATCCGGCTTAGCTCCTCGCTTGCATCAACCGGCATCGCACCTGGTCTAGTCGACTCGCCGCCAATGTCAAGTAAATCGGCCCCTTCCGCTTCCATAGCACAGGCCGTTTCTATGGCATGCAAGTGATCAACCCTGCTTCCATCACTCGCAAAAGAATCTGGTGTTACATTTATGATTCCCATGACATACGTTTGGACGCCCAAGCGGAGCATCCGACCATGAGGAAGAGGTACGTCGTAGATTTTTCGAGGAACCACGATGGCGCGTATTTTCTATCCTAAATTAATCCCGACTCACAAGGTCCGACTCGAAGACCGTCATAACGCGACAGTCGGGTCCATTATTCTTGCGGCAATGGCTTATTGAGAGGTGGTATTTGTGGTGCAGTTGAGGGTTGTTCTTCTTTATCTTCAGTACCACCAGCGGAGGTAGATGCTGCCGTAGGATTAGTCGACGATCGATTTTCATCCAATGGCAAACCAGACACAATCCGCTTCACCTGTTCGCCGTCGAGTACTTCACGAATAAGCAATTCTTCTGCCATCTGCACCAGAATCGCCCGATTCTCTTCAAGTATTGAGCGCGACCGCTTGTAATTGTCCATTACTACACGCTTAATCTCTTCATCGATACAAATCGCCGTTTGCTCGCTGTAATCCTGGTGCTGAGCGATTTCTCGCCCGAGAAAAATCTGCTCTTCTTTTTTACCAAAAGTCAGTGGGCCTATGGCATCACTCATGCCCCATTCGCAAACCATCTTCCGCGCTAGATCCGTAGCGCGATCGAGATCATTGCCAGCTCCAGTCGTGACATTCTCGTTTGTAAGTTCCTCAGCAATTCGCCCACCGAGCAGTATAGAAATCTGATCGTCAAGGTATTCACGCGAATAATTGTGCTTATCAGCCTCAGGTAACTGCTGCGTCACTCCGAGCGCCATACCGCGAGGAATAATCGTAACCTTGTGAATAGGATCAGCATGCGGCAGTAACACTGTTAGGAGTGCATGCCCCGCTTCGTGAATAGCCGTAACCTTCTTTTCGTCATCACTTATGATCATGGAACGCCGTTCCGCCCCCATGAGCACTTTGTCCTTCGCGAACTCAAAGTCCGTCATTTGGACGGCCTTGCGATTGTAGCGTGCCGCGTTGAGCGCCGCTTCGTTCACCAAATTAGCAAGGTCAGCTCCAGAAAACCCCACTGTTCCCCTAGCAACAACGGTTACGTTAACATCGTCAGCTAGAGGGATCTTCTTGGTGTGTACGCCTAACACACCCTCACGCCCTTTCACATCGGGTCGATTGACAACGATACGACGATCAAAACGACCTGGTCGAAGAAGTGCCGGGTCAAGAACGTCTGGTCGGTTCGTAGCTGCCACGAGGATGACACCTTCATTCGACTCAAAACCGTCCATCTCGACCAACAATTGATTCAATGTTTGTTCTCGTTCATCATGCCCACCACCTAGGCCAGCTCCGCGATGTCTCCCAACGGCATCTATCTCATCAACAAAGACGATACAGGGTGCATTTTTCTTCCCTTGCTCAAACAGATCTCGCACTCGCGAAGCACCGACACCGACAAACATTTCAACAAAATCAGATCCACTAATTGAAAAAAATGGGACGTTCGCTTCACCAGCGACTGCCCGAGCTAGCAGTGTTTTTCCTGTACCAGGCGCCCCTACCAACAACACACCTGTAGGAATGCGACCACCCAATCGCTGGAATTTTTGGGGCTCTCTTAGAAATTCTATAATTTCCTGGAGCTCTTCCTTCGCTTCGTCGACACCAGCCACATCCTTAAAAGTAACTACTTTCTGCGTACCAGTAGACAATTTCGCCTTACTCTTACCAAACGATAACGCCTTGTTCCCCCCACTTTGCATCTGGCGCATGAAGAAAATCCAGAATCCAATAATGAGAAGAACGGGTGCCCAGGAGTACAGCAATGTAGCCCATGGACTCGAAGTCGCTTCTTTGGCGGTAACCCTTATGCCACGTTCCAACAATGTATTAGCCAAGCCCTCATACTGGGGAGGAGCATAGGTTCGAAACCGCACTCCGTCTCTTGTCGTGCCAGAAATTTCGTTACCCATTATCGTGACTTCATCAATCTGACCTTGATCGACGAGTGCAATAAATTCACTAAAAACCTCTGTGCGGTCGCCTGCCTGGAAATTAGTTGAAAAATTCCAGATCAAGACACCAACGACAACAAGTGCCATCCAAAACAACAAATTCTTAAGCGATGGTTTCAAGCTGATTCTCCTAACTCCTTCAGTCTCAAGACTATCACGGACAGTGTGTCCTCAGTGACCCTAAAATCATTTTCAATCGTGTGGCCTGCTACCCAAATAATTCGGTCACGCTCATCAACAACTATGGGCACTAAATGTCTCTGATCTCGTCCAATCTTCCGGTCAACAAAGAAGTCCTGGAGTTTCTTGTGACCATGCAGCCCAAGTGGCTGAAATACGTCACCAGGTCTACGGTTTCGAACCATTAATGCACCCTTAAGGTTCGTTGCATCCACGAAAACCTGTTCACCACAACTTTTTAGCACTGAAAGATCGGGGATCGAAGCTCGATTTACGGGAGCAGCTGAAATTTCAATGCCAGCCTGAATATATTTCACCACACCTGGAACTGGTAAATCGTCTCCCCAAGAGAGCCAGTCATCAGACTCAGCCAAACGGTGGGTTCGTGGTGAGAGAACGACCTCATCGGAAACCCGCACTGCACTGTGTCCAGGAAAAGAAGCTTTCGTAATCTCACCCTTCACTATTTGCATAAAGGTCTCGACATGATCGTATCCAATAAACCCTCTTCCAGCTAGTCGCCGCATGGCTACTAAAACAACGCGATTCTTGATAGCGTCAGGAAGCCCTACTAGACCCTTTACATGAACGTGCAGATTTTCTCCCTCTAACGAAATAATTGATTGTGCCGAAATATTAGCCGCTGAATCAAGCCAATCGGCATCATCATGTGCAATGGATGCCTCCCTCGCCAAAATGTCAACAATGCCGGCTGAAAACTTTTCCCGTAGGTAGGGAATCAACTCGTGCCGGATGCGATTCCTAGGAATCGTCACGTCTCGATTTGACTCATCTTCCCTATATGAAATTTCTTCATTCGCAAGAAACACTCGAAGTTCTGCTCGAGTTAAGTCGAGCAAGGGTCTCACGATTAAGCCAAAACGTGGATATATGCTTGATAAGCCACGGGTGCCGGCACCTCGAATCACACGTAGTAAGAAAGTTTCCGCTTGGTCGTCTCGTGTATGTCCTACCGCAACCCGGTCAACGCCAACTTCGGCCGCTACCCGACGAAAAAAGTCGAATCTTGCAGTCCTCGCAGCATCTTCTATCGATGTCTGCAAAGTGTGCGCACGCGCTCGAATGTCAACGTGCTCGACATAAATTGGTCGTTCCAGTCTCGATGCCAGTCTTCGACAAAATTGCTCATCTTCATCAGAGAGCCCTTCACGTAATTGGTGATTCAAATGAACTACACCAGCAAGTTCAAATGTCTCTGGGCCAGATAACTGTTCAAGCAAGTGGAGCAATGCTACAGAATCCGATCCTCCGGACACAGCGACAATCACTCGTCCACCTTGAGGAATCAAATTGTGACGACTTATCGTCTGTCCAACACGTTCGAGAATAGATGGCATGACCTCACGATTAACAAGGGACAGCCGATTTGGACTGTATAGTCACCGAAACGGAATGACTCCAGATATCGACAGATACCCAGTCTACCCCGCAGACTCTCGAATCATAACGAATGGTGCCGGTGCAGGGACTTGAACCCCGGACAACGCGGATATGAGCCGCGTGCTCTAACCAGCTGAGCTACACCGGCAAATACTGTCAACCAGAAACATCGCTTCAATACGCACTGCAATCCATCATTATAGCCTAGAGAATGGCAGCTTCAGATTCTTAGGTTTCTATATTTAGGTCACAGACTCGATCAAGGCGGCTGCTAATAACGGCACGAGGATTTCATGATGCCCGACCAGTGAAATTCCTCGTCCACTAGCAGAAGTTGGTCTTCTTACTACGTTTGCCTGTGGTCGATACTGTCTTAAGAAATCCAAATTTACCGTAGTAAGATTCTCGAGCGAGACTCCACGATTCCGCACTAGCGACACCGCCTTTAAAAACACTTCTGGTAAAAGAACAGCCGAACCACAATTTAAGTAGACACCATTTGCAAGCCTCGACACCGACGAGACAAAGTAATAAAAATCTCTCAGACTACCTTCTCCAAGCGCTTCTCCAGATGCTGCAGGATGCATGTGAATCACGTCGGTGCCGACCGCTACGTGAACCGTCACTGGTATGTTAAGTCGAGCAGCACTCGCAAAAATACTAACCCGTTCAAATGGGGGATGCAGGTTAAGCAGGTACTCGCCTACAGCCTGACCAATACCTAGCCCGCTTTTTACACCTTTCGTAATTTCCTCATTCAGGACACGTCCAGTTTCGTCGGCCATGCCAAATTGTCCTGAATCAAGCGACTCGTCAACTTCTTCCGAGGTTGCTCCTGCGATGGCCACTTCAAAGTCGTGAATCATGCCAGCTCCATTAGTTGCGATCGCCGATACGAAACCACGCTCCATGAGATCGATGATTACCGGTGAAAGCCCGGTCTTCACAATGTGAGCCCCTAAACCCCAGACAATGCCATCCTCAGCTTCCTGCGTACGTTTCAGCGTTTTGACAACCTCAATAAAATCAGCGGAAGCTAAGATGTTTGGCAGACTGTCCAATAGCCCAGTCACTCCAGACCCGGGCTCATAGGGACGCGCAAAATCGCTAAACCGTGCCTTACTATGACGCGACTTTAAGGCATACGTGTGAACATCAGAAACGTCGAACTCTTCATAGGGAAAGGTCATTGGTTCCCCCCTAGACAATTAACATGGCATCACCATAACTGTAAAAACGATAGTTCATACGAACTGCTTCATCATAAGCTGCCAACAGACAATCTCGACCAGCAAATGCAGAAACAAGCATCAAGAGAGATGATTTCGGTAAGTGAAAATTTGTCATGATTCCACTGACAGCAGAAAACGAAAATCCAGGATAAATAAATAGATCTGATACGGCCTTACCAGGCACTATGCGGCCACCACCGTGCCGTACAGATGTTTCGAGAGCGCGAGTTGTGGTCGTACCAACCGCAATGACGCGTCGATTCTCATCAAGCGCCCGATTAACAACATGGGCTGTTTCGTCAGAAATTTCGAACGACTCAGCATCAATCACATGGTCCTCTACACAGTCAGTTCGCAATGGTTTAAATGTTCCATAGCCTACATGCAATGTCAGCTCTGCACGAATTACATTTCGCCTAGCAAGTGACTCAAACAATCCAGTAGTAAAGTGTAATCCAGCTGTGGGGGCTGCCACCGATCCCCGTGTTTGAGCATACACAGTCTGATACCGATCACGATCTCGTTGATCATCGGGTCGCTTAATGTAAGGGGGAAGTGGAATATGCCCAATGACATTAATGGCTTCCCAAGAGTCACCTTCGTCTGACCACAAACGCACGACCCGTCGACCAAATGCTGAACGACTCACCACCTCACCAAACAGTTGCCGTCCATGACCTTCGAACAATATCTTTTCACCGACTCCTAATTTCTGTCCAGGATGGACAAGAGCATCCCAGTGCTCTGGATTGATCTCCTGCATTAATAAGCATTCCACTGAGCCTCCACTTGGAATTCGATGACCATAAAGGCGTGCGGGAAAAACTTTTGTGTTGTTCAGCACGAGCACATCACCTGACTGAAAATAGTCAGCAAGTAAAGAAACCGTTGTATGCGTTGAAATTCCTTTAGCTCGATCGAGCACTAATAGTCGAGCTTGATCGCGAGTCTGACTAGGAGCCTGGGCAATCAGGGCGTGCGGCAATTTAAACTCAAAATCGTCAACCTTCATGCGTGCCGAGCACTCCTAATATCACATGCAAGGAACTCATTAATGTTCTATATTCTTACTGGGATCCTAGTGTTATTAACTAGAAAGGCCACGAAGGTGCCGCGGGTTATATCAGCCTAGTAAGACCAACGCAGCAAAACCGATCCGACCGTAAAACCTGCCCCCACAGATGTGAGTAACACTAGATTGCCTTTCTTAAGACGCCCGTCTTTTACAGCATCATCTAGTGCGAGTGGAATCGTGCCAGCAGTCGTGTTGCCATAGTGTTCTACATTAATTACCACTTTATCGACATCCAGTTTTAACCTCTCAGCAGCTGACAATATGATGCGCCGATTGGCCTGGTGTGAGACGAACAAGTCTAGTTCGCTAACATCTAGGTTATTACGCTCAAGCAAACGCTTACAGATTTCTACTGTTTTACGTACAGCAAACCTGAAAACAGTCTGGCCATCTTGATGCACATAATGAAGTCTTTGGTCGACGGTTTCGTGGGAAGCTGGCCTGAGACTACCACCTGCTGGAAGGCATAGCGCTGGACCACCCGTACCATCAATTTCATGAACGAAATCAATTATACCGGTTTGATCTTCGTCGGCCGGTGAGACAACGACAGCCCCCGCCCCGTCACCGAACAGCACACAGGTTGTACGATCCTTGTAATCAAGTATGCTCGACATCACGTCTGCTCCAACCACAAGCGCGTGAGTATGAGATCCAGTTGAGACCATTTGACACGCAGTAGTCAATGCATAAGTGAAACCAGAACAAGCTGCACCTAAATCAAAACCCCAAGCGTTGTTTGCACCAAGCTTCGCCTGTAGCAGACACGCTGTGTTAGGAAATGACATGTCAGGCGTGGTTGTACCCACTATGATTAAATCGAGATCGAGCGGAGTTAGGTTGGCCTGCTTAATTGCTTGTTCGGAGGCTTCCTTCGCTAGATCAGAAGTGCCGACCCCCGCATCAGCAACGTGTCGCTCCCGAATCCCGGTCCGTTGCTGGATCCACTCGTCTGAAGTGTCAACTAATTTTGATAGGTCATGGTTTGTCATTACTCGCGGCGGCACATATGTCGCGAGTGACGCAATTTTAACCGGTCTCAGCATAGGACCGTCCTTACGCTGCATGGAGTTACCCTTAATAAAACGTTTTACCACAATCGTGATCCCTTGCTAGGTTCTTCGAGCCCGAAATACGCGTAAGCTTTCGAGGTGGCTACACGTCCACGAGGCGTGCGATCTAGAAAACCTATTTGAATTAAGAATGGTTCATAAATATCCTCAATTGCATCCTTCTCTTCACTTATCGCAGCCGCGAGGCTATTCAGGCCAACCGGCCCACCATTAAACTTCTCGATAATGGCTTGAAGTAGCCGCCGATCGGATTCATCAAAACCGCGCTCATCGATCTCAAGTAGTTTTAAAGCAGCTTCAGCAATCTCCTTCGAGACCGTGCCGTCAGCCCTGACCTGTGCATAGTCCCGGACCCGCCTCAAGAGACGGTTGGCCACGCGTGGTGTGCCTCTTGACCGTCGCGCGATTTCAATCGCTGCTTCGTCCGCAATTGATACATCCAGAATACCAGCGGAACGTCGCACGATTTCTAACAGATCTTTCTCGACATAAAAATCTAGTCGGTGGACAATACCAAACCTTGCGCGCAAAGGGGCAGTTAACAAACCAGCGCGCGTGGTCGCTCCTATCAACGTGAATTTTTTAACGTCCAGTTTAACCGAACGGGCACTCGGTCCCTGCCCGATCATAATGTCGAGTTTGTAATCCTCCATTGCAGGATAAAGAATCTCTTCGATTGCAGGATTCATACGATGGATCTCATCAATAAACAGGACGTCACGTTCTTGGAGATTAGTTAGAATCCCTGCTAGGTCGCCTGGCTTTTCCAAAACCGGACCAGACGTAGCAGTGACACTAACACCCAGTTCATGACCAATAACATAGGCCAGCGTTGTTTTACCTAGACCAGGAGGACCGTATAACAGCACGTGGTCTACAGCATCGTTGCGTTGCCGGGCCGCCTTAATTGAAACATCGAGGTTCTCACGTAAACGATCTTGACCAATATACTCGTCAAGTGAACGCGGGCGAAGACCCACTTCATAATGTGCATCTTCTTCAACACGTGCCGATGTAACGACCCTCGTAGAATCCGTCATAAGTCAGAAATCTGAAACAAAGCAACTGATGTCAACGAGATAATTCTCGCAATGCTTGTCTGAGAGCATGTTCGAACGATTCGATCTCGCCTGCCTCTAAAGATACACTGATCGCTTTCTCTGCTAGAGGCCGATGATACCCTAGGTTTAGTAGAGCGGACAGCACGTCACCCCGCAGGTCATCAGTGCCTGTAGACGCGACCTCGCCAGGTTGGCTGACAGACTCAGAAACAGGCAACCGGTCCTTCAATTCCAACACCAAACGTTCTGCAGTTTTTTTACCGACCCCTGGTATACCCATAAGACTCGCAATATCACCGTTACGCACTGCCCGAACAAGGACCGGTGGCTCAAGACCTGATAAGGCGGTCAACGCCAGACGTGGTCCAATACCACTGACACTGATGAGGTGTTCAAACACTACCAACTCTAAATCACTTGAGAAGCCGAACAAGGCTAGAGTCTCCTCACGCACGTGGGTATGGATCTGCAATGTAATCTCATCACCTAATTCCGACATCTGATAGAAGGTAGAAAGCGGAACATGCACCTCATAACCAACTCCATGCACATCCAGCACGATACGATTTGGTCGTTTTTCAAGCAACCGACCAGTCAGGGCTGCAATCATCGATCCCTCTTTCGAGCCTCGATTTCTGGTCGGTAGCGTCGCCAACTTGTGAGAGACGACTTCGCCATGGATGACGGGACACCTTCAGAAGACATCGGTCCCATGCTGTGCCCATGACAGAGAGCAACTGCTAGAGCATCAGCCGCGTCGTGAGGTGTCGGGATTGAGTCAAGACCAAGTAATATTTTTATCATTTCCTGTACTTGTTGCTTCTCTGCACGTCCATATCCAACAATAGCACGCTTGATTTGCGTCGGCGTGTACTCTAAAACTGGAAGGTCAGCCTCTACTGCTGCCAAGATGGCCACGCCACGTACATGGCCAAGCTTAAGCGCGCTACGTGCATTCTTGGCGTGGAACAAATCCTCAATAGCCACGCAATCTGGATGGCATGTGGCAAGCAACTGAGTTAGTTCATCATGAATCAGCCGAAGTCGTTGTGGAAACGTGTTACCGGAAGGCACAGAAATCGCACCGGAAACAATCAACTCGTAACGGCTATTCGTGTACTCGATACAGCCATAGCCCGTACGCTTGGACCCTGGATCAATGCCAAAAATTTTCACATTAACGAAGCCTCGATCTCCTTTTCCTCAACGTTGAAATTGGACCACACGTGCTGCACATCATCATGGTCCTCAAGTAAACCCATTAATTTCAGCATCTGCTGAGCTACTTTTCCCTCAAGATTAATATAGTTCTGGGGCAGCATGGCCACTTCAGCCATTAATGTTTCAACGCCAAGCCCCTTTACGGCCTCCAGAACCCGATGAAAATCCTCTGGCGAAGTGAGCACTTCCCAATTATCTTGGTCATCCCTTACGTCATCAGCACCCGTCTCCAAAGCAACGCCCATTAAGTCATCCTCGTCAACCTTACTCTTTTCGATCAAAATGTATCCCTGTTTAGTAAACATCCAAGCAACACTGTTCGTCTCACCAAGATTTCCACCGTGCTTGGAGAGAAGGTGTCGAATCTCACTCACCGTGCGGTTTTTATTATCTGTGAGGGTCTCCAGCATGAGCGCAGCACCACCAGGCCCATACCCTTCATACGTTGCCTCTTCATACGAAACCCCGGGCTCCTCGCCAGTGCCACGCCTGATCGCTCTCTTAATGTTGTCAGCCGGCATATTCGCGGCTTTGGCGTCAGCCACAACAGTACGCAGTCGGGGATTACTATCAGGATCTCCACCGCCAACTCTGGCAGCAACAGTTAATTCCTTGATGATTCTCGTGAAGACCTTTCCGCGCTTTGCGTCGGCGGCACCTTTTTTATGTTTTATAGAAGACCACTTAGAATGGCCAGACATGGCAGGACTCCTCTGTAATAATCCGCAGAAAAGTGAAGAAAGTTTAGCATAGAGGCATCCCAACCAACCAGACCTGGTTCCACATACACTAAACAGTCCATTTCGCTATCATTAAGTGACTACAAACGCTTCGCCAAAACCACCCAAACCTCGGCACTTGAATTCCACTCTGAGCCAGAATAGTCACCAAGAACTGCTTCGACGTGGAACCCAGCTCGTTCCAATCGCCTCGTAATTTGACGTATCGATAATGTCCTAAAAGTGAGCGAAAAACGGTGTGTCGTTCGATGCGAACCCTTTCGCTCTACATACTCTTGATCAAAAATCGTAAGGTGGCGAGCACGGTCTTGTCGAACCGACTCAATCAAGGTTAAATGTGAGCCGCGAGCGCGTTGCTGCCCACGCAACGCTACGTGCCGCTTGTATTCATCCCATCGAAGTAAATCCGGCACAAGGTCAACACCAAACCGGCTTCCCTTCTTAGTAACACGCGCCACCGCTGATAATGTTGCAGTCAGGTCTGCTTCACGAACAAGTGACTGGAGAATCCCATACGGCGCCATGACAAGGTCAAATTTCGCGCGTCGGCGAAAAGGGAGTAATCGAATATCGCCACGCAACAATTTCACCCGTGACCTTACACGAGATCTGCGTAGTCGAATGTGTGCTCGGTCAAGCATGGCTTCCGAACGATCAATTGCCACAAGTGATTTAGCAACCCGAGCAACGGGAGCCGAAACTCTGCCCGTTCCGCAACCAAGTTCAAGGATTGGACCACTCACCCTGCGGGCCAACTGACACCAAAAAGCAATATCCTTACGGCCCAGAGTTTGCGCATTCTCCCAGTCGTAGAACGGCGCGTAAGCGTCCCAACCGTGCCAACCTTCCATAGTCTGTACTCTTGTCACCTTCCTGTAGTAAGATTCGGTCCTTAAAAATGCTGCTGCCAGTTTAGCAGGCGAGCAGTTTATTATATGGTCGCAGTCTTCCTGATAAGTAACTGAATCGTCGTTAGCCACAACCCAGTCAAAATGCCTATATCGAATTATTGTTCATCCAGAAAACGACTTCACCTGCCGAAATGCATCTTTGCAATTCTTATCGTGTCTGGTTTTGGTATTAACCAACTGGGAGCGCAGACAACCCAGATCGACAATGTGATTCTCGTAACACTGGACGGCGCACGCACACAAGAAATTTTTGGCGGGCTTGACCTTGAGATACTTCAATCTACATCGGGAAATACCCCAGTCGAATCAACGGTATCCTATCGTCGATACTGGGCTCCAACGGCCAAAGAACGGCGAGGAAAGCTCATGCCGTTTTTTTGGACTACGCTCATGCGAGACTACGGGTCTATCGCCGGAAATCGTGAACTTGGAAGCAGCGTAAAAGTCAGCAATACACAATTGTTTTCGTACCCTGGCTACGCGGAAATCTTAACAGGCGAGTCGCACGACGACCTCATCACAAGCAACGACAACCGCCACTATCCGTTTCCCACAGTACTTGAGTTCCTTAAGGACTCTCTAGCCCTAACGAATACACAAGTCGCAACGTTTGCCTCTTGGGAAACCTTCAACTGGATTGTCTCCCAGAGAGAGGGCTCAGTTACAGTCAATGCTGGTTTTGAGCCCTACGAGCATCCAGAGGAGGCCTTACAGGCGTTAAATCGACAACAATTTGAAACCAAAACGCCATGGGACACGGTGCGGCACGACTTCTACACGTTTCGCTTTGGTATGGCACACCTGGCCACCTACCACCCAAAAGTGTTGTATCTGGCGCTTGGTGAAACAGACGACTGGGCACACGACAGACGTTACGACCGCGTGCTCGATACTTTACATCGCACTGATTCCTACTTCGAAGAATTGTGGAATTTTCTACAATCACATGATCAGTACCGTGACACAACTGCAATTATCATCACCGTCGATCACGGACGGGGTAACACACCAGAAGATTGGATAGGTCATGGCAGTGATATTCCCGGTGCCGAAAACATCTGGATGGCGTTCGTTAGTCCAACCGTGGACCTACGCGGAGAGTGGCGCGACCACGAACCCATCATGCAAAACCAAGTCGCTGCGACCCTGACCCGTTTCCTCGGACTTGATTTTCATACGCTGACTCCAACTGCAGGTGTTCCAATCGCGAGACTATTTCAACGCTAAACGTTTATCTCAGGATTATCTGCGACTCCGTAGCCACGAACGAGCTCGGAGCAACCATTCACCGAGCGCAAACGAATGATCAAGATGATCTGGGGCTGAATTACCAGCAAAGCCGTCAAGATAAAATCCATTTTGCTGTACCTTACTCAACTGCTGCATTCCATGCGGACCTTCGACAAGTACCGCTGTGCGGCTCAAGTCAAGTTGCCCCAAGAGATAGTCGGCCGTCTCGGTCGTACTGGCATAGGTGCCAGGAAAAACTTCAGAATGAGTCACCCACATACGTTTTTGTCCTGAGGCAGCATCTCGAGCAAATCGCACGAACACGTCGAGATCTTCAGGAATAACTTTAGGTGCCACTTCACCTAGACGAGGCGGCGATGAACCGTCCACGTAGGAAGCGTGAAGTCCATCTGCCAACAGGATTCCGTCAACTCGGTCGTAATGTTCAGGATTCCTAAGAATCGCTCGTGTAGCTCCATAACCCGCACTAAAAGAACTAAGGAGAATTCTGCCGCCTCTAGAATACCCATCCGTGATCCAAGCTAGAGCTTGATTAACTTCCTTAATCATTGTGGTAAAAACTTTGGGGTTCTCAAAAACATCGTTGTAAACGCGTGATCCAGAACCCAACTGCACTGAGACAAGTACAGCTTCCGGTATCAAGGTTGACACATAATGCTCACCTAGCCAGAAAGCGCCATGGAATTGCACCACGATCGGGACAAGTTCAGAGCCGCCAAAATTTCCAGGTACAAAGAGCGTACCGACCGTCAAGGCTTCTCGGTTCCCATCTGCCACAGGGGGATCAATGCGAAGGTGCGGCCGTGTACTCTCTACCATTGGAGATGGGTTCTGGCTAAGAGATTGCGCAGATGCAGAAAGCAGTGCGAACTCAATATGCGACATTACCAAGAAAATAGTGCACAACAATCTGAACAGGGCTCTCACTTGACCTCGTCACTCCTTCCGATCACAATGCTCATCGAGCTTGTCGATATTAGCTGAACATTGCGCTGAGTTGCTCCACTCCAGTTATCGTTGTAAAGACTAAAACAAAGGAAACACGATGAGCGTATCACTCAA
Organism: uncultured Woeseiaceae bacterium; assembly: GCA_964569695.1. GTDB lineage: Bacteria > Acidobacteriota > Vicinamibacteria > Vicinamibacterales > UBA823 > UBA8106. The sequence goes on from CAZMUA010000015.1 coordinate 36,943, forward strand.
TAGACGGATGTGGTTGAAAACGGCCGGTATCGCTGCGATCGGCGCGGGTCTCGCTTCACGCTGTTCATCACAGTTCGGGGCTAACGGCACTACTAAGAACGATTCCGGCTTGGCGAAGGTGAAGGTTTCATCCGACCGAATTATTCGCACAACGATCGGACTTCGCCCAGTGCGACAATCAGGTTTTGTGCTGAAGTCAGAAACAGTTGGAGAGAAGACCGTTATTCACAACTATGGACACGGTGGAAGCGGCATGTCCTTATCGTGGGGCACGGCGCACCTAGCAGTGGAAGAAGCGCGGCGTACCGGTCAAAAGAAGTACGCTGTTCTTGGAGCAGGCGTCGTCGGGCTTTCGACGGCTAGACTGTTGCAACGACAAGGATACGAGGTAACGATTTACGCGAAGGATCTGCCACCTCGTACGACATCCAACATGTCCGCTGCATGGTTCGGACCAACGGGTTCTTCACAACGTGATCATACGACTCCAGAATTTGCCGATCTTGTCGTTAAAGCCTCCCGTTTGTCTTACCAGTATTTCCAGGAATACTTGGGACAGGATTATGGTGTGCACTGGACACCAGCTTATGCTGTGTCAGACGAACCGCCGAATCCGGAAGCGCAGCAAACAAGTCTGAGCCAGCGAATCGCCGATCTCTATCCAGAGAGCACACAACTCGAACCTCAACAGCATCCGTTTCCAAGGGCTTATGTTCGAAGACGTTGGACGATGCAGTTCGAGCCAGCAGTGTATCTAAATGCGCTCATGCGAGACTATAGGCTCGCGGGAGGACAGGTAATAGTCACTGAGTTCGAAAACATAGACCAAATTCTTACACTGGACGAACCGGTCATTGTGAATTGCACGGGCCTAGGCTCTAAAAACTTGTTCGGAGATGAAGAACTGCAGCCGGCCAAAGGGCAACTCACTCTGTTGTTACCGCAACCAGAAATCAACTATATGGTCATGCTAGGAGGTCCACTGTATATGCTGCCTCGCTCAGATGGCATTGTATTGGGAGGCAGTCGTGAAGTAGGCGAATGGTCACTCGAGCCGAATCCAGCCGTAACGGAACGCGCCATCAATAGCTTTACCGAGTTTTTTGCTGGTATGGCCTAACGTAATCAGCTAGCTCTATTCTTGAACTGATTCTGCCGTATCGTAATTTGATGGGGTTCGTCGAAATGTGATCGGGGCACTTCGTTCGCCCCGTTAAGACATTTTACATGTCGGTACCTTCCGGATACTGCAGTGCTAAACGCAACTCGGTTGCCAATGATTCTACTGTCGTATGGGAATGCTTCCAGGGGCCGTCGGTCTCAAATCGCACATCACCGATCCTTAGTCCCCAAGGAGCAATAACGCGCCCAATCGCTCGAAAGTCAGTTCTATCAGCATGCTCCTGGTCTAGCCGGCTAATAACGGAGGGCACAACACGAATGAAACCACGAAGAGCAGTAACGGACTTGATGCTATACTTCCGGCCATTCCAAGCCGCGCCGAAAACTTGAGCAACCCGCCTAAAGTAATTAAGAAAGAAACGCCTTGCATCGTTACGGAAGGCCGCTGACTTGCGTGGTCCTCCAAAAGAATCTTCTGCTAAAAGTCTTTTAATCTCCTTCGCCAACGGCGCCTGCGCAACTCGCCCCTTACCAACACCAAGCAACTTAATATCACCGCATAATGGTGAATCCGCTTGGTCACTCAAAGTGCGAACAATGTCGTGGGCTACTGCTAAATTCTCATCTCGATAAAGCTGCCGACCTGATAACGACACTAAGTGGGAAGGGTTAAGTCGCGTATGCTTGGCATTAATCGTAACGAACATCTGCACAATATGATCTTCAGGCAACCGATCGAAAATCACAGCAGGTACGGTAAATTTTTCATCGCCAAATTGACCAATGTCGGCATGCATAGCCAACAGACGATGCTGGCCATCGATAGCACGCAGCGCGCCTTCACGCTCTGGTACTTTAAGGGTACCCATATTTGATGATTGTTCGATCGGTTCAAAACTGAGAATTTCGTCAGAGGAGATAATCACTGCTCCAGGAATCGACGGAAGGTCCCGAGCTTCGCGACACTGAACGTAATAACCAACCAGCTCATCAATCTTTCGTTTAATAATTTGACGCTGATAGGCTTTCTCGTTTGAAGCGATCCTCCGTTCGAGTAAATCCCAATTAACCTTAGATCCACTTCGACGTTTCACGCCGCGGAGCGGTGATTGGCGCTGCTTGCTGTAACTTAACACTTCGAATCGTACCAGCTTATCGATGTCACTGGCAGTCAGTGAGGCCTGATAGAACTGCACTCCAAACTGCTGCATCCGGATAGCGTCAACGTTAATCATGGTCCGCCCAGCTCCTTCAAATGTGACCTGAGAGTCCCTAACCCGCTAGCTTTCAAATGGGTCTGCCAGCTTGAGAATATAGCCTAAAGAGTTGTATAATAACGGTTTATTAGACACGATCCAATAAATTTTTGTGCATTTAACTTAAGGATTTTGACGAATGCCCTCCTTTTGCACTCCTTCTCGGCAGGCTACTCAAAATTTACTGAACCCTTTCAGAGGCCTTAGCGGTCAAGTCAGAACTTGCGGAATAGGTTTGCTTCTGGCCAGTATCACGTGCTTGGCCGGTCCACCACTTACCTGGGCACAACCTTCGCCTCGACCGTATCAAGCAGCTAAGCATGGCGGCAACTACATGCATAATTTCTATTTACCGCCGGCGCCCAGTTCCACCCCGTGGGCACCAAGTTGGTCACCGGATGGGCATGCGATCGCGGTGGGCATGAGCGGTTCGATCTGGACCGTAGACCCAGTAACTGGTATCGCAAATGAACTGACCCACGGCAAGAAGTATCACTCCTCCCCTGACTGGTCGCCTGACGGTGCATGGATCATCTATACGGCAGACGATGGCGGCACCACTATTCAACTTGAGATTCTTAACGTCACAACAGGTGAAAGTCGTGCGTTAACTGATGATGCGTTTATCTACACTGACCCAACGTTCTCCCCGGACGGCACACAGATTGCTTACGTCTCGACCAAACCGAACGGTTATTTCAATGTCTATACTCGACCTATTCTCAATGGAGAGTGGTCAGGGGAAGATGTGGCAGTTACCGGTGATCATTCTTTTGGTCGTAGCCGATTGTACTTCGGTGAATGGGACATGCATCTGATGCCAACCTGGATGCCAGATGGAAAGGAGCTGCTCTTAGTATCAAACCGTAACGTGCCGCTTGGTTCTGGCAACATTCTAAGAGTTCCAGCTATGGCAACTGGCATTATGGAAGCCCAGACAGTACTCGCTGAACAAACACTTTACAGATCCCACCCTGATGTCTCACTTGACGGTAAACGATTTATCTATTCATCCACTCGTGGTTCCGCAGACCAATTTTCGAATCTTTACGTGCAACCCACCGCTGGCGGAGAGCCTTACAAGATGACCTTCTTCGCTCATGATGCATTTAATCCGACATGGTCACCGGATGGAGAGTGGATCGCCTATATCTCGAATGCCGACGGTTTGCCGCAGCTCGCCTTACTGGAGACCTATGGCGGCGCCCAACGGACAGTTGCCATAACTGAACGACATTGGAAACAGCCCATGGGTTTCTTGTCAGTGCAAACACGAGATGGTCTTCAAAACATTGTAACCGGGTCACGCATTCATCTCACAGCATCGGACGGCAAGTTTTACGCACCCCACGATGCGTATGCTCGAATTTCAGGTGCAGGCGACCACATCTTTCACTCGCGTGGCCAATTCACTGTCACGCTTCCAGTAGGTCAGGTCAACCTAACGGTTGTGAAAGGGTTCGAATACCAACCACTACAGTTGGAAACCACGATCGAAGCCGGTGAAGTTACGTCAGTCACCGCTAATCTTGAACGGCTGACCGACATGGCAGTCAAAGGCTGGTACAGCGGTTCCACCCACGTGCATATGAACTACGCTGGTAACCTGCATAATTCGCTTGAGAACCTCATGATGATGTCAGCCGCTGAGGATCAAGATATCGTCAATGAGCAAATCGCCAATAAAGACAATCGTATCCTGGATTATCAAGTGTTCCAGAAAGGGGGAGGGCCACACCCGATATCTACCCCCGACATGGTGATGGTCATCGGACAGGAATACCGACCACCATTTTATGGACATGTGTTTATGTTCGGGCTCGAAGACCACCTCATTTCTCCTTTTTTTACTGGATATGAGGGAACGGGTATCGAAAGTCTTTATCCGAGCAACACCGATATGTTTCGTAAAGCTCGCGCACAAGGAGCAACCGTTGGTTATGTGCACGCATTTTTCGGTAGCACTGACCCACTCGAAGGTGCGCTCGGTGGAGCGAAGGGTTTTATGGTCGATGCGGCTCTTGGAACAACGGATGCAGTCGAATGGTCTGGGGCTGGGCAAGCCGGCTTCTACCCGGTCTACGCCGCCTGGAATAATGGTCTCCGGGTAACTGCGGTGGGTGGTGAGGACTCTATTAGCAACTTGCATGCAAGCAAGCTCGTGGGGTCTGCAAGGACTTACATTTACACTGGCGAGCGCGGACTTACCATGGATGCCTGGTTTAATGGTCTGAGGGCAGGCCGCGCGTTCGTCTCGACAGGGCCATTACTCGATGTAACAGTTAATGGAGTAATGCCCGGTGACGAAGTTCAACTCCCCGCAGGTGGTGACACAGTTGAAATTCGCGTTCGCGTTCAGTCGATCAATCCGCTCGAAACATTACGGCTTGTGTGGAATGGCGACATCATTGAAGAAGTCCCTCTGGATGAAAGTCGCTCTAATTTTTCATTTACACGCTCGGTACCAGTGACTAAGAGTGGATGGTTTCATGTGAGAGTAGCCGGCAATCCTCGTGATCGCTACCCGCTCGACACTGGTTTTGCGCAGGCCTTCACAAATCCAGTTTGGGTAATCGTCGACGACCAACCAGTGCGTTCAAGACCTGCCGCCAATTATGGAATACGCTGGATCGACAAGTTACATCAAATGGCCGAAGAATGGCCTGGGTGGCGGTCGCAGCAAGAACGCGATCACGTATTTTCACAATTTGATGAAGCACGAAAGATTTATGAAAGGTTCGCAGAAGAAGCTAAACAGTAACACGCCACAAGCAACAGGCTTAGCATCGCAACAGAAGATCAACATAGGCTCCTTGCAACCTCCTGTTATTGAAACGTTTTAATCGATTTGGTAACCTAAGAGTGCATCGTAGTAGTTAGTCGCCCACGTTACATTTCATCAAGTTCGACTTGGCTGCAGGATCGCGATCGGAGCGATTTCGCAGAAAGATATTGCAAGACTTATTGGCTGAAACTGATTCTTCAGTCAATGGTTGAATGTCTGCCACAAAGATCTTGAATGGAAAAGGGCGATGCGAAGAATTATCTGATTAAATTGCTGGATTGTCTCATATGTAGATAGTCGAAAAGGGGGCCTATGGCTAATCGAGGACGGCCGACTCTACAAAAACGTCAAAAGGAACGAGCTAGGCAAGACAAACAAAAAGATCGGGTTGCTAGGCGAGAAGACGCCAAACTGCGTCGCGCAAGCGCACCTGATCGAACAGATAGTATCGATCCTGACATTGCTGACATAACGCCAGGACCTCAACCCTTGCCAACCTGGCAAGCCGAATTTCTGGAGGAAGAATCAGCTGAAAAGGAAAAAGGCGAGAACTAGTAGTTCCCACTTTCTGGTTTACCTTTTGACTGCAACACTCGTTTGGAATCCTAGCCAACCATGCTTCTGGCGAACAGCTAGGTGTCAGTAGTCCTTCGGTCTCGGATCATTACATAGCCAAGCCAACTAATCGGCAACACGATAAGCATATAGGTCAAGTACTGCCCATAACGACCATCTGGACCGTAGGGCTCGGTAGCCCAGTGTAACGGCTCACTATAGGGAAATATATTGGCTTCGGTCAGTTCGTGGAAACCATAAATCAAAAGTTGTATCACGAACACTACCAAGAAAATCGACGTCACTTGGAAGAAGCGGACTAAATTCACTCGATGACCATAGCGCGACCACAACCACGCCACGCCTCCTGCACAGACCACTCCGGCGACTGCCCCACTAAATAATAAGTACGACTGCATCTGAAAGAACAAGGCATTCAACAGTAAAGCCGTTTCCATCCCTTCACGGGTAATCATCAATAGAGTAAACCCGAAAATTCCCAACATGGCTTTCTTGCCTGGTTGGAGACTTTTTTCGTAAAGCCTTCCCTCGATCTCGCTTTTTAACTGTTTACCAAAACGCCACATATGGACAATTAGCGACATAACCAAGATTGCTGCAGCAAGGGCTAGGATGCCCTCCCACAGCGCCTGGTTCGCTGCACGCGCAAACAATAGACTCGCACCGATACTGAGGACAATAGCGCCAACAATGCCCCAGTGCACCGCGGGGATCAATTCGGTCAGTCCACGCTTCCGCAAATACGCCAAGCTAATGGCAATGATTAGAAACGCCTCCAAGCCTTCTCGTAACGTGATTACAAATGCTTGCAACATATCGACAACTCATCCATAAATGAAAATAATGAGACTCAATCTCACTATTTTAATTCTATCGTGTTTAATCAATACTGATCAACCAGCAAATCCAAAATTTAGGAAGCCGATCTTTTGCGTTTGGATTGAGACTTACCTGAGGATATTCGAACGTTTGACTCCTTAAGAACTTTCTTGCAGGTGTTTTTAAAGCGTTGAGAGAACTCAGGCGCCCCTTCAACAAAGGTCGTGAGAAGTCGGTCCCACTCATCTTGAGCTTGTTTTACTTTTTCGCGAGCCGCACGTCTGCGCATCTCGGTGTTCTCGCTTACACCCATTGTGTTATTTGCCATGGCGTCGCGCCAGCGTTCAGTCAACAGCTCTGTCGGTGTCAGCTTCGCGCGTGCAGCCTGCTCGTCATCTATTAATAAACCTTCGATACGCACACATAACTGCTCCATGCGCCGACGAGTTTCATCTGAATCTAATGCAGTTCCCCGGAAAGCGGTCGGGAAGGCTACCAATAGACGCTTGATCGCTTCGTGATACCGTAAAGTATTGGTCTTAGCTTGAGGATGTCTTAACGGACCAATGTCTTGCCATCTGGCGCGTACATTTTGAACACTTTCAGCTAAGTTGTCAGGCACACTAGGGTTGGCATTTTCTTGAGAGAGTAGCATGCTCTCTAACTCGGTACAAAGTACCTCCTGTTTCGCAATCGTCTTTGAGAGCTCTGCCTCCTTCTTCTCGAGTTCTTGTGCAACTAGACTATCGCCGGCTGTTTTAAAGCGTTGCCACAGCGGTTCGGAATGCACCTTTTTCACTGGACCAATCTTTTTCCATTCAATCTTCAATCGGTCGAACTCAGATTTCGAGGCATCTGTATCTTTAGAATCCGCTAGAGTTTCGGCCTGGGCACACAGTTTCTCCTTCCGCTGTAAGTTTTCTGCCCAAACTTCCTTGCGTTTTGATAGATCGGCCTTTCGACGCTTAAAAAATTGATCGCAAGCACCACGAAATCGCTTCCAGATGACTTTCGCATGTTTACGGGGAACGGGACCAACAGCCTTCCATTGCTTTTGCAGTGCAACAAACTGCGAGGCTGTTTTTATCCAATCAGTCGATTGAGCCAAAGCTTCGGCGCGTTCACAAAGATCTTCCTTGCTTTTTAGATTGTTTAAGCGCTCCTTAGCTTGTTGAACGAAAAACGTTGAACATCGCGCGTAAGCCTGATCGTGGGCCGCCTTGAAACGTTGCCACAACGCACCGGCACGTTCATCAGGCACAGTCGCTGCCTCCTTCCAAGCCGCAACGCATTCCCGCAGTTGACGCATAACTTTGGCAGGGTCCTGCACCTGACTAAGCGCTTCGACGCGACTACAGAGTTCTTCCTGAATGCCCACATTCGCCCAGCGCTGCCATGCGTCGAGTTCCCGCAACTCGTGCAATCTGGGATACAACGATTCCTGAATTCTCTTGAGTTGTTTTGTAATTTTTTCTCGATCGCGCTTCGTCGGTAACGGTTCGCAGTCTTTCAACAATTCACGAACGGTGCGAACTCCACGCTCGATCTGCTTCAACGTAAGATCATCAGATGCAACTAAAGTATTCAGCTGCTCACACTGCTGCACCAACCGAGCTAGTGTGGTCTGACGATCACGGGTCTCAACCTGGGTTACCTCATCCATAAGCATTCGACTTCTACTAGTTTACAAAACCAGCATAAGGCATGACCACTCCGTGGCCTTGTCGAGAATCACTAACGCCACTAGAATTAATACACCATTCTAAGGAGTGTTTTTCATGATTTTACGTAGTATTGCATGTTGTGTCATTAGTTTAACCATCTTCCTGGTTACACCATCGGCTTCGGCTCAATCCAATCCCGTCGTCGTGATTGAAACCAGTCTGGGTAATATCACAGTGGAGCTCTATCAGGACGAAGCGCCTATTAGCGTAGAAAATTTTTTGACATATGTTCGCGATGATTTTTATACCGGAACGATCTTTCATCGAGTTATAAAAGGCTTCATGGTACAGGGTGGCGGTATGACTGAGGATATGGTCCGAAAAGAAACTAACCCTCCGATCAAGAACGAGGCAACTAACGGTCTTCGGAACGAACGAGGCACCCTCGCTATGGCACGAACTGCTGCGGTTGATAGCGCAACCGCACAATTCTTCATTAACGTGGCTAATAACCGAGCCTTAAACCACGAAAGTGAAACCCAAGCTGAATATGGTTACGCAGTGTTTGGTAAAGTTATCGACGGTATGGATGTTGTCGCAGAAATCGAAGACACACGCACAACTACGGCTGGACCATATCGCGATGTACCGTCAACACCGGTCATCATAAAATCAATTCAATTCAAAACCAATTAAATGCTCGTCGAGCAGCATCTCGCTAAGCCTTGTCATCGTGAACCAAGGATGCTATTCCATTCATCTATTTGCTGCTGATGCGAGGCAAGTAGCGTAGACGCATCACCTTCGATCACGATAGTCGTCATAACATCACCTTGTGCAATCGCGTTCACGACATCCTGACCCGAAGAGACCTTACCAAATACCGAGTGCATGTCATCCAGATGCGGTGTCGCTCGGTGAGTGATAAAGAACTGACTACCATTAGTGCCTGGACCGGCATTAGCCATTGACAGGATTCCCGAAGAATTGTGCCTGCGGTTCGGACTGAATTCATCGCCAAATCGGTAACCAGGGCCTCCCGAACCAGTGCCTGTTGGATCGCCACCTTGAATCATGAAATTGTCAATCACGCGATGAAACATCAAGCCGTCGTAATAACCGCGGCCAGCCAAATTTACAAAATTCGCCACAGTTATTGGCGCCTCTTCAGGATAGAGTGTTAGATGGATATCACCTTTGGACGTCTTGATTACCGCTGAAAGTTCATTAGATTGGTTCGCTTGAATAGGCATGATCGTCACATTGTTTGCGATGACTACAAGCATCGTGCTAATAAATAGCAATCTCGTGGCACGCATACTTAGTTCCTTTCTTATTGTTACTAGTGTTATTCACTCGTGGACGCCATGCCACTGTGAAGATAATTAAGCAAGTATGTGAACCTGCACCAACTCTGTCAAGCAATCATGAATAACCCTTCTCTTAGCACTCGCTTCCTCACATGACACTTGAACAGTCAGACCTTCTCCATGTTGTAGAGCGGCTCCATATCAATCTTAACGTCGAATTGCCAGGACTGCGCGGCCATTCCGCCTTGGCACCTCGCCCGAGACGACCTCTACTTCCAGCGAAAGACCGGCTACGCCAAGCGGCAGGTTTGCTACTTCTGTACCCTATCGAAAATATTGCCCACACACTATTGACAGTCCGAGCAGGTTCACTATCGCAGCACAGTGGCCAGGTGTCTCTTCCTGGTGGTGCTATCGAAGAGAATGAAACATTCGCGCAGGCGGCACTGCGTGAAACTCAGGAAGAAGTCGGCGTGCCTACAACTGACGTGCACATACTTGGGTCGCTTACTCCCCTCCAGATACCAGTAAGCGGTTTTCTACTTCACCCGGTCGTTGGCGCGATATACCGACGCCCCACGTTCCGGCTCGCTCGCGGGGAAGTCGACCGCGTCATCGAAGTTCCACTAACTACCCTTACAGACCAGAAAAACCTCTGTCGACGATGGCAAGAACGTGACGGCATCAATATTGACGTACCTTATTTCGATCTTGACGGCGCCCAAGTGTGGGGTGCAACGGCAATGATTCTTTCGGAATTGCTATTTACACTGGGTTACGAATTAAATCCTTGGAAATAGACTAAAAATCATAGTTGTGAATTTACTTCTTTAAGGTCCTCATTCTTCAACCAAGATACGAACATTACTCTCCAAGCTGAGGGCTATAGCAAACGGGGTTTCGAACCGACATGACATAAGAGGAGGTCCTCAGAATTTGGCTCGTCGCCGCACTAAGTCAAAAAAACAGTCGCTACTTGATCTCAGTGGAAGTGACGGAAACGGAACCTCGGCGAGGCAAAATTCCGGGTCCAATAACGAAGCCGCCGTTGCACTGCACGAAGCCGCGCAAACTCGTTATCTAAACTACGCCTTATCCGTCATCACCTCTCGCGCGTTGCCCGATGTCCGTGACGGCTTAAAACCCGTACAGCGTCGAATCTTGTACACGATGTGGCGACAGCATCTGACGGTCGACGCTAAACATCGCAAGTGTGCAAAGGTCGTCGGTGATGTCATGGGAAGCTACCATCCCCATGGGGATCAGGCACTTTACGACGCCTTGGTTCGCATGGCACAGCCGTTTTCGTTTAGATATCCACTCATTGAAGGCTCAGGTAATTTTGGATCGCTCGACGGTGACAGGGCGGCAGCAATGCGCTACACGGAATGCCGCCTCGCCAGGACAGCCAGCGAGATTCTTAGTGAAATTGATCAGGGCACCGTAGACTTCAGGGCTAATTACGACGGCACCCGCCAAGAACCGATCGTTTTACCGTCGCGACTACCAAATTTATTGGTTAACGGTGCAACCGGGATCGCTGTTGGCATGGCAACAAACATTCCACCGCACAACATTGGTGAAGTGTGTACGGCGCTACTTAAACTCCTCGACGAACCTGAGCTTAGTTCAATTCGTCTCTGTAAATGGATTAAAGGTCCCGACTTCCCGACCGGTGGCCAGATACTAAATTCAGCAAAAGAACTAAAAGGAATTTACAACGAGGGCTCCGGGGTCATTCGGCTGCGTGCGCAATGGGAAACAGGTCCGAGCACGCGGGGTGGCAAACTTGTCTATATCACGAGTGTGCCCTATATGGTGAATAAGGCTCAGCTGATTGAGCGAATTGCCGATGTCGTGTTAAGCCGAAAATTACCGCCGCTGCTCGACGTCAAGGATCTTTCAACTGACGAAGTCCGGGTCGCACTTGAACTCAAGAAAGATGCTGACGAAAAAATGGTGTTGGCCTATCTGTTCAAGCACACACCACTTCAGACGAGTATAACCGTCAATTTAACGTGTCTTGTGCCATCTGACCCTTCAGAACCTGCCCTGAGACCCGAGCGGCTTGATCTTAAGACGATCTTGTATCACTTCATTCGTTTCCGGCTGGATGTAGTTACACGACGACTCAAACATGAACTCAGTGTACTGAAGCGACGAATCCACATTCTCGAAGGCTTCGAAAAAGTCTTCGACGCGCTTGATGCCATCATCAAACTAATTCGGGGATCGGACGGGAAAACAGATGCCGCAAAGAAAATTATGAAGAAGTTTTCTCTTGATGCGGAACAGACCGACGCCATTCTCGAGTTAAAGATCTATCGTTTGGCACGCTTGGAGATCCTTCAAATCCGAGAAGAACTGACAGATATGAAGCGCCGGGCGCGAAAGATTGGCCTCCTTTTAAAAGATGAGGAAAGTCTAAGGGAACTGGTCCGCGACGAAATTTCCGAGGTGCAAAAACAATACGGTGGGGAGAAAACTGACACTCGTCTCACCCTAATTGAGCCTGATGAAGACAATGTAGAATTTTCAGCGGAAGATTTCATCGTCGAGGAAGATAACGTCGTTATCGTATCCCGTGATGGCTGGGTAAAGCGTCAAAAAGAAGTTCGGGATCTCTCAACTACTCGGTTACGTGAGGGCGATTCAGTTCTAAGTGTCTTCGCCGGCAGTACCAGAGCAACCGCAGCATTCTTCACTAATTTTGGGACCGCATACACCTGTCGCATCATTGACGTACCAGCTTCGACTGGCTATGGCGAACCGATCCAAAGTCTGTTTAAACTAAAGGATGGTGAATATGTTATAGCAGCGATAAGCCTAGACCCGAGATTTGCTAGCAACATCGATGCTACTACGGAGGAAGACCCACCACTGGTACACGGTATCGCGGTGACCAGTGATGGGTACAGTCTGCGGTTCGGTTTCCAGTCGTTTGTTGAACCAAGCACTCGTTCTGGACGACGATTCGCCCGCCCATCGGCCGGTGCGACTGTGGTTGGTGTAGCCGCCACAACGAGCAATGAAACAGTGATTGTTGTTACGGAGAAAGCACACGCACTCCTTTGTACCGCTGATGAAATTAGTTTTCTATCCGGCCCAGGTAAAGGCGTTATCTTGATTAAAATCAAGCGGGACGATGATCGAGTGCTTGGTTTTGTGACATCCACTGGCGATCGCGACCTGTTGAAGGTAAAAACCAGTCAGGGTGGAACGCATACGATTAGCACGGGAAAATATCAACTGACCGGACGTGGCGGAAAAGGCCGAAAACTTCTTCAACGTGGCCAGTTTACGGAAATCGTTCCAACGCAACCTGAGTTGCCAACCCCAGATCGTGACAACTAGGGCCAGTTGAAATCAGAAGGGTTGAGTCATGGCGCGGAGCTATACAGCGAAAGACATAACAGTTCTCGAGGGACTGGAACCGGTACGCAAACGGCCCGGAATGTATATCGGTGGCGTTGGTTCCCCAGGGTTACATCATCTAGTGTGGGAAATTATCGACAATGCGGTAGATGAGGCAATGAATGGACATGCGTCGTCCATAGGTCTGACCTTGCATACCGATGGCGCTTCTATCACGGTCGTCGATGACGGACGCGGTGTTCCTATAGATCGACACGCCAAAACCAAGAAGAGCGCCATGGAAGTAATCTTCACCACACTGCATGCCGGAGGAAAATTCGAGCAGCAAACATATAAGACAGCTGGTGGCTTGCACGGTGTTGGTGCAAGCGTGGTAAACGCCCTATCAAAGGAACTCGTCGCGACCTCCAAACGCGATGGGCAACAATGGCAACAAAAATTCAAACGGGGTAAACCAACAGGACCGGTTAAGAAACTAGGAGCAGCACGCGGTGCTGGAACCACCATCTTCTTTAGACCCGATCCAACAATCTTTCCAAAAATCCAATTTCACTCGGATTTACTCGCGGAAAGACTGGAAATCATCAGCTACCTGCATCGGGGACTCAAAGTCACTTTTGAAGACAAAAGTCAGAAGACCAAAGTCGTTCATCAGCACAAGGATGGCCTGTCCGACTACTTGGGTTTCCTCCTTTCAGAACTGTCAGCGAAAACAATTCACGAGACTCCGTTCACGATGCTCAAGGAGGGAAATGGTAACGGAATACGTCTGGAACTTGTTCTTCAATGGACTGAAGCAACCGAGGAACATTTGCGGAGTTACGTCAATGGTATTCCAACTGGTTCAGGCGGCACTCACGAGAATGGCTTCCGTGCCGGACTCGGGAAGGCGTTGCGTAACTTCATCGACACACACAACCTGTCACCCAAAGGCGTAACGATTACCGCTGAAGATCTACGCGAAGGTCTTGTTGGTGTTCTGAGTATTTTTATCAGTAATCCACAATTTCAAGGTCAGACGAAAGATCGACTCAATAACCCTGAGTTAACCGCCGACGTTGATTCCACCGTCCGCCCGGCTCTTGAGCACTGGCTGAATCATAACCTCTCTGTTGCCGAAGCGATTGTTGCACGGATTATTCTCGCAGCGCGTGCCAGAGAGGCCAGCCGGACAGCACAGGAACAGGTCTCCCGAAAAAGCGCGACATCCAATCGTATGAATTTGCCTGGTAAACTCAGCGATTGCACCAAGCCTGACGCCGCGGATAGTGAACTATTCATCGTTGAGGGAGATTCCGCCGGCGGATCAGCAAAGCAGGGTCGTGATCGAGTTCGTCAGGCGATTTTGCCACTGCGCGGAAAAGTTCTTAATGTGCAAAGTGCATCGGATGCCAAAGTTCTAGAAAATAAGGAGCTCTCGGATCTTGTAACAGCTCTTGGCTGCGGACTCGGTAAGAACTTCGATCTGTCAAAACTCCGCTACGGTCGAATCATCCTACTGGCAGATGCTGACTCGGATGGCAATCACATCGCCACACTATTGCTCACATTCATTCACCGCTACCTAAAACAACTCATTTCAAATGGCAGGGTCTTTCTAGCCCAACCGCCGCTGTACCGAATTGACGTAGGTAAAGAAACTCACTGGGCGCTGGACGACGCCCAGCGAGACAAGATCATCGCGAAAAACAGTAAGTCGAAAGCCCGAACAGCCGTGCCGGAAATTACACGATTCAAGGGATTGGGTGAAATGATGCCAAAGGTCTTGTGGGAAACAACCCTAAATCCTAAAACCAGACGACTTCTTAGAGTGGAGATTGATAACGCTCTCAAAACCGATCAAGTGTTTGAAGAGCTGATGGGCAAGGACGCCTCGACAAGGCTTCGCTTCATCATGGATCATGCTGAAGATGCTGACGAGTTACTCGACGTTTGATAAATAAATAGTCCGTTTAAATCTCAACCAGTCCTGCAAGTAAGGTGTTTCTAAGAACTATTCACGTTTTCCTATCTCGACGCACCGCGTTTAGATTTGAACTTCGGCTTCGCGCACTTAACATTCGACGGAGCGCTTGATCATCGTCTTCGTCATATACCTCGCCAAATACTTCCTCAATGATATCTTCAAGCGTAACTATGCCTAACCGTGCACCATTCTGCTGATAGACCACCACGAGATGGCTTCGTTGTTCTTGCATGGTTCGAAGCACTTTCAATAACGGCTCTCCTTCAGCCACTGAAAGAACAGGACGAATCAGTGAATGCCACGCCCGTTCATTCTCGACCATAAACGCCATAAACTCTTTAGTGTGCAGTAGGCCGGTTACCTCATTGTCGGAACCACAAACAGGAAGTCTGGTATGACCTGATGCATTTACAACTGATAGAACCTCTTCAGCCGACTGAGAAGACTCTGCAAACGTGACACGCTCCCACGGAAGTGTAATATCACCGACAGTTAGTGTTTCGATATTGACCAGGTTGATAATGTAGCGCTGCTGCGCCTCAGTAAGATCTTCGGCTTCAACTGTCGATTGAGTTATCACCGTAGAACGTCCTATATCGGCAACTCTTAATACAAGCTTAGTCGACCACTCAAGCACCGTGACAGCCGGAGAAATAACGCGTTCAAAGGTTGGCAACCAAAGTGCTCCAGTCAAACCAATGCGGCGAGGGTTCCTGAGTGCGAACGCCTTCGGTGCGAGTTCTCCAAGAACGACCGTTAAATAAGTAAGTGGCACGACGACTAGAATGATTGAAACTGGACCTGCCCACGATGAATGTAAGCCGACTTGGCTGACAAGTAATGGTCCCAAGGTGTCCTGAGAACCAACGCCTCCTACGGCACCAGATATTAAGCCAACCGTCGTGATGCCGATCTGAATAACGGCCAACGTACGTTCCGGTTGCTCTCGTAGAGCCAGCAGACGAGCAGCTCTAAGATGGCCTGCGCCCCCCATAGCTCTTAGCTCCGGACGTCCAACAGAAACAAATGCCGTTTCAGTTGCCGAAAGTAAACCATTAATAAGCAGGCATAGTCCGATAATCAAAATTTCGGTCATATTGACCCTCTAATAGGCTTCTGCTGATAGTTGCATCCTTGTATTACTGTGCAGCCGACGAAAATACATACACATCCATCATAGCCCACGCCGCCCACGCTTTAGCGACTGATAAAAAACCTGTAATAGTTGACATAAAGTAACAGGTCAAAGATGGCTACCTTTCATGGCAAGCATCATACGATCACAGTACAATCTATTCATGATCGATCTCAGAAGCGACACCGTAACGCGGCCAACACCAGAAATGCGAGAAGCAATAGCCAGCGCCGAGGTTGGTGACGATGTATATGGTGATGACCCAACAGTCCTAGCTCTAGAGCGTCGAACAGCTGACTTGCTCGGTAAAGAAGCTGCTATTTATATGCCAACGGGAACAATGACTAACCAAGTAGCACTTCGTACCCATACCGAACCTGGTGACGAAGTATTGACCGATTCACAAGCTCATGTTTCTCAAGCAGAAAGCGGCGCGGCGGCGGCCATCAATGGAGTGATGCTTCGATATCTACCAAGCCAACGGGGTATTTTTGGAGGCGACGATGTTCGTCGAGCAATCTCTAGTCCACACAAGTTCAATCCGAAGACTTTGGGATCGCCGACGAGGCTCGTCTGGATCGAAAACACCCACAACGCAGGAGGCGGTAGCGTCTGGCCAATTGAACAAATTCAAGAAGTCACGGACACTGCACGAGAAATGGGACTGGCCTTGCACTTGGACGGCGCCAGATTGTGGCACGCCTCTGTCGCTTCAGGGGTCACTGAAGCTGAATACGCTAATCCATTTGATAGTGTTAGCGTTTGTTTTTCCAAGGGACTAGGGGCTCCAGTGGGTTCTGCACTAGCTGGCACTGCAAAGTTTATAGCTCGAGCGAGACGCTTCAAAGCAATGTTCGGCGGAGGTTTCCGACAGGCAGGTATCATCGCTGCTGGTGCAATATACGCCCTTGATCATCATCGCCCAGGCCTTGCTAATGACCATCGACACGCCAAGGTGTTCGCGGAGGGAATAGCACAACTACCAGGTATTGAAATTGATCCTACAGTAGTTGAAACCAACATCGTCAGATTCCGGATAACCTCATCCTCGGCTAGTCAGCTGGTCGAGTCTTGTTATGAAAAAGGCCTATATATGTTACCAACCGGGCCTGATAGTGTCCGTGCCATTATGCACCTGGATATTTCAGACCAGCTAGCGCAAGAGGCAGTGAAAATCATTGAAACAGCCGTTAATCATTGTCTGTCGTGAAAACTGGTCGCAGTGGCAAAACTGGTGCAGTTTTATCACTGATCCCTCCTCCTTTAAAAATCTGTTGATTTATGGCGCCGGCAAGGCTAACTTCATGAATTAAGATATGCATGGTGGATGGGAACCATTCGCTTATGCACAAAAATTAACCTGATACGGGGGGATGCAGGCTATGGAAGTTGATCGCAGAGCATTCATGGCGTCAGTCGGCGGCGTAGCAGCTGCCGAGTTGTTGTCGCCAGAAGACCGCGCTGAAGCAATTGAACACTTCGCGTCGACGGAATTGGATAACTGGTACATTGACGAGTTTGGTGAAACTGGTGCTCTTTCACCAATACGATCGCCACGATATCAGCAAGGTGGTGGTGGACAACAAGCTCCAGAAGGACCTCGCATGGCCCGTGGCACTGGTCGCATTTTCCAACCGCGTGAAGAACCGTGGCCCGAAATGCCAGCAAAGCCGACCCTCGTGGACTTCTTCCGGTATCGGTTCGCACCTGCGCAACACGTGATGCGTAGTGCAACCCGTGCGGTACAGACGGGTCAACCTGAACGGACCGTGATGGCCTGTTTGCTACATGATGTGGCGCAAGCGATGTGCCGATCAGATCACGGCTATTGGGGTAATGCGCTATTTGCACCCTATGTGGACGAACGTGTGAGTTGGGGTGTCAAATATCACCAAGCATTGCGTTTTTTCCCAGACCCAGCCGTGGGTTATGAGTATCCTGAATTTTACAATCGGATTTTTGGTGAAGACTATGTGCCAGACGACTACATCAAGGCCGATTACAAGTACGCTCGGGAACACAAATGGTACATGGAATCCCGACTCGTCACAATGAATGATGAATATGGTTTCGATCGATCGGTGTCCGTTTCATTAGAACCATTCATTGATGTCATCGGCCGTCAGTTTAAGCAGCCGAAGGAAGGGCTTGGGTTCGATAATAGTCCGTCCGCTCACATGTGGCGAACGCTCATCAATCCAGCTCGACCACTTTAGTTGAGTTATCTCTCTTAGCTACAAAAAAAGGCCGAGGCTTTGCCTCGGCCTTTTTCTTTTTCGTCTACTTGTTCTCTACAGCAAACCAGCGGCTCTTGCCCACCGATACTTCGCCCCTAAGACATTAACTGGCAGCTGTGTCGTATAAGCATATGCAGGAATCCCATGCTCATAGAGATACTCTGAGGCTTCCTCTACCTCAACGTCTCCAACTAAAGATGCGACAATTGGTTTGTTAATACCTTGCGCCCGGGCTTCCTCCACAACCTCTGCTGCTAACTTGGCAAACACCATCGGTGGAGTGATGATGGTGTGCCAATAGCCCAAGATCAAGGCGTGGACCCGCTCATCTTCCAATCCGAGTTTGATGGTATTGCGGTAGGTTGTTGGCGGTTCCCCACCAGTAATGTCAACCGGATTACCAGCTGCACCAAATGGTGGAATAAATTTACGGAATGCTGCGTCAAGATCCTGCGGCATGGCCATTAGTTGCAGGTCGTTATCGATACACGCATCAGACAGGAGTACCCCCGAACCACCCGCACCAGTGATAATGACAATATTTTCACCCTTTGGGGTTGGCAAGATAGGTAAGCCCCGAGCGAACTGAAGCATGTCATTCAGCGTACGTGCTCGGATCACACCGGCCTGACGCAATACGTCCTCGTACACTGCATCATTTCCTGCAAGGGCACCGGTATGGGACGCAGCGGCCCGAGCTCCGAGGGCCGTTCGTCCAGCTTTTAAAACAATTACGGGCTTCTTTTTTGACACAACTTGAGCAACTTCAGCAAAAGCTCTGCCATCCTTAAGATCTTCGACGTGCATGGCAATCACCTGTGTGTTCTCATCCTGCTCAAAGTACGTCAGGAGATCGTCCTCGTCGATATCTGATTTATTCCCAAGCCCAACAATGGCAGAAACTCCCATCTTCGCCGATCGACTGAAACCGATGATGGCCATCCCCACACCACCGCTCTGTGACGATAGAGCCGCGTGCCCTTTGACGTCGTACGGCGTGCAGAAAGTCGCACAGAGATTCGCCGGCGTGTAGTAGAACCCGTAAATATTCGGGCCCATGACCCGCACGTTATGCTTCCGTGCAACTTCAACCATTTGACGTTGAAGTTCGTGTTCTCCAACTTCGGCAAATCCCGAGGGAATCATCACTGCGCCAGCAATTCCTTTTTGCCCAACTTCCTCAAGTGCACCAGCCACGAATTTCGCCGGAATCGCAAATACCGCAATGTCAACTTCTCCAGGAATGTCTTTTACACTCTTGAAGCAAGCGTGGCCCATGACTTCTGAGGCTTTCGGGTTAATTGGATAGATCTCACCCGCGTAGCCACCATTAATCAGGTTTTTCATCACAGAATTACCAATCTTGCCATCCTCCGCGGAGGCACCAATCACTGCAACCGCTTTCGGCTTCATAATCCTGACCATCGACGCCAAAATTTCCTGCTGTGAAGGACGCGGGCGAGGTTCGGGGATTTCCTGTGCCAAGAGAATTCTCACATCGACTGCCGTTACTGATTCGCTCGTGGCCAGGACCGGATTTAGGTCTAATTCATGAATCTCTGGAAAATCCGCGATCAATGCCGAAACATTTTCGATGAGCTTCGCCAATGCATTCCTATTCACTGGGTCAGCGCCACGAACGCCACGCAATACCTCGGCAGCCTTTATTCCATCGATCATTGAGAGTGCGTCCTCATGACTTGCTGGCGCTAAGCGAAAAGTTACATCCTTTAGCACCTCAACTAGGATGCCTCCGAGTCCAAACGCAACTAGCTTGCCAAAACTGGGATCGGTGACCGCTCCAACAATAACTTCCTGCCCTGGTGGCAACATTTGCTGCACCTGAACTCCCGCAATCTCGGCATCCGACTTGTACGCCTGTGCGTTCTTTATAATCGTGTCGTAGCCCTTGGACACATCCGCAGCCGTGGTTAGATTCACCAAAACACCGCCTGCATCAGTCTTGTGCAAAATGTCCTTTGAGCTGACTTTGAGAACCACTGGATAGCCAATTTCTTCTGCCAAGGTTGCTGCTTCATCACTCGACGTGGCTAGACCTTCTTGTGGAATCGAAATGCCGTAAGCATCCGAGACCTGCTTACTTTCGCTTGAAGTTAATGACGCCCGCCCAGCCGCGCGCGCGCCGTCTAATACCGCTTGAACTGCTACTCGATCATGACTCATGTGTACGTCCTCGCATCCTATGAACGATCATGCAATTAAATGGCGCCCTCTTCACGGGCCTTAGCAATCTCTGCACCACCATAGCCAACGACCTCCTCAAGAATTTCGTCGGTATGTTCACCGAGGCCTGGTGAAGTTTTCACCTCTACAGGTGAGTCCGACAAGTGCAACGGACATCCTACCGTTCGAAACGCGCCACGCTGCGGGTGCTCAACATCAACGACCATACCTCGTGAGACAAGAGAACTATCTTCCATCAGTTCCTTAAGGCTCATAATTGGCCCACATGGTACATTTAGCTTATTGAGTGTCTTCATCACGTCGAGCTTGTCGTGTTTCTGTGTCCATTCCTCGATGATGCCAAAACACTCGTCGAGATGCGACAGTCGTGCTTCGGGCGTGGCGTAAGCTGAATCGGCGATGAGTTCCTGGCGACCCACCAAGTTCATTAGCGGCTCCCACCCTGGTGGCTGAATAATGACGTAGATGTAGTCATTTTGGCCTCCGCCCTTACATTTCAAAGCGTTCCCAGGTTGTCCGCCACCAGACGCATTCCCAGATCGCGGCACGGTGTCACCGAATTCCTTATTGGGATACTCCTTGAGTGGTCCGTGCTGTAGACGCTGTTGGTCACGCATTTTGACTCGGCACAAATTCATCACACAATCCTGCATCGCAACTTCGACACGCTGGCCACGGCCAGTTTTTTCTCTTTGAATGACTGCCGCAAGGAGTGCGGCAACTAAATGTATTCCCGTTCCTGAATCTCCAATCTGTGCACCTGTGCTTGTGGGTACTCCATCTGCCCAACCAGTTGTGCTCATCGAACCACCCATCGCTTGTGCAACCGTCTCATAGGCCTTGCAATCAATATATGGGCCGGTCCCAAACCCCTTACCCGAAGCATAAATAATTCGAGGATTAATTGTACGAATTGTCTCCCAAGTGAAACCTTGTCGGTCGAGGGCACCTGGCGCAAAATTTTCGACGAGGACGTCTGAAACAGCAATGAGTTTACGGAATATTTCCTTACCCTGGTCAGTCTTTGTGTTGAGGGTAATGCTTCGCTTATTACAGTTGAGCATCGTAAAGTAGAGGCTGTCGACATCTGGAATATCGCGCAACTGCGTGCGAGTAATGTCACCACGTCCCGGCAACTCCACCTTGATTACGTCAGCACCGAGCCACGCTAGAATTTGCGTGGCCGATGGCCCTAACTGGACATGGGTCATATCCAGAATGCGAAGTCCTTCCAGTGCTTTACTCATAGTCTGATTCACCTATTTGTACATCGTCTGGTTACGAGTACCTGGCGCCCACTCCTCACGGTCGACCCAGATATTAACAAGCGCTGAGGTTCCTGATTTGACGGCTTCACGGGCTCGGTCAAGCGCCGGCCTAATTTGATCTGGCTCACGCACCACTTCACCGTGACCACCAAGCATTTCGGCAAACTTTTCGAAATCAACATCCCCCAAAAGATTTCCCACGTTGCCACGCTCAGCACCGTACTTATTAATTTGGCCACAGCGAATTTGGTTCATTGCGGAGTTGTTGCCAATAACTCCAAGGATTGGAAGCTTAAACCGCTGGCAGGTTTCCAAATCCCAACCAGTCAGAGTAAATGCTCCATCACCGAAATAACAAAGAACTTCCTTCTCGGGATGAGCATATTTCGCCGCCATGGCAAACGGAACTCCGACGCCTAAGGTTCCGAGCGGTCCGGGATCCATCCAGTGCCCTGGCTGCCTCGGCTGAACAGCCTGCGCGGTGATCGTTACCACATCACCTCCGTCACCAATGTAGATGGTGTCCTCGGTTAGAAACTCGTTTAACTCGTAAGCAACACGATAAGGGTTTATCGGAACGTTAACGGACTTAAACGAAGGCATAAGCTTTTCATAAGCAACGTGCTCAGCCTCACGTAGCTCGTCTAGCCAGCCTTGACGCCGTTTAGCGCCGTTGTCGACTGTCCCAGTAGTGGCCGCTAGCACTGCCGCAAGAACGCGTCCAATATCCCCAACTAGACCGAAAGCAATATCTCGATTCTTTCCGACTGTTCGATAATCCAAGTCAATTTGGACAACCGTCGCATCATTACGCAGGCGTCGGCCGTATCCCATACGAAAATCAAAAGGGGTGCCAACGATCACGATCACATCAGCTTTTTCGAAGGCCATCCGACGAGTTCGATGAAAGTGATGTGGATCGCCAGGGGGAAACGTGCCACGCCCTGAACCATTCATGTAGGCTGGAATATTCAGCGTGCGTGCGAATTCTTTTGCTTCATCAGCCGCCCGACTTGTCCAAGTTTGAGAACCAAATAAAACACAAGGCCGTTCAGCTTGCACAAGAAGATCGGCCAAGCGTTGAATATCATCAGTGTCAGCAAGCATCTTTGTCGATGCTCGGTAGTGACCAGCCTTCGGAATGCGTGCATTCTTGAAATCCACCTTACGATCGAGAACATCCCGAGGAATTTCTAGAAAGGAAGGACCTGGCGCACCGTTAAAACATTCGCGAAACGCCATGGAGACCATGTCAGCGACACGCTCAGTCGAGGGTACGGTCGCGGAAAACTTAGTGATCGGGGAAAGAATATCAACATGTGGTAAATCTTGGAGCGATCCCATCTTGTGTTGCGTCAATGCCCCTTGCCCACCAATCATCAACATCGGACTTTCAGCCCTAAAAGCATTGGCGATACCCGTAATTGCATCGGTGGTTCCAGGTCCAGCCGTCACTACAGCACAACCCGGCTTTCCCGTCTGCCGAGAGTACCCATCAGCCGCATGCGCCGCAACCTGCTCATGACGAACGTCGATAATATCAATGCCTTCATCGAGACAACCGTCGTAAATATCGATGATGTGACCACCACATAACGTAAAAATAACCTCGACGCCTTCGGCTTTAAGTGCCTTGGCCACGAGATGTCCACCCGAAATTTGTTCTGATGCCACTTCGGTCGAGCCTAGCTTCTGTTTGGTTTCAGCAAGCGTCATATCAGTTCTCCGTTCTAGTTTCTAATGTTCATTTTCTATGTCAGGTAACCAACATGCTGTTCAACATGCTTAGCCAAGTTAAGACTATGCTCACGTACAAGACGCTCAGCGACGTCAGTCTTTCGACTTTCAAGCGCCTCGATGATGTGCATGTGATCGATAATCGATTGATTCACTCGATCGCGATCGCCGATGGTCTGCATACGAATCGATCGCATGTGGATGAACAGATTCTTAGCGATCCCGTTGAGTAATTTGCAATGACTTAATTGAAGCAACGCTTGATGAAATGAAATGTTCGTCAATGAATACTCATCAATTCTCGCCTTTAATTGGCCGCCATCGAAAGAGGCAAACATCTTGCGCAATGTTGAAATCTCCTCATTGCTCGCATTCTTGGTAATTAATCGTGCAGCCATACTTTCGAGCGCAGCCCAGACGGTAATCATTTCAAGGATTTCCGCCTTCGTCTTTCTAACGATGAACACGCCTTTCCGGGGGACCGTTCGAATGAATTCTTCCTGTTCCAAACGGGCTAAGGCTTCACGAATCGGTGTCCGGCTAACTCCTAACGCTTCGCCGAGTTGCCGCTCGTCAAGTCGAGGTTCCTTATCACCAGCGTAAATGTTGACTGAGCAAATGGCTTCTTTCAGTCGAAGGTATATGCGATTCTTTAGAACTTCATTGTCCTCAAGAGGTTCAAGTTTTAGAGCAGTGCAATCCATCAGACCCTAGTCGAGATTTGTCTAAGAATTTAACTTCGTTCAACTAAAATACTTATAAATGACTTATATTCTATTGGCATACAGTATACCAAGGTGTCTCGAGAAAAAACTAATGTAGATTTTAAAAGCCTTGATTAGACTTCATCAACTAGCGTTGATCCCATTTACAGAAAAGATTGAGCCATGACAAAACGTTTCAGTTTAATTGCTTTTACTTTGTCCCTCTTTGCCACCGTCGCCTTAATATCAACGCAAAACCAAGGCGATCCGACCTTGACCGAGGTCTGGGAACCCATTCCAGCAGTAATCACGCCAGGCGACTGGACCAGCGCTCCTTCTGACGCTATCCAACTTTTTAATGGGACTGATCTTTCGGCGTGGACCGGACTCAACAATGAGGCAATGTGGAACGTGGATGATGGCATTCTTACTGTCACCGGTGGAACAGGCAATATCAAAACAAAACAGGCCTTTGGTGACGTTCAGTTGCATATCGAATGGCGAACTCCTACTGAAATCACTGGAGATGGTCAAGACCGCGGAAACAGTGGCGTTTACCTTATGAGTCGGTACGAAATTCAAGTGCTTGATTCTTTCAATAACCGCACTTACTCAAATGGACAAGCAGGTAGCGTGTATAAGCAATTTAGCCCTTTAGTAAACGCTTCTCGCAAACCTGGTGAATGGCAGGTGTACGACATTATCTTTTTAGCACCGCGGTTTAACGATGCAGGTGGAGTTACCGCACCGGCGAGATTAACCGTGTTGCACAATGGTGTACTAATTCAGAATCACGTGCCCATTAAGGGTTCGTCAGTCTTCATCGGTGAACCGACCTACGAAGCGCACCCACCGAAAGCGCCACTTCTCTTGCAAGATCATAGCAACCCAGTGTCTTATAGAAATATCTGGGTCCGGGAACTCTGATCAACCAATACTCGGATTACAAGATTAAAGATTCCCTGCTCGTAGTTCTTCTGCCAGATAGTCAGTTGCGCGCCAAGCCAGCGCAAGGATGGTCAACGTAGGGTTCTTCTCTGAAGCAGCGGTAAAGGATGAACCATCCACCACAAAAACATTGTCAACATCGTGCATTTGATTAAACCCGTTAAGCACTGACAGTTTGGGGTCGATGCCCATACGACACGTACTATGTTCGTGAATCGCCGATCCAGGTGGGTCATGCTGGCCGCGTGGGATTGATGGCACCTCGGCATGCGCCGCATGCAGAATTTCCTCGCACGTGTCATACATATGGTTCAGCATCTTGCGTTCATTGTCCCCATACGAAACTGAAATTTTCATCAAGGGCACGCCGTAACGGTCCGTGCGATTCTCGTCTACGGTTACGCGATTCTCCGGCCTGGATAGCACCTCACCAAACGGGTGCAATGACACGAGCGCTGGGTAGCGTTTTTTGACTTCCATCTTAAACGAGGCACCGAAACCAGGAATGTGATCAGCTGCTGCCATTCCGGTTTGTTGGCAGCCCGTGTTCCACATTTGAATCCCAAATCCACGCAGGTAATCAAGACCGTTTTGACGGTGGTTGAACCTGGGAATATAAATGTGCTCCCCCCCCAGTCCGTCATCATTAGTATATTTCTGACCAAACAGCTCTGGTAGAAACCCGCTGACGTGCGCCATGATCTGCTCGGAAAAATTTCGCCCCAACATATCCGAACTATTACCGAGGCCCGTCGGATAGGTTCTGGATTTTGAATTAAGCAAAATACGCGTGGAATCCATACAGGAGGCTCCAACGACAACAACGCGCGCATTTACTTGTCGCTCGTTACCAGTGTAACGATCGAAGTACTGCACACCGCTGGCTCGACCAGAATCATCGGTCAGAATGCGAGCGACCACTGCATTCGAGACGATCTCAAGGTTTCCGGTTTCGAGTGCAAAGGGAATCAAATGTTCTGCCGACGAAAAACGTGATGCTGTACGGCAGCCTTTTCCGCACGTCCCGCAATAATGGCATGCACGAAAACCACGGTGGTCGCGAGTTAGATTTGCCTTGCGACCTGCCACGGCCGGAATACCGAGACTTGCCGCAGCAGTCCTCATAAAAACTTCACCGCACCGAGGTAGCGCCGGTGGCATATGGTACCGGCTTCCAGGTAAGACTTCGGAATCATCGTCACCACCACAGACACCGATTAGTTGATCGACACGATCGTAGTACGGCGCCAAGTCCGCATAACGAATCGGCCAAGAAATACCAAAGCCGTCACGTTCAGCGGCACCAAAATCCAGGTCGGACATACGAAGACTCACGCGACCCCACACATTGGTCTTACCACCACGACCCCAAACACGTATTAGAAGGAATGGCTTCTCGTTAGGAACGAGGTACGGTTGTTCTTTTGGATCCAGATAGAATTGAGGTTCGCGGTCTCCCCTACGCAAACGTTCTACTCTTTGGTAGGGCAAAACATGCGTCCAAAATTTTTCAACATCGAACACATCGCCTGCATCCAGCATAAGAACCTTCACACCCTTGCTGGTTAGGTTGTATGCGGCCATGCCGCCTGAGGCCCCACTACCAATAACGATGACGTCATGCTCTTCTGGTTGCCGAAGTACCTCCATTACTGTTCCTCATTTCGGTTACGTGATACTTGAGGATCCCAGTTCAAATGCTCGGCGTGGTTACATCCCTCGAACTCACTCATAACGGTGTTACCTTGAAAATCCAATTCCTCGAACATCCCAATTTCTGAACCGTAATACCCTGCAATCGTAAGCCCCCGAAACTCAGCGAAAAAATCAATTGCTTCCTGAGGTATCGATGACGCAGCATCAGGTGCAGCCAGTTCAGTTAGCAACTCAACCTGCGACGCTTCATCAGTTTCGACGAACCGCTGCCCAAACCTCTCCGAACTCAGCCGATCCAACAATTTCAAACCACGACGAAAACCGTCACGTTGGACTGGCTTCTTATTCATCCAAGTCCATGGATCGAAACCCTCATTTTTCTTATCGCTGGCAAGAATAAAATCAATGTACTGATTGACGTTGGCAGCACGCGCACCCGGAGTATCAGTCGCTGGAATTATCAGTTCTGAAAGTACAGTTACAGTCTCGTTCTCAGCCACGGTGAAAAATTGCGGTTGCCAGACTTGCCCATCCTCAACCGGGACCCGCGGATGGTGGCCACCTCCCGCCAACACAGAACCGGAAGTCTGCCCAGCTAGAACTTGAGCAGCCGCAGAAGCACCCAAGGTCTTTAACACCACTCGGCGGTCAATGGATTTCGACTTAGACATGTTTTTTTGCTCCAATTTTAAGGCGTTGTCACGTCTGCAGTATAAACTCCTCGATGGGCGCAAAAACAGCGAAAAGAAAGGCGAAAACATCTACGAATTCCTCGTGAATTTGTGATCGCTTCCATGCTAAGCTTCCATCGTCTGTACATTGCAAAACTGTGGAGGTTTGACGTGGCACACCATAAAATCCTTGGGAAAGACTACACAACACCAGACCTTGTAGCCAAAGTGACTGGCCAGGCAAAATATGCCGAAGATTTTCGTGCTGAGGGCATGGTATTTGCCAAACTCCTGCTCAGTCCAATGCCGCATGCCCGTATCACGCGCATCGACACAAGTGCAGCGGAAGCTATGGATGGAGTACTCGGAATTCTAACTGAAGACGACCTTCCTCCAGTAGATAGTGACGGCATTCAAGAACGCGCGCTGAACTCCACAGAGCCGCTTTATGAAGGTCAGCCAATCCTTGCCGTCGCAGCAGTTGACGAAACAACAGCAGCCGATGCTGTCGAGAAGATTGAGGTTGATTACGAACCTCTACCCTTCGCGGTCGATCCTCTTGAAAGCTTACGCCCAGGAAGCGACAACGCACGCCTTGATGGAAATGCATACGTTGGGCGGGAAGTGCAAACAATTAAGTGGAACGCTGATGACTTTGCCGAAGAAGGAAACGGACACCTGCCCATGGGTGAGCCTGGGGAAGAGTGGAGCTTCGGTGATGTTGACACAGCTTTGGCAGAAGCTGACCTGGTCTTAGACGAAACAGTTATTCAACAATCTACCTCCCACCAGCCACTTGAAACACGATCGGCCATGGCGTATTGGGAAAATGGAAAGTGTTACCTCTTCGCTTCAACGCAAAGTGTCGTACGTAGCCATGCTCCGGCGGCAAATTGGATAGGCATAGAACCTGAAAATTTAGTTTTCATTGGCGAGTATTGCGGCGGTGGCTTCGGCAGCAAGATCCCTGGTTCGATCTTTGAAGCAATTCCTGGCTTGCTTTCCAAGAAGATTGGTCGTCCGGTAATGATGCGGATAACCAGGCAGGAAGAGAACTACATCGGACGTGCGCGACCAGGTTGGCAAGGACGCGTCAAGATGGGATTCCGAAGTGATGGTCGGATAACGGGGATCGACCTGTACCTTATCCAGAACAATGGCCCATACAACCGCCAAGGAGACTTCTTGAGTGGTGGACGCATGGCAACGCTCATGCATCAGCCTGAGAGTATGCGGTTCCGAGGCATCAGCGTGCTAACCAACACGCCGCCCCACACTTCACAGCGAGGCCCTGGTGGAGTCCAAATTGTGGCAATGCTTGAACCAATTGTTTCGAAAGCAGCTCGTCAACTCGGTATCGACCAAGTCGAGATGCGACGCATCAATGGCCCCTCTGGCGAAGCAGAGTACGGACCACCAAACGCAGAGGGAGTGCGGCGCCATGCAACGAGTGCCTTCGTGAGTGAAGCGCTCGACCTCGGCAAGGACCTATTTAATTGGGACGAACGAAAAACGCGCAGTGGACAACGCGTCGGCAGCAAGGTAACCGGCGTAGGTGTGGCATTGAGTCCATATGTAGGAGGCAGTATCGGCTACGATGGCCTCTTTACAATCAGGCCGGACGGTAAACTGTACGCACACTCTGGTATCGGCAATCTGGGCACCCACTCAGTATTCGATACGGTGCGAGCAGCAGCCGAGGTGCTCGATTTTCCATGGGAAAAAGTTGAAGTCACTTGGGGGAATACCGGAAAAAACTTGCCTTGGAGTTCTGGTCAAGGCGGTAGCCAAACAACTCATGCCCACACCCGAGCGAACTGGGCAGCCGGCTTGGACGCAAAGCGTAAGCTGCAGGAAATTGCGGCACGTGACTTGGGGGGTTCGCCGGAATCGTATGAGGTCGGCGGCGAGCGAGTCTATCATCGCTCAAACCGGTCGCGCTATCTTACATTTGCACGTGCAGCGGAGCGTGCTGTGGAGTTGGGCGGACGCTACGACGGACACGAGTTACCAGAGAGCATCAATCCATGGACGGTGAAATCAGCCACTGCACTCACCGGTCTTGGTCTAATGGGAGTTGCCAGAGACGAGTTCGGGCGCGATGGAGACACACTTAGCTACGTCATAGGATTTGCTGAAGTTGCGGTAGACATTGAAACCGGTCATATCGAACTCGTGGATTTCACGGCGACTGCCGACTGCGGCGTAATCATTAATCCACGAAGCTTGGGTGGGCAAATCTTAGGTGGTATTGTGCAGGGTCTCGGTCATGCACGGAGTCAGAAGTGGGTTTATGACCAGCATTGGGGCCTGCCGGTCGCGAAACGTTTCTACTCGCAAAAACCACCAACAATCCTAGACATCCCCAATAAGATGACCTGGGGCGCCGTGGACATTCCCGATCCCCAAACACCGGTAGGTGCTAAAGGAATCGGTGAACCTCCTGTGGGTGCCTCCGCAGGCGCCATCGTAGCTGCAATTGCCGATGCGGTTGGAGATGACTACTTGAAGCGAATCCCAATCACGCCAGACATGATTCTGACGTCTCTCGACGATGAGGTTTTGAGTGGATTCGCACTAAACGCATAGTTTTCACTAAGCTTCGAACACAAAAAAAGCGGCGAGCCTGTATCGCCGCTTTTTTTGTTTGACATCTCCTCACTGTTCTTCCAACCCTAACTTGTAAACCATCAATGGTAGCGTCATAGGCCATGGCGCGGTACACTGAAGGAAATGCCTCGCGCGACAGTTGCCATTCTTAAGACTCAGCCTGCCACCGTTCTACGTGATTATCACGAGTTGCTTAACCTTGCTGATTATCAAAATGTCGTCGATCGATCTGTGGACACGGCACTCAAGGTCAACATTTCGTGGCATTTTTTCTTTCCAGGAAGTTCAACAACCCCGTGGCAGTTAGACGGCGTCGTACGGGCAATGAAACGTGATGGGTATGACCCGTCACTCATCCACGCCTGTCACAATCGCACAGTCGTTATCGATGCGCATCTTGGTGAGCGAGAGAACAAGCAGCTCAATGTCGTGGAATCACACGGCCTAAGAAATGTGCACCTATACGAAGGAGAAGAATGGATCAACATCAGAGATGCAGTGGGAGACTTAGCAACTCGATTTATTTGTTTAAATGATGTTTATCCGAAAGGGTTTCTCATCCCGAAGCGGTTCCTCGGAGAAAACATTATACATCTGCCAACAGTTAAAACACATGTCATCACCACCACGACAGGCGCAATGAAGAATGCTTTCGGTCGCCTCCTAAACGACCGTCGCCATTGGACCCATCCCGTTATTCATGAAACCCTTGTCGATCTCCTCATGATCCAAAAACGGATTCATCGCGGTGTGTTTGCTGTCATGGACGGCACGTTTGCTGGAGATGGACCAGGGCCACGCTGTATGACGCCACACGTCAAGAATGTTCTCCTGGCAAGCAGCGATCAAGTAGCCATCGATGCGGTGTCGGCAAGACTAATGGGATTTGATCCTTTGTCAATTAAGTACATTCGCCTCGCGCATGATGCGGGCCTAGGCTGTGGAGACCCTCGCGAGATAACGATCATGGGGGATCATGCTGCAGCAAAAGAAAATTGGAATTTTGTTGGACCCTTTCAACGCATGACATTTGCTTCACGAATGCAACATAAGATCTATTGGGGACCTCTTCGGAAACCACTTGAATGGTCACTGAAAACCATACTCGCGCCATGGGCCTACCTTGCAAGCGTGCTCTATCACGATAGCTTTTGGTATCCAATGAAGGGGCGTTCAGCAATGCAGAACGTCTTAACCAGTAATTGGAGTCGCTTATTTGATAAATGGGAACAAACAGTCGTCGACAGTAATGGATACCAAGTGAAAGATGGTCCGCGAGTGAAGATCCGGCGCTCTGGTCTCCGCGCCTTACTTACTTCTTTCGGTATTCTTGGTAAATGTTTAATAGACGCGCCTGAATTCACCGATCGTCGCCGTCGAGTAACCACTAAAGTTAAGTGACAGGAACTGCCTTACTCAGGCAATCAATCTTTAATGTTTCTGACAGCACCGACGGATTGTTACTTGACGTAAGTGTCAAACCAATCAATCCATCTTGCCCAAAGGTCTAGGTAGTTTTCTTTCGCACGTGGGCCATGGGACTCAAATGGATAAACGTACAAAGCTGCTGTTTTCCCAAGGCCAGTCAAGGCTTGCATCATCCGTTCCGACTGGATAAGAAATGTCCCTGAATTGTTATCTTTTTCCCCGTGATACATGAGTAACGGTGAATGGATCTGGTCTGCATAGAAAAACGGGGAAATCTCCAAGTAGGTCGTCGGAGCATCCCAGATAAATCGTCGCTCCCCTTGGAAACTCATCGGAGTCAATGTGCGGTTATAGGCACCATCGCCAGCGATCCCAGCTTTAAAGAACGGTGTGTGTGCGAGCATGTTGGCTGTTGTGAACGCCCCGTAACTGTGCCCACCATGACCGATACGATCGATATCGACGTAACCCATTTCGTCGACTTTTCTAATAGCAGCATACATTGTTTCAGTCATGTCCGACACGAAGTGGTCATTGTAAAGGCCGCCAGGCATAACAATCGGAATGTCGGGATACACTACTGCGTAGCCTTGGGTCAACCAGATGTCCGACCAACGGAGAAAGCTGAGTGTTGTAAAGGCATTCCGATTACGAGCACGAATTGCTGCGCGGCCATATTCCTCGGCGGATTCGTACTCTCTCGGATAAGTCCAAAAAATCGCCGGAACTCGCTCACCTGCACGGTAATCAGTGGGTAGCGAGAGTCGGCCTTGAACTGTCAGTCCATCCCGACGAGTGAAGTCAAAGTCGATCCGCTGCACCGAAGCCAGTTCGGGATAAGGATCAACATTCCGAGTCAAATTTTCCCAAGTGCCGTCTACAGTCCATAGATAGCTGTCTGGGACGACTGAACTCATTTCTCGACTAACGATCATCCCTTCTAGATCGTCATCGAGAACAACCAGAGGTTGGTCAAAGGCATTGTCTGTCCCTTCAAAAATACGTATGGTGGCACCAGTCGTAATGTCTACGCGATCAATGAAAGGTTGTGGCGTAAACTGCTCACGAAAACCTAAACCTCGCAGATACACGGATGTACCGTCACTGGATGTCACGGTACTCGTGATTCCATTTACGTCCTGGCGCGTCAGTAAGTCACCAGGCAGTGCAATGACCTCATCTGGATCATAACGTGCTAATTCCGTTTCAACTGGAGATCCAGTCGAAAGATTATAAGCAAGAATCCTACGTTCACCTTCCTTCAGGTCCTCCAAAAAGAACTTACTGCCATCAGCACTGAACCGAAGATCGCTGAAACGCCCTTCGGTCTCAGCAAGCACCTGAGCCTCCGCCACGACGAATGGAGCTTCGACTGTCATTACACGATCTTGCGACTCAGGGTCAGTTGTTTCACCCTCCTCGACGGTATGATTTGGTGCGCGGTCAAGCCAAGACAAACCTCGTCCATTAGGCTTCCAAGTAACCTCTCTAGGTAGGTCAGCATCCGGGCGATTGTCCCGACCTGCTGGTTCATGTAGAGGCACCTGTCTAACCATTGACACTATCCTGCCATCCAGATCCAGCACTTTCAGATCTCGGCCGAAACTGGTATAGCCCACGATGTACGAAAATGGCTCGACAAGTTGCTCAGAAAGAATGTGTCTACCGTCTGGCGATAAAGAGATTGAGAGATACATACCTGGCTCACCGATTAGCTCTGGAGCATGGTTGGAAGATAGGCGAGCCAATTGTGCTGTTGTGTAATAGCGAAATAAGTCCGCGTCGTGTTCAGTTCGGAGCAAGAACGGAAGAGTTGGCGTCGGCGTTGCTTTCTCACGCGTTCGACGAATTACAGGACCCGTTGGGACTGAATCAACCTTTGGTTCTAAACCACGATTATTTGGCACAAGTAAGGCTAGAACCGAGCCATCAGGCATCCACTGTAGCATTCGTGAAGGCACGCCAGCACTGCCGAACCTTGGCCGCGCCGCTAACGTTGCCATCACCCGAGCATCACTCAGCGGTTCGGTCGCGCCACTGGTTACATCCGCCGTCCAGACCTGCGTGCCATCCGCTAGGTGTGCAAGGAACGCAAGTCGACTCCCGTCTGGCGACCAGATTGCATCACTAACAAAGATTCCTTCAGGCAAATCTATTGACCACTGCCGCCGGTCCGTTAGCGAGTAGATGTTGTACCCCTTGATGCCATAGGTGGCCAGTCGC
Organism: uncultured Woeseiaceae bacterium; assembly: GCA_964569695.1. Taxonomy (GTDB): domain Bacteria; phylum Acidobacteriota; class Vicinamibacteria; order Vicinamibacterales; family UBA823; genus UBA8106. The sequence goes on from CAZMUA010000015.1 coordinate 70,638, forward strand.
CATTCACGATCAACTTCAGGCATAATCTCTAACATCCCCAGCCGAAGAGTCCGTCTCGACATCAACCTGAGACTCGATAATTCATTAGATAGCGGAATGAGAAAGTGCAGGCCGTCTGGACCTAACTGATCGAGTTTGGTGAGATTCTTGTCTCGCTCGAATAGTTCTTGAACAGATGCAGGAGGTAGTAAGTAGGCTTCCGATGGATCGCCCTGGGCCAACACCACGTGAGGCCGAAGCAAAAAAGACACCAGTAAAATGAATACCGTGACGCACGTGGGTCCTTCAAACCAACATCGCCGAGGATAGATACCGATCTTCATGTGCCTCTCCTGATGTTTATGACTTCAATCGTGCAGAACGAGGTCCGCGCTACCAAACCTAAGAAGGATCTCTCACAGTCGGATACTCAATGCCGAGCTGTTCAAGGTACGTATCGTACCGCGTGGGGTCAAAGTAGTAATTTCGCATCTCTTCACGAAATTCCTCCATAATCCCTTCATTTAAATGAATAGCTGGTCTGTCGTCAGCGCTAATAAACGCAACGTACTCTTGTCCCTTTGTCTGAACGTCGTTAAAGTAGGCCCATGATGCCTCTACCTTCTGAGGCTGTAACAAGAAATCCAAGGCCGTCATTGCCATAACCTTTGCACCAGCCGTTGCACCCTTGTGTGCGATCGGCGTCGCCATCGCAACGGCGCTCGACCAATGATGGCCACCGCCACCTGTTCGAAAATTCGATGGGAATCGTAGCGTGACTGTCGGAACATTCCACGAGATGTCACCGATATCATCCGACCCTCCACCGGTACGCACACCAGTTGGTGGCTCACCCAATGCACTCAGCTCAGTTGCCAAGCCAATAGGATCAGCGCCCAACTCCTTCTGGAGCGCCTTGGCGAGCTCCTGATCCGCGTCGCTCCACTCGGGAAGTCCAATTGTCTTAATGTTCTCGTGCATCGTTTCAGCAATTACCTTATTGAAGTGGCGGGGCCAGGCCGAGCCAAGAATGCGCCATTCCACCTCAGTATTCGTCATCTTGGCTGCCGACTCCGCCGATGTATTCCCAATCTCGAATAATTCTTTAATATGATCATAGTCAAGCTCCCGGAAGTAGTACCAAACGGATGCACGCGATGGCACAACATTCGGTTGATCGCCGCCATCAGTAATCACATAGTGTGTACGCTGCGACAATCTGAGGTGTTCTCGGCGGTAATTCATGGCTGCATTCATAAGCTCAACTGCATCCAATGCACTCCGGCCTGACCAAGGCCCTCCTGCTGAGTGCGCCGACTCGCCGTGGAACGTATACTCTACTGACACAAGGCCATTCCCGCTTCCCTCACCCCAACTCACACCCATGTTGCTGCCAACGTGAGTGAAAATCATGACGTCAACATCCTGGAACAGTCCACCGCGAACGAAGTAAGCCTTCGACCCTAGCTGCTCTTCCGCTACACCAGGCCACAGCATAATCGTGCCTGGGATACCTTCGCGCTCCATGAGCTTCTTGAGCACAAGCGCGGCCGTGACGTTAACGGCTTGACCAGAATTGTGCCCCTCGCCGTGACCTGGCGCACCCTCGATAATTGGATCGTGATACGCCACGCCTGGCTTCTGCGATGCTTTGGGAATGCCATCAATGTCACTCCCGAATCCAATGATTGGTTTTCCTGATCCCCAAGTTGCAATCCACGCCGTAGGCATTTCTGCCACACCCTGCTCGACCTCAAATCCATTGTCACGCAGAATACCGGTCACATATTTCGATGTTTCAAACTCTTGAAAGCCCAGTTCACCGAAACTAAAAATCTGGTCGACCGCTTGTTGCGTAAACTTCCGTAGACTCTCGACCTCAGTCACAGCCTCTTGCTTGAGCGACTTAAGGTGATCCTCAGACTGTGCCAAGGCAGGAACTGGGTTTACTAGTAAAACTAGCATAGCCACCACTGACCAAGAACGACTGTGCATAACAGTTCTCCTTAATACCTATGATTAGCTACTACACGCCAAACAGCTCAACGTTAAACACACGTGCCAAAATGACAAAAGCGGTAAGAACACTGAAAACAATGAGGCTCAGCCAACTGAATACCGTCTCAAACTTTGACGGATAGAAGTGTTTGTCCGTCTTTGGAATAACGGTTAGGCAATAGTACAGATTCAGGAAAAAAATGACCGGCGCGACAAATAAAGCTAGCGCTGATGCTACCAACACTAAGAAAACTGGTCGCGGTACGCCTGCAATAATAGCCACCGATGAAACGAGTGAGAACAACATCGTCAATCGGTAGATATTGTACTCGGAGTACCAATGCCGACGATGGGCTTCGGTTAGATCTTCACGCGCGATACCTTGTAGAGACGCGGTCGAGCGAAAAATGTTGCGGCAACAAGCCCCAACAATGCGCGGCCACCCATCAAAGTAGTTGAACGCGGTTGAGTAAGTCGCAGCAAATGCTCCGAGGAGAAAAACAAGCATCATCTCTTGGCCAAGGCTATCGGTAAAAATTCTAGCAATCTCACCCATAACAGCTCGACCCTCAACTTCGCTCGGATACATCCAGACAGCTGCTAAGAGAAGAAAAATACAGGCAAGGAAAAACGAGATGATATGACCAAATCTAAAATCCCACAGACCTATCCTAAACCAACGTCGGCAGTACTCGATCCCGGTTCCTGGAATTCTTGAAGTATCGATCGCTAGGTCAGCCTTCGAACCGTTGAACGGGTCGAAAACTGTCGCCAGTCCAGCTTTTTCCAGACTTGGTCTGATACGACCCATGCCGACCTTCTTCGCCTTCCCCCATTCCGACGCTTGTAATGACACGTCAATTCCGGTGGGTAGTAATCCCAAAAAGGCGGCAATGATGAGCCACGAGCCAGCCGGTGTCTCAAGAATGAAAAAATGACTAAGCGCGTCGCCACCAACCGGACTAACAAAAAACACAAGGAAGGTTGACGCGATTAGCATGCCAGCCAAAATCTTGGTCGCAGTCTCGACAGCAGCGTAATTTCCACGGAGTAGAATTACGACAGCAGTCAAACCGAGAACAAATCCATATACTGGTTGAGAGAACGAAAATCCAAAGGTGGTCGTGAATAAGGTGTACGCCACAGCGGCTGCAGCAACGAGACGGCCAGCCTGACCAATTGCCGACTGAATAATCGTCGTAATCATCACATACCATAATGGCCATTTCTTCCAAGCGGTGCCGTATGCCTCGATCAGACTCTTACCGGTCGCGTTTGTAAACCGAAACGCCATCTCGAATCCGTAGTACTTGAAGATATAAGCGATTGGGATGCACCAAAGCAGAGCGTATTCGAAACGCCCACCCGCCGTCGGAGCTGTAATCAAATGACTAGTCCCGACGCCCGTCATCATTAAAATGAGACCCGGACCAAAATGCTTCAACATGCCCTTCCAACTCGTATTCGGCAAGTGGAGCTTATTCAGGTCAGCCTCAACTTGCGTCGCGACACCTGCTGGTTGGTTAGTTATGTTGTTAGACATTTAAGATCCTCTTTATCGGTTAAGGCTTTTCTCGATTCTGAACAAACTGCCAGCCAAAACGACCTTTGATGCATAGATGCCCTTGAGTAACTGAATGATCCATTGGGGACGTAACTTTTACGATCTCGTTCTCTTGTACATGTAGCTCCAGATTGCACCCCACACCACAATAAGGACATACCGTGCGCGTCACATCCTGCTTCGATTCGTCCCACTCACCAGTTGCACGACGGTCATGCTCGCTCTTAAACATTAGAGCTCCAGTCGGACAAACACCGATACAATTACCACAATACACACAGGCCGAATCGTCCAATCGTTGATCAAATTCGGTCGAAATTCTCGCGTCGAAACCACGCCCAGCTACAGCGATTGCAAACGTATTCTGAGCATCTTCGCCGCAGGCTTCAACACATTTGTAACAAAGGATGCACTTCGAATAATCACGAACATACATTTCATCATGAATCTTGACTGGTTGCTCGACCGTCTCCGCTGTCGTGCCATCTGGAACATGGTGATGGCCAGGACTCCGGCTATCACGATCGGCATGCGATGCGTCTGATAATCCAAATTTTGCAGCGTTTACCTCGTAGTCGGTCATCCAGCGTTGGACGTCACCACTCGCTAAGGATAAATCAACTGACGACGCCAGAAGTTCAAGAACCAGCTTCCGACTATGGCGAACACGCGGGCTGTTGGTATGCACGACAGCTCCTGGATGCACCTTGCGAGAGCACGAAGGAACCAGGGTTCGTGAACCTTCAAGCTCCACAACACAAACCCGACAAACATTCACAGGCGTTAAGGTATCCAGATAGCATAATGTCGGTGTGTCAACACCCTGGACCCGGCAGGCATCTAGCAAAGTAGACCCCTCAGGGACGCGTACCACTTCATCATCGATGGTCACTTCGACCAGAGGTATCGTCTGTTTTTCCACTGCATCACTCACCCTTGGATCCTCCAAATAATCCCAATGTAACTGCTGACTGCACCGCATTCGCCGCGGTGTGCCCAAGACCACAGATGGACGCGTCGCGCATGACTTGACCTAGTTCATCCAGTAAATGAGCTTCAGCCTCAAGTGACGTCTGCACACCATCTCGGGCAAGCCGTTGTAATAATTCCTCTTGACGCACTGTTCCGACTCGACAGGGCACGCACTGACCACAAGATTCGTCCCTAAAGAATGCCGCGATCCGAAGAACAATACTGCTCATATCCGTGTTTTCATCAAACACCATGACGACACCAGAGCCCAGTGACGCACCGATGGCACGGGTCCCTTCAAACGTTAGCGGTGTGTCGAGATGTTTCGGAGATACAAATGATCCAGCAGCACCACCAAGTAACACTACCTTAAGTTGTTTGCCTCCGCGCACGCCACCAGCTAGATCAATGAGTGCACGCAACGTCATTCCAAATGGAATCTCATAAAGACCTGGCTGTTCGACAGCGCCTGATACACAAAAGAGCTTTGAACCAGTGGACCCGTCAGTACCCACGCTAGCAAAGCTTGTTCCACCGTCACGCAAAATATCCAAAACATTGACTAACGTTTCCACATTATTGATAACGGTAGGCTTACCAAAAAGACCAACCTCAACCGGGAATGGCGGTTTATTGCGGGGTTCGCCACGAAAACCTTCGATCGAATTAAACAGTGCCGTTTCTTCACCACAGATATAGGCGCCAGCGCCTCGGCGTAGTTCAATATCGAAATTGAATCCACCACCCATTACATTAGATCCTAATAAGGCTTCCGATTGGCAGACTTGAATTGCGTGTTCCAGTCGAGTTGTGGCAAGTGGATATTCACCCCGCACATAGAGATATCCCTTCTCAGCGCCGACAGCAAATCCGGCGATCGTCATCGATTCAATGATGGCAAATGGATCTTCCTCCATTAACACACGATCCTTAAACGTTCCAGGTTCCGATTCATCAGCATTGCAGACGACATAGCGTGGGCTGACTTGCGATTTAGCCACCGCATCCCACTTACGGCCCGTTGGAAATGCCGCGCCGCCACGGCCTTGCAGCTTCGATTTAGATATTTCTTCAATAACGCGCGCGGGTCCCAGCTCAAGTGCTCTTTGAAGTCCTGAATATCCACCAGCACCACGATATGAAGCGAGGTTCATCGGATCACAATCCTTAACGCGGCGCAGCAGCCGTAAAACTAGAGCATGACTTCCAATAGTTTGGGGTGTTGAAATCGCAGGTGTAATCGGAACGTCTGTTCCCCCCAAAACGCTTTCAATATCTGCGAGGCCAGCCGGCGCGATTGTAGCGTCCTGACAATCTCCTGCCAGTTGGAACAGGGCCGCTGGCGCACGTTCGCAAAGACCGAGACAGGGACTACGATGCCAAGTTGCCTGTCCGTTAGAGACTGGCGTACCTGATGGACCCAACTTGTGCTCGAGTTCCGCACATAACTTATCGGCGCCTTGCAGCTTACAAGCAATATCATCACAGACGTGAGCCACACGGGGGGGTCTGGTTGTTGTAGATAGCAACGCGTAGAAACTCGCCACACCATAAACCTCAGCGGGTGGAATTAATAACCTTCGGCAAATCTCATTGACCGCCCCAGCTGAAATCCAGCCAACTCGTTTCTGCACAGCATGTAAGGCAGGTAGCAAGAGATGTCTCCGAGAGCGAGCTTCCGACAGACCTCCGTGTGCTACCTGAACCAACTCTGAAACATCTGACTGACGCTCGAGCACGCTGTCAACCGCAGCACGCTCCGCCTCGCTCGTCTCGGCTGGCAGTAATTTTAAATCCATTCCTACTCGCTCATGCGCCAACCGCCGTTTCGAGCTTTTCGATTCGTATTGCGGTAGCCTTGAAGTCAGCTGTTCCAGATTTCTTGTCCCATGTGGGATTTGTCAATTTGTTAGTCTCGGCTTCGTCAGGAAAATGAAATGTTGTGAACGCTAAGCCAGGCCGTAAATCACCTGTGTAGCGAACAGTCATCTCAATCTCGCCACGACGGGAAAGCACTCGCACCTTCTCACCGTTGGCTACGTCCCATCGCCGACCATCAGATTCACAAATATCAAGAGTCTCAGCATGCCTGATCGGCGACTGAAAACCACCACTCTGCACACCGGTATTGTATGAATCTAACCGACGACCACTCGTGAGACGAATCGGATATTCGTTAGTTAATTCATCTGCCGGCGGTGTGTGTTCCACGACAGTGAATGGCGCCAATGGACCCTCCACTGGGCGTTTCCACAGACGGCCATGCAAGTATGAGCCCCCTAAGCTTTGCTCGTCTGGACACGGCCACTGGATACCGCCGAGTTTTTCAAGTCTCTTGTAACTCATACCTGCATGCATTGGAGACAAGCGTCTCACTTCATTCCAAATATCTTCAGCAGTTGGATGACCCCAGTCGTGTCCAAATCTTTTCGCTAACTCGCATAAGATTTCGATGTCGTCACGCGCCTCGCCAGGAGGGTCAAGTGCCTTACGGACACGTTGCACACGACGCTCACTACTAGTCACCGTGCCTTCGGTCTCCGCCCACCCTGCCGCTGCTGGCAGCACAACGTCTGCAAGTTCGGCGGTTTTCGTCAAGAAAATATCTTGGACAACAAGATGATCTAGTCCTTGCATTAAGTGAATGGCGTGGGGGGCATTCGCTTCTGATTGCGCAGGGTTTTCTCCGATAACGTAAAGACCGCGGAGCTCACCTCGTTCCATCGCTTCGAACATCAGCGTCAAATGCCAACCATGCCGTGGTGGAATGGTACAGTTCCAAGCTTGTTCAAACTTTCGACGCAGTGCATCATTTTCTACGTCCTGAAAACCTGGCAACTTATTGGGAATCGCACCCATGTCGCCTCCGCCTTGCACATTGTTCTGACCGCGCAATGGATTGAGTCCTGAGCCAGAACGGCCAACATGTCCAGTTAGTAAAGATAGGTTAATCAATGACAATACGTTATCGACTGCGTTGTGATGCTCTGTAATTCCCAGCGTCCAACACATTTGCGCTTTCTTAGCACCTGCATAGGCATGAGCTAACTCTCGAATCGCTTCACCTGGCACGCCAGTGATCAGCTCAGCATGCTCCAGGGTATAGGATGCAACCGCTTGAGAATATTCGTCGAATCCAGTCGTGGCATTATCAACAAACTCTTTGTGAACCAATCCCTGCGTAATGATTTCTCTGGCAATAGCATTAGCAAGCACGACATCCGTGCCAACGTCCAGTCCAAGCCAAACATTTGCCCATTGAGCAGAACTAGTCCGACGAGGATCCACCGTGTACAATCGTGCACCGTTATGCACGGCTTTCAACAGATGATGAAAGAAGATGGGGTGTGTTTCTCTAGCGTTCGATCCCCATAAGACGATTAGATCAGCCTCTTGAAGTTCCGCGTACGAACTTGTCCCTCCACCGGCCCCAAAGACTGTCGCCAGACCGACGACGCTGGGAGCGTGTCAAGTGCGGTTGCAGCTATCGATATTGTTAGTGCCGACCACCGAACGGGCGAACTTCTGCGCCATGAAGTTCATCTCATTCGTGGTCTTGGAACAGCTAAACATCCCAACTGCTGACCCACCATGTTCGTCGACAACTTGTTTCAGGTCCGTCGCCGCTCGGTCCAACGCCTCTTTCCAACTTGCCGGTCGTAGCGAACCATTCTCGCGAACTAGCGGCTGCGTTAATCGAGTGTAGGAGTTGCCCATTTCATGTCCTCAGAACAATCGCAAATTCAGCAAAGTCTATCACGCCGAGCGAACTCCACGTCCCCGACTGCCAATCTCATACACATACAGGCTATTATTCGTAAACAAGTTAGCAATCCTTTGGTGGCAACTCCGGTATAATTGCGGATCCTTGACGATATTCTGATGTCTTGGTGCGAGCAGGAAAACCCCGCGAGCATTTTGGCATCCTTTTCGCGGGAGTTAAAACGTGCACTCGACCATGACGGTTATTTTGTTGGGGTTATTTTGTCTCGCGTTTGCATCGATATCCTCCGCGCAGCTTACATCCGCTAAAGACGGTCCAGTTGTCTATGGACATCATCATTTGAATGTCACAAGCATCGAAACACAGAACCAATTCTGGGTGAACACACTTGGAGGCGAGCCGACTGTATTGGGTAACTCCGAAATCGTCAAGTTTCCAAACGTCTTAGTGTTTATGAGGGAACAAACGCCCACTGATGGAACTATTGGCTCAACTGTGAATCACATCGGCTTTTGGGTGCCAAGTGTTCGGGCCATTATCGATACGATTAAAGCAGCGGGTTATCCGATAATTACCAGGGCTGAGTTGCCAGCTTCTCAAGAAGTTGTTGACGATCTCGCGTACATTGCTGACCAGAATACGTACATCGCCTACGCTATGGCTCCAGACAATATCAAAGTTGAATTCGTTGAAAATAAGACTCAGACGATTCCACTGACACTTCATCACATCCACTTTTACTCGCACCAACTCGATGCGATGAAGGCCTGGTATGTACAAACATTTAATGCCATACCGGGAATGCGTGGTTCGTTTGAAGCCGCTGACCTGCCAGGTGTGAATCTCACTTTCTCGCCATCGAGTACACCCTCGGAAGGCACCAAAGGTCGGAGTCTTGATCACATTGGATTCGAGGTCGACGACCTTAAGAATTTCTGCCAGCGATTGGAATCACAAGGTGTCAAATTTGATAGACCCTATCGGGAAATCCCAGGCCTCGGTATTGGTGTTGCATTTCTTACCGATCCATTCGGCACCTACATTGAGTTAACTGAAGGACTCGATAAGCTGTAGCATCGGTTAAGCAAGTGATCTAAAGAACTAGGTGCAGAGAAGGGCCGACGTTCATCGAAAGAAGGGACCTAAATGAAGAATTTCTTGGGAATTATCTTAGTCGTCACCATGTACTGCCAATTTCCAAACAGCGCTATTGCGCAAACTCCCTATGAACCAAGTGCTGACAACCTAGCCGCACGTACTTGGTTCCAAGATTCTAAGTTTGGTTTATTTATTCATTGGGGTATCTACAGCGTTCTCGGTGCGGGTGAATGGGTAATGGAGGAACGTGGCCCTGCGTCTTATACCGGT
>CAZMUA010000016.1:0-70363 GCA_964569695.1 uncultured Woeseiaceae bacterium
CATTTCCATGATCTGACACGAACAGTCGATCCTTTGCATAATCGTAAGCGAGACCGTCTGGGCCATCAATGATGGTTCGTGACCGGCCAGTTGCAAAGGAAGCAAAGTCTGGTTGGCCGATCACGACACTGGGTTCGGCACCGTTAACGAGGCCGTCTGGCACAGCGTCAAAGACGAGCACGCGATTATTGTTTCCGTCTGAGACAAACAGACGTTGCTGTTTCGTCTCGTAGAGAAGGGCAGCGGGTTGATAGAACCCAGCTTGCGTCGAGTGGCGCTCGTTGGATGTAAAGTCCGGTTGACCCAACACAACGGACGCCGGCATACCAGTCTGGAGTTGGTCGGGCGCTACTTCATAGATGAGGACACGGTTGTTACCGCCGTCCGATACAAACAGTCGATCGTTAATTGGGTCATAGGCTAAGCCGGTGCCCCGCGGGCGTGTGGGGGTAATGCCGGTACCAACCCTGGTATCCAAATTGAGACCGTCTGCCGTGACGGCTGGCACAATTGACGTGAAATTGGGCTGGCCAAGCACGGCTATTGCTTCAGGGCCATTAGTCAGGCGGTCTGGATGGGCATCGAAAACCATTATGCGATTGCCCCATCCATCACTGACGAACACTCGCTTGTATTCTGTGTCGTAGGTGACGGCTAAAGGAATTTTGACGGTGGTTGGTCCAATAGGATAAAGCTTTCCGGAGTACAAATCAGGCTGGCCGATAACCCATCGGGCATCTCGATCCTTGATACGATTTTGCCGGTCGAGCTGCCACACCAGCACCCGGTTGTTATATTGGTCTATGGCGAAGAGACGATGATCAATCGGATCAAGCACCACATCACGAGGGTAGATGTTGCGTGGGGTGACACGATCGTTAGCGGCCCGCCGTTCAAAGTCACTCCGACCTTCGTCATCGAGATGGCCAACGACTTCGACGGCCGGCATGCCAGTGCGCAGCCGTTCTGGGGAGATATCCCAAATAATTGCACGGTTGCCTCCTGGATAGCCTTCGGTGGCAACTAGTAATTGACGCTCTGAATCGATGGATGCAGAGCCTAATCGTGGCCAGACTGATTGTTCTCGTGACACGATCGGATCGTAAGCATCGAAACCGGGTTTCCCCAGGACTGCCATGGGCACGGCCGACCGCAGGGAGACGCCAGGTTCGACTTCATACACGCTGATTCTCATGTGCTCGATCCGTGACACTTGTTCAGCAATAAACAACCGAGCTGTCCGATTGTCATAAGCAAGACCACCAGTGGCAAAACCAGTTAGGTTAGTCCGGGGTTCACTAGTGTGGAAATCAGGTTGCCCCATGACATCGGTGGCGGTCGCGAACGTCTGCAGGCGATCAGGAGCAACATCGAAGATCATCACCCGCCGGTTGCCATTGTCCGAAACAAATAACCGCTGATTTTCTGGATCGTACGCCAGCGCACCTGGTCGGCTTAGTCGGTAGGCGTCTAGGCCAGGTTCACGTGATGTAAAGTTTTCCTGTCCGAGCACAACCGACGCATCCATGCCCGTTCTAAAATTGTTTAGACTGATGTCAAAAATCAGGACACGATTATTAGAACCGTCACTAGCAAATAACCTTTGGTTAGCTTCGTCGACCGCCAGACCAAGTCGCCGACCCACATGGTTTGCAGCTAAACCTATTGTTTTTGAATCGGCGTGCGGTTGTCCTAAGACTGCGAGTACTTTCTGGCCCGTTTCGATGCGGTCAGGGTGAATGTCGAAAACCATAATTTGGCTACCCACACCTGGGAGACTTTGACCTGTCGCATTATCAACGAGGAATAATCGTTGATTGGTATGGTCGATGGCGAGGGTACCTGGAAACTCAGTCTGACTTTCGCTCCAGGCCCCGGCGTGTGACCGTCTGGCATATTCACTGGGCTTCCCTAAGATATAGGCGGCCGTCGGTTGTGCCAACGTGCCATCCTCGTTCAGGTTAAAGACCTCGACTCGCCCATTGCCATTACCGGCAACAAACAACCTGCCATGGACGCGCTCCAGCGCCCCTTGAGGTGGTCACCAAATACTGTGGCCAGCTGGCCCACCGTTTGTGACCCCTCCCACAAACGTTGGATTACCCCAGATATCCTCTTGGCCAAGCTGATCGGTAGCTGGCTGGCCGTTTTGCTGTGCGATTCCGAAAGCCGGACTAAGCACGGCGAGGCCGATTAGTAGGATGCTGATTCGACCTATGTAATTAGAGCCCATGCGAACCTCCTCAACAGTTGTCAGTCAGGTCGTGACCATCATAGTTACTAATGCTCAATACTTAAAGTCTGAACAAGTCTTAGAGCGCCAGTACATTGCGCTGGGTTCTGGTTAGGTTCTGTTCTTCGCACCACAGGTCGAGTTCGAATGAGGCTAGGTCATCGACAATTGGAACAGCTAACCCGTGCTCTCGTAAATCAATAGTTTTTTGATAGTGTTGGCACGGTTGGCAAATTTCAATGCGAATATAAGGGAGTGACTCACTGACGTGATGTGTCAGATGGTCAGGGTTAGTTTCAAGGCAATTTGTGCAGGTTGTTCGAGGATACGGCCATTCACACGAGCACAGTGAACAGATTAGCAGTCGCCGACCTTTGATTTCGAGGTCATCCGAGAGGGTAGCAAGATGTGGAGGCCATCCGCAATTAGGACACTTCGCCTGCTGCCATGTTGCGCCACCGGCATTACATTTTGAGGCGATCGCCTCAACCAGCGGTTGCAGATAAGCCCGTGCGAAAAACTCAAGTTGCGGGGAAGCGCATCCCAACTCTGACACGACATTGTCGAGGTTTTCTCGCTGAGCGACATTTGTTAAGAGGTAAACAAGTAATTCTTGAGGAGCCTCAATTAGGTTTTTCGTCAGAGGTTCCAGTCGTTTCGGAACAATTGTAGACAACCCACGGAGGAATCTGACAAAACCAGATCGTAACGATGTAACCGGAAGGGTGTCTAGGCGGAGAAGGGGCAAGTGATCGTTCTGAGCCTTCACCTCATCAAGCCAGTAGGCTGTCAAGCTTCGTCGATATATCGGTTCCTGTAAGTCCAGGAGCTTCACGTAAAACTGCAGGACTTCCGTGGCGTGTGGCTGCTGTTGTACTAGCGTAACAGCACGATTTCGTCTTCGGTTCCAACGAAGGCCTGGTTCTTCCCGAGGCTGGTTCATCTGGTGAGTTGTGCACTACAGAGATGAAAGATCACTGGCGCACCTACTTTCTCTTCCAGAGTGGATGATGCAACTCTGCCCACTGTTGACTCACCTTACCATCAATCATTCCTCTTGCCGTGCCAGGAAAGGCCACTAGGCCGAGGTAGACGTGTACGATGAGTAGGAGGCCACTACCAAGAGCGCTCAGATAGTGTCCGGCTCTCATTGTTGAGAGCACCAAGGATGATGGAGGTCCGAAACCTAGAATTCCGTCTGGAAACCAGAGAGGGAGCCCAGTGATAAGTAACACGACACCCAGGACGGTCTGTATCCAGAAAAAAATCTTTTGTCCGCCGTTGTACTTACCTGCTGGGGGGATCTTGTCTCTCGTATGAAGAGCATAATGTTGGATTGAACGGAGCCAGTGTTTGTCCGCTCCTGTTATAAACATATCTTTTACCCAGAGTGCAAACATCCACACAAGACTCGCAGTGAACACGACTCCGATCCATGGGTGTAGAACTCGAGCGCTTGAACCACCACCAACAAGGACCGTCAGCCAAAATAATGATGGATATGAAAAGGCAAAACCAGTCAGTAAGAGTAGGGTGAATGAGAGTCCAACAACCCAGTGCACCAAACGCTGCGCGAGGGTAAACCGCTGAACCTGGTTTGAGTTCATGGCGTGATTCCTTGATCCTCTTCGGGTGATTCAGGTCCCACAGCAAGGAAATGAAAGAGGGTGGCAAATAATCCAAAGCCGAATAGGTAGCTGCCAATTCGTTTGATCGCTGAATGAAAATTTAGAGGCATCGGGCTGGCGATTGGATCGCTTGGTAGTCGATATTCGTTCAGGTGGTCACCATGGGGTACGACGTACATCATGTGGGTCCCACCAACACCAGCGGGGTTATAGACCACTGGTGTTTCGAAACCTCGATGAATTAGTAAATCCACCTTGTGATTGGCTAGAGCAAGCATGTCGTCTTTGCTACCCCAGGAAATGGCATGGGTTGGGCACGTTTTAACACATGCGGGTTCAAGACCAGCGTCTACGCGGTCAACGCACATATTACATTTGTAGACTTTCTTGGACTCCTTCTCAAATCTTGGAATATCGAAGGGGCAGCCGGCAACGCAGTACTGGCAACCAATGCATTGGTCTTGATTAAAGTCAACAATTCCGTTTTGATACTGAACAATGGCGCCTGGCGCAGGACAGGCGTACAAACAACCTGGTTCCTCGCAGTGAAGGCACGCATCCTTCTTAATGAACCACTGTATCTGTCCATCGACATCAACTTCGTCAAAGCGCATCAAAAGCCATGTGTTTGGCGACAGATCTTGGTGACTTTGATAACTCCCAAAGTTGGCGGTGGGCTCCACCTTGAGATCGTTCCACTCTTTACACGCGACCTCACAGCCCTTGCAGCCGATACAACTTGAAATATCAACCAATTTCGCGTATTCCGGCGTTGACCTAAAGGCCGTAGGTTGTTGCGCGGTGGCTGATGCCGTCGCAGACCTCCTTTTAATAGCGAGTGTTTCAGTCATATATCAAAGACATCATGCCTTCGAGATGTTCACGAGAAACGCCTTAAACTCAGGACACCGTGTGTTGGCATCCCCGATGAATGGTGTTAATTGATTCGCCATCGAGCCTTGAGTGAGCCCAATAAATCCCCAGTGCACTGGAATTCCGATCGTCCATACTGTCTTACCGTTGACGTGAAGGGGTCCAATTCGCTTAGTTACGATTGCGGTGCCTTCGACTTCGCCACGTTTCGACCAAACCCGTACACGGCTAGCATTCTCGATACCTTTTTCAATGGCCAGTCCTTCAGGGACTTCCACGAAGAAGTCTGGCATCGCTTCGACGAGATAGGGTACGTTGCTGGTTACAAAGTGCTCACGCTCCACGACACGATAGATTGTGCAGGCATGCGGGTAGTCGGCCACGTCTTCAGCTTGCCTAGCTAGCGTTTCTTGAACTCCGTCGTACCACCGTACGACAGGATTTACCGACACTCCCTCGTGCAATACGTTAATAGTCGGGCTTTCCACCGGTTCATAATGTTCTGGTATTGGTCCGTCTTTGAGTGAGGGACTATAGAGTCTGGCTACACCTTCTTCCGTCATGATGAAGGCGCCTGTTGCATCGGGTGGGGTAGTTGGGCCGTAGTCTGGGACGTCACCATCCCATTCACGCCCATTCCAAGCAATTCCAGAACGTGTCGTATCCCACGGAGTTCCAGCCTGGTCAGCTGATGCTCGGTTGTAGAGTACCCGACGGTTGAGTGGCCAACTCCATGCCCAGCCGTGATGCATACCTAGACCGGTTGGGTCTTCAGTGCCCCGTCTGGCCATCAAATTTCCTTCTTCGGGGTAACTGCCACAATAGAGCCAATTGCCAGATGTGGTCGTGCCGTCGTCCTTTAGATCACCAAACGACGACAGGCGGTTACCTGTCCGGGTGTCGAAGCCGTTTATTTCCTGTGCCAATTCTGGCAGCGTTGGTTCACGTGGATTGAGATAGTTCCATGTGAGATGCTGGATCGGCTCGTCATACGCGCCGCCTTCCTGCTTGTAGAGTTCCTTCACGCGCCAGAACAACTCGGACAAGATCCAGGTGTCTGATTTAACGCCGTGTGGCGCATCGATAGCCTTTTGCTTCCATTGGGCCCATCGTCCACTATTGGTGAATGAACCGTCGCGTTCGATCCAATGTGTAGTCGGCAGATACAGGACCTCGGTGTCAATGTCCTCCGGCTTCATCCCAGGCGCCTTCCAGAATTCTGCTGTATCTAGCATGAAAGGATCGATGACGACCTTCCACTTAAGTCTTGACATCGCCTCAAGCAGTCGCGGCACGTCGGGTCCAGCTAGGAGTGGGTTAAACCCGAGAGTTACGAATCCTTCGAGTTTGCCTTGGTGCGCTTTGTCCCAGATCGATAACCAGGTAGCATCGTCGGCCATCTTACCGAGGTAGTGATAGCCGAATTCGTTGTCTGACTGTGCATGATCGCCAAACCACGCTTTGAGTTGTGAGATTAAGAATTTTGGATAGTTTGCCCAGTAGTTCACAGCGTCGCGGACCAGTGGACGGGGAGTCGAATCACGTAAATGATCTGCGAGAGACTCTTGCTCAGGTTCAGGTACGCGCAGGTAGCCAGGAAGGATGCCCGCGACTATCGCATGGTCGGTCGCACCTTGAACGTTCGCGTGGCCACGCAGCGCATTAATACCTCCGCCAGGTCGTCCGATGTTACCGAGCAACAATTGGAGAATGGCAGCGGTACGAATAATCTGACTGCCAACGGTGTGCATCGTCCAACCAACCGCGTACATGATAGTGCCGACTTGATCGGAGGTACCGGTCGAACAGATAATGTTCGCGATCTTAAGGAAGTCCTTTTCCGAGCAACCCGTGATTCGAGCTACCGTGTCAGGTGTGTATCGACTAAAGTGCTGCCTCAAAAGTTGAAAGACGCAGCGTGGGTGCTCCAGCGTCGCGTCGCGTTTCGCATATCCATCTGCATCTCGCTCGTAGTTCCAAGTATCTCTGTCGTACTGGTTGGTAGCTTCGTCAAATCCTGAGAAGAGTCCATCTTCAAAAGAAAACTGTTCGGTAACGATAAAGGAGGCGTTGGTGTGGGCCCTTACGTAGTCGTCATGGAAGAGATTGTTTTCGAGGACGTGCTTGACGAGACCGCCGAGGAGTGCAATATCGGAGCCGGGTCGAATTTGGAGATGATGATCGGCAACTGCCGAAGTTCGTGTAAATCGAGGATCGATCGTGACGAGGGTAGCGCCACGTGTTTCCCTGGCCTCGAGTGCCCACTTAAATCCGCACGGGTGATTTTCTGCCGGGTTGGCGCCCATGACCAAAATCACATCGGCGTTCTTGATGTCTTTCCAGTGATTGGTCATCGCACCGCGACCGAAGGTGGCGGCCAAACTGGCCACCGTGGGACTGTGTCATATGCGAGCCTGGTGATCGATGTACACCAGTCCCATACTTCGCATGGTTTTGGTGATGAGATAGGCGTCTTCGTTCGCGACGGTGGCACTGCCGACCCACGCAATGCCTTCACAGCGGTTCACGGTGTGATCCGTTGCGTCTCGTTCAACAAACGACGCATCACGCGAATCTTTAAACCGACGTGCAAACCAGTCCAGCGCTTCATCCCAGGAAATTTCTCGCCATTCAGATGATTTGGCGTCACGCATCATGGGGGTTTTTCGCAGTCTCGGGCTAATGGCGAGTTGCATTTGCGACGCACCTTTGGGACAAAGCGTTCCGCCATTTATTGGATTGTCCGGATCGCCTTCAACGTGAATCACAGTAGGTGTCGTGTTTAACCCGCCACTGCCGTGCACATATGCGATGGTGCCGCAGCCAACTGCACAATAGGGACAAACCGTTCGGTACTCACGCGCATTCCGGATTTTTAGTTGCCGAACTGCTGCTTGTGCAGGCCGGAGGTCGAATCCCAGCAGGCTGACCGATAACCCACCAACGGTGGATGCTTTTAGAAAATTTCGTCTTGAGAGGTCCATGGTGCTATCAACGATGATCGATATACGGGAGAACTTTCACGTCTCACTGATACGGCCCGGACGCGTCAGTATAACAGGTCACGTATAGTTACCAGCCAACACGAGTCTCGACTTCTCGATTGACTAAATCCGATTGCAGAAACTTCAGTTTAATTTGGTCGTCCTGAACCACCATATACGCGCTTTCCATCCAAAACGAATGGATGAGAGTCTGTTCTGTTGTTTCAAACAGTCCCTTATTCAAATAGGCGACATGTGCTGACTGTTCCTGAATGGAAACAACAAAGTCAGAGAGAGTCCAGCTTGTGCTCACCGTGGTTGTTTGCGCTTCGTGAATGAAGGCATCAAAGGTGTCCAAGGTGAAATCTTGACCCATTTCAAAAATATGGAAGTCGTCGGTGACGATTTGAGACAGTGCGTTCTTGTCGTACTGCTCGATGTCGAGCAACTCAAAGAACTCATGCAATTTCGCGATCGCTGCCTCTTCCGTCATTTGTACAGATTGATTGCAGCCAACGGTCAGCAACAAGAGTGCCAGCAAACATAAGTTACGCATTATTGTTCAAGCTCCGCGAAGGCTTTCGTCACAAAGTCGGTCAGTCCACCAATCATCCGTCCGGTTGAGCCCAGGCGTGGATTACGGTCATAGTCGTCGTACAGGCTCGGCAGTTCCAGGGTTTCGACCGTATCATCAATGCCGCGTCCCATTAACTTGGCTTGTCGGATGGCGGTCACCAGCTCATAGGTGAAATCTCCAAATTCTGAGAATGTCGCCCAGTCCGTTACGGTTCGATGACCCGGGATGACAGTATCGACCCCCGAAATACCGGCTAGAGCATCTCGTACTGTGTCGGGATAGGCGAGAACGCTCCCACCGTTGTTCCGGTCAACAATGGGGACACTGCTGGAGGCAAATAGATCTCCCGTGTGGACTGTACGGAGGGCCGGGAAGACCACAAACGCATCGCCATCAGTGTGCCCGCGACCGAAATAATACAGATCAATTTGATCGTCCCCGTCAAGCAGACTCATCTGGTTAGCAAAAGTGGTGGAGGGAAGATAGCGGGCATTGTCCCCATCAAAGATTGGCATACGTTGCATGTTGGCGTCTGTGTTTCTATGCGCCACGATTTCAACCGGTGAAGAGAACTCATCGTTACTCCCGACATGATCACCGTGAGTATGCGTGTTAATGATCATCGTCACCGGTTTGTCGGTCACCGTCTGAATCTGATCGAGAATCGGCTGACCCCAGTCGGAGAGTTTGGTGTCCACGACGACCACCCCATCACTTGTAATGAAGGCTGCCGTGTTTCCGCCGCCGCCCGTGATCACGTACAGGTTGTCCTTTACCTGTTCCAGTCCAGCGATGTTCGGTTGTGCGTGCGGCGGCGCAATGGTGATGGCCAATATGCCACCCGCGAGAAGACTGATTAGTATGGTGCTTCGCATGAGGCCCATCCTTTCATACCGTAAAGAATACTCTTTCTACGAACCAATAGGCACCTGCCAGCATGACAACAACTGAGCCGGTGATGGTAATCCGGTGACTGGTTACGGCGCTGCGCTGGCGAATTGCGGCTAACCCTGTTGCAATCAGAGCTACGATAACAAGTTGTCCGAGTTCTACGCCGATATTAAATGACGCTAGCGTCCACCCAAGGGCTTGGCGTGGCAGGTCCATATCTGCGAGGACACCGGCAAACCCGAACCCATGGATAAAACCAAAGGCGAGAGCAATCCACGCTCGCACATCACGCCCCTCTTGACTCACCAGTAAATTATCGGCTCCCACATAGATGATGCTCAACGCAATGGCTGGTTCGACGACGCTTGCCGGCGGCGTGACCACGCCGAGCACTGCAAGGGATAGCGTGACGCTATGTGCCAGGGTGAAGGCTGTGACGATCATGATCAGTGATGAGAGACTGCCGCCAAGCAACAGCAGTCCAAGCAGAAAGAGAATATGGTCAGGTCCAATAACAATATGATGGATACCGACAGGAACGAATCGACCAACGACAGCCCACCTGCCATCGTTCGTACCCGTGAAATACTCGTGTTCCAACCGGGAGGGGTCAAAAATCCGCTGCGCCACCAGTTCGCCTCGCTCGTAAACATTCAGAAAGGTGAGGTGATTGGGGTCGTAGGGAAAGAGCAAGGCTTGCACTGCAATATGACCCGGTTCATCATTCAGCTCATACTGCATCGAGAGTTGAACCGATTGTCGCGAGGGAAGGACAGTGATCTGTCCTGCATCGAAGGGAACAAGGTGGTTATCAACGCGTAGCGTTAACCGATCTCGCAGAAGATTGAAAAGGTTAGTCCGTTCCATCTCAACCTGCTCTTGCTGTAAAAGTTGGACGGGATCCTCAATGCCTAATTCGTAAGCAAAATCAATTGCGTGTACGACAAGTGTGGCTTGAATGTGCCCATCACGTAGATTGAGATCGAGATAGCTGAACGGAGCAGGATGGGCGACAGCTGACTGTGCCAACAAGCTCACATGGAGGATTATCACCGCTAACAGATAGCGAAGGCGAAACACACGGTTGCGAAGCATTCAGTGTGTAAGTTACCGTACTTGATCAATACTTAGATCAGTTGAGTTTTTGAAGTCTATTCGGTCTTTCTTGTGTATTCCTAACTTAATGATGTGTTTCTAATATTTTTATAGATTGACCGAAGTGCAGGATAATGACTTAGTGGACTCTGGGCAAGACGTGACATTCTTTCGAGCGCTCCTTATTCGATCAGCAGTCGCCGCACTGATTGGCTTACTCATGTTGTTAGGGGTGGGTCAGGTGCAGGCAAACGAAATGATTGAGTCGGTTCAAGGGACAAGCCAGCTTGAGGGTCTGGACCAGCGTGTGATCGACTTTGGAGGTGTGAATGTCGGGTCCAACGCGACTGCAACGCTTACTATTACGAACAGTGGTACTGCGCCACTAACGTGGACGGGACTGGACACAGGCGCAAGTGTGGTTTCGTCCAGTGCGGTCAGTGGTAACGTGGCTGCTGGCGCATCCATGACGATCACTCTGACGTTCACGCCTACAGTGGCCACCACGTATAGCGGTGTGCTAACCGTCACCGGCAACCAGACCAGCGGTACGAATACCATTACTTGGACGGGAACTGGGACGACGCCTGAACCAGCCGCAACCCGGATCATAGGGCTTTCTGGAACCACGAATTTTGTCACTACTACTCCTGATGGGATCTACGGTCCGCCGCCACCGGTTGCTCCCGCTGTCGTCCGTCGAGACAACCAGGGACGAGTGACGGTACGAGCTGTACGTCTCGAGGAGTCACTGCGTGTTGATGGTCAATTGGACGAGTCGATTTACGCCAACGTGGCTACGGTGTCTAATTTTCTTCAACAAGAGCCTCGAGAAGGTGACCCGTCAACTGAAAAAACGGAATTCTGGGTTTTCTTTGATGATGACACTTTTTATCTCTCAGTGAGAGTTTGGGATTCTGACATGGCAAATGTCGTGACTAGGGAGATGCGGCGTGGCCATTCCGGAGTTTCCCAGGACGATAGCATCACGCTCACGTTGGATACATTCTACGATCGACGGAATGGTTACTATTTTCAAACCAATTCCAGGGGAACCATTTATGATGCGCTCATTGCTGACGAACGCAGCGAAAATATGGATTGGGATACGGTGTTTAGGACCAAATCTGCGCGGTTCGACTGGGGCTGGAGCATGGAGTTGGCGATTCCGTTTAAATCACTACGCTATCCAGGAAGCGGTGAGCAAATCTGGGGAATCAACGTGCGAAGGACGATGCCGCGACAAAACGAGCTGGCTTACCTGAGTCCGCCACCGGCCTCCTATGGCCGTGTCGGGATCTGGAAATTTTCATCTTCTGCAACACTGGTTGGCTTGGAAGCTCCACGTCGTTCAATCAATCTCGAATTCAAACCGTATGGGATCGCGGACTTCAAGTCTGATACCACCGTAAGTCCGGCAATCGATAATGAATTCACTCGCAGTGGCGGCTTCGATTTGAAGTACGGGCTTACTAGAGGATTAGTCGCGGATTTTACGTATAAGACAGATTTCGCGCAGGTCGAAGTCGATGACGCGATGATAAATCTAACGCGATTTGGTATGTACTTTCCCGAAAAACGGCAGTTTTTCTTGGAAGGGCAGGATCTTTTTTCGTTTGGCGGCGCAGGTCCTCGGTTTTCAGGCACTCCGCCTGGAGACACACCGGTCCTATTTTTTAGTCGCCGAATTGGTTTGTCCGATGGAACACCGGTACCCATTATTGGTGGGGGACGAGTGACCGGACGAGCTGGACCATACAGCATTGGCTTACTTAACATCCATACAGAGGAATCGCCCAGCATGGGCGTTGGAAAAACAGCATTCTCAGTCGTCCGGTTGAAACGGAATATTTTTCAACGGAGCAGTATTGGTGTAATCGGCACGCAGCGTTCCCTGAATAAGCAGGGAACCGGTTCGAATGAGGTGTATGGTGTTGATGGCAGATTGGCACTCCTGTCAAACTTTTTTGTCGATGCTTACTATGCGCGGTCAGATACAGTCGGTCGTACGGGTAATAACGCGAGTTATCGTCTGCGCATCGAAAACAATGGTGATCGATATGGGTTCCAAGTCGAACACCTCCTCGTCGGAAAAGATTTCAATCCAGAAGTTGGCTTTCTTCGCCGAGACGATTTCCGGCGGAATCTAGGGCAATTGCGTTTTAGTCCGCGGCCAGAGATGGGTTCGGCCGTCCGTAAGTACACCTACGAAGTGAATTTCGATCAATTTGCGTCAGATTCCACTGGTCTCATCGAGAGCCAAGAAATTAAAGGCCGGTTTCGGACGGAGTTCCAGAGTGCTGATCGTATTGACGTGGACTACGTGAACCAGTACGAATACCTAACGAAGCCCTTTAAGATTAGCGACGGTGTAGTGATCCCAGTTGGCGGGTATTACTTCGAAAATGTTCGGGCAAGCATTCTGTTCGCTCGGCACCGGCGGTTTAATGGCACCCTCAAAATACAGGCTGGCGATTTTTTTGGTGGAACACGAACAGAGGTTAGTTATAAAGGTCGGGCGCAATTGACCACAGGATTTGTGATTGAGCCAAGCGTTGCTGTTAACTGGATTGATTTACCGCAAGGAAAATTTTCAACCGAGATCGGTCAAATGCGTTTCATCTATTCGATGACGCCTCGGATGTTTGTCGAGGCCTTGACACAGTACACCTCGAGGGACAAATCCGTGAGTTCGAATGTGCGGTATCGCTGGGAGTATCAACCGGGCAGCGATGTCTACATCGTGTACAGTGAGGGCCGTGATTCGCGGATGCGTGGATTTTCCGGGCTCCTAAATCGTGGTGTTGCCATTAAATTTACTAGACTCTTGCGCTTTTAGCGTTCGTTTACCTTTCTCTCAACGTTTACACCGTCGGTAGCGTCCATGGCTGTCGATAGTGTGCTCGCATGAGGCTATTCGCTTCTGCATTGTCCGTGAATTGCGCCTGGGCAGCGTTCCAGTGCACTTTTTGATTGGTGCGGAATGCGATATTGCCAAGATGAGCGTTCACTGCAGCCAATTGTCCTATTTCAGCATTGCAACGGGGCTGGCTGCGAGTCTTCATGCACTCGATAAAATTCTGTGTGTGTTGATCGAGCCCCGCTGCTCCAGGGCGCACGCGCTGCGTTGGAACCGGTTCCATCTTGTAGTAGGGCGCGGAATTTCGCGTTCCAGTTTCTGGAAAAACTTCCCACTTTGCGCGGTCGATGACGAGTGTGCCTTCGTTACCAATAAACGCGACACCATGGTCCCGTTGGAAGGGACCGAGTCCGATGCCGACTGCGTGCTCCCAGATCATGGTGAAGTCCTCGTATTCATAGATCGCTTGGAGGGTGTCCGGTGTTTCTTCGGCATCGTCGGGATACGCGAACTTACCGCCGCTGGCAATGATCGAACGTGGAGCGGTAACGTCCATGCCATACAACACGATGTCGATCAAATGCACCCCCCAGTCCGTCATTAAGCCGCCAGCGTAGTCCCAGAACCAACGAAAATTGAAGTGAAATCGATTTCGGTTAAATGGTCGGAGCGGGGCCGGTCCCAGCCACATGTCGTAATTTACTCCAGCAGGAATAGGTTCATCGGGGATGTTCGGGATGTCAGGCAGCCAGTCCATGTAGGCCCAGGCTCTCGCCGTACGAATGCGGCCAAGCTTACCTGATCGTAGAAACTTGATCGCGTCATCCCAGTGCACACCGCTCCGTTGCCATTGTCCGACTTGGACGACTCGGTCATAACGTTTTGCGGCAGCAACCATGATTCGACATACTTCAATGGAATTGGCCATTGGTTTTTCGACGTAGACATCCTTTCCGGCCTCACATGCCATGACCATCTGGAGGCAGTGCCAATGGTCAGGGGTGCCGATGACCACGGCATCGATGTTGTCATCATCTAGGACTCGCCTGAAATCCTCGTAGAGTGCCGGCTTTGTGCCCGTGGTTTGTTCAACGTCTTGGGCACGTCGCTCAAGCACATTACGATCCACGTCGCATAAGGCCACACATTCCACTTCAGGGAGTTTCAGCAATGAAGTTAGGTCGGAGTACCCCATGCCGTTGCAGCCGATCACGCCGACCGCAATGCGATCACTTGGTGCGACGCCCCAGGGACGTGACGCGAACGTTCTGGCCTCGGTGAGCTTGGTACCTGCGATGGCAGATGCGCCACCAAGAAGAAATGCACGTCGTGTCGCTTGCATAGTTGATTACCTCATAGAGTTTGGAGGGTGAGTTATGGTGTGCTTAGAAAGGATCGAATCTCTTCAAAAGCACGGTCCTGTTCACATCGGAACGATTGGTGGCCGCAGTCGTTGTCAAAGACGAGCGTTTGTGAATTCGTTAATTCAGCAAAGGTTAGTGCTGGGCCCGGGGTGACCATATGGTCATAGGTGCCCACGACAGCGAGTATCTCAGCTTTGACGGCGTCTGCAGTTACTTGCCATTCACCATCAAAGGATGTTGAAACGTCGTGTGCAATCATAGCTTGGAGTTGAGCCACGCGGTCATTAATAGCGAGTGTCATGCCCCCTGCCCGTCCATCCTTCAGTAACGCGGCACCTTGGTCGTTGGGATCTTGTCGGGCATGGAAGTCCGGTGAGTATAGGGCAAGGTGGCTGATCATCCCGGCGACTTCAAGCGCGGTGGTTTCATTGCAGTCGCAATCGAGTGCCTGTTCCAACGCTATCAATTGGGCAGTCCATAAGAGCAAGTCGTAGGAGGCCAGTCGTGGTGAACCAACAATCGGGACGGCGCGATCCATGAACTCCGGGTAGGCTGTGACCCATTCGTAGGCTTGCATTCCACCCATGGAAATGCCGATGACCGCATGCAGATGGGTGATACCAAGCACTTCGGTCAGTAGTTGGTGTTGCGACTTCACCATGTCACCAATGCTAACTACGGGAAAGTTACGTTGTGGTTGCTGGGTGCTATTGGATGGAGATGATGAGATTCCGTTAGCTAGGGCGTCAACGGTAATGAGAAAAAACTGTGAGGTATCGACTGCACCCACAGCATCGCTAGTGAAGAGCTCTTCGGATGTGCCGGTGAACCACGTTGGAAACAAAATAACGTTTGATCGGTCTGCGTTCAGAGTACCCGCGGTTCGATATGCGATTTTGGCATCTTGAATCACATCACCATTTTCGAGTTTAAAATTTCCCAAACTAGCAATTTGAAGTGGGGGAGCCTCGGCTGCATGAAGCGTTATCGAGAGCAGTAGACAGAGAAGCATGAAGACGGATCGCATAATATTTTGTTTCCTCCAGTTATTTAGGACTCGGTAATGATAAATGTTTTTAACCTTCTGATAGTTGTTCGAGGTCAACCGATAGTTCAGCTGCAAGGCGCTCTCCATTTGGGCTCGTGTATGTGACGACTCCTGTAATTGCTTGGACTTCGAACGAGAACTCACTTAAAGAACGGTTGTCGTTCGTTGGCCGGTTGAACACCACCTCCGTGCGATGTTGGGTTGTCCTCCACTCGCTAGTTGGGAATACAGCGGCGGTGACCTGGCTTGGGAACCATTCAATATTGTAAGGAAGCACTGTCCATTGCAGAATCATCTCTGGTTTGTCCATGGTCGTAGGCGTGTGCACACCTGTCCGTAGTTCTGCACTGAAAGGCCGGTTTGGTGCATCGAGACGGGTGGGAACTCGAGTAGACCAATTCTCAAAACGCGCAACGTTACCATGATTAATGAGCCGTGTTCCTGATATTGAGACTGGTAGTAGTAATTCAATGAATGCTTGTCCGGGTAGGCACTCTTCTTTACACGCCAGCCAATTCACAGTGGCCGTTAAATGCCATTCATGATCTGGATCATGGTTGGAGGACTGCACGTCGGTCTGTAGCAAAACCTGATCGCGATAGCCATAGCCATCTATTGCGTCTGGTGACCTGACTCGAATAGGGGATGGCCAGCGAAGCCGACCATGTACAAAATCAGGAGGTAATGCGAAATCAACCTGAGTCGGGTCACCAGATGCACCTGGATTTTTCCAGTAGATAAACCATCCAGGTTCGATGTCAAGCAGGACTCCAAGTTTAAAGTCGTTTCCAGACTGTATGATGGAAACATCGGCAATCAGCTCGACGTTCACCGGTGATGCTTGTGGTGCGAGGGGTCTGATCTCAGCCAGTTCCTGATTTTGAGCACTCGGTTCCAAATCGGTTTCGGACGGACTTCCACATCCAAAAGAAACACCGAGTATTAAGGTGCTAGTCGTAAGGCTTACGAGTGCGCTGTGGTTAAAGGCTCTCACATTTTTCGAGGCTTGGTAGGACATGTCGAAAGCTTAAGGCTAAAGGCTGTTTATCTCTGAAGTCAACCCAAGGTTGCCTCAGAAAACAACAATTTTTGTACTTTTTGAACAGTCGATGGTTTGAGGTCCTCCTTGTGATATTTTTCTTGGACATATGCGTGTTTCGTTGATTGACTGGACTGGCCCAAGGGAGGCTTCGAATGTTTTTTTGGTTGAATGGAATCATTGCACGGGTGCTACTGATCGGACTAATTTCTGTTGGCACTGCCCTTTCGGTAATTGCACAGGATAGGCTGTCAGCTGGCGTCGAAGCACTCACGGCAGAAGATTATGCCCAAGCCGAACAATTCATGAGCTATAACACCGCACCCCTAGTCTCCGGTGCGACCGTGCTGCCAACTTGGCTTGAGAATGATCGTTTTTGGTACCGCAATATAACAAATGAGGGTACCGAGTTTGTGTTGGTTGATCCTCTTGAGGGTACACGTCAATTGGCATTTGATCATGCTCGCCTGGCCGAAGCGCTATCGGCAGCGACTAACTCCACATACCGTGCCGAGACGCTCCCGTTTGAAGTTTTCGATTTTGCATCTGACGGCCAGACCGTTGTATTCGAGCTTGATGATCAGGCGTGGCGTTGCGATGTAGGGGTGGTTGAATGTGTGACCGGGACGCAAGCCGCATCAGGGTCAAATGAACAATCTCGAAATGATGCTATATCCCCAGACGGCAGTCTTGCTGCATATCTTCACGATCACAACATTTGGGTACGGAATCAGGAAACAGGTGAGGAAACACAAATCACCTTCGACGGTGTCGAAGACCTTGCCTATGCCACTGACAATGCAGGCTGGCGTAGAAGTGATCGTCCAATCGTAGTGTGGTCTCCAGATTCCAAGAAGCTGGCTACCTTTGTGCAAGATCAGCAAGATGTGGGGAGGATGCACCTTGTGGAAACCCGGGTAGGGCACCCGATCCTCCATTCGTGGGTGTATCCGCTTCCTGGTGATGACGTCATCACAACAATTCAGCGGGTCGTGGTAGATGTCGAGGAAAAGCGCGTTATACGTTTCTTGATGCCGGCTGACCAACACCGGTCCACACTCTGTGACGATCTGCCATGTCGAGGTGTGTGGCGCGACGTCCAATGGCATCCGGATAGTTCTCGTGTGGCCTTTGTCTCAACGTCTCGCGATCACAAACAGGCGCACTTGAGGATTGCTGATGCAATGACTGGAGAGATTCGTGACTTGTTCGAAGAGGTTGTCGAGACGTTCTTTGAATCAGGCAATGGGATGGTGAATTGGCGTTACTTGCCACGTTCTAACGAGATCATTTGGTTTTCGCAGCGTGATGAGTGGGGCCATCTTTATCTCTACGACCTTCAGTCAGGAGAATTGAAGAAGCAAATTACAACTGGTGTTGGTAACGTGACGCAGTTGTTACGGGTCGACGAAGAAAACCGTTTACTGTATTTTCTTGGTGTCGGACGAGAACCCGGACGGAATCCCTACTATCGTCATCTTTATCGTGTTGGTTTCGATGGTCAGCAACTGAAGTTGTTAACCCCTGAGGACGGCGATCACAATGTGACACTTTCGCCATCGGGTCAATTTTTCATTGATCGTAATTCAGAACCAGATGTACCACCGGTTGCAACACTACGAGCGGCAGACGGCCAAGACATATTAACGTTAGAGCAAGCGGACATCACTCGACTAACTGCCACGGGCTGGCGCCCACCGCTTCCATTCACGGTCAAGGCGCGGGATGGCGTAACTGATTTACATGGTCTTCTGTTTCGACCAACCAATTTTGATGAAAATCGTCAATATCCGATCATTAATCAAATTTATCCTGGCCCCCAAACAGGAAGTGTCCGTGGTCGTAGCTTTGCAGCTTCGCGTGGAGATGCGCAGGCACTGGCCGAACTAGGTTTTGTTGTGGTGCAGATCGATGGGATGGGTACACCTTGGCGTTCTAAATCATTTCATGAGGCGTATTACGGCGACATGGGAGATAACACGTTACCAGATCAGGTGACAGGTATGCAGCAATTGGCTGCACGGTTTGCATGGATTGATCTTGAACGGGCCGGCATTTATGGCCACTCAGGTGGTGGCTATGCAACGGCGGCAGCTATGTTTAGGTACCCTGATTTCTTTAAAGTTGGTGTTTCTGGAGCGGGGAATCATGACAACCGCGTCTATGAAGATGATTGGGGAGAGAAGTGGCAGGGTTTGCTGACTCGCTCTGCGGACGGTTCGACCAACTACGATAATCAGGCCAATCAGAACATTGCAGAAAATCTATCGGGTAAACTGCTTCTCGCTCATGGGACGATGGACACCAACGTACCCGTGTACAACACCTTACTCGTCGTCGATGCGTTGATTAAGGCAAACAAGGATTTTGATTTACTACTACTCCCAAATCGCGGACATGGTTTTGGCAATGAGCCCTACTGGATCCGGAAGCGATGGGATTATTTTGTCAGGCACTTACTCGGGGCAGAACCTCCCCAAGGATATGCACTTCGACCGGCTTCGAGTACTCGCTAAATCATGCCTCGCGCTTATTGCGTAATTGTTGCGTTCACTAGTTGGGCAATTGCCGCGAGGGTGGTTTGTGCGGAAGCCAACCCTAATCGAAAGTCGTCGTCTGTGAATGTGTCAAACACATCAGTGGGCTGATGCCAATGTGGGTCCCAGCCGGCACCGATGTGAGCGCCACGTTCATTCTCCCGTAAGCTGATGGCCGGCACCAGGTCCATAAAAGGGGTTGAATCGGTATTGGTCATGTGCGGACCAACCGTGGCTGGATAATCGGTTGCGTATGCATCATTGGTGGCCTTGAAAAAGAAAGCGAGAGCCCGAGCCTCAGCCGCCAATTCCGCAGTGGATTGGAATTCAATATTGATGTCCGCTTCAGGTCGTTGGTCTGGACTGACGGTTCCGTCGGCCCGTGGCGCACCGTGATCGAAGAGCATCATGTCGTGTTGCACCATGCCGAGCCATCGCGGTTCTGGATAGTTACCAGAACCCGGTGGGACTTCTTGCCCCTGTAATGCTGCTCGTTGTTCGACGTACGCTCGACTTCCGTTGAGGCCTGTTTCTTCGTTGTTCCAGAGGGCAAAGCGGATCGACCGCTCGGTCTGGACATCAGGAGCGTTAAAAATACGTGCCAATTCCAGCACAATTGCCGTGCCAGAGCCATCGTCGTTGGCGGCCTCTCCCCATCCATGGCCGTCCATATGGGCACCGATAATGTACATTTCACCGGGATTCGTCGTTCCGATTTTCGTGCAATAGACTTCCTGTCGTGGACCATTAGTCGCTGGTTCACGATTTATTTCACGTAAACGTTCGTTGGGCTGCTTCAGTGGATCGGTATTCACGCCAGTGGCTCCCCGATAACCAAAGATTGAACTTCCTCCAGGACCTGAGCCGTTCCGCCCAATCTGTTTGCCTGTTGCCGTGGGGCCATCGACATTTAATGGATTTTGCGATCGGCGGCCTGATGACCTGTTGCGTGGAGCTGGATCGTGGATGTAGTCAATTCGTTCAGTGGTCGTACAGCCGACACTTTGCAGCTGAGCTTCAATCCAATCAATCGCCTGACGATTGCGTTCAGTGCCTTGCCGTCGATCGCCGAACTGGGTCAATCCTTTAAGCGTCGTCTTGTACTGCGTCAAATCTAGCCGGCTTACCAAGGTTCTGACGTCCTCGTTGTTCGGATCAGGTTGCTGCGCTTGCGCCGTGGTTACTGAGGAGGTCGCGACTAGGAGCAGGGAAGTGATCACAAGAAAAACGTTTGTTCGCATGACGTGAAACCTTTCTTGTCTACCTTTGTCAGTTATCCTGAAGTGCCGGATTAATATACCCCGCTGGTAACACACGGTCAGGGTCAGGTCGGATACTCAGATACGTGACGTGATCTTCAACGTGTTGCCAGCCATGAAACAATCCTGCTGGAATGACGATAATGTCGCCTGCTGACACCTGACGACTATACCCATCACGTGTGGTCGCCGAAGCACCTGGCCCTGCGAGGATGGTTACCGAGTCGCTGTCGGGTGGTCGGGCGACTACATCGAGTAAGGTACCGCCTGTTGTCAGCGTTCCAGATCCTGACACGACATAGTACACCTCAGTGACTTTTGAATGCGTAAAGCCGGTAACGGCAGTTCCATCAGGCGCTACAGGACCACGATGCAGGATCCCGATCGCGACCTGCGAATGTCCGGTATCGATGACCCTGACCTGTCGATCGACACCGCCATCAGGGCTGTTAAGCACCGCCTCAATCTCGGCCTTAAGAATGTCGGTTGCTGGCAACGCGTCTGCAGTTTCCTGAGCCATCGCGACGACCGGCAGTGATAGGGTGCAGCAAATCAGTATCGTCAGTAAATTTCTTGGCATTCTGATACTCCAAGTGTCTCTTTTCCTGGGCAATCTTCGACTAATGCGAAAACGGTTTAAGGGTCTGGTGGCGTACGAGAACGGCGTTCGTATTGTTGTCTAAGTTCTGGAGAAAGAGGATAGACGTCGCGAAAACGATGATCTCGCGACCGCAAGAGTTCACGCTGATAATCCTCCGCCAAATCTCCTGCGGCTGCCTGTTCGAGGATCGTTTCCACGAGGTGAGCTGGGAAAAACAGGATTCCTTCTTCTTCTGCGACGACGATATCTCCAGGCAATACGGTGACCGTGCCGAAACGAATTGGCGTGTTCCAGTCTGCGCCGAGCCAGCTCGTGGTATGTACGTCGAAGAATCGCGCAAACACCGGAAAGTCTGCGAAGTCATCTCCTTGGAGTTCACGAAGGTCGCGGCTCCCACCATCGATCACCACACCCGAAACTCCCCGCAGCTTGATCCCAAGAGCCCCCATGTCGCCAAATAAATTGTGGCCGTCATTGCCTCCGAGGTCTGCAACAATCACATCACTTGGTTGAGCTTCTTCTGCTGCTCGCGCGTAGTACCGACGGTCCCAGTCACCTTCTTTGGCGAGTGTATCAATCGCGTCGACAAAGTCAGGACGTGGAGGGAGGAACCGCATCGTTAAAGCACGACCAACAAGCCGAGTCCCAGGTTGGGTACTAGTAAACCCTCGGACATAGTTGACTTTATAGTCGCCGAGTGCTCCCCAAATTTTTTCAATTTGCAGTGTTTTCAGTTGGTCGAGTTGTGCTTGGGTCACGGTCGTCCGTTGCGAATCAAGTACGTCCATAATTGCGGAATAAGACGTTCGATTGGCACGAAAGCCGTCTGGAACTGGGACCGGAGCCTGGAGTTCTTGTGCGAAGCTATTCGCTCCAATGAGAAGGTATGAAAACGCAAGCAACGAGAGGACCCATGAACGCATGAACAGTCTCCTTGAAGGGGCAAACCATGCTGGAATGCGAGCAGAACTATCCTATGAAACGTAAGAGCCTTTGAACGGCTACAGGACCACGTGTGTGTTATTGCTCCGCGTTAAGTTCAGCGTAGATTGCTTCGACATTGGCTGCAGCGCTGGCGATTTGACCCACTTGCAATTGGTAGTCGGCATAGCGGGCTGGCAAGTTCAGCGACTCGGTGGTCTCTTGCGCCGACTTACCCTCGGCCATACCGCGTCGCACTGCTGCGAGGAAATCACGGTTGAATTCTCCGAACTCTCGGAAATCGGCCCAGCTTGAGATTTCGCGGTGTCCAGGGATTACAGTATCGACGCCAGTAATGCCGTCTGCAGCCCCTAACACCGTATCCGGGTACTCGACGCCACTGCCACCGTTGTTGGTGTCAATGAATGGCGTTCCTTTCCAAGCAAATAGATCGCCCGTATGGGCTACGCCCAGCGAGGGAAAGACGATAATGGCGTCACCATTCGTGTGGCCTCTCCCAAAGTAATACAGATCGATTTGGTCGTCTCCCTCAAGCAGTGTGAGTGTGTTGTCAAAGGTTCGACTTGGTAAATACTGTTGCCCTGCCGCAGTCTGAAACTGTTCCATCTTTTCCATGTTGATCTTGGTATTCGCATGCGCAACTACTTCGACTGGCTGTGCAAAATCCGTATTACTACCCACATGATCAAAATGCGTATGGGTATTGAGAATCATCGTGACTGGTTGGTCAGTTACGGTCCGAATCTTGTCAAGAATCGCATTCCCCCAATTGGGCACTTTGGTGTCGACCACCACCACACCGTTCTCTGTAACAAACGCCGCAGTATTGCCACCCCCACCCGTAATGACGTACAGGTTGTCTTTCACCTGTTCGATTTCAGCGACGTTCTCTTGGGCACCTGGCCCAGTCACTATGGCCACCACGCCTACAGCGATCAGTACAATCGATGCCAGAGCTCGCTTCATTATTCGCCTCCCAAGAAAAATGTGTACAACAGCGGAAGTATACCTGAGTCTGGTTCGGAACAGCCAGAGACTCCGTCACTTTCCCTGTTTAGCTTGTTGCTAGGTATCACCTTAGCGGGTCCGTGGTGAGGTGCCAAGTACGTCTCCTTCCGTCGTCACGCCTAAGCCATTGAGCACACGGTTTGCATAATTAAAGTAGGACACCACCTGATTCGCTTCAAGAATCTCACCATCTGTCGCACCGGCGCTCCGGAGTCGCTCAATATCTCCTTTTTCGAGATGTCTCGGTGTGAGGGTGAGTTGTCGCGCGTAATGGAGTAAGGCGAGTTCCTTTCCTGAAAAGGCCATAGCGGGTTGATCGCTTTCGAGCGCTTCAAGAATCGTATCCGTTCGTTTGTCCTGATTTAACGCATGACGAAGCCCAAGAGCATGATGTGCCACACTGTAGTCCCCGTGGTTTAAAAGACTCGTGTAGACACCAAGTGTTTCAAGAAACCATGCCGGCAGTTGATTCGCTGGGTCATGCAGCACAGAGCGGTACAGCGTGTAGTGACCTTCCAGGGTGTGAGGGCGAAGGCTGTGCACCTTCACCACATTGTCAATATTTCCGCTAGCGCCACCAACGATATCGTAGAGGCGCCGAAGCTCACCTTGGGATGCCTCGTAAGGCACTACACGAATCCAACTGAAGGGTACAGTGACCCCTTGCGAGTCGCTGTCCGATTGCTCAGTGGCAGGTATGGGCAGACTCAGCAGCAAAAACCCCATGGTGAGTAACAAGCTGGGCTTCGAACACATGACACACCTCACTTCAAGCAACTAGGTTAGAGACTTTTGCCATAACACCCTCGAACCCTGTTTTCGGTCCGGGTGACTAAAAAAAGTATACCTTGACGTACTGGGGGTCGTAAGTTGAGATAGGAGTTACAGCAGGAGGAGTGCATGAATCGACGGACTTTACTCAAGACTGGCAGTATGGCGGCTCTAGGATTCGGTTTTGGTGGTTGTGCGGCCCCGAAACAGATGACAAACATCGCGTTGCCGTCACGGCGGCCCATGTTTTATCTACCACCAATCCGAGCTTCTTGGGATCGCGTGATTCGTACAACGGTCGGTTTGCGCCCTCATCGGCCTACGGGGTTCAGGCTCGAGGCTGAGAAATTTGATGGCAAGACCGTCATTCATAATTACGGACATGGCGGGGCTGGTCTTTCGTTGTGTTGGGGGACTGGCGCCATGGCGGCTGATATGGCCTTGGACGCGATCAATGGCGATCGCAAAGTCGCGGTTCTCGGGTCTGGAGCTTTGGGCCTTGCTGCTACGCGACAGCTCCAACGTCGTGGTTGTGACGTGACGATTTATACGGCCGCAGTGCCGCCTCATACGACGTCGAATATGGCATACGGTGTGTTTTCACCGACATCAGGGCTTCTGTCGGCTCGACGTGCGTCAGCCTGGGAAGTGCAATTCCGTGAGGCGGTTGAGATTTCCTACCGTCAGCTTCAGTTGTTTGCGGGTGCCAACTACGGCGTCTCTTGGATGGATTCGTACGGCACGATGGAGGAGTTGCCCACCTCAAGGAGACGAGCTGAACGCCCCCGTGATCCGGACGCGGAAGGATTGTTGCCTTCGTCTATAGCCAATCTGGAGGCCGGACGAGAGGTCCTTCACCCAGGCGAGCACCCATTTACGACGCCGTATGCCTCCCGACGGATCTCGATGCGAATTGAGCCGACGCTGTTTCTTGAAGCCATGCTCCGGGAAGTGCGTCTATTCGGTGGGCGGACCGTGATCAGAAAGTTCGCGTCCCCGGGCGACCTCATGATGCTTAAAGAGTCAGTGATTGTTAACTGCACTGGCCTGGGCGCACGAGATATCTTTGCGGATCAAACGCTGCTTCCGTTTAAGGGACAATTGACGTTTCTGGTGCCGCAGCCTGAGGTGAACTACCAGTTTGGATGCATGCCACGGTCGGATGGCATTGCGCTCGGGAGTACCAGGGAGCGTGGTGTGTGGTCGATGGAGCCAGATTTAGAGGTCCAACAGCGGATTGTTGACCGCGCGATCAGCCGGTTTGCTCTTCTCCGCGAGCCGCAAGCGGGTAGTCGAATGGCAAGGACGCGCCCTTTACGCAGCACGCCCAGTGTCGAGAATTTTTTCGACCTGGAATCCTAAACACTCTGGAGAGAATTGTACAAAAATACGCCCGAGGGTTTTTCTCTCCCCGGGCGCAGTGGTTCTATTTTGCACGGCAGCCGTCGTGATCGGCTCAGTGCGCTACAGCGTCTTGGACCAGACCCGGCAACCGTAGTGCTACGAGCGAACTTGGATACTGCTGACCGCCAATCTGGACAACGATATGCTGCACGCCGTGGTGCGCATAAGTCATCATCCCATATTGTCCCGTCGTTGGAATTTCAACCGTGCCCACTAGAGCTCCAGTCGTTTTATCAACGGCATGGAGGACCGGTTCACCTCGACGCCCGTCGGTCATGACAAGCAGGTCGCCAGCCACCATCGAAATTGCTGGCCCTCCACCACCAGTCCGGCCTTCATCACGGAGCCAATCACCTAAGCTCCTCCCGTCACCATTGTTGATGTTCTGAAGGGCGTCGTGGTTCCAGATTCGTTCGGGCGTAGCGCCGCTGGGAACCCACCAGAGGTGTTCCCCTGTATTCATGTCGACTGCTGTAATGCGGCTATATGGTGGCTTGAAAATCGGAAGTCCTTGAGGGCCCGTAAGTCGTCCACCAGGACCCGCAACCCAATCCACGATCGTTACGCCGGTCGTCATTGGATTGTCAGGTTCGTCATTGTCAACGCCAGGAGCCACCGAACCCGCACTGCAACCCATATTTGACGAGACGTACATAATGCCGGTCGTTGGATCCATTGAGACTGGATGCGTAATGTTCACGCCACCGCTACAACGCACATTCGCTTCGACTCCAACAGTATTGCCTTCATGCAACCGTGGCATGTAGGGGCCACCAACGTTGTAGCGGCTCATGATTTCGAGCGCCTCGGCATGTAATTCCGGTGTGAAGTCGATCACGTTGTCTTCAGTCAAGCCAATCGGTTCCACCGGGTCGGGTTTTGTTGGGAACGGCTGTGTTGGTGAGGTCCAGTTACCTGGCACCACGGTCTCGGGAACCTCACGCTCTTCAATTGGCCAGATGGGTTCCCCGGTTTCCCGGTTGAAGGCGAATATCAACCCCTGTTTCGTATTCTGGATCACGGCGGGAACCTGCTCGCCATCCACTGTGAGGTCAGCCACAATCGGGACGTTAGGGAGGTCGTAGTTCCACTGATCATTATGAACGGTTTGGAAGTGCCACACTCGCTCGCCTGTCTGGACATCGAGCGCAATAACGCTTGTGCCGTACAGATTGTCTCCAGGTCGATGACCACCGTAGTAGTCAATGGTTGGCGGATTAGTCGGGATAAAGACGAGCCCACGTTCTTCATCGGCCGACAATGGGGCCCAGGAGGAAACATCCCCAGTGTACTGCCAAGCATCATTTAACCAGGTGTCGTGTCCGAATTCACCCGGTCGTGGAATGACGTGGAATTTCCAGAGGTGTTCACCAGTTGCTGCATCATATCCAAGGATATCGCCAGGTACGTTTTCCGCACGAGTTTGGTTGTAGCCTTGTTCCGCTGAATTACCTACAACAACAACGCCATTCACCACAATAGCTGGAGAGGAGCTTGTGATATAGCCGAGGTCTTTCGGAATACCGTAGTCTGGGTCGAAAGGCTGGTTATAAGCTTGCCAAGGTCCCCAATCTTCCAACAGGTCCGGTAAGAGGTCGACGACACCTGTTTTGGGAAAGCCCGGGAGTGGTACAGCTTGTCCCCAGTTTTCCAAGTGTGCACCCGTTTTGGCGTCAAGGGCGTGGAGGAAAAAAGCTGGGGTAATCACATAGATGATTCCGCGACCATTAATTTCGTTATAGGCCACACCCTTGCCGTAGCTGGCTCGCATCGAGCGCTCCCACCGCTTGGTGCTGGGTTCACGGTAGGTCCAGAGTGTCTCTCCTGTACTGGGCTCGATCGCCACCACCGTGCGACGTTCACCGGCAACGGTGTACAGAAGGCCGTCGATGTAGGTTGGGGTAGATTTAGAAGTCGAGACTGGCGTTCGACCAAAGTTTCCACCCTCCCAAATCCAGGCCACTTCAAGGTCCTCGAAGTTATCGGCGTTAATTTGTGTCAAGGGGGAGTAGCGGGTTCCCCAGGCGTCGGCACTCTGGTATCGCCATTCCCCATAGACGTTGCCACGGTCTGGTGCGACTTGCGCTAGGGCCAAATTAGACGTTACGACCAGAAGGCCTAGGCTCAGCACGGCATAAGAACAGGAGGGGCGCCAACAGCGCGTCGGGCTTACACTCATAATATTTCTCCCAAAGAAAACGATGGAACACTAAGTGTCGTGATTATAGCAAGAGTCGAGAGGATGAGGTGCTAATCATTCTCTTCCCTCTGCTTTTGTGGCTTATGTGTGGTGTTGGGACAACTTATGTGACTGTTTAAGAGACTTCACGTCGTCAGTGCGCGCTGCGCAGCACGCTTGTTGGTCACATCATCGTGAGTGAGGTTCGGCCGATTGGATAATATCGTGCAGTTCAAAGACGTTGTCCCCAGCAAACATTTCTGGGGGCGGACGATCAGCATGTGCCGTCCGAAAATCTTCACTATCGGTCCAAGCGACGAAGTCTTCAACACGGTTCCAGTACGTCAGCACGACGTGGTAAGCGGAATGTCCCATGACTCGGCCGTGCATTGTGACTTGGGTTGGTTTGAGAATCTCAAGTCGCATAAACCCGTTATGTCCTTCAACGAGTCCAGCTCGACTACGAAAGCGTTCAGCAAACGAAGCTTCTTGACCCGGTGCTACTGGAATTCGATTGGAAACGACAATCATGTGATCCTTTCAGTCTAGACGTGATTACGAACATTCGCGTTGCAGCAATGATGCGACAAATTCGGCACCCATACGGCGATTGATCAAAAGTTTATACTATCTTGGTAATAACCTTATGGTTGAGGCCTTTGTTGGTTTTGGTAGAGGGCGTTATGCGACTTCACCACACAGGTCACCTCATCACAGTGGCCGTGCTGTTTGCTGCATGCAGTGGTAGTTCGGGCTCCAGTCCAATTGCGCCAAGTGCGACTACGAATCAAATTTCGACTCCTCTCACATTTGGCTCGCCGCAGTGGGTCCTCATTGGTCAGGTGCGCTCGTCCGTGACTACTCATCCCGTGACTAATGCGCAGCTTACATTGACCACGCCAGCGCTTGGTGCCGTTACGGCATGGGACGGTGTATTCCGTCTGAAACACCCTGGCAACCCTGGAGGCGAGATTCCCTATGTGGAGTTTTCACGTGAAGGATTCCTGACGCGGAAGGTCTCGTTACCGTGGCTCCAAACAAATATCACTCCGTGGACGAACGTAGCCACGACGCAGGCGCTCACGATGATTGAAACCCTCGCACCATTTAATGACACGATGTGGCGTGATTTGATCTACGGTCAATTCGATTCACCCGACACCTTACAGTCGAGTTATTCCAGACGATTGAATAACTTGAATCCAAATTTTTATATTCGACTAGGCAATGAGGCGGGACAACGTGTGGTCTCGGATATCGATCGGGATATGATTCGGAAGTACGTGCCGAAGATTGTGCCGCAAATCACCGGGCAACCATACACTGGCCGTATTGAAGAGGGTCTTACCGATCGTGATGAAATCGGATGGATCACTATCGAGGTCCAAGATATCGATCAGAATATTTGCGGGAAGGCATATGTTGGGCGACCGAATGGACGCATCATCCTCAACCGGAATCAATCGAAGTGTCCTTCCCATGCAGCCATTTGGCGATGCAGTTCGAGTGACTATGTTCGTACCGAAACGCTGACGCATGAAATTGGACATGCTTTCGGTCTCCGTCATACTCGAGGTCGATACGACATTATGTGGCCGTATGCGAAAGCCACCTGCGACCGTTGGACTTTTAACGATCAAGAACAGTACCACGCTAACCTTGCCTATCAGAGGCCGCGCTATAGTCAATATCCCGATAGCGATCCTCAATCAGTGGTGTATCAAGCCACGACGGCCGGCAACTCAATTCTCGTTGTTAATTAATTACGATGCACACACCGGTGAAATGATATGCGTAAGCCTACTCCCTACTGCAGTGGCTTGGTAAGTGTCGCACTCATGACAGTGAGTGTTACGGTGTCTGCACAAGAGGTGAGTCCAGTTGTGGAGGCATCGTGGCTTCCCGCCGCAGATACGATATCTGATTTTCGTCCCTACCAACCTCTTGACGTTTCCAGGCAGGTTCGTTGGTGGCGTAATTCCTCAGCACGCATCCAACAGGATCCTTCAACGAAGCCGTCGTGTTCGGCCTGCGGTTTCGTCCTGGGTGTGGGCCTAGGCTTTGTCGCGCACGAGAGTGGTCATCTTCTCGCCAATGGAATATTGGGCACTGACGTATACTTCAAAAAGGTAACGGCTGCTGGGCTGCCGTTTTTCGCGATTGCCCACCGGGAAGTGTTATCACCGCGACAGGAATTCGTAGTGTCGTCAGCAGGTTTCTTAGCTCAGTTTGCGTCGGTTGAATGGGTGCTTACACGGACACCGGAAATGAGGGATCGACCGGCTTCCGTGAGCAAGGGGGTGCTCGCGTTTCATCTTGGGACCTCGGCTATGTACGCCATCGCCGGCTTGGGACACTTAGGACCTTTGGAACGAGACACACGGGGAATGGCGACGAGTCTTGGCATTGATGAACGGTGGGTCGGTGTCGCCGTGTTGGCTCCGGCGATGCTGGACACTTATCGATATTTTCGGCCTTCGTCAAAATGGGCGCGGTGGGCCAGTCGCATCTCCAAGATCGTAATTTTCATTCCTTTATTCACATCCTTATCATGAACAGGTCGGAGTAGAATCGAGTCCTCTAGCAGGAACAGGTCTGGCATGGCAGAACCATGGAGCGAAGTGACACGGCCCTCGGAATCGTCAGACGACGCTGACCGCACCGCATTGACTCGCGAGTTGTCGTTGTTCGATGCGCTCATGATCAATGTCGGGATCACACTGGGGTCAGCCATCTTCATTGTTCCGGCGATCATTATCGCGAACGTTGGGACGGCGTTTATGTCGGGCGTCGTGTGGATTATCGCCGGCGTGCTGTCCTGGTTTGGCGCAGTCACGTTTGCTGAATTGGCGGTGCTCTATCCACGTGCTGGAGGTGAGTATGTCTACTTAGAAAAGGCGTACACTCGCTTCTGGGGATTTTTGTACGGTTGGACTCTCTTCAGTGTCATTCAGACAGCGTCGATTGCCGCTGTGGCGGTCGCATTCATGACCTACTTCGATTACTTTGTCCCGATGAGTCCAACCATTCTTAATATGAGCGCCATCGGGTTGATTCTGATTCTCTCGATTTGGAACTGTATTAGTCTCCGCACTAGTGCGAACACGCAAAATTCAACCACCGTTGCGAAGCTCGCACTGGTGGCGGTCATGGTCGCTTCGTGCTTTTGGTACGGTGGGGATGGTGTTAATGCGTTTCGTCAGATGGTTCCGACCGACCCGGCGACCCGCACCGTGGCCGGATTTGGCGCGGCGATGGTTGCGGCGCTCTGGGCCTTTGATGGGTGGGTCAGCGTCACGTTCGTCGGGGGCGAAGTGAAGGACCCCAGTCGGGCATTGCCACGCGCATTATCGTACTCGGCGCTCGGTTTGATCGGCATCTATCTACTAATCACGAATGGTTATATCTACGCACTGCCGGTTGGGGAGATGGCGCTCTCGGAACGGGTGGCCGCGGATGCTGTCGAGAATGTTTTCGGCAATGTTGGCGGTGGCCTCGTCTCACTGGCCGTTGTAGTTTCCTGCTTCGCTGCACTGAATGGGTTCATTTTTACTGGCGCCCGTGTGTACTACGCTATGGCTCTTGATGGCGCGTTCTTCGGGTGGGCGGCAAAACTCAGCGCCCGCAAGATTCCGGTCTACGCCATTCTCGCCCAGGGTATCTGGGCAAGCGCCTTGGTCTTGACTGGGCGTTACGATCAACTGTTCACCTACGTCGTCTTTACGTCCTGGCTGTTTTATATGCTCGGAGCGTTTGGCGTCATCGTACTGCGATACCGGGAACCACACCGGCCGCGACCTTATCGGGCGTTCGGCTATCCAGGAATCCCGATTTTCTTCGCCGTCTTTGCGGCGGCACTGTTGCTCCAGACGCTCTGGGACAATCCACGGGATTCGCTTATTGGGTTGGGGATCATGTTGATTGGAGTACCGGCGTACTACTATTGGACGCGGAACCCCGCCGGGCACGACCGGATCAGTCCTTAATTGCGCAGAGCCTGGGGGCTTGAAACCGTTCCTTCTACAACTTGGTATCATGTCTGGGAACTCGGTCGCACCATAAAACTCGACTACGCTACAAGAACCTATGG
The DNA here is from genome assembly GCA_964569695.1 of uncultured Woeseiaceae bacterium. GTDB lineage: Bacteria > Acidobacteriota > Vicinamibacteria > Vicinamibacterales > UBA823 > UBA8106. The sequence continues at coordinate 31,384 of CAZMUA010000016.1, forward strand.
ACGTTAAGCCTCGTGACCCGATGCCGCCGGACGGCATAACACTGCCAGCCCGGTACTACACGGACCCCACGCTGTTCACAGCTGAGCTTGAGCGGTTTTTCCGCCGTATGTGGGTGTGTGTGGCTCGTACGGATGAGCTTCCGGAAGTTGGCAGTTACGTTCTCCGAGATCTAGCCGGCGAAAGTGTCATTGTCGTTCGCCATGCAGCGGATGGCATTTCTGCGTATCACAACATCTGCCGACATCGTGGCACAAGACTCTGCACGGACGCTGATGGACAGTTCGCCGGGCAGATCCAATGTCCGTATCACGCCTGGACCTATGACCTCGCCGGTCGCTTGGTTGGTGCGCCACACATGGAAGAGGTGCCACATTTCGAGAAGGCTGACTATCCGCTGCAGTCGCTCTCGGTGGCTTGCTGGGATGGCCATGTGTTTTTGCACCGGGCGACAGAGCCGGAGCCACTCGACCAACAGCTTGCCGGCTTGCTAGATAAATTTCGACCTTGGTGCATGGAGGACCTTCGACGTGGCACACGGATCACCTATGACGTCAAGGCCAACTGGAAACTGATTGTGCAGAACTACAGTGAATGTCTCCACTGTCCGGTTATCCATCCTGAGCTCAGTCAGCTGTCCCATTACCTCAGTGGCGAGAATGAGCCATTGCAGCCCACCTATATGGGCGGGCGCATGGACTTTCGCGACGGGGTTGACACGCTGACGGGTGATGGAGTTCGACGACGTGCCTGTTTGCCAGCGCTCAGTCCAGAGGATCAACGCCGCGCATATTTTTATGCGGTGTTTCCCAATCTGTTACTCAGCTTGCATCCCGATTACATGCTCACTCACACGCTGTGGCCGCTTGCGTCGGATCAGACGCGGGTCATCTGCGAGTGGCACTTTCATCCTGACGAAATGTCGAAGTCGGACTTCGACCCGCACGACGCCGTCGACTTCTGGGACAAGACCAATCGGCAGGATTGGCGAGTCTCGGAACTGGCGCAAGAAGGAATTTCCTCACCCGCGTATTGTCCCGGTCCTTATTCCAATCGTGAAGATCTGCTGTACGCGTTCGATCGATTCATCGTGCAAGGGCATGCCTCCGATTAGGCCACAAGGTCGTTTGTCATGCTGGCGTGGCATACTATCGACGGTCGCAGTCAGGCCGTGGGTCCGCGACACAGAAAGGATGTGGCAGGATGACCGAAGCGATTGATCAGTTGGTGGCACGGTACGACTCAAGACAGTTAACGCGGCGGCAGTTGGTACAGGCTCTTGGCGTCTTGGTTGCGGCCAGCCGACCAGCGTCGGCCAAGCAGTCACCCTTCCAGGGCGTCTCGCTGAATCACACTTCACTGGCCGTGTCTGATGTCGCTCGTGCCCAGGCGTTTTATCAGGATTTACTGGGTCTTGATGTGGTGAGCCGACAGGCAAACGGCGTGAATCTCGGTCTTGGAAGTAGTTTTCTGGGGTTGTATCAGATCGACCCACCTGGACATACGCATCATTGCTGTATTGGTGTCGAGGATTTCGATCTTGAACAGGCGGCGGACACGCTACGCGAGCACGACCTGGAACCCTCTTTCAATCGCGGTGTGGAAGTGTATTTCAGGGACCCGGATGGAACGCTGGTACAACTCGCGGCCAAGGATTATCGGGGATAGGTGATAGGCGATGAAGCCGATGAAGCGAGGAATCATGCCCAAGCTAACGCGTCGCGAATGGTTTGAAACTGCCACTGCTGTCGCAGGCAGTCTTCTGGTGCCTTCAGTGCACGGAGCAGATCTGGTGCGAGGACAGGGCACGCCGTCCATACCGGATGTGGATCATCTGATCTGGGGTGTTGCGGACTTGGAGGCCGGTATTGATCACTTGGAGCGGCTGACCGGGGTGCGGGCGGCGGTCGGGGGGAGTCATCCGAATCGCGGAACCCGCAATGGCATTTTGGCGCTGGGCAGAAGGCAGTACATCGAAATCCTGGCTCCGGACCCGCAGCAGCCGCATATAGCAACACCGCGCGTGACGTTACTTAAACAGCTCCAGACACCTCGGCTGATGACGTGGTGTGCGCTTGGTCAAGACGTCGACGCACTCGCAAGGCAGGTGCAGGGGGCTGGGGAAACGGTCGATGAAATTCGAGATGGTGCGAGGGAACGGCCGGATGGGGTGGTGCTGCGTTGGCGAAATTTATATATCGCCGGTCACCAGGGTGACGTCATTCCATATGTCATCGAATGGGGTGTGGGGGTGCCGCATCCGAGTGCCGATGCATCGCAAGGCGGTACGCTTCAGTTGCTCACACTGCACCATCCTGAGGCCAGTCGGATGAATGTCTTACTGGAAGCCTTGGGACTGTCTCTACGGGTCGAGTCTGGGCCGACGGCACAGCTCACCGCGGAACTGGATACTCCACTCGGCAGGGTTGTCCTCGAGTAGTCGCGCGGCGTCGGCAAGCGCCGGGCAGTGTGAATGCTGTCACTCGGGGATTACACCCACCCTTTTTGTCGAAACATTCGAAGTGCATCCGTGAACCGTTCCAGTTCCTCGGGAGTGGCCGAGAGGGAGAGGCGGTTAAACGATGCCAGGGGTGGAAAAGCGCGACCGACAAGGATGTCTTGTTCTTCCATGCGGCGTCGGTATGCACCATGGTCCCCATGGATCTCATGAAACAGAAACGCGGTATGGCTTGGAAAGTACTTCAGTTCGAGTTGGTCGAGACAGGTCGTGACTATCTCACGGCATTGTGCCCAAATGCGAAGGCTCTTGGCGGTCCAGGTTGTATCCTCCAGTGCGGCGAGTGCGGCGGCAAGGCCTAGCATGTTGGGGCGACTGTGATTGGCAAACTGTTCTAGACGCTGGGCGGTGCTGGCTGCGCAGAGACCGTATCCGACTCGCAATCCCGCCATCCCGTAGAGTTTTGAGAAGGTGCGCAATACCAAGACGTTTGAACGTGTCTGTATCCACTTGTCGGCTGACCAGTAGCTGGGGTCATTAACGAAGGGGAAGTAGGCTTCGTCGATCACAAAAAAGACATTATCGTGGGCCGAGGCGATCCATTCATCGACAGCAGCACTGGGTGTAAGGGTGCCAGTCGGGTTGTGAGGATTACAGATGTACACCAGTGTTGGCTCCTGCCATCGTGCAGCCATCGCACTCATCCGTTCAATATCGTGGGCGGCATCACTGGTTAACGCGACTTTTTCTAGGTGGTAGGGAAATGGCTCACCGTACTCCATCGCATTTTCGTATGTTGGGTCCGCCTGGAGAATACGACTTCCGGGTGAGGCGTACGCCTGGACCGCACAGCGAATTAATTCAGTCGAGCCAGCTCCCAGAATGACTTGCTCATCACTGAGTCCATGGAGGGCTGCTAGGCGCGCTCGGAGTTGACCTCGTCGCGCACGTGGATAATGCGGAACTTCCGCGAGCGTCTCAAGGATTGCCGCTTGGGCGGTTGGCGGCAGGCCCAACGGATTGGAATTGTGATTTAACTGCAAGATACGGCGACCGGTTGTTTGGTTCTCTGTCATGTGCATGACGGGATTGGAATCCGCAAACGTGTGATTAGCGGACACAGTGAGTGCTGCCCAGGCACTGGTTCCCGCAGTCAAAAATGTTCGTCGGTCCACGGTATCTCCTTATGGTTGAATCGGATTGACAGCTACGTAGTCGTCAGCCAGTTTGTCCACTTGGTTGATCACGTCGTTGATGATCGTCGGCAGTCGTGTCGCGCTCACTCTGCCCAATGCCGCAATCGACCAGATGGTCGCAACGGTCACTTGGCCAGTTTCAACCAGCGTCACGGACGTGTTCACTTGCAGGTCAATACTGTAGGCGTAAAAGTCTTCATTAATGGCAAAGGAATTAACGTGCAAAACAATGTACGGGTCAGCCGTCTTACTGAGTGAAATGCCAGACTGGTGGAGGCGGTCTTCGACTACTGCTTGCAGCATCGCACGAGTCAGTTGGCCGCGTTCCAAATCAGGCTTGACGTCTTCAATAATGAGATCAAGAGGGCCAATACCTTTGAGATTATCGCGCTGACTGCTCTGCGCCGTCGTCGTGGGATTGTTGCCCACGAGGATCACGATCGTGGTGAATGCGATAAGCAGTTGTCGATGCATAACAAGTCTGTGTCAGTTGCTGACTCATTCGTTGTGATTCGCTATGTGACACGCCATTCGATAAGTCCAAATTCTCGCCATTCGATGTCTTCGTCGAGAAACAGTGCTGCGGGCGGACCGATGTCACCTACCTTGTATGATTCTGTCTGCGGTTCAACCTCGAGACGGACGGCCGTTGTGGTTACGGGATCAAAGGTTACCGTGCTAAAGGTATCGTGTGCGACAGTGTACGTGTCCCGGGTGGCGACTGGGTGCCACTGGTCCTCGTGCAGATAGAGAATACGCCACGAGGACGGAAACTTACAGAACCGCTTATCGTCGAACCAATAGGTTTCGGCCGAGGAAATTTCGGTCGGCTGTTTGAAGACGTACTCCAACCATGCTGGCTCACCCACTGGTGGTCGCATTCGAAAGAAACGGTGCGATTGGTCAGCGGAATTGAGCGGCTCACGTCCGTCATACACCGATGCAAGATCGTCATTCTGATCGTTGTAACCGGTCCAGCCTTTTGGCACGCCACCTGAAGTGCGCACCTCGCTGATGTGTTTGGGTGGCAACGGTGGAAGCCAAGCTTGAGTTGGCGTACGAGCCATCCAGACGGCCATTTCACCCATTCCTCGATTGGCCCACAGGTAGTAAGGAATGGCCGTGAGTTGGTGGGTGACCGTGCGAGTCGTCGAGTTACCGTTGTCGCGCCGTTCGATTGCTTGCACAGATCCGGAGATGACTTGGATACCTTCGAGCAGGTCTGGTTGGAACTCCGTCTCGAGCTCGGCGTCATCGGGTACCACAATGTTCAGCGCCCGCCCGCCATTATCCGGCCACTCGGCGCAGTACACGAGTGGCCCTCGTTGCAAGGCAACGCGACCTCGGTCGTCCTCAACATTTGGGTGGGCCACAACCTGCCGCACCGGCATCGGCAGATTTAATTCCATAAGATCTCCAGCGTTCCACGTGCGGTCGAGTCTGACGTAACCCTGCTCCACGACCAGAGGTATAGGTTCTCCATTAAGACGAACGGTCGGCGGGGTGGGGGTGTCACCAATGAACTGGTAGAGTTCTCCTGGCATGACGGCCTCGCCGGTCCATCCAGGAATCCGTAGGTAGATGGTGAACCTCGTAGCACTCTCAGGATCGACATGGAGGCTGACCTGGCCATCCCAGGGATACCGGGTATCCTGGCGGAGGGTCACGGTTGTTTCATTGAGTGTCACCTCTGCTGTGCTGTCGACGAATAAGTTGACGTATAACTCATTCGAGAGGTACCTGGCGTAGATGTATTCGCCGACTGACGCCACCATGCGGACGACGTTGGGAGGACAACATGGCACATTAATCCATTCAAAGCGTTCGTAATCACCAAACGACTTCAGAGGATTCTGGTAGAAGAAACGGTCACCTTGAAGATTAACCCCGACCAGCAGGGCGTTGTAGAGCACCCGTTCCATCACGTCGATGTACTTGGCATCTTTGTCACGGAGGAACAGGCGATGATTCCAGACGACCATTCCGTAAGCCGCGCAGGTTTCGTTCCAGGCACTTAAGTTGGGTAATTCGTAGGCTTCACCAAATTGCTCGTGGAATCGGATGGAACCAATACCGCCCGTGAGATAGGTCTTGTAATGGATCGTATCTTGCCAGATAGCGTCAACGGCATTGTTGTACGCATCGCTTTGGGCCAATGTGCCGATATCGGTCATGGGAATGTAGAGGAAGGTAGCTCGCACGCAGTGACCCACCGCTTCAGCTTGGTCGATGACCGGAGCGTGGTCTTGTGCCATTGTGCGATCGCGGGCATATTCCCCGAGCCGTTCGTAATCTTCTTTTCCTCGCTCGTCCGCAAAAAACTTTGCAAGTTTCCAGTACCGGTCGTCTCCGGTATTGCGATAGAGTGCGATGAGGCCCATCTTCATACCTTGGTGCCCCGAAATGTATGTGTCTTTGCCAGGTCCGTATCCCTGATCAATTTGGTCGGCAGCTTTTAGTGCTGCTTCTAAAATTTGCCGTTTTCCGGTTGCTTTGTAATACGCGGTTGCAGCTTCAAGAAAATGTCCGGACACCCGAACCGCTTGGTTGGCGCTCTCTAGTCGGCTGTCAAGAGATGCCAACATTTCGTTGATGGTTTGGTCCGTGGAAGTTTCTAGTTGTTGATCCGGTCGGTCGGTCAACATGTACGCAGCTGCTTCCACTAGTTTTGCAACATTAAAGACGCTCCCGCTTTCAAACCTGACCAAGCAGTGGTCGAGTGACACGTTCCGGTTCGCTTCCATTCGTGGGCGCCAAAATGAATCGGTGATTGTGACTTGGTCAAGTGGAACGGCCTGAGCACTATAATTTTCGACTGTTTGCAGCGTTGGGATGACGGACACGCCGTTCGTGTTTACGAACCGTTTATTCGTCCCGGCGTACCCAAGGGTCCGACCAGTGGGAGAAAGAGTAATTAACCCCATGGCAGCCGCAGCTTGAAGAAAACGTCGACGATCGATCGAACTCATTTCATTTTTCCTTAAGAGACAGCGCAGGCTTTCTGCCCTGCGATGTGACAATCCTACGTGGCTCCGGCAGTGCCGTCAAACGAACGTGCATTGCATGTAAGAGAAATCTTAGATAGTGTCTTTTGCAGGTTGAAGGAGATCGCAATGCGTCATTCAAAACAGATAGGTTCGGCGGTAATCGGAGCGCTCCTGGTGCTTGGTTGCAATAATCCAATCAGCATTGAGGAGTCTAAGAACGCCAGTCAGCCCGAAACCGCCAACGCCCGACCGAACATTCTGTTACTCGTTGCCGACGATATGGGGTACACCGATCTTGGGTCGTTCGGCAGTGAGATTCCGACACCGAACTTGGATGCTCTCGCGTTTGATGGCGTGCGCTTTGTGAACTTCCACGCTGCGCCCAGTTGTGCACCGACTCGGGCCATGCTGATGTCGGGTCTGACCGGCGGTGAAGCAGGCGTGACGGACACCATGGCTCCCGTGTTGGCAAACAACGTCGCAGCTTTACCTGCGCTCCTTCAGGATGCGGGTTACCGCACCTACATGGCCGGTAAATGGCATCTCGGCATTGAACGCGACCAGAGTCCGACCGCCCGAGGGTTCGATGCCTCGTTCGCATTGCTTCGAGGTGGGGACAGTCACTTGGGAGCTAGTCATTTTGCACCTCAGACTGTGGCCTATCGTGAAAACGGTCAGCTCGTCCAAGTTCCTACCGACTGGTTTTCAAGCAGGCTCTACACAGACAAACTCATCGAGATGATTCGCTCTGGCGAAGACAACCGAAGCCCGTGGTTCGGGTATTTGGCGTTTACCGCACCACATTGGCCACTGCAGGCACCGGCGAACTGGCGAGATCGGTCAGCCGACCGTTACGATGGAGGATACGACCTCCTACGAGCAGCTCGCATCAACCGCGCCGGGGAACTTGGGATTATTCCAGATACCACCAGTGTCGAGGATTACGCCGGTCTTGCGCCCGCCTGGGAAGACCTAGATGCCGAAGCGCGTCAGAAGAACTCACGAGCGATGGAGTTGTATGCGGCCATGGTCGAAAACATGGACTACCATATTGGACGTCTCTTGGAGTACCTGCGAACAACCAACCAGTTCGACAACACAGTGATCCTCTTCTTCTCCGACAACGGTGCGTCTGGTTCCGATTCCAGTTTCCGACCGAGAATGCCTTGGAAGCCGGACCTCGCTTGGAATAATAGTTTGCCCAATATGGGTCAGGCAGGGTCGTTTGTTGCGATTGGGCGGGGGTGGGCAGAAGCGACGACAGCCCCATATCGTGATGTGAAAGGATCGCTATACGAAGGCGGTACACGGGCTGCAGCCTTTATGCATCATGAGTCGCTTTTGCATGGTGGGAACATCGATCGTGGGTATCTGACGGTGATGGATGTACTCCCGACGTTGCTCGAGATTGGAGGAACGGCGCATCCCGGTGCTGAATTTCAGGGCCGTTCCGTACTTCCCATCCGAGGACGGTCATTTTGGTCACGAGTTCAGGGTCAATCGGAACCAGTGCACGGTGACAACGACGCCATACCATGGATAAGCTCGTCTCCGAGATCTCGAGGTCCGCAAGCAGCTCTTGTCCGGGGAGACTGGAAAATCGTGCGAGAGCGAGAACCTTCCAGTGTTCCTGAAGCCGCACCTGTGTGGAGGTTGTATCACTTGGCGACCGATCCCGGAGAGACTACCGATGTGGCGGAGCAGTGGCCCGACCTTCTAGAAGAATTAATTGCGCTGTGGAATGTTTACGAGGCAGGACTGTAGCGTAACATTTGTAGGAGGAGACGTACTTTTGTGAGACGGACAAAAATTATCGCGACGATTGGACCCGCGAGCGACACTGACGAGGCAGTCGATGCTCTGATAGCAGCTGGCGTCGACATCTTTCGTATCAACTTTTCTCATGGCGATCGCGCAAGCCAGCAACGAATGTATGAACGTATTCGTGCGGCTGCAGACCGAGCTGGTCAGTTGGTCGCTATTATGCAAGATCTGGCTGGTCCGAAGATTCGTACAGGTCGCTTGAATGAAGGCGAGGCTGTGCGGTTGCAGGAAGGCGCGATGCTGCGAATTGCTACTGGAGACTTCGTGGGTACGGTGGATCGCCTCTCTACCACCTTTGCGGGTCTGGCGAAAGCGGTGACGGCTGGAACACGTTTATTACTTGACGATGGGCGTATTGAACTCCGCGTGTGTGACAGTGATGGGTCTGAAGTTGTTACCGAAGTGGTCCATGGTGGTGTGCTGGGAGAACACAAAGGCATTAATGCGCCTGGTGTGGCGCTCGCGGCCTCGGCACTTACGGAAAAGGATGTCGAGGATCTGAAATTTGGTGTGAATCTGGGTGTTGATTTTGCAGCAGTAAGCTTTGTCCAAACTTCAGAGGACTTACAACGCGCCCGCGAAGTGGCGGGGTCAGCGGTGGCTCTGGTCGCGAAGATCGAACGTCCTCAGGCGGTAGAACGTTTCAGCGAGATTTTGCAGGTGGCCGACGCGATTATGGTAGCGCGCGGTGATCTCGGGTTGGAGATCCCTCTAGAACATGTTCCGCGGGTGCAGAAGGAATTGACTCAGCAGGCCCGAGCCGTTGGGATTCCAGTGATCGTTGCGACACAGGTACTCGACACCATGCGGTTTGAGCCACGCCCAACGAGGGCTGAGGTGAATGATGCGGCGAATGCGGTCTACGATGGAGTGGATGCCATCATGCTGGCAGGTGAAACCGCAGTCGGTGAATTTCCTGCGCTGACCGTTGAAACACTTGCCTCGGTGATCGTCGATGCTGAGAGTGTGCCGCCGACGGTGCAAGCCTCTCCGAGTACGCCGGGTCAACACCATGGCCGTGCGCTTTGTGAAGCCGCCCTGAAATTGGCGACGTCGTTTCAGGCCGCTGTGATTGTTGCGGTAACCCGCCGCGGTGCTACGGCACAACAACTGGCAGCGCTCAGGCCTCCGGTACCTATTTTTGCAGTGACCGATGAGCCCGCGATTGCACGTCGGCTTACGTTGTCCTGGGGCGTAGTGTCGTCTACTTTAGACGCGTCCGAGTTGGACACAGCCTCAATTCAACAAACACTCTTGCAGCAAGAAACCCTACGGTCCGGTGATACCGTTGTCTTTGTTAGAGTCCATTCCGATCTGACGCTGGCCGCTGGCAATTTTCTTAAACTGCAGACACTTCCATAGCGCACGTAACAAGCTGGTTTGCACAAATGGGGGAGCAGTGGTGCATTGGTTTGGATTGCTTGCGGATGTTGTAGTGCTCGCCCATATGGGCTTTGTGCTCTTTGTGGTGCTTGGTGGTCTAGCCGTATATTGGCGGCCATGGGTTCTCTGGTGGCACGTCCCGGCCGTTCTTTGGGGGGTCGGTATTGAATGGGTCGGCGCAATCTGTCCGTTGACACTGGTGGAGAACTGGCTACGAAATCAAGCGGGTGAGGACGGGTATGCTGGTGACTTTATTCAACAGTACCTACTGCCGACTCTGTATCCAGCAGGTCTGACGCGTGAGATTCAAATAATGTTAGGGGCGGCAGCTCTTACGATTAACATCGCTGTGTACTTCTGGCTGTGGCGGCGGCATTGCGGTTCTATCAAACGATAGCTTCGTTTGAGCAAGCATTGCCACGGGGACAGAAGGTGCCGGCGACTACCGCAGGTTATTGTTTCCCAAGCGTGGGTCCTCCCGTGTCGACCTGATTGGGCACTCGGTCTGCTGCAGCAGGTAAAAGTGGAAAAGGTACGTGGGGTTCGTCTTGGTACCAGTATGCCACCGTGTACCAATTATCTGCCCGATGGTTACCGTGTCCGTGTTCCATAGTGACACGAATGGAATCCTGGAAGGCGACCGGTGACTCGGTGTGATGGCGATAGACCATCCATTCGGCTCCGCGATTGTCTCCGCCGTTCATCGGGTTACCGTAACGCTGGAATGCGAATGTGGGTTTGGCGTGTCCAAACGGGTTGATACCACAGCCGCCGTAACACCAGGCACCCAGATAGTAATCCTCAGAGCCGGTTCCAATAATCTGTGGCGCAGTGGCACCATCAATGAAGATCATTTCGTCACCAGCTCCCCACCAGTCACCTTGATTTTGCAAGATGCTGTGGCTGACGCCCACGTAGTGCCCGCGTCCTGCGGTTTCAAGGATGACGTAGTTGTCCTCACCGTTGAGGTTGGCGTGGTCTGCAATAAGGGGATCCATAGTCAAATTCCAGTCAGTCGTCCAGACCTCTGGCGGGGTAGCCTGTCGGTACTGTGCGTGAAAATATGCCAAGTTATTGTCTAGGCTCAAATGTTTCTCGTAATCGATGTTGTAGTAGTACGCGCTAATTGGCTGTTCACCTTCATTGGTTACTGTAATCCGTGCGGACTCATGAAATGGCATCGGAAAGAACGAATTGAGGGCCTTCAACGCTCCGACGGACAAGAGGGATGATTCGTAGACAAAGTACTGGCCGAGGCCAAGGCCGAAGAAGTCGCCGATGGGTGCTTCCACGCTCGGTTCGGTTTCGCCATCCCAATACATGCGAAGTACAATTTTCTTCAGGTGATACCACTCTGGGGAGTCGAGCGTAATCCAGATATGGCTAATGATTGCCGGGCCTTCGATTTCGGCCATGGTCCGGGTTTCTCCAGGACCGATCGGATTCACGCGCCCACCATCATCGTTGCGACCGGAGCGATCGTAACTGGACACGCGATGGTTTTCGTAACTGCGGAACCGCGCGAGGTCGCTCAACTCATTACCCACCGGCTGCGCTCCTGCTAGGTGTGCCGACAGTAGAAGCACGGCGAGTATCAGGTGTCCGTACATTCGTGGATAGATCATGACCAGAGTCCTTCCTTGGTTCGATACTAATGAATAAATGGACCTTTGAATTTCACTTGCGTGGACGTCACGGAGTTGATAGTACCACGGGAAGAATTAATTCCCGAGACGTCGGAGGAGGGGTGTAATGCGCACAGGAGCAGAGAGCACTTGGCGAGTAACGTGGCGTAAACCATTCGTACGCCGACTCGCTCTGCTCGGCGCCTTACTCCTGATAGTCGCTGGTTCGATGTTGCTGAAGTCTGGGACTATTGCCTTTTGGCAGGTTGCTAGTGGAACGGGACGCCTAGTGATGACGATTGTCGACGATACATCAGGAGTCTCTACTCCGGTTCGCATTCGGTTGACCAATGCGCAGGGTGAACCTGTCGTCCCGCCGGATAACGCACTCGCCGTGATGTGGGGCCGGTTCGATGCGGCAGAGAATTTCGCCTCGTTACCAAATGGTGACTTTTACACGGAAGGTGCGTTTGAGTTAACCCTGCCGGCCGGGATCTATCAGTTAAGGATCTCGAAAGGGTATGAGTACCTCGAACAGGAACACGAGGTCGTCATTGCGGCGGACGAAGAGGTCTTGGAAACCTACCGGATGGCGCGTTGGGTAGATATGCCGTCCCGTGGTTGGGTATCAGCGGACGATCACATTCATCTTCGACGGTCGCCACGGGATAACCCGGCCATTCTTGGGTGGATTGCGGCTGAGGATCTGCAGGTAGGCACTCTCCTCCAGATGGGTGACTTTTGGGCGACGTATTACTCACAGTATGCGTGGGGCCTCGATGGGGTCTATCACGTGGAAGACCGCTTATTGGCGTCTGGGCAGGAAGACCCTCGGACGCACGAGCGGGGACACACGATCTCATTAGCTGCTGATGACTTCGTACGCCTCGAGGATCCTGCACTCAGCCAGGGTCCGAGTGGGTACTATTATTATGATCAAGTGTTTGACCGGATTCATGAACTGGGTGGTATGACAGGCTATGCGCACCAAGCCGTCACATTTCATGGCTATCGTGGTCTGACGCTCGACGTCCTTCGCGATAAAGTCGACTTCTTGGAATTGTTGCAGTTCTGCGCGGCAGACGGGCCTCTCCATACGGACCATTATTATCATTTCCTCAATCTTGGGTTTGAATTGACCGCAACTGCCGGATCAGATTTTCCTTGGTGTGGTCGGTCTCCGAATAGTGCCGACCCGCGAATCGGCGACGCTCGCTTTTACGCCTACGTTGGTGATGAGTTCACTTTTGAGACTTGGCGCGAGAGCGTGCGTGACGGGCACACCTTTGTTACCAGTGGTCCGATCGTTGAATTGACGGTCAATGAAGCAATGCCTGGTGACCGGGTTGATATCGAATCGGGGTCGGCGCTCAGAATTACTGCGCGCGCTCAAGGGCACGCCACGCAGATTCCATTGGAGGAGCTTGAGATTGTGGCTCATGGAGTAGTCATCGAATCGGTGTCAGCTCGCGATCCGAATCAGTCGTCAGAACGTCTTGCGGTGACCATGAGTCTCCCGGTGGATCACGGTGTCTGGATTGCCGCCCGCACGAGAGCTGGCCCGACGCAAATAGCGCATTCAACGCCAGTGTATGTGACCGTGTCAGGTTCGGGCTTTCACAGTCCTGACACGCTTGAGGAATATCTTGATTTAAGCGGGCAGTATCTCGATGAACTACAGGAAGAAATTGCTCAGCCGAACGACTCACTCGACCATCTAGCTTGGCGAGATCGTGACGGCCTGGAAGAACAGATTGCCGAAACCCGAGAGGTGATTGCAAAACTTCGGCGGGAACTCGGCGACGGAGAATAATTTGGTGCGTCGAATTACGTTCGCGAGGCATTAAAGGTGGCGCATGGAACCTGACACAAGACATTTCGGTATCCTGTCAAAAGTTGCTTTCCCGGCGACGATGCTAGGTGCTTTTACCGTGAATACCACGCTAGTCTCGATGGGATGGTCGATTCTGGGAGCTTCGTATGTTGCGGTCGTGTTGGCGGCAGCTGCCGTCACGTGTTTTGAGTTCGTCATTCCCTATGACAAATCCTGGCAACCGCGGTGGACCGATGTAAAGAATGACCTATTGTTCATGGTTACGATTCAGATGGTACTCCCGCAACTGCTCGGATTGGTGGCGGCATTGACGGCACTTGGATACTTCGAGTCTCTCGATTGGTCGTTCAAGCAAATGTGGCCTAGCCAGTTGCCGTTGATTCTTCAAGTAGCTTTGATGCTTTTGACCGCCGAACTGTTTCGGTACCCGCTGCACGTCGCGGCGCATAACACTAAAACCCTGTGGCGACTTCACGCAGTGCATCATTCACCCAAGAAGCTCTACTGGCTCAATGTTGGGCGGTTTCATCCTGTCGAAAAAGCACTGCAGTATTCGCTCGACACTCTGCCGTTTATGTTGGTTGGAGTCGGTGGGGATGTTGTTGCTCTCTATTTTCTCTTCTATGCAATCAACGGCTTTTACCAGCATTCCAATGTCGATGTCTGTTACGGGCCTCTCAATTATTTAGTGAGTGGACCTGAATTGCATCGTTGGCACCATTCGAAGCTGGTGGATGAATCGAATCGCAACTACGGTAACAACCTGATTGTCTGGGACCTTCTGTTTGGCACTTGGTTCTTACCAAAACGTATGCGGGTCGGCGAGTTAGGTCTCTTTAATCGTGATTACCCATTGGACTTTGTCGGTCAGATGACGGCACCCCTAACCCCAGGTCTTGACAAGCAGTCACCACCTCATGGTCGCTAATACTTTGCTCAATTGTGCACTCTGGGTGCGCATGCAAATCCTTCGGTGGACTCATTGGCGACCGTTCGTGCACGCGGCCAAACATCCGGGACAGATTCAGCGAACGTTGTTGCAGCAACTGTTGCGTCGTAACACTACGACGAGATTTGGGCGTGAGCATCGCCTAAACACAGTGAGAAGCTACGATGACTTTATCGGCGCAGTTCCGGTGCAAACTTATGAAACCCTACGCCCCTATATTGAGGACCAAGAGCAGACGGGCGAACCGGCGCTCAATATTGCGCAGCCGGTTATGTATGCGAAGACGAGTGGAACGACTGGGCAAGCGAAGTTGATTCCAATACTGCCGGCAACCCTCCAGGAACATAAGCGAAGCCAAGCCATCCAATCCTACGTGCAGTTTACGACCGAGCCGCGGGCCTACTATGGACGCTGCGTCGCAATCGTCAGTCCGGCTGAAGAAGGAACGCTCGACACTGGCACGCCGTATGGATCCACCTCGGGGTTCATGTACCAGAACATGCCGAGACTCGCCAAGGTGAAGTACGTGTTGCCCTATCAGGTGTTTGAGATCGAAGACTATGACCTCAAGTATCTTCTTATTTTGCGACTGGGTGTTGCATACCGTGATGTGACGCATCTCGCGTGCGCGAATCCATCTACCTTGGTTAAGCTGCTTGCGGTTCTTGTAGCCAATCGCACTTCATTGTTGCGCGACATCACGCAGCAGACATTTTCTCGAATCGACGAACTGCCGGTCGACGTGCAGGCTGTCATTCGTCGACGGTTGGCGTGCATGCCGCGCCGCGTCGCCGAACTGCAGACGATTCTCACGTTGCCAGAGCCGACATTCGCCGATCTTTGGCCAGAGTTGCAGATGGTCTCTACCTGGACTGGAGGAAGTTGTGGGATTCCGCTGGCACGTGTGCGTCCAACCCTCCCACCGACTGCACGCGTGGCCGAGTTGGGTTATTTAGCGAGTGAACTCCGAGGAACATTGATGGTTGACTTGAAGCGGAATATTGGCATTCCAACCATCCATGAAAACTTTTTCGAGTTTGTAGAACGCGACGATTGGGATGCGGGTCGTCAGGTGTTCCTTACGATTGATCAACTCACAGAGGGCAAGGAGTACTATATTTTTCCAACGACCGCGACTGGCCTCTATCGCTATTTTATGAATGATATCGTGCGCGTCACCGGGCTGTTTTACAACACGCCGACGATTGAGTTTGTGCAAAAAGGGAAGGGCGTTACGAATATTACAGGGGAAAAACTGTATGAAAGTCAGGTGATTTCTGCGGTACGTGCCACTGAAAATACTACTGGGTTCGTGTCAGGATTTTTTCTTATGTTCGCCGATGCTGTTCAAGAACGTTATCGCCTCGTGGTCGAATGTGCCACGCCGACTGATAACTGGATACAGCAAACAGTGGAATCGGTTGAACGGCACCTTATGGCCGGTAACGTCGAATATGCAGCCAAGCGGGCGAGTGGACGCCTGCAGCCACTGGAACTGCTTCCAGTCCGATCCGGAACGGGCGACGCGTATAAACAGGATTGTCTCAAGCAGGGACAGCGGGAAGGGCAATTTAAGCTGATCGCTCTCCAGTATCAGGCCGACTGCCAGTTTCCTTTCGCTGAGTTCCGGGCGGACTTAACTACACCCTCGGTAGACTAGTGATGCACCTTGCTCTCTTTCGAGTCGAGATTCCCTTTACGACGACCTTTACCCATAAGTCGGCTAGCCGTGCTGCGACCCAGAGCGTCTGGGTTGTCGCGCAGACTGGGGAGTTCATTGGCGTTGGCGAAGGGTGTCCCCGTGAGTACGTTACGGGAGAAAGTCTCGTGTCGGTGCAAGCATTTTTCGAGGAACATTGTGAGTCCCTTTGTCGCACGGTCCAGTCCGTTGCGGACTTGCGTACATGGGTGGACACTCATACGGCAATCATTGATGTGAACCCGGCAGCCTGGTGCGCGATGGAATTGGCGATGCTGGAAATGTTTGCGCGCCGCGAGGGGGTACCAGTCGAGCACGTCTTGGACTTGCCGATTACGACAGGAGTCTTTAAATATTCCGCGATCGTGAGCGATAGCGAGACCAAACAGTTTCGGAGCACGGTCGCACGGTATCGGGCGATGGGGTTCGTCGATTTTAAATTAAAACTTTCTGACGACCTGAATCACAACCACGAGAAGATTGAGAGTATGCGGACGGAGCATGAACAAACACCACTCCGGATTCGAGTTGATGCGAACAACCTCTGGGACGATGTCGACACGGCGGTGCGAGATCTGAGAGAGTTGGCATGGGATTTCGTCGGTATTGAGGAGCCACTGTCGCCAAACGCGTTTGGCGACATGCGCAAGATATCGGAGTGTATGGGTTCCCCGATCATTCTGGACGAAAGCTGCCTGCGGGTCGACCAGGTCGCGGCGCTTGCTCGGGATGCGGAGCGATGGATCATCAATGTGCGTGTGTCCAAGATGGGCGGGCTGTTCCGGTCACTGGCAGTGGTGCAAGCCGCAGGCCAAACCGGCATTCCCGTGATTGTGGGTGCGCAGGTTGGTGAGACCAGCGTCCTTACACGGGCCGCGCTGATCGTGGCGCGAGCGGCTGGGTCCAATCTCGTGGCGCAAGAAGGAGCCTTTGGAACGCATCTGCTTCAGACGGACGTCGCGAACCCAGTCCTTATGTTTGGCGAAAGCGGTATCCTCAAGGCTGACGAGTATGGTTTCGCTACCGCCAGCGGGTGGGGACTCACGTTGCGGCCGACACAAGACTTTGCCGTGAGTTTGTCTGAATGACCAACTCAGACGACCGCTGGAGTCATCTTGAAATCCTTGAATGCCAGCGGTACAGTGCTGAGTGGTCATCGTGGCCGGAGAGCATTGTGCCAACACTGGCTGAACAGTCGCCTAACAGTCGAGCAGCATTTCCAGTCGAGTGTGTCGGAGTCGGGACGAGATAGTGACGAACTGGCACTGGCCCGGATGGATACGTTTCGGCGGGTTCGTCGTGTTGGCGGGTGTTTCTGCGATTACCCTGTACGCACGCACCTACCAAACCTTTGATCGGGTTCGGGTGCCAGTCATCACCGGCGAGCATCTGCCGGCCGATGGCCTCTTAACCGTATCCCTTCCGGAGGCCCCAGGCCTCACCGGCCGGCCCACGGCAATCATTGTCCGGTTGCTGAACGCGGCGCGTTCTAGTCGCACCATCACGATTACTTTGAATGAGACAGATCTAACGCGCGTTGATCTTCGACCAGCGGAGACACGACGGATTGACCTCAGTGTACCCACCGGTGTTGAGTCGGGCGACATGCTTGAGTTGCGTGGTGATGGATCGGGTTGGGTGCTCTCCGACTTGGAAATCGGCACCGCGCACGGATTTTCTCATGGCCTGTTCAGCCTGGTCATTGTGCCAGGGATCGTAAATCACTACGAATCCGTTTCCACACTCGGAGCGATGGGCCTATTTGTGGGACTGCTGGTCTTGTCCTGTACTTTGTTCCGCTTCGAAACGCGGGCTTTTGTTCGACGCCTTGAGACGAGTCTGATCAGCATTATCGTCGCCTTCTTTTGTCTTATCTGGCTTATCCCGACTGTGTCACCGTACAAGGTTCTGCTTTCCTGGAGTGCGTTGCTCATCTGTTTGGGCGTCTTGTATTTACCGGTCGTGATCCCGGGTGTGCAGCGACTGTGGCGCGGGTGCGTGACCCTGTGGCACCTCATGCTCAATTTTTATCATGCCAGGAAAAGCAGTCTGACACGGATTGGTCTCAGGACACTCTGTGGTGGTTTGGTTGCACTCTTTCTTGTTTCGGTGAGTGGCTTTTACGCGACCGAGACCGGATTTACTTCCCTCATCTTGTTTGGAGAGCGGTACGAGGCGCAGGCATTACCAACGGTAAAAGCCTTGCCGCACTATGTGGACTCATCGCCGGGTTACGACGGACAGTTTTATGCGCAGTTAGCCTTGGATCCTTTCTTCCAAGATCCGTTCATTGAACGCGCGATTGACACGTTTTCGTATCGTGCGCCCCGCATTCTTTTTTCCTGGACCGCGTTTCTCTTGGGTATGGGGCAACCGTCGTGGATTTTGCAAGCCTATGCGGTCCAGAACATCCTGTACTGGTTCATCTTGGCGTGGTTGCTGCTGCGTTGGGTGCCACCGGTCACTTTTACCAATGTGTTGTTGTGGACTGGTTGTCTGTTTGGGTACGGTTTGATTTCCTCAGTGCGGCTTTCACTGTTAGCCGGCCCAAGTTTGTTGCTCTTGGTGTTGGCGATGATAGCGCTTGAGCGGGGCCGACCATGGACGGCCACGGCTGTTCTCGGGCTAGCGGGCCTTGGGCGAGAAACGAATCTACTGGCTGGCGTCGTGGTGCTCCCTCGCACTCGGCCTGGATTTCGATTGCACGATCTCTTGGTGCCCGTCGCTCGTGGCGGCGTGGTGGCAATGCCGTTCGTACTGTGGCTCGCGTACCTGTATTGGTCCGACTACGGGGTAGTGCTCTCGTCGGGAGAACACAACCTCGCGCTGCCCTTGTCGGCCATCATCACTAAGTGGCAGGTGACGCTGTTGGAAATCTGGATTAATCCTTGGTCGGAAACGTTTGCCCGCTTTAGTTTTCTTACTTTACTCAGCTTAACGATCCAAGCGATCTTTCTCCTCTGGCAGCGCGATTGGACGTCACCGTGGTGGCGGGTGGGCGTTGCGTATGTGGGTCTGATGTGCATTTTGGGTCCAGCCGTGTGGGACGGGCATCAATTTGCGGCGAGTCGTGTGTTGTTGCCCATGACCGTCGCTTTTAATGTGCAACTTGCCCGGATGGGAGGTCTCTGGCCACTGGCCGTCCTTGGTAATGTCTCCGTGGTCGCTGGGTTGGAAACGCTCCGCGTGCCATGGCTATGGCACTATCTCTGAGCAATGAGGTGCGTTAGTATCAGAACGGCACACCGCATGATTCCAAGGAGGATGTTTGACTGATGACGACGAAACAGAATATTGACCCTCGAATCTTTGAACTCTATGACGAGTACTGCCATGGGCACATCGAGCGGCGCGAATTTCTTCACCGTGCGGCGGTGATGACCGTTGGTGGTGTATCCGCGCTCTGGATGGCAGAAGCCTTACTCCCTCGATATGCCGAAGCGCAGACGATTTCGTTTACTGACTCGCGGATGAAGGGAACCTATGTTGAGTATCCGTCGCCCGGTGGTACTTCGGGCACGATGCGGGGGTATCTGGTGCAGCCGACGAGTGAGGGACCGCATCCGGCTGTCATGGTTATTCATGAGAACCGTGGTCTGAATCCGCACATCGAAGATGTTGCACGTCGGGCAGCGGTGGCTGGTTTTCTGGCACTTGCGCCAGATGGCTTGTCGCCTGTCGGAGGGTACCCTGGCAATGATGATGATGGGCGGACATTGCAGCGAAGTCTCGATCCGGCACAACTAGATCAGGACATGGTAAATAGTGCACGGTATCTCAAGGACCACGATCTCTCCACGGGTCGTCTTGGGGCGACAGGTTTTTGCTGGGGTGGCGGGATGACGAACCGTCTCGCGGTGACCCTTGGTCGTGACTTGGCCGCTGGCGTACCATTTTATGGATCCACTGCGCCGAGTGACGAGGTGTCGAAGATCACGGCAGCTTTGATGATCATTTATGCTGGCACCGACCCTCGGATCAATGCGATGTGGCCCGAGTATGAAGCCGCCCTGAAGGCTCACGGGGTGTCCTATCAGATGCACATGTTTGAAGGGACCCTACACGGCTTCCATAACAATTCCACGCCGCGTTATAACGAAGCAGCCGCAGCACTGGCGTGGAATCGCACTGTCGGTTTCTTTCGGGAGCACTTGGCTTAAGCGTGGTTCGTTGGAAACACTTCGTTGCAGTGCCTAGCACTCAACGGTAGACTCGCAACTAATAATGCACATTCTCGTACTTGCGACACTAAGTACACCACTTCTCGCGCAACCTGATCTTGAGGATTTACGTAGACGTGCGGATGAAGGGTATGTGCGGGCGCAGTACAACTTGGCCTTGATGTACGACACGGGCCAAGGAGTTCCGGAAGACAACATGGAGGCCGTGCGCTGGTATCGCAAGGCCGCGGATCAAGGGAATGTGAGAGCACAGAACAACCTTGGGGTGATGTACGACGCTGGTGAGGGCGTGCCAGAAGACAATACAGAAGCGGTGCGCTGGTATCGTATGGCTGCAGAGCAGGGGGACGCCTCGGCTCAGTACAACCTTGGGGTGATGTACGACACTGGTGAGGGCGTTCCGGAAGACGACACGGCCGCGGTGCGCTGGTATCGCGAAGCTGGGGAGCAAGGAGATGTAAGAGCGCTGCACAACTTGGGCTTGAAGTACTCCAATGGTCGAGGCGCTCCGCAGGATCGGATGTCGTCATATATGTGGTTTGACATTGTGGCGTCACGAACCACGGGAAGCTTACGACACGTTGCCATGCTCAATCGCGATCAAGAGAAGGCTTTCTTGACACCTGCCCAAGTTGCTGAAGCGCAACAACTCGCCCGAGCATGGAATGCGGCACATCCGCGCGAGCCGTAGGTGCCTCATCGGTTACATCTACTGGCAAAACGGCTCCGTTGAAGTATGCTGTTACGAGAAAGAGCCTAATCCTTATCGCAGAGAGAGAAGACGCTGCGGCAGTTGAACTGTTAACGGAACCTGACATTGGTGATGACGCAGCCAGAGGAATCAAGCGCTCCAGAACCCGTGGGCGCCTATCCGCATGCACGCCGGGTAGGAAATCTGCTGTTTCTGTCTGGAATCGGTCCGCGGGTGAGAGGACAACAGGAAATTCCAGGTGTTACGCGAGATGACGATGGAAGTGTGGTTGCCCATGACATTGAAGCGCAGTGTCGGTCGGTCTTCGAGAATGTGCGTACCGTTCTAACGGAATCCGGGTCCACGTGGGAACAATTGATCGACGTGACGGTCTTTCTGACGAATATGGCGGATGACTTCGAGACGTTCAACACGGTATACGCTGAGTATTTCTCGACGAATCAACCATGCCGCACGACGGTGGAAGTGAGTTGCTTACCTACGCCGATCGCAATCGAGCTGAAATGTATTGCTCTAGTGGACTGAATTGAGGAGTGAGAGAATGCGCGAACTGAAGGCCTTTAACTTCAAGCAATGGATTGACGAGCATCGAGAGTTCCTCAAGCCTCCCGTTGGGAACAAGCTGGTGTTTCAAGATGCCGAGTTCATCGTGATGGTAGTGGGCGGGCCAAACAAACGAACGGATTATCACTACGACGAGAGCGAAGAGTTTTTCTATCAAGTGGAAGGCGACATTGTACTCAAGATCATAGAGAACGACACGCCGGTCGATATTCCGATTCGCGAAGGAGAGATCTTCCTGTTGCCACCCAGAGTGCCACATTCTCCGCAGCGCGGGCCCAACACCGTCGGCTTGGTCATCGAGCGGAAACGGACCGAGCACGAGAAGGACGGGCTCATCTGGTTCTGCGAGAAATGCCACCACAAACTCTACGAGGAATATTTTCATCTAGAGAACATCGAGACTCAATTACCAACGGTCTTTAACCACTTCTATAGCTCGACTGAGCATCGTACGTGTACGGACTGTGGCACGGTGATGGCGCAACCGTAGCGTCAATCCTGTTAGGGATGACTGCTGCCTGAGACATGATGCTAAAAGTTGATATCCATACGCACATCCTCCCCGAGACTTGGCCCGATTTGAAGGAGCGCTACGGCTATGGTGGATTCGTGCAACTTGAACAGCATGGTTCCGGGTGCGGGCGCATGTCGATTGACGGTCGAGTGTTTCGAGAGGTCGGTAAGAACTGTTGGGATCCCAAAGCACGTTTAACGGACTGCGATGAACATGGGGTAGATGTGCAGGTGCTCTCGACTGTTCCAGTGATGTTTAGTTACTGGGCCAAGCCCGAGGATGCGCATGACTTGTCCCAACTACTGAATGATCACCTCGCGGGTGTCGTTGCGGATCATCCTCAGCGGTTCGTCGGCTTGGGGACCGTGCCGATGCAGGACCCGACTCGGGCGGTTCAGGAACTTGAACGATGTGTGAAGACGCTCGGCATGGCGGGCATTCAGATCGGCACCCATGTCAACGGCCAAAACTTGGATGATGAACGACTGTTTCCCGTTTTTGAGGCGGCCGAGGCGCTAGGGGCTGCAATCTTCGTGCACCCTTGGGACATGCTGGGGGGTGAACGGATGTCAAAGTACTGGCTGTCTTGGCTCGTGGGTATGCCGTCCGAGACCGCGCTCGCGATTTGCGCGATGATGTTTGGCGGCATTTTCGATCGCCTGCCTCGGCTGCGCGTCGCATTCGCTCACGGTGGTGGGGCGTTTCCTGGTACGGTGGGACGCATCGACCATGGATTCAAGGTGCGTCCCGATCTCTGCGCGGTGAACGTCGAGATAAATCCACGCGAGCAGTTACGCCGCTTCTATGTCGATGCGCTCGTGCACGATGCCGACGCATTGCTGTCGCTGATCAAGCTATTCGGGTCGAACCGCGTGGCGCTTGGTACCGATTATCCATTCCCGTTGGGGGAACACGCACCGGGCGCACTAATTGAATCTTTACCATTGGATATGGTGACCCGCCAGCGGCTGCTCGGTGCCTCGGCACTGGACTGGTTGAATCTTGATCCGATACGATTTTCGTGACGCTAGTGGGGGACGACTAGAGGAGGGGATATGGGCGTGAGGTGGAGATTTTGCGGTGTCCTCCTAATCGTGTTGGGAACCGCAGCAGCTTGTTCGCAGACTGGTGAGCAATTAGGGTCCGAACGCCAGGACGCAGACACTGGAATTACCGTTGATGAGTTCGTAATACGCGCGGATGCCGTCTGCGCTCCTAATATTCCGCTGGCGCCCGACCAGGCCAGTTACGGGATGGATGCGACCACCGGTCGCTTCCAGCACCCAGCGGCGACGCCGCATCAACATGAGGCACAACCATTTGACGGTGAGCTCGAGACTTGGGATACGAACGAGTACATCGACAACATGACGATTGAGGCTTATTATCCGGATATCGTCGAACCGTTTCATACTTGGCAGAACATAGTCGACTTCGCTGGACGGCGCTATCTGTATCAGTACGTCCGTCGCGATATGAAAATCTTCGACATCACCGATCCGAAGGCCGTGAACCTGATGCAAGAAAAGGGTCATTCGTGGGACCTGAACGGGCCGGGCGAGGAGAGGAATCCTTTCGCACCTGGCGACATGTTTGGTGCGGCCTCCATTCAGTGGAATGACGAACTCGACATGTATGTCATGGTGCAGGCGTTCGAGGTGCAGCGGTTCGGTGTGATCGATAACAAACGTGCGGATCCGGAGGGGGTTGCCCGCCATCGAAACGCGGATCATTTAAAAGGTTTCAAGGTATATGCGATGCACGGTCCCATGCCGGAAGAGTGGGAACTGTTGGCAGAGATGACAACCGATGTGGAGCATCCGGATGTGCCAATAGGTCAACAACAGGGCTCTGGTGTACGGGACATTCCGACCTATTTCGGTGGTCAGTACATGTTCGTTGCGGCCGCACCTGATGCGAGCTATGCCTTGACCGAGTATCCCACGGATTTGTATTCCGCAGGGTACCAGGCGTGGGATATGTCGGACCCAGCAGAGCCGATCTTTGTGGGACAGTTTACGGCGCCCGGTCAGCGCTTGGGCGACGAAGAGGCATACAAACAGAATCCTAGGTGCGGAAACCGCACCTCATGGTTTGGTGCCCGTATGTCGATCTTCATGCCAACACCGGTCGAAGACGGAGGTCGGTATGGCTACGCTGCGATGGGAGGGCTCGGCTTCTACGTGCTTGACATTTCCGACCCTGCGAACATTGCGGCGGTTGGACATTTGGATTTTCCGCCAAGTGTGGCCGGAACTGAAGGCGACAATATTGACGTGTCACAGGTCGAGCAGACGGGCATCGTGTATTACAGTGGCTATCCGCTCGCGGAGGACTGTTGGGAGCCCTACAAGGACATCTATATGATCGATGTCAACGATCCAACCAACCCGACGATTCGTGGCACGCTGCCGCGACCCGTCCCACCTCCTGACGCGCCGTTCACCGATTACTGCCAACGTCGAGGCAGCTTTGGCCCGAAACGCTCGGGGTACTACACGCAGCCCGGTATCGGACGAGCTGGGATTGTACCCTATGCGTTCTACAATGCCGGCGTGCAGATCTTCGATGTGAGTGGTCAGTCTAATCCGACCATCGTGGCCTATTTTGTCCCTCGCTTCGACACTGAGCGGGTACCTGACTACGCGCGTGGTAATCTCGCGCACGGTATTTACGTGGAGTACGACCGAAACCTTATTTGGCTCTTTGCAAATCATGGTATGTACGTGCTGTCGACACCTGTCCTTGGTGAACCGAGTTTCGAGGCGCCGGCCAAGCCTTGGCCTCGCCGACAGCGAGCGTCTCACGAAGAACTGAACATGTCGGGTAGCATCACGAACTAGCTGGTAGCCATGGCCATTCACTGGAGATCACACTTATGACGACGTCGCAAGAGCGTGGGATGTGGGGTACACGGCTTGGGTTCATTCTGGCGGCGGCTGGCTCCGCCGTTGGGCTCGGCAACATTTGGGGATTTCCCACGCGGGTAGGTCAAGGTGGCGGCGCTGTATTCGTTGTCATTTACCTCTTCTGCATCGTGCTAATCTGTGCGCCGATTTTGGTGGCCGAGTTCGTCCTTGGTCGCGGATCGAGACAATCGCCGGTTGGTGCCTTCAAGCACTTTAGCTCGGGAACGCGTTGGTGGTGGGTCGGTGCACTCGGCGTCATCACGAGCGTTGCCATCGTGGCCTTCTACTCGGTGATTGGAGGTTGGACCATCGGCTACGTCTGGTATGCAGCGACTGGAGCACTCAGTAGCGGTGGTGAAGGGGCTGGAGATTTCTTTACCCGATTTACGGGCAATGGCTTTAAGGGTGTGTTTTGCACGTTTCTATTTCTTGGATGCGCAGCGGCAGCAAACATCGGTGGCGTGCGTACGGGGATAGAGCGAGTTGCCAAGACTTTGATGCCAGCCTTGCTAGTGCTGCTTGTCCTGTTGGCTGTCCGTTCACTTACCTTGCCAGGTGCAGCTGAAGGGTTGGCGTACTACATGCGTCCCGATTTTAGCCAAGCCTTTAATATGTCGGTGTTTGGGGCTGCCCTCGGGCAGGCGTTCTTTTCACTGAGTCTCGGGAATGGCGCCATGCTCACCTACGGCAGTTACCTACGCCGGTCAGAAGGTATCGGTCGGGTGGTGCTTTGGGTGGTGCTGCTGGACACTTTTATTGCGTTACTGGCAGGTCTCATCATTTTTCCTGCAGGGTTCTCGATAGCAGGATTCGATCCCGCTAGCACCGGCCCGGGATTAATCTTCGCGGTTCTGCCTGAATTGTTCGCCACGCTGGTCGGCGGCCGCCTTTTTGGTGGGGCGTTTTTTGTCCTGCTTGTCATAGCGGCCTTGACTTCAGCCATCTCGCTCCTAGAGGTCCCAGTTGCCCACGTGATTGATCGCCGGCAGTGGTCCAGAACGAAAGCGGTACTCATCGTGACTGGTTCAGCGTTTCTTCTATCGATTCCTTGCGCGTTGGGCTTCGGTGCGGTTGGGTCTCTAACCGATTTTGTGCCGGCACAGTGGGGTGGAAATTTCCTGGGCTTGGTTGCGACACTCTGCAATAACTTCTCGCTTCCGATCGGGGGCATGCTGATTGCCATCTTTGTCGGCTATGTCTGGCGAGTGGATCGCGCAGTCGCCGAGTTACTCGCCGAACATGCGTGGTTTCCGGCTCCGAGACTTTGGGGTTTGTTGATTCGCTATGTCTCCCCACTAGGTATTTCTATCATTCTCGTTATCAGTATCGTGGCGGTGATCCTGTGAGCGATCACGAGAAAAGGCAGTTTACGTGCGTGTCATCGTTGCAGTGCTAGAATCAGCACCTCGTTCCCGCTGAATGAAGGATGTGCAATTTAGACATTCTTCCGCGCAGAAAGACAAGGGGTTTCATCATGAGTCGACGAGTCATTACTATCATCGCTTGCCTCGCAGTTCTGTCCACGGTTCTAGACAGCGTGCAGCCGGCTAGTGCCCAGTCCGCAGAGGACTTCATCAATCAACTCGAGTGGCGGAATATCGGCCCTGCGAATATGGGAGGCCGGATCAATGACCTCGCAGTAGTCGAGTCGGACCCCGACATTGTGTTTATCGCGACCGCTTCTGCTGGCGTGTGGCGCACCACGAACAACGGCGTGACATGGGAACCAGTGTTCGACGCTCAACCGGTGAGCAGCATTGGTGATATTGCCGTCGCACCCTCTGATCCTTCCATCGTGTGGGTCGGTAGTGGGGAATCGAACAACCGTCAGAGTTCCTCTTGGGGTAACGGGGTTTACAAGTCGACCGATGGCGGTGATACCTGGATGCACGTTGGATTGGATGACACGTTGCACATCGGACGCCTGCTGATACATCCCACTAATCCGGAAGTAGTCTATGTTGCTGCGACGGGTCATCTCTGGGGTCCCAATACTGAGCGCGGAGTGTATAAGACCAACGATGGTGGATTGACCTGGACGAACACGTTATTCATTGACGAGGACACTGGGATCACCGACTTGGCAATGGACCCGATCAGTCCCGGCACGCTTTATGCAGCAGCGTATCAGCGACGCCGCACAGCCTTTGGCTTCAACGGGGGTGGTTCCGGGAGTGGGATCTATAAGACCACCGACGGTGGCTCAACTTGGATGCGGTTGACGAACGATTTACCTGGCGGTGTTACTGGTCGAATTGGTCTCGACATTTACCGAGCCGATCCTCGTATCGTCTATGCCATTGTCCAGCACACGGACGGTGGCGTGTTTCGGTCGGAGGATCGTGGGCAGTCGTGGACGCGTATGAGTGACACGAATCCCCGTCCGATGTACTACAGTCAAATCAGGATTGATCCGTCAAACGACCAGCGGATCTGGGCCGCTGGAGCACGGATGGCATATTCGCAGGATGGGGGTAAGACGTTTGTTAACGATTGGATTCAGACGATACACGGCGACTTTCATGCGCTTTGGATCAACCCTGCTGATTCCGATCACATGATGACCGGTTCTGACGGTGGCATGCATTACTCTTACGACCGAGGACGCACATGGGATTTTGTGAACACGATGGCGCTCGGTCAGTTTTATGAGATTGGGTACGACATGGAGATGCCGTACAACGTCTACGGTGGATTACAGGACAACGGGAGTTGGGGTGGTCCAGTCCGAACGCTCTACCAGCGCGGTATTACGAACGAAGACTGGTTTCGAGTCGGTGGTGGTGATGGGTTCTACACACAGGTTGATCCGAATGATCCGGCGACGCTTTACTTGGAATCTCAGAACGGAAACGTCTCGCGCCTCAATTTGGAGACGACCGAGCGAAAAGCGATTCGTCCGGAACCGGACGATGAGAGCGAACGTTATCGCTTTGACTGGAACAGTCCGATCCTGATTTCTCCGCACAACTCACAGACGATCTATTACGGTGGCAACCGACTTTTCAAATCGACTAATCGCGGCGACACGTGGAGTCGAACTGATGACTTAAGTAAGAATCAGGACCGGGACGAGATGCCGATTATGGCTGTGGAAGTGACAGACGAAACACTGTCACGCCATGATGGAATTTCTTCATTTGGTCAGATCATCTCGATTAGTGAGTCGCCGCGTCTCGAAGGCTTGCTCTACGTGGGTATGGATGATGGCAATTTACAGGTATCGCAGGATGGAGCTGCGAGTTGGCAGGAAGTGTCTGGAGTGATTCCGGATTTGCCTGAGGGCACGTATGTCAGCCGGGTGCAAGCCTCCTCTCATGCCGATGCTCGTGTGTACGCCACGATGGATGGTCATCGGAATGATGACTACAGCGTGTACGTGTATGTCAGTGAAGATTATGGGGACAGTTGGGAATCTCTCGCGTCGAACCTGCCCGACGGTCATACGATGAACGTGATCCGAGAACATCCTCGAAACGAAAACCTATTGGTGCTTGGCGGAGAATTCGGTGCTTACATTACGATTGATCGAGGTGAAGAGTGGCATCAGATTAAGGGCGCGGTGCCGACGGTGCCGGTCGACGACATCGCGATCCATCCGCGGGACAACGACCTGATTCTTGGAACGCATGGCCGGAGTATCTGGGTGCTTGATGATATGACCCCTCTCGAGGAGTTGAGCGAGCAGGTGCTCGCGTCCGAGTTGCACAGTTTCGACGTTCGGGACGCGGTCGCGTATCGCCTGTCCAACCACAAGGGCAACACCGGTCACAAGATGTTCATCGCGCCAAATCCGCCGGAGGGTGCGCTCATTCATTACTATTTGAATGATGACACAACCGGAGAACATGCCGTGGAGATTACGATTCACGGTGAGGCGGATAAAACCATTCGCACACTGCACGGGTCGGGTGCGGCGGGTCTCAATCGCGTGAACTGGGATCTGCGGCACGAGCCGCCCTTGCCGCCGACGGGGCAGGGCGGGTTTGGTGGTCCGCCAGCGGGGCCACGGGCGCTACCTGGAACCTACAGTGTGCGGATTACGGCAGGAAATTCTCAGAGCAGCACGACAGTGACAGTCTTTGACGATCCCAGGATCAATGTACCGGAAGCCGATCGTCAGGCGCAACGGGATGCCCTCCTCGGACTTGGTGGTTTGATGGTAGGCCTCGATGTAGCACACCAAACAGCGGAGCGTTTCACAGGACAACTGGAATTACTTGCCGAGTCGCTGGAGGCTGGTGAGGTTCCCGTAGCAGTTTCGTCTATGGTCGGGTCAGTCAGCGATCAGATGGGCGCGTTGGAAGGTAAGCTCGCGCGCGGTGGTGGGTTTGGCGGTGATAGCCCGCGCCCACTGTCATCTCGAATAACTCGACTTTACCGGAGCCTGGGGAGTTATACGGAGCGACCAAATGCGTTCCAGGTTGCACGGATCGAGGCATATACCCAGGAATTTAATGGGTTGCTGGAGGAGTTGGATCAGTTCATTGCGAATGAGATCGCCACTTTGAACAGCACGATAGAACAACACGGCATACAGCGCATCACTCAGTGAGAGGAGGAGACGCGTGGCAAATCTATGGACTCGCCGGAGTGTGACGGCGGTCATCATGCTCGTGGGGGTCTGTTGGACCGCAACGGTAGCGGCGCAAGAGGTGGCTTATACCGTCGCGATGCCGCAGCTGACGACGGGTCTGTTGCATGTGACGCTGGACATTCGAAACGTACCGGATGACACGCTTGAGGTCGCGATGCCGGTGTGGTCACCCGGTGGCTACGGACTGCACTGGGCTTCCAAAAACGTGCAAGAGTTGTGGGCGGAGGATGGAGAGGGGCAAGGCTTGGACGTGGTCCAGGTGGATACCAGCCGGTGGCGCATACGCCCAGTCACATCGAGGGCTTACGTGCACTATAAGGTGTTCGTTGGCCAGCGTGCCATGGATGACTCGCACGCCAGAATCAGTGGGACGCGATCATTAATGTACGTCGTGGGGCAAGCCCCATACCCGGCAGGTGGGCCGGTTACGATTACCGTCAATGGGCCAGACGGATGGATGTTTGCCACGGGTCTTGACGCGATCGGCCCCGGGGTCTTCACGGCTCCCGACTACGACACACTCATCGACTCACCGATTGAAGTCGCCGAACATTTAGATCAGTTCGCGTTCGAGGACCACGGTGCGCGTTACGAAATCGCGATCCGGAACCCGCACGGGTATGACAGGGATTTACTGCGGGACGAAATACAAGCCATCGTGGCTGAGCAGGTAGAAATGATGGGCGGTGCGCCATTCGACCGCTATGTCTTTCTGCTCACGGGGCAGAACCGTCGCGGCGGTGGCCTCGAGCATCTGAACTCGACGACGATCAGTTTCAAACGCTTCGATAGCTTAACCTCAGCGGATTATCATCGCCTGCAATTCCTCATTGCTCACGAGTTTTTCCATCTGTGGAATGTGAAACGTATTCGACCAGAGATTCTTGGGCCGTTTGATTACTCGGGGCCGCAACACACACGCAATTTGTATGTGTCTGAAGGGATGTCCGACTATTACGGCTACCTGTCGGTGACGCGTGCCGGCTTGTGGTCCCGGCAGGAATTCTACGCCGAGTTAGCTTCGGTCATCCAAACACTTCAGCGTGCGCCGGGACGCCTGATTACGTCAGTTGAGTCGGCGAGTTGGAATACCTGGACGCGATCAGATAACGCCGCGCACACTGGAATATCGTACTACATCAAGGGAAGTCTCATTGGACTCCTTATCGATTTGGAGATGCGCGCACGCACGAACGGGCGCAAGAGCCTCGATGATGTATTTCGCTATTTGTTGTCCGAGCATGGACTTCCGAAGCCGGGCTTTGCCGAGCAGGGCGGCTTTCGTGAGGCAGTCGAAACAATTACCGCTGAAGGCGGTGGCGGATCGGACTTCTCAGCTTTCTTTCGCCGATACGTCTCGGGTGTCGAGGAACTCAAGTACAATGCTGCGCTGGATCACGTCGGCCTTCGGCTTGAGACCATTGAGGGGTCGGTGCGGCGCTCGCTTGGTGTTACGACGTCGGTTGATGCCGATCGACTCATCGTCACCGCGATGTCGCCGAGTGGGGCAGGCTATGAGAATGGACTGATGGCCGGCGATATTCTATTGATGCTCGACGGTGACCGCGCCGTTCCCTCAACTCTGGAGGCGCGCCTGCAAGCTCACGCTGTGGGTGACGAGGTGGAGTTACTGGTGGTTCGCGGCGATCGGCTGGTGACCGTTTCGGTGGAACTCCAAGAAGATAGGGAGACCACGTATCAGATTGTCGAGACCGCGAACGCCTCACCCCGTGCCCTCTCGTTGCGGGATGCTTGGCTCGAGCCCTATGTGTCTCAGGTGCACTAAGTAGCTCGTGAAAAGCATCAGGCATTACGAGGCGTGTGTTTTGGTGACCGCGGTCTTGTGCACTGCGTGTGGCGGAGGCACGGGAACGAGTCCATACGCACCCACTTCGACTACCTCCTCGTCTAACCCAACGGTGGCCTTTAGTGCGACCGATTTGACCGTCACGACTGGAGCGCAGGCGGCTAACGGTGACAGTTTGACGGCGACTTACTCTGGCTGGTTGTATGACCAGGCGGCGCCAGAGAACAAAGGCTCGTTGTTCGATTCCACTAGTGATGGCTTTACGTTTGTGCTTGGTGCCGGTCAGGTGATCACAGGCTGGGACCAGGGCCTCGTGGGCATGCGGGTCGGCGCGAAACGCCGCTTGGTCATTCCACCGTCAATGGCGTATGGCGCGACCGGGGTAGGCAGTATTCCTGGCAACGCGACTCTCGTGTTTGAGGTGGTCTTAGTGAGTATTCAGTAAGCACCATCACAGACAGTATCGGTCACGTGGTAGCTTCACTCGAAGTACTTCTGCACGATCCAATCCGGTTGCCACTGATCCGGAAATCGGTCGGCATCACTCAGGTCAATTGTGGCTGGTTCCGGTGATGGAACGGTAAGTGCTTGAGTATCTCCGAGTTGGTGCTGCCAATTTCTTAATAAGGCCGTGAGGTAGTCGATGCGCTCTGAGTAGACTTCGTCGTTAGCCAAGTTATGGAGTTCATCCGGATCGGCTTGTAAATCGAACAGTTGCGTATGATCAATCTGAGGGTACCGAATGAGTTTGTATCGATCGTCGCGCACGGCGCGTGCCACATCACGATATGCCAAAAACAGGGAGTCTCGAATTGATTCCTGTGTGCCCTGCCAGAGGCTCGACAGGTCGTGTCCATCGATCGCGTCGAGTGGAGGGGTGTTCGTGAGCCTACTGATGGTCGGTACGAGATCGAAAAGATAAGTGAGTGCTGTAGTTTCGCCGTGGGGGACGTCCGGGCCGACAATGATCAGAGGGCTTTGCTGGCTATGTTCGTACACGGACTGCTTACCGAGCAGCCCATGTGAACCGACAGCGAGTCCATGGTCAGCGGCGTAGATGACATACGTGTTGTCGGCGTGATTTGACTCGGCGAGGCCATCGAGGATGCGACCGACTTCAGCATCGAGATGGGAGATGAGCCCGTAATATTCGGCTAATTGTTCCTGGATCACCTCCGGGGTCCGCGGCCAACCGGCCAGTCGTTCATCGCGACCCGTTAGGTCGCTGTCGCTATTATTGAAAGGATGTTGCGGTAAGAAGTTTGTTGGGAGTGGAGGCGGATTTTCGTAATACTGATTCCGATACGGGACGGGTGGCTGTCGCGGATCGTGCGGTGCGGTAAAAGCGACATAGGCATAAAATGGCGCCTCTTCCTTATAGTTTTGCAAGAAGTCAATAACGGCGTCGGCAAACACGGTGCTGGAAAAGCCGTCGACCCGATCGTTGACCAAGTTACCGTTTTCGTCGAGATCTTGCAGCGGCACCAGGGTATGGTCACTCATACCGCCGAAGAATACAGCCGTACCGCGTTGGAAACTTCGTAACCAGGAGGCTGGGCCGTTGTGCCACTTCCCGGTCGCGAAGGTGGTGTAACCTTCAGCGCCAAGCACTTCGGGAAGGAGTACCGTGTCACGCAAATCTGGTTCTAGGCGAAAGTAACTTTTTCCACTGTTGACCATCGCGCGACTGGGGATACACACGGCTCCATGCATGCTGCCCAAATTGTAGTTAGCACGGAAGCTGAATCCCTCGCGAGCTAATTGATCAAGATGGGGTGTTTCAATGTGAGGATTTCCCCACGCCCCAATCGTATCGGCGCGTTGATCGTCTGCGAATAAAAATAAGATATTCGGCCGTGAGGGTGTTGCTGATGTGCATCCAAGGCTGAGAAGGATCGGAGCGAGCCAGTAGAGGTTTCGTGTGTGCATGGATATCTTCTTGTTAAGTGAGGTTTCGTGTTGCCAAAATTTCACGCACCGGCGTTCGATCGCCATTGGCGCTAATCCGTCGTGGCGCAGCGAGGTACCGTATCTTGTAGTCGAGTCGACGATAGAGTGCGCGAATGCGACGCGTAGCCTGGTTCACGAGAATGACCGGTCCTGGGTGCTCAACAAGCCATTCGGCGGTTCGCACCTGATCGTCCCACGTGAAACCTTCTTTTGCATAAGCCGTAAATTGAACATCGTATGGTGGATCGGCATAGACAAAATCTGTCGGCTGGAGTACGAGATCGGAAAAATCTCCAGTAGTCAATTTCCAATGGTTGAAGATCTTTCGGTAGGACAGAAAGTCGCGGGCGTAATGGATGGTTTTATACCGTCCAAAGGGTACGTTGAACTCGTCGCGTCGATTGAAGCGACATAATCCGTTGTAGCCCGTGCGGTTTAAATAATAGAACAGTGACGCGGCTTCACGGGTGTGGCTTTTACCGTCCCGGAGTAGGGCATTAAACCGTGTACGGTGTGTGGTGAAGAGCGAGGCATCATTCTTCATCGCGATCTCAGATTGAAGGCCTTTCTTGAGCCAACGATAAAAGTTAATTAGGTGTGGATTCACATCGTTGAGGAGTGCCCGTCGTGGTTGGAGTCCAAGCGTGACGGCGAGTCCCCCACAGAAGGGTTCGACCAGGCGACACTTTGTGTGGCCTGTCCAGAGCGGAAGTAACTGAGGTAATTGCCAGCGTTTTCCACCTGCCCACTTTAATGGTGGGGAGGTTGGGTCATTGGTAGATGTTACTGGGGGCATTTCCCTACTAGTATTCTCGAAAACTCGGTACACTGCACGCCGTTCCTGCTCAAGGACCGACGACTTACGGTAGGATCATATTGTTGTGGCACCTTGTGGCGATGACCTGTTGGCCACCTTGAGGAGGACCAGCGATGTTGTTTCACCGACAAACTTATAGTGTTTGCATACTTGCGGCCGGGTTTTGGCTTAGTGCTGGGTCGGTTAGTGCGCAGTCGAACCTACCACTTGTGTTCATCCTAGCAGGGCAGTCCAACATGGTGGGCCAAGGTGTGACGGCCGAGTTAACGGCTGACCAGATGACCACACCATCCAATGTGACTTATCTCATGGAGACCGGTGAGACAGGGTTGTTCGATCGGGCACGGTTCGGACCCGAAGTGAGTCTAGTGCCACGTTTGGCGCAGGCTTGGCCAGATCGGGAACTAATTTTCGTGAAACATGCAGTCGGAGGAACCTCACTGCTGGCGTGGGCTCCGGTGTGGGACGCCGCGCGAGCGGAACTTACTCGGAACGCGGAGGTCGGCCCACTCTATACTCAACTGCTCGCGATTCTCGACCGGCATGAGTTGCGCGGGGAAGCTGAGATTGGGGCGGTGTTCTGGATGCAGGGGGAGTCGGATGCGCGGTATCCAGAAGTCGCCGCCGAATATCTTGATAATCTCACCACTCTCATTGCCGCCTTTCGAGACGATTTGCAGAATACCGAATTATTGTTCTTGATGGGGCGGGCTAATCCGAGCCCCGAGAGGTATACGGAATTGCCAGTCGTGCAGCGTGCGCAGCAACGCACCGCCGACGAATTGGCAGCCGTTCGGGTCATCGACACCGAGGAGCTGTCCAAGCGTGATGACGGCGTGCATTACGATACTGCCGGCGTGCTTGACCTTGGGCACCGATTTGCAGCGGCCTTGATGGCCGAGCTTCGTAATCCGTGAGTGATGCGATGAAGCGAACCGTTGTCCTTTTAGTTGTCCTCAGTATGCTTCCCGTCGGCTATCTGGTGGTAGGCCCGTATCTCACCCTTAATGCCATCAGAACGGCTCTGGAAACCGAAGACCTTGAGCGTTTGACTAAGTATGTGGATTTTCCGGAGTTGCGGCGTAATGTGCAGTCCCAAGTCCAGGCATTACTGGCCAAGCGGAATCCTACGCCTGATGACGCAGCCCGTGGCAGTGTCGTCGTAGGTGACGTCATCGTGGAGGCGTTGGTCGAGCGGTTTGTGACGCCGGCGACCATTCTCAGTTGGGCAGCGGGTGAATCAACTGCTCCAATCGCCGAGGCAGAGACGTCAGCGAACCCTGATGACAGCGTGGTCACACCGGAGACACCACCGCCGTCCAAGACTTTCTTTGGAGACGTCCGCACAAGTTACGAGTCGATCAGCCGCTTTGCGATCTGGGTGTCGAACGACCGGGACGAGGAGGTCGGCTTTATCCTAACGCGGCGTGGGTTTGTCTGGAAACTGACCAATATTGTTCTACCAGAACACGAACTGCAACAACGCACCCTCACCGGTTGGAGTGGTTTGTAAAAAGGATACGGAGGAACGTACTTTTTAAGGCCGTCGCATTGCATGCCCTGTTCACATTGCGCTACCCAGCCCGCAGCAGTAAAATCTTCGCCTATGCGTGCATCATCGTGATTAGTGGAGGACAGAACTGACTTCTCCGACGGGGAGCACATCATCGTATGCTGACGATAACAGCACCGCATACCGTCTGCTGTTGGAGATCGAGGTGGTCCTTCGCGAGCTCGTCGCTCAAGCGTATAAGGACGAATACGGGAAGGGTTGGGAAAAGCAACTACCAGGGGATTTGCGAGTAGTTATTAAAGAGAGGCAGGATGATGAAACCGGCCGGAAAGAATTTGATTTCAGAACGCTCGGTGCGCTCTATTACTTATCTTTTGGTGACCTGGTTAAGGTCTTGAGCCAAAATGTCGGGAAAGAAGTTACAGCACAATTTGGTGGCGCTGCGTTCCATAAGGAACTGGAGAAATTGCTGATTCCGCGCAATGCGGTCGCTCATAGTCGCCCCGTTTCATCTGTAGGACTTCAGGCGGTGAAACTCGTGCACGGCAAGCTAGAGAGTGCGTTAACGCGGGACGGCATGGATGCACGCCTAAAGGATCCCGCGGTAGGTTTGACTCCCAGTGAAGTGATTCCGGACCTGCGTGTGTGGGTCCAGAAGGTGATCAAGACCACCGAGAAACTCGATGGTCCCTGTGACGTGTCTACAGATTACGCGCGAGCGTCTGCCCAGTACTGGTGGGGAGATTCTGCGCTCGCAGGGTTTGACACGACCTCGGTCGATGCTTTTGTTGGAGTGGTCGAACAGTACAATGCACTACCCGAGATGTTGGGTGTGGCTGAGCAGCGGCGCCAACTCTTGAGCAAGACGGACTGGACAGGCCTATCATCGAGAGTACTAGAGAGCCTCGGGGAGGAGTGATATCCACTTGTCGCATCAACCGAATCCCTACGTGCGTGCGCCCATTAAGGATCGAGAGAACCTCGCTGGGCGACGCCAAGAACTAAAGGACATTGAGTACTACTTTAGTCTCACCGCAGCAGATCAAAATCCACACCTCGCGCTGATTGGGGAACGTGGATCTGGGAAGACCAGCCTCCTCAATGTCGCGGAAGCAGTAGCTCAAAAGAAAAAACTCTTGACGCTTCGCCTCGACCTAGATGAACAGAAGGTTGAATCCATGGGGCGTTTCTGGACCAGCTTCTACAGCGCGCTCTGTTCGCAGGCAGCTAAGGCTGGTTGCTGGGGAGGCGAGAAGGGACCTATATACCAAGCGCTGCTACAGATGCTACACACCAACACGGTGCCTGACAATGCGATGGCGGTCTTAACATTTCCCATGGTGCGCGCAAGTCACACGGGCACTCCAGCTGATCTCGATTGCGCGGACGAAGTCATTGTTGACGATCTAGACCGTCTTATTCATGACAGCCTGAAGGAACGGGGACTCCAAGGGTTAGTGGTTTTGATCGATGAGGCTGACTGTTTAGGGCAGAACAAACCCCTCTTACAGAAACTTCGCAATGTGTTCCAGAGGCTCTCAGGTGCGTCGTTGGTTTTGGCTGGTACTAACAACATCTTCCCGACCATGGAGGAGGTGTTTTCTCCAATGCCACGGCAATTCCACCAGATCGAGGTGCGTCCGTTTTCAAATTTGTTTGACACATACAGGATGGTGCAAAGTCCTCTTAAAAACAAAGACCTTAGGCCAGCACTCGATCAGATCGAGTCCTTGCATAGGACATGCGGAGGAGACCCGTCTGTCGTGCAATTGTATTGTCACAACATGTACCGGCTCATGATTGAGGAGCGGAAGAACGATCGGATGTCGCTCCACCCAGACGTCTTTAAAGCCGTACTTAGTGAGTTCCGGACTAATACGTCAGAAGATAACTTGCGAGTACTGGACGCGCTTGACCATCTCCCTGATCAGATTCTTCTCAACTCCCCTTGGCTGTGTTCCAGGAAGTTGACACCAGACGAGTGGAAGAAATTAGGCCACTTAGTAAGTGGACTTAAAGACGGCCGTAAGGCAACGCCTGCAGCACGTGAGAAGCTAGCAGAAAGGATCAAGGACAGCCTCAGAATTCTCTTCGAGGCAGGTATCACGACCACAGCTGACCGGTTTCAGCTAAAGGGCGAACCGGTCACAAGCAGTTACTGGACATCTCTTACGGAACAGAGGAAAGAAAAAGAGTGGAAATGGAGAGATGGAAGTTGGTCCGAGGAGGCCATAAACCTTGTTGAAAATGGTCTCGTGGGTGATCCGAAGTTAAATGGAATTCGACCGGGCACGGACGTGGAGGACACAGAGGCAAGCGAGCAGAGTTTTTATGCAGCGTTGAATCGAATAAGGACGGGTCAACCGCTGGGGGATGTTGATTTTTCCGAGATAAGTATCGGCTCTCAGGTTGTCCATTCCGCCCGCAAGGCGAAGTGCAAAAAAATACGGGAGATCTTAATTAACATTACCTGCAAGAGAACAGTGACCTATCACTTGGTGGGGGCGTTTCACTTTAAAGGCCCAGACAGCGCACTGACAAAATATGTCAACAAATGGATTAACCAGAGGGAATCCGTGCTCGACGAAGCTAATATCACGATCACCCCCATAATAGTTCAGTCGTTCCGATCACCAACCGATACTGAGATGTGGCGGATAGCTGATGCCTGTGATTTTTTACTGCCTAAAGAATGGTATGGACCGAGTTCGCCTGAGCAGGCAATCGAGCATTTTCAATCAGAAGATTTACCGAAGGCCATTGCGTCGTTTCGCGAGTCGATACAGGACGGTCACAACGAACATTGTAGAAATAATTTAGGCTATTGCTTAATCCTGAACAAAGACTATGACGAAGCGAGTCAGGTGTACGAAAGTCTGTTAAAAGAAGAACCCCCCGATCCCTTTGCGCAACACAACGCGGGCGTCTTGTCGTACTTACGGTCCAAAAAGAGTGACGCGAAATTTCAATTGAGTGCGGGTCTTGAATCTCTGAAAAGGCATTCGAACCCAGAACATGGAGACTCACCCGTGGCTATGCTGCTGATCGTCCCAGGCACGGTTACTGTGCGGTCGGTCGACGATATCCCGTTACGCTCGGCACTACAGCTGAACCTGACTGCCGTTGAAGAAGGTGATTACGCTGGAGCGCTAGCACAGGTCAAAAAAGATTTTCCCGACAGATACTGTTCAGAGTGGGAGGTTTCAGAGGAATTCGCTTCTTAGAACTTTACGTCGTCTTTCTGATCGAGTCTGTTTTTTTAAACGAGGTGTGATTATGTTGCAGGCAAGTCGAGTTGTATGCGTGATTCTGTTCACCGTTCTCGCGTGGGCTGGCACGGAACGTGAAGTAAGTGGGCAAGCGCTCCCGAATCCCTACCGCGCCGTTGATGGCTGGGCGAAACTGCCGGATGGACGGCAGATGGGCGCTGTTGGGGGTGTCACGATTGAGCCTGGCGGTGAGT
>CAZMUA010000017.1:0-68709 GCA_964569695.1 uncultured Woeseiaceae bacterium
AGGAAATTTGGTAAGGTTCGTATCGGTACAAATGCCTAATGAGATTTGTGCCGCTTACGTTGAGTTTGAATTTTTGAGATTGGGTTTGTTTAGCGATATCAATTACATTTATGGTGCGCAGGTTTGATCCCTGCACGGCCCACCAATAAATCAAGGACTTAGGGAGTCTTTTAGAAAACGCATTGTCCAATTGAACTGTTCATAAATTGTGGCGACAGCACTGAGGTGGAATGATCGTCAGGGAGGGGTGTGTTAAAAGGAAGGAAAAACATCCGACTTATCCATATGGTGGAACATGTGAACAAATATCTAAAGCCTATGTTGAACGTATTGCTGGAAAGGTGCATTAACTGAAGGTAGGAATAAGAAATGAAGGAGATGGTTAAGAATTTAATAACGTCTACCAACGATATACTCGAGAATGTTTTTGGGATCAGAATAATCCGTCGTAGAGGCATTGCCTTGGGTATAAGTCGGTTTATAGACTGGAAACAGTTAGACAGATTACCAGCAATTGATACGTTAATTGATGTAGGAGTTGGTCCAGATGGTACGCCAGATCTTTATGAACGGTTTGCATCGCAAAAGCTGATCCTTATTGATCCTTTAGACGAAGCAGAAGCGTTTGTGAATAATGAAATGACTGATAGAGATGCCATGTTTTTCAAGGTCGCGTTAGGTTCGGAGACTTCAGAATTAGTTATTAACGTGGAAGAAGATTTTGGTCGCTCAACACTACTAGAAGTTACTGATATTAATTATGTAAGTGAGCCAATCGATAAAAGAATTGTTCCAGTTCGGAAGCTAGACGATCTTTTATCGAATCAAGTGGGATTAGGTCGCGTTGGTATAAAAATAGATGCTGAAGGTTTCGAGCTGGATGTCGTTTTAGGCGCGACTGAAACTCTTCGTTCTGCTAAGTTTGTAATTGCGGAGGTTCGCCATAATCACGAGTCGTTTAAGGGTGGTTATAGTTTGCACGAGTTTGTTAATGCAATGCACGAAAATGGATTTGTTCTATCAATGATTATGACGGCGAAACCGTTGATAGCGGATTTGTGTTTTGAACCAAAAGCAGAACTCGGTTGAGTGGATGCGCTCTAATGTGGTGCGGAAGGGGGGATTCGAACCCCCACGCCCTTGTGAGGCACAAGCTCCTGAGGCTTGCGCGTCTGCCAGTTCCGCCACTTCCGCTTGCCCTGACGAGTCCACCAAATCGAACCTCAGATTATAGCTTGTCCGTCCTAGCACACATGGTCTATATCTTTTTCCGGAAACGGGGAGCGTTCAAATAATGGCCATGGCCAGGGTGGTCTGGTTGATTTCGATCGCCATACTGTCTTTCGCTTTTCTCATGTAGGCGCTGAAGAATCGATTCTGCTGGTAGGCGATTAGTTCTGCCCGGAGCGCCTCTTTGGCGGCAGCCAAGCCGTCTTCGGTAATCTCTTCTCTGTCCACGACATGAACTACCACAGCCAGGTCATCCGTGCTTAGCACGTCACTGGTCGCGCCCACATCCAGGGCGAAGACGATCTCGTCAATAGCCTCATTCTGGCCAACCTCAGGCAGTGCTGTACCGCGCGTGATGAATTCAGTCGCGGTTGGATTGAGGCGCAAGCGATTGGCAGTGGCCACAAAATTCGTGGCTTGTTGCAGTTGCGGTGTTAATTCGGCAGCTCGTGTGCGCGCAAGATCCATCGCCTTAATATCAGTCAAATCGGCAGTGACGTCTTCACGCACTTCGTCCAGTTCTGGGGCATAGGCGTCCTGTTGGTCAATGACGGTTAGGAACACCTGACCACTGGCAGTCTGCAGTGGACCACCAACTTCGCCAGCAGTAAATTCGAACGCTGCCGAAGCAACACCTGGCGCCATACCGAGGCCCTCAATAGGTTCGCTGCGACCAAAGAAGTTGGATTCCTTCACTTCCCAGCCTCGTTCAAGCGCGACACGGTCAAGGTCGTCGGGACCGGCAAGGGTATTAGACAATTCCGTCGCCACCGAACTCGCACGGTCGAGAGCTCGTTGCCATTGCAATTGATCGGCAATCTGATCTCGCACCTCGTCCAGGGGCCGATTGAAGGCTTCCTGTTTATCAACCACCTTGATGATGTGTAAGCCGAAATCCGTTTGCACCAAGTCGCTAATCTCACCAGGCATCAAGCTAAAAGCCGCCGTTTCAAAAGCTGGCACCATTTGACCTCGGCCGAAGTAATTGAGGTCCCCACCGAGACTTGCGGACCCGGTATCATCAGAATGTTGTTCGGCTAGGTCCGCAAAATCTGCACCAGCTCGTGCTTCGGCAAGCACGGATTCGGCTTTCGCCAGGAGCGCGACTTCATCGGCTCCTTCACTGTTAAACAGAATGTGACTCGCACGTATCTGCTCAGGCGTGGAATACTGTGGGAGGTTGGTATTGTAGTAGGTCTCCACTTCCTGCGGCGTCACATTAATCTCTGCTCGTAAGCTTTCAGCTTCGATCGCCAAGAATCTGATTTTTCGTTTATCCGGGATCTCATAGGTTGCAGCATTGTTATTTAGATGCTCAGTCAATTCAGCGTCAGTCACCGTGACGTCAGTTTTGTAGTCGTCCGGTGAAAACGTGACTATATCGAGTTTGACCGTTTCGGTGCGGAGGCGGTACTCTTCACGGACCTCATCCTCAGAGATGTCAATCCATTGGGTTAACACTCCCTCCAACTTTTCGAGGAGCAAGCTGTCGCGAATGCTTTCCTCAAATTGTGGGGTCGTCAACGGCGGTAATTGGCTGCGCAGTAACTCACGGTACCGGACCTCACCGATAAAGACACCGTCTTCTTGTAAACCGGGAAGGGACGTGACTCGTTCACGAATCTCGATATCGTTGACCGTGAGATTTAACCGCGCTGCCTCAACCAAAGCGGCCTGCTCGTCGATCAGCTGCTCTAGGATTTGTCGATCAATACCAAGTTGGCGGAGAACTTGTTCGTCAATATTGCCACCGTAGGCGGCCTGGTACGACTGAATCTGTTGGTAATAGACGCGCCGGAAGGTTTCCGTTGTAATGGCTCGTCCTTCAATTTGAGCCACAATGTCATTCGGTGCTGCGCCTGGAGTCGTTGTCGTGTCAGCAAAATCTTGTGCATAAAATCCGACAAAGGCCACGATGATGATGACCAGACTCCATTTCAACCAATTCTTTCGATCTCGCATTCGGCCCAGCATCGTCATGATTAGTCCACTCCCTTATTTATGCGTGAAACTTCATCGTACGATATCAAATCCTTCATGCGCAAGCATTTGGCAAAGGAACGCACGGATTTGTCTTGCGTTCTAGAAGCCGCTTACTGTGCAGAAGTGGTAAGACGGCATGTGCTATAATTACGGTGGATAGAATAACTTAGAGGGATTAAGTCGTGGGTGTTGGGCCGACTGCCAAGTCAGTTCGGTAAAGTGTGACACTTCGATCAATCATACAAGTTAATGATGTTTTTTGTGGGGGCCTGATTGAATTTTCGATCGATATTTTCGTTTTTCTCGAGTGATTTAGCTATTGATTTGGGTACCGCCAATACCTGTGTATACGCTAAACATGAGGGAATCGTCATTAACGAACCCTCGATTGTTGCAATCGTAACTGCTACCGGGGAAGTAGTCGCGGTTGGCACGGAAGCCAAAGCGATGCTTGGCCGAACTCCCAACGGTATTAGTGCGATTAAACCTATGAAGGATGGTGTCATAGCTGACTTCGACGTTACTGAAAAGATGTTGGCGCATTTTATTAAGAAGGCACACAACCGGAATGTGTGGATCCGTCCTCGTATTGTGATTGGAGTGCCGTCTCAAATTACTCAGGTAGAGAAGCGTGCGGTTAAGGATAGTGCGCATCGTGCGAAGGCTAGTGAGGTCTACCTTGTTGAGGAGGCGATGGCGGCGGCTATCGGTGCCGGTATGCCAATCAGTGAACCCGCCGGCAATATGGTGGTTGATATTGGTGGTGGCACAACCGACATCGCCGTGATTTCGTTATCCGGAATTGTTTATAGCCGTGCGGTAAGGGTGGCTGGTAACGAGATGGATGAAGCGATTATCCAGCACATCAAGAGAGCGTATAACTTGCTCATTGGCGAGCGAACGGCTGAGCAAGTCAAAGTGGAGATGGGCTCGGCCTTTCCGCTTGACGAAACTAAGAGCATGGAGATCAAGGGTCGTGATCTGGTTAAGGGTATTCCCAAGACCATCACCGTGGAGGATACGGAAATTCGTGAGGCGCTCTCTGAGACCGTGAATGTCATCATTGACGCTGTTCGCGTGGCGCTCGAACAAACCCCACCTGAGTTATCGGCGGACATTGTTGATCGAGGCATTGTCCTGACCGGAGGTGGTTCAATGCTCAAGAATCTTGACAAGCGACTGCGAGAGGAAACCGGGCTTCCGGTGGCAATGGCCGAGGACCCGCTCTCTTCTGTCGTGTTTGGTGCAGGTAATATGTTGTCTGATTTTGACTTACTGCGAAAGATTCAGATCGCGTAGTAAGCATTTCAAGATACTGAAGGCTGCTCGTGATCGATATTCGCCGACGAACCGGCTATCTTCTTGCGACTGTGATTGTCGTACAAATTCTGCTGGTTTCCGCCCAGGTGAATTCCTCATCTGGCGCTCCCCTGATTCAGGTAGTGACATTTGGTCTATTTTCACGCGTTCAGATTGTGTTGTCGGACGGGCTCACCAGTTTACGAGATGTGTGGACTGGGTATTTTGCCTTGCAGGATGTATCAAAGGACAACGTTCGTCTTAAGCAGGAGATCGCCTCTCTGAAACTTCGGTTGCAAGAGCAGGGTGCCATGGTTGGTCGCAATGAAAGTTTGCGGGATTTGCTCGCGATGGATCGATCGATCGACCTCTCGACTGTTGCCGCTGAGGTGATCGCCGGAGATGTCACACCTTGGTTCCGTACACTAACTATTGGTCGGGGTGCTGCCGATGGTATTCAACTTGATTCAGCGGTGATTGCCCCAGACGGGGTCGTTGGTCGAGTGGTCGGGAAGCCTGCTCAAAGTGCTGCTAAGGTGCAATTAATCATTGACCGAAATGCTGCAATTGGAGGAATGGTTGAACGGACTCGGGTGGTAGGTCTTGTCAATGGTGTCGAAGGGAACCCGCCCTTGAACATGACTTATGTCTCGAATCTTTCGGATGTGCAGGTTGGCGATCGGATCGTCACATCTAGCATCGAAGGGATTTATCCTAAAGGCTTTTTAATCGGTTATATCGAGCGGGTACAACGAGGTCCAAACTTGTATCAAGAGATACAGGTTAGACCAACCGTTGATTTCAATGCATTAGATCACGTGCTCGTCGTAATGGAGCAACCAAGAATGCAAGAGTCTGGTCAGCCAAGTCAGTGAATACGAAGCGAATTGCCCTGGCGATTACGGTGGCGTTGATTCTGCAAATGGGTCTGGCCAGCCTCTCACTTTTAAATGGAGGCGGCATTGACCTGGTGCTTGTCGCAGTGGTTGCGGTGGCACTTGGGACTGGACCAGTTGTCGGCTTACTCGTTGGTG
This sequence comes from uncultured Woeseiaceae bacterium, assembly GCA_964569695.1. Taxonomy (GTDB): domain Bacteria; phylum Acidobacteriota; class Vicinamibacteria; order Vicinamibacterales; family UBA823; genus UBA8106. The sequence goes on from CAZMUA010000017.1 coordinate 5,547, forward strand.
CTATCGGTGGCATGATTCAGGATGCCCTGGCTGGTGGCATCATCGGAATAGGGGGTATCTCGAAAACCCTGATCGGATTTTTTGTTGGGAGCTTCGGTGTTCAATTTGTGCTGGTGGGTCTGGTGCCAAAGTTTTTGGTGTTTCTTGGTGCGAGTCAACTCAGCTCCCTATTATTCTTTGGCCTATACCTCTTGCTCGGGCTGCCAATGCCGACATTTTCCTTTGTGGCGATTGCAGGGCATGCAATCGCAAATGGTGTCGTTGGTGTGATGTGGATTAGTGTCATTGAAATGGTTCCGAAAATGGTGTTGAGGCAGCGCGAGCGGTACAGGCTACGGCGACGGATCGGCACCTGGTGAATGAGGCGCGATAGTTATGGCACAAGAATTATTTAGTGTACGCCGGAATCGGCTAGCCTCGCGGCTTTCTGTGTTGCGGCTAACCGTGACGGTTCTAATGGTCGGCGTCGCCCTAAGTTATTGGTTTATACAAGTTGTCCAGCATAACAAGTTTCAACAGTTGGCAGAAAATAACCACCGACGTTCAGTTCCATTACGAGCGCCGCGGGGTATCTTATTTGATCGTAACGGAACAGTGTTGGTGGAAAATCGGTATTCCTTTGATATTTCAATTGTCCGCGAACTGACAACCGACCTGGAGTATTTGGTTGACAAATTAGTAGCCATCACGGGAATTCAGTTGCGTGATGTTCAGGACGAAATTGATCGGCACAGTCAATTACCCGAGTATCAACCCATTGTCATTATTCGTGACGCCTCATTGTCGCAGGTGGCGGCAGTGGCTGCGCGCCGTTTCGAATTACCGGGCATTGCGATTGAACAAGTGCCGACCCGACGTTACCGTGTGGGCACGTCGGCTGCGCATCTACTTGGTTATGTTGGGGAAATTACTGCCGATCAAATTGCAAGTCTGGATTTTGTCGGGCTCACTGATGATGCAGTTGTTGGTCAATCTGGTCTTGAGTTTACCTACAACCAACTCTTAATGGGGACAGATGGAAGACGCCAGGTAATCGTCAATAGTGTGGGACGTGAGCTTGAAACCATCGAAACCAATGATCCCATTAATGGAACTCGATTGCAGTTGACCCTCGATGCTGATCTTCAAAATGCCGCAGAAGAAGCCTTTGCTGCCACTGGATTTTCTGGCGCGGCAATTGTTCTTGAACCTGGGACTGGCGAGGTTTTAGTCATGACCAGTGTGCCAACCTACGACCCAAACGCCTTTGCGCTTGGCATCGATATGCGTAGCTGGGAGGCTCTTAACACGGACGATCGTCGCCCGTTGCATAATCGTGCCCTGCAAGGTCGATATTCTCCGGGGTCAATTTTTAAGATTGTTGTGGCAACTGCAGCGCTTGAAGAAGGATTGGTAACGCCTGACTTTAAAGTGCGATGTCCTGGTTCCGGAGTATTCCACGGCCAGCGGTTTTTTTGCCATCTACGTGGTGGGCATGGAGAGCTTGATATGCAGGGAGCGCTTGAGCGCTCATGCAATGTTTACTTTTATACGCTGGGCAGCATGCTTGAAATTGATTTAATTGAAAAATGGGCGAAAAAATTTGGTTTGAACCAGGTGACAGGCATCGATCTTCCGTATGAGGCAGCCGGTCTTGTGCCTTCTCGACAGTGGAAGCAAGAGGTGAATGACGAACCGTGGTATCCGGGTGAAACAATATCGGTGGCCATTGGCCAAGGCCCCGTGAGTGTCACTCCTCTTTCAATTGCGGTTATGATGGCGACAGTTGCCAACGGTGGAATTCGTCCGATCCCGCACCTCTTGAAGGCTGTGGACAGTGGAAATGGCTGGTCTCCTGTGAAGACGTCGATGGGAGGAAGGGTCGAGTTGTCATCGGAGACGATTCAAACCTTACACGAAGGGCTTTGGCGCGTAGTGAATGGTCAAGGGACTGGTCGACGGGCCCGCATTGATGGCTTTGACGTCGCTGGTAAGACGGCGACGTCCCAGGTGATTTCCCTAGAGGGACGCGCAAAGGCGGAAGAGTCTGATAGTGAATTCGAATGGAGAGATCACGGCTGGTTCGCATTTTTTGCTCCGCGAAATGACGCGCCTGAATTGGCTGGTGTTGTGCTGGCGGAGCACTCTGATCACGGCTATTTGGCAGCACCAATTGCTCGACATATTATGACGACCTATGTTGCTAAAAAGGATGGTCGGCCGTTGCCGGAGTTTCCACGGCCGCAGACACCGGTGACGACAACGAACTTGGTAACCGAACCTTAACTTGGATACCACGGCGGTATATATATGTTGGAACGACGTTTATATAGTCTCATCGATTGGTGGTTGCTAGCCGCGATAGTGGCGGTTTCTGCAATTGGCATGATGATGATTTATAGCACTACCTATGATGAGACCAGTCAACTGGTAAGCAACAAGCTCATGACACAGGGGTATGCGCTTGTTGTTGGCCTCATCGCTTTTTCGTTTTTTATGTTCCTCGACTATCGTGTCATTGCCAACAACTCGTGGGTGTTTTATCTCGCCGTTATTGTGGCGCTTGCCTTGGTGTTAATGATTGGTGATGTAGTGGGCGGGTCACGACGTTGGTTATGGTTCGGGCCAGTTAACGTCCAGCCATCGGAATTTGCAAAGATTGCTCTCACCATCTTATTAGCGGGTTACTTCGCTGAACGAAGCCTGCGTGGCGTGACGTTTGTCAACCTAGCGTTCGTCGCCCTTGTTACGGTGATACCGTTCATGTTGATTGTTCGAGAACCAGATCTTGGATCGGCTGCAGGGTTACTGCCAGTTGCCTTTGCGATTACCTATATTGCGGGACTTAGATTTCGTGTATTGGCACTCTTGGTGATGTTGGCATTGCTGACAACACCGGTAGCTTGGACTTACGCACTTGAAGACTATCAGCGGTCTAGGCTCTTAACTTTTTTGGATCCGGCGCAAGATGCACAAGGTGCCGGTTATCAACAGATTCAGGCCAAGATTACGGTTGGGTCGGGGGGCTTAACCGGGAAAGGATTCCTCCAAGGAACGCAAGGGCAGTACAAGTTTCTGCCCGTCGCGCACAACGACTTTATTTTTTCAATACTAGCTGAAGAACATGGATTTCTGGGCGTCATAGTGGTGCTTGGATTGTATTTATTTGTGATCTTACGTGGCCTAGAGGCTGCGCGAAGTACGAAGGATCGTCTCGGTGCATACCTGGTCGTTGGGGTGATATCGAGCTTTACGTTTCAAGTTGTATACAACATTACGATGTCAGCGGGCCTGTTACCGGTCAAAGGTCTGACTTTGCCATTGATGAGTTACGGTGGTTCGTCACTCGTGGCTACCTTGGCGGGGTTTGGTTTGATAGCTAATGTCCGGATGCGCAGGTTCACAAATTGATGTAGGAAATTAAAAACGGGATGTACAAGTTAATGCGATTGCTGCACAAGCGACGACAGCTTAACGCAGGGCACACTTCTGGCCAAGGTCAGTCAGTTGTCCGTGCGGCTGCTTTTGTGTGGCGATGTGTTGAGAGACTTGACCCGTTATGGGGTTTGAGCAATGAACAAGGAGATGATTATCTCCTCGAACAGCCACGAGACCATGGTGGCTATTCTCGAGGACGACCTCGTTACCGAGGTTTTTATCGAGCGCGAACGACAGCCTGGAACCGTCGGAAATATCTACAAAGGTCGGGTTTCGAAAGTTTTACCCGGCATGCAGTCAGCGTTCGTTGATATCGGTTTAGAACGGGATGCATTTCTCTACGTGTCGGACGTGCTCGGCACGCCAGAGGAGCTGGACACCGACGACGATGATCCTGACGAGTCCCTTCACGATCAGGGTCCGAGGGAGAGCCCCCCTGTTAACGGGAGTGCTCGTCGAGGACGCAACCAGGATCGGATTCCACAAGGCAAGATCGAGGATCTGCTAAAAGCCGAGCAGGAAGTTCTCGTGCAGGTTGTCAAAGAACCGCTCGGGACCAAGGGTGCGAGGATTACGTCCCATGCGACGATGCCGGGACGATTTTTAGTTTTCATGCCCACAGTTGACCACGTCGGTGTCTCCAGAAAAATTGAATCACGGGAAGAACGGAATCGACTCAGGAGAATTGTGCGTGAATTTCGTGAAGAACATAGTTTTACTGGTGGAGTCATCATTCGTACTGCTGCGACGGGTCGATCAGAGGAAGACATTGTTGCTGACTTGTCATATTTTCATCGGGTGTGGACCGATGTGCAGCGACGCACGGAGTCAGATCCAGCGCCGACCGTTGTTTATCATGAACAAAGTTTGGTTTCTAAATTGTTGCGGGACTTATTGACTAAAGAATTTACAGCAATTCGGGTAGACAATGCAGAGGAATATGGCAGAGTCGTGAGTTTGGTTGACGGAATAATGCCTGACCTCATACCTGTCGTGAAGCATTACTCAAAAGAATTTCCGATCTTTGAGGAATATGGAGTACAGGATGAAATTCAAAAGGCCTTGCAGAGCAAAGTGTGGCTAAAATCTGGCGGTTACTTAGTCATTAATCAAACCGAAGCACTGGTCGCGATCGATGTTAATACGGGACGCTATGTTGGTAAACGTAGTGGTCGATTGGAAGACACTATTGTTAAAACAAACCTTGAGGCGGTTAAAGAAATTGTCAGGCAATTTCGGTTACGTGATCTAGGAGGCATCATCGTTCTTGATCTGATAGACATGGAAGAGCGGAAAAATCGCCAAAAGGTTTTCCAGTCCATCGAACAGGAATTGCGCAAGGATCGCGCTCCATCAAAAACTGTCCAGGTCTCAGACGTCGGTCTCATCATTGTGACTCGGAAGCGAGTCAAACAGAGCCTTGAAAGACAGTTGAACGAACCATGTCCGTACTGCTCTGGCAGTGGAGCCATCAAGTCGATTTCTACGATTTGCTACGAGATTCTCTCTGAGATGAGAAAGATTCAAAGTGATCTCTATGGTCAAGGTGTCGTGCTGCGGGTTAATCCGGATGTTGCCCGAGCGCTTGCCGAAGAAGAGCGACAGGTGTTAAATGATTTGCAGGCTGCTTTGGGACGGAAGGTGATTATTAAGCCTGACGTGCAGCTCCATCACGAACAGTTTGACGTGATGACCCTCTAGGGGATAGACATCCTCGGAAGAGTTCGGGATAACTAGCGCCTGAGTATGGGTATGTAGCACAGCACGCCAACAAACAAGTTAAATACAGCGCAGCCGATTAAATACCAGGCTGGGGCGATCTCAACGGGTAACCCGTAAGGTCGATGCATGATGTCGACTAATGCATGAGCTGCAAACGCAAGCGTCAGTATTGTCAAAGCTTTGCGTGGATCACGGGTAGGTGCAATTGCAGCCACCACAAAAAATCCAAGAGCTAAAGAAGCATCGAGAGCGGTATTGACATTTGCTTCTGATGTGGCGCTAAAGCCGATGAATGCACCTGCTACAAATGCTAATAATAGTGCGGAAAATTGTGCAAGCCTAAGTTCAGCCACTAATCGTTCGGCTGAGTTTTGATCGATTCTAGTGGTTCGGATCGACAACCATGCGAGCATTCCTCCCGCCACAGCGAACGTTCCGATGAGGGATGGCAGTACGTCAATCACACTGTTTCGTCCGGGCTCATTTTTAAAGTGCAGTATCTGTAATTCGTGTGGGTACGTGTTGGCATGCCTTGCCGTATGCGAAATAACAGTCGCCGGATTCTAGCAAACAATTGATAGCAGTTCGAATGTTATACTCAGCACCCTCATGCGCGCTGTTGATATTATTCGGAAGAAACGTGACGGCGAGATTCTGGACGAGGACGAAATCCAGTTCTTTGTGAGTCAGGCAACTTCAGGAGCGATTCCTGCCTACCAAGTGTCTGCATTTCTTATGGCCGTCGTCTGGCGTGGAATGTCCGTGTCTGAGACGCAATGGTTAGCTTTTGCGATGGGGGCATCTGGTGCGCATCTGGATTTACCAGATCATATCGGACATCGTGTTGATAAGCACAGTACCGGTGGAGTCGGCGATAAGACCTCACCTATTTTAGTGCCCCTAGCCGCGGCATGCGGCGTCATAGTTCCAATGACTTCAGGTCGTTCCTTGGGTTATACCGGAGGTACCCTCGATAAGTTGGAGTCAATTCCAGGTTTTCGGACAGCACTAAGTCCAGATGAGATACGAGTGATGTTGGATCGGTATGGTTGCTGTATGGTGGGCCAGACAGATTCGATTGCACCAGCCGACCGCTTGTTATATGGATTACGTGATGTGACGGCGACGGTGGAGAGTGTGCCACTTATCGCGGCCTCGATAATGAGTAAGAAGCTCGCTGTTGATCTTGACGGACTAGTCCTTGATGTCACTATGGGACGAGGTGCGTTTATGAAATCACCATCCGATGCTCGAGAATTAGCCGAGCGACTTGTTGCGATCGGTACGGAGGTTAGATTGCCGACACGAGTGTTGATGACATCGATGGATGCCCCACGCGGTCATGCGGTTGGTAATGCTGTGGAGATTATAGAGTGTGTGAAAACGTTGAAGGGGCAAGGGCCAAGTGCTTTGGAGGGGCTAGTCGTTTCTCTAGCTGCTGAGATGGTGCACCTTGCGGGACTCGAACCTACCTTGGAAGCTTCGGAGCAACGAGTTGCTGGAGTGCTTGCGAGCGGGAAAGGTCTTGAACAATTTCAACAAGTCATTACCGCGCAAGGTGGAGATCCTCGCATCATTGATGATTATCGGCTTATGCCAGTCGCAGCTCATCGTCAAATGATTAAAGCATCTAGCAACGGCTATGTTGTGCAACTTGATGCCGAATTGGTTGCGCGTGCAACCATTGTCTTGGGGGCCGGTCGCGATCGTGTCGATGTTGAGATTGACCCTGCAGTCGGCGTGGTCACTCAAGTGAGTCTTGGTGACGAGATTCGTGCTGGAGATCCGCTTGCGGAGATACACTATCAGCGTTCTGAGGATTTACCTGAAGCGATCCAATGCTTGAAGCAAGCGTTTGTAATTGCTGATACGCCTCCAAAACTTGGTCCAGTTGTTCTGGAAAGGGTGGCATGAAGCTAAATTCAATAATCTGGCAATCCGATAAGGGACTACGCTTGGTTTTTGCGGGTACGGCAGTGGCCTTGGCGGTGTCTGCATACATGTTACAAGGCATTGTTGATCCACGAGTGTGTGCGTTTCTTGGTGTGATTGCTTTCATAACGGTGGCGGTGGCCTGTTCTACGGATATTCGCTCCATTAACTGGAGGATTGTCTGGTATGGCTTAGGCCTCCAGTTTCTACTGGCATTTTTTATTCTGAAGTTCGAAGTGGGTGGGATACGACCTGGTTACGCAGTCTTTGATGCGATTGCTGCCGTTGTAAAACGTTTTATAGGGTTCACTGATGCAGGTTCGAGGTTCGTATTTGGTGAGTTAGCAAATCCTGAAGTGCTTTCGGCACTGTTTCCAGGGGGCTTTGTCTTTGCTTTCCGTGCGCTGCCGATCATTATCTTTATCTCGTCGTTCTTTACCGTGCTCTATTATTTCGGTGTTCTGCAGTTTTTTGTTCGGGTAACAGCGCGCGCCGTTGTGCGTTTACTGAATACTAGTGGCGCAGAGACGCTTTCAGCGATTGCAAACGTGTTCATGGGACAAACTGAAGCGCCGATTATAGTTCGGCCTTACGTTCCACATATGACCCAATCTGAACTTTTAACTCTAATGGTGGGCGGTATGGCCACGATTTCTGGAGCCGTTATGGCTATTTACATTAGTCTTGGCGCCGATGCAGTTGCGATCCTGACCACGAGTGTCATGGCCGCGCCATGCGGGTTATATCTTTCTAAGATTTTGATGCCAGAGACGGAGATACCGAAGACTCGTGGCACTGTGACACTCGATGTAGCAAACAAACATGTCAACGTTATTGATGCAGCTGCGGGTGGAGCAGCCGACGGTACGAAGTTAGCCATCAACGTAGCGGCAATGTTGATTGCATTTATGGCTTTTATCACCATGTTCGATTACGTTCTAGCCCTTATTCATCCAGCGCTTTCGCTCTCCAGTGTTTTCTCGCTGGTCTTCACTCCAGCCGCTGTGTTGATGGGTGTAGAGTCAGCCGACGTACCGGCCATTGCGGATTTGCTCGGAACAAAAATAGTTGCGACCGAATTTGTCGCATACGTTACCTTAACTACGGAGTACCAGAACATTATTAGCGACCGATCGGTTGCATTGGCCACTTACGCGCTCACAGGGTTTGCGAATTTTGGTTCAGTCGGAATATTACTGGGTGGCCTTGGCGGAATGGCGCCAGAACGTCGAGGCGATCTGGCGAGATTAGGCACCCGTGCATTATGTGGCGGATTTCTGGCTACACTGATCAACGCATCGATTGCCTCTCTATTGCTCTAACGGACCCATGTCTAACGTGACAGCTCAGAAATCGCTCTCAGATTACGATCGAGTGCAAGAAGCCGCTAATTTTCTTGCGAACAGGTTACCAGGAGCACCTGACCTTGCGGTCGTGTTAGGTTCAGGATTCGGAGGTTTTACGGAACACTTCGATGCAGAGATAACGATTGATTACAAAGACATCCCATGTTGGCCGGGCGAGACTGTCATTGGTCATGCAGGACAGTTACGGTACGGCGTTGTTGGCCGACGTCGTGTTGTTGTGCTGTCGGGTCGCGCGCATCTTTACCAAGGTTACAACCATCAGACAGTCGCCTTTTCGACCCGTGTTGTAGGTGCGCTCGGTGTCAAGTTGGTCGTCTTGACCAATGCTGCGGGTGCTATTTGTGAGGATTTTACACCAGGCAATGTGATGGTTATTGACGATCACATTAACGCGATGGGGAAGAATCCTCTAGTAGGGTCACATGATGAACGCTTTGGAGTGAGGTTTCCCGACATGAGCCAGGCATACAGTTTGCGACTCGGACGCTTGGCTGAGACGGTTGGAGCATCTGTGGGAATTTCGATTGTGCATGGGGTATATGTGGGTGTGTTGGGACCCAGTTTCGAAACACCTGCCGAAATAAAATATTTCCGCACGATTGGTGCAGATGCAGTGGGTATGTCGACGGTGCCAGAAGTAATCGTGGCGCGTCAGATAGGTTTGGAGATTTTAGGACTGTCTTTCATCGCCAACATGGCCGCTGGAGTTCTACCGACACCGCTCAATCATCTTGACGTTCTTAAGGCTGTCAAGCAGGCAGTCAACCCGTTAAGTGCACTCTTGTCAGGCATAATAGAGCAAGCATAAACACGTTATTCTCAACTTAGGGATTATTTTCCATATGTTGCCAACTATTGAATGGCGTTCCGACATGATCGTCATGGTTGATCAGCGAAAGCTGCCAAAACGTGAGGTCTATGTTGAGTGTCGCACAGTTGCCCAGGTTGTACGTGCTATCAAGTCAATGGTCATTCGAGGAGCACCGGCAATTGGTGTTGCCGCAGCGATGGGTTTAGCCCTTGGTGTGAATCGAAGTAAGGCGAGCGGGACAACCATGCTGGCTCGTGAATTTTATAAGATGTGCGACGCGATGGCTGAAACGCGGCCAACCGCTGTTAATCTTTTTTGGGCCATCGCAAGGATGAAACGAATTTTCGCAAATGCTGTAAAGGCCGGACAGTCGGTTGAGGAGATTCGATTAAATCTTGAGGTCGAGGCTCAGCGTATTCATGATGCTGATGTTGAGGCTTGTCGTGCGCTGGGAGCACACGGCGCAACCATCCTGCCTACAAGTGCACGTGTGCTTACGCACTGCAATGCAGGTGCGTTAGCCACGGCAGGTTATGGTACAGCGCTTGGTGTTATCCGTGCGGCAGTGGAAAGCGGAAAGAAAGTTGCGGTATTCGCTGACGAAACACGCCCCTTTCTTCAAGGGTCGAGGCTCACCGCATGGGAACTGATGCGTGAAGGTATTGATACAACAATTATTACAGACAGCATGGCCGGTTCTTTAATGCAAGATGATCAAGTTGATCTCGTGATAGTTGGCGCCGATCGTATTGCAGCCAATGGTGACGTAGCGAACAAAATAGGTACTTATGGTTTGGCTGTTTTGGCGAAGGAACACAAGTTGCCGTTTTACGTGGCCGCACCCGTGTCAACGATAGACTTGTCAACACCAAATGGCGCCCAAATAAAAATTGAGGAACGAAATTCTCGGGAAGTGACTCATTTGGGATCAACGCAACTTGCGCCAACCGGTGTAGGAGTGAGGAATCCAGCCTTCGACATAACACCGAGCAGTTACGTCGCTGCGATCGTTACCGAATACGGTATTTGTCGTCCTCCGTACTCGAGCAGTTTGCGTTCTGTCGTAAGTGAGTCTGGCAATGGTGAATGATTCTACCGTGCGGGTTCTTGGACTCGAAACCTCGTGCGACGAGACTGCTGCGGCGGTTGTTGTAGAGGAAGGGAACTTGGCGACGCGGGTCTGGAAGATCGATTCCAGTGTAGTGGCTTCTCAAGTTGACATCCACCGTGAATGGGGTGGAGTTGTGCCGGAATTGGCCTCACGTCAGCATGTGCGTGATATCTGTGGCGTAGTGGAAAAAGCGCTCGATGATGGCTGCACGACATGGTCTGCTCTTGACGCCGTAGCAGTGACGCAAGGACCAGGACTGGTTGGTTCATTGTTAGTTGGTGTGGCATTCGCGAAAACACTTTCGTTTTCCCTCGGGATTCCTCTTCTCCCTGTCCATCATTTGGCAGGCCATATCGAATCTCTATTTCTTGAGAATGGCAATTTGCCGTTGCCGGCAGTTGTATTAGTCGTTTCAGGTGGCCATACGAATCTGTACGTCGTGCGAGAATTTGGCGATTATGCACAAATTGGTCGAACTAGAGATGACGCTGCGGGTGAGGCATTCGATAAAGTGGCGAAATTACTGGATTTAAGCTATCCAGGTGGTCCCATCATCGATCAGCTTGCCCGTGAAGGTGACAATCAGGCAATTGATTTTCCAATAGCCAGGATGACGCATGTCGATCGTAACGCTGCGCAAGCAGTCGAGAGTTATAGCGTAATTATGCGCCAGCATCCCGGCCGATTTGATTTTAGTTTTAGTGGGCTTAAAACAGCAGTGAAGAGATATGTGCAAGCGAGGAAAGGTTCTCTTGGTTCCCTTAAGTTGTCGTCACAGGAAATTGCGGACATATGTGCCAGTTTCCAGCGTGCTGTCATCAAGCCGCTCTTAGGTCATACATGCGACGCAGCTCGAACGTTTGGTGCTCGGTCCATTGGCATTGCCGGTGGTGTGTCGGCAAATAGTCAACTTCGGCTGGAAGCGCACGCTCTTGGTAATCAGGTTGGGTTACCAGTATTTTTTCCGAGCCTAGCTTTGTCAACTGACAACGCTGCAATGATTGCAGCTGGTGGCCTCAGGCAGTTTCACCGTGGTGTGAGCGCACCGTTACGGTTGAATGCCGAGGCTTCGCTGCCGCTCTAATCATGCCTCACGAGCCTTCTATTACTCGAGCCTCTCGAGTTTATCCAGACCGTCCATTTGTTGGCGTTGGAGCTGTTGTTCTAGCCGCTCAAGATATTGTTTTAGTTAAACGTCGGTTTGAACCACTAGCTGATGAATGGAGCCTGCCTGGAGGAGCTCTTGAATTAGGGGAGACGATGACGATTGGTGTGGCTAGAGAAATTCGAGAGGAAACGAGTCTCCAAGTGGAAGTCGGGCCGGTGATCGATGTGCTTGACCGTATCGTTCGAGATGATACGGGTCAGGTTCAATATCATTATGTGCTTGTAGATTTTTTGTGTCGTGTGGTGGGAGGCACGTTGGCGCCTGGGTCGGATGTATCGCAAGCGGTCTTGGCAGCTCCGAACGCTCTTGAGGAGTATCGGTTGACCAATAAGGCGCATGCTGTCATTACACGTGGACTTGCAATGCAGAATCAACTGTAGCGTGCTCAAGTTCGAGGCTCGAGTCACAGGCAATGTGGCCAAGTTTGGGCGACGTTGACAATCACAAAACCTCAGTGTTACCGTCACGCGTTATGGCTCTTCATACTAAGATTCTTTTGGGTTTGGCCGTCGGCGCGATATCCGGGATCACCATCAATGTTTTGACAGAAGGTGCCGCTGGTACCGAGCAATTTGTTAGCTCGGTCACGGAACCAATCGGGCGTGTCTGGTTGAACGCATTGATTATGGTGGTCATTCCACTCATCGTGTCGACATTATCAGTTGGGATTTCTGGACTAGGTAGCCTGAAAAAGATCGGGCGTATTGGAATTGTCGCGCTGATGAGCATGTTAAGTTTGACAGCGCTCTCTGCGATGCTTGGCCTGACCATTGTGAATTTGGTGAAGCCAGGTGAAGGTCTGAATCCAGCGGTCACTGAACGGCTCATCGAAACCTATCAGGGTGAGTCGGATGCGATGGGATTAGCCGAAGGTGCCTTTGGGATGGAGATGTTCGTACGCATCGTGCCGCGTAATCCGGTCCAGGCTGCCGCCAATGGTGAGATGCTCGCGGTCATTTTTTTCGCGTTAATGATCGGAATTGGGCTGACGATCGCACCGAAGGAAAAAGCACAGCCACTCCGAAGTTTTCTCCAAAGCCTCAGCCACGTGACGATCGGTATTATCGGCTTGGTGATGAAGGTGGCGCCGCTCGGTGTGGCCTGTTTGATTTTCAGTGTAACGGCGCGCTTTGGCTTCGAAATCATTTTTAATCTTCTCAAGTACATGATGACCGTCGTCGGTAGCTTGACGATCTTTTTTGTTGTGGGCTATTCACTCATTTTGCGTTTTGTGGCCAAACGCGATCCTGTCGAGTTCATGAAGCGAACTTGGGTTGTTGTCTTGACTGCATTTTCCACCTCGTCTAGCGCGGCGACATTACCGACCACCATGCGCGTTGCGAAGGAGGAGCTAGGGGTTTCCGATGCCGTGACCGGATTTGTCTTGCCGCTTGGTGCGACGATGAATATGAATGGCACAGCTCTTTTTGAAGGCGTGACGGTGTTATTTATTGCGCAGGTGTTTGGCGTTGATCTTTCATTGGGCAGTCAGTTGATTGTCATCATGCTGTCTGTGATAACTGCCATCGGTACGGCTGCTGTACCAGGAGGTTCAATTCCATTATTGATGATGGTGCTTGGTATTGTGGGAGTGCCGGTAGAGGGCATTGCGATCGTCCTTGGAGTGGACAGGATTCTTGATATGTGTCGCACCACGTTGAATGTGATTGGCGATCTTGTGACTTCGACAATCGTTGACCGCTTCGAAAGTGGTGGGCCAACGAATAGTGTGCCAACGAAAGGGATGGAGTAGTTGGACGAAGAGAGCAGAACCTCAGACCTACCAAGCCGGGATACTGCGTGGGCATTGTTGACGGAGTATACGAAGAGTGAAAGCTTACGGAAGCACGCGCTTGCTGTTGAGATTGCGGTGTGTGGTTATGCTAGGAAGTTTGGGGAAGATGAAAATCTATGGGGTTTAGTTGGGTTGTTACACGATTTCGACTACGAGCGTTGGCCCAGCCTGGAAGACCACCCGTATCGCGGTGCGGAGATCCTACGCGAGCGTGGATACCCTGAAGTGTTGATTCGCGCGATCATGTCCCATTCTGATGAGACTGGGGTTGTTAGACAGTCGCGCCTTGAGCACACACTGTTCGCGTGCGACGAGTTGGCTGGTTTTATTACGGCCGCAGCATTAGTTCGTCCGTCTAAAAGTGTGCTTGATTTGGAAGCTAAATCGGTCAAGAAGCGGATGAAAGATAAAGCGTTTGCCCGTGGCGTTAGTCGGGATGATTTGCGTCAGGGTGCCGAGGAACTCGGATTAAGTCTTGATGAGCACATCACGAATGTCATTACCTCTATGCGCTCATCGGCGGAAACACTGGGACTTAAGGGCTCGCTCTAGTACGTCGTCAGACTCATTGTTAAATCCATTGGTTACTTAGTCAGTTAATGTTTAATTGGCTATCGTTTAAAAGATCTCATTTAAACAGAGTAAGGTGATTGCGGTCAGTTGTTATTCGATTCAACACCATGGCTCTACAAACAAAGATTCTGCTAGGACTCATCGTTGGTGTAGTGTCCGGAATCGCCATCAATATCTTGACAGGTGGTGCCGCTGGCACGGAGCAGTTTGTCAGCTCGGTCACTGAACCAATCGGGCGCGTGTGGTTGAACGCGTTGATGATGCTTGTGATTCCAGTAGTAATCTCGACACTGTCAACTGGAATTGCAGGGTTAGGCAGCCTGAAGCGGCTTGGACGGATTGGCAGCCTCTCATTATTGAGTATGTTAACTATCTCAATGGTCGCTGCGTTGCTTGGCCTTGGCCTGGTGAACCTTGCGAAGCCAGGTGAAGGTCTAAATCCGGCAGTCACTGAACGGCTCATCGAAACCTATCAGGGTGACTCGGATGCGATGGGATTAGCTGAAGGTGCCTTTGGAATGGAACTGTTCGTACAGATTGTCCCGCGTAATCCGGTCCAGGCTGCGGCCAATGGTGAGATGCTTGCAGTGATTTTTTTCACCTTAATGATCGGGATTGGGTTGACTATCGTACCGAAGGAAAAAGCACAGCCGTTGCTTAATTTTCTTGAAAGCCTGGGTCACGTTACCGTCGGTCTTATTGGCTTGGTGATGAAGGTGGCGCCCCTCGGTGTGGCCTGTTTGATTTTCAGTGTAACGGCGCGCTTTGGCTTCGAAATCATTTTTAATCTTATTAAGTACATGACGACCGTTGTCGGTGGCCTGGCCCTCTTTTTTGTTGTGGGCTACTGGTTGGTTGTGAAGTTTATTGCCAAGCGTAATCCAGTCGAGTTCATGCGACGAACCCGGGTCGTCTTCTTGACTGGATTTTCCACCTCGTCTAGTACTGCGACATTACCGACTACCATGCGCGTTGCAAAGGAGGAGCTAGGGATTTCCAATGCCGTGGCTGGATTCGTTTTGCCACTCGGCGCGGTTATCCATATGCCAGGCTCGTCTCTATTTGGAGTTGTAACGATTCTCTTTATCGCGCAGGTGTTTGGTGTTGATCTTTCATTGGGCAGTCAGTTAATTGTGCTCTTGATGTCTCTAGTGTCGTCGATTGGTGCGGCTGCTGTACCTGGCGCTGTGATTCCACTATTGATGATGGTGCTTGCTATGGTGGGAGTGCCGGTAGAAGGCATTGCGATCATGCTTGGTGTGGATAGAATTCTTGATATGTGTCGCACCCCGTTGAATGTGATTGGTGACCTTGTGATTGCCACCATCGTGGATCGCATCGAGAGCGAGTCGTCCTCTCGTATAGGCTAAGGTTGATGCAGACTCTGTTATGATTTCTGAAGTATGCCTAATCGTGACGTTGTTATCCTGAGTGCGGTTAGAACCCCTATCGGAAAATACGGTGGGTCGTTCAAGGACGTGCATCCCACCGAGTTGGGTGCAGTAGCTGCCCGCGCGGCCATTGAAAGTGCTGGGATTGAACCCTCAGAGGTGGACGAAGTCTGGATTGGACACGGTCGGCAAGCAGGGTCGGGTCCAAACCCAGCCCGTCAGGTGGCTTTTCGTGCCGGATTACCGGACACCGTGGTAGCTCAGACCATTAATAAGGCCTGCGCATCTGGTCTGCAGGCGTTGGCTAGTGGGGCCCAAGCGATACTACTTGGTGAAGCTGATGTGGTCCTAGTTGGTGGAATTGAGTCAATGAGCCGCATGCCACACATGATCGATTCGAGCGCCGCTCGATGGGGTCATCGGATGGGACATGTTGCCCTAGTCGACGTGATGTATCGAGATGGGTTTCGCTGTCCATTGTCGAACCTTATTATGGGCGAGACGGCCGAGGTGTTGGCTCGTCAATACGGCATCACTCGTGCAGACTCAGATAGTTACGCGCTCGAAAGTCAGCGCCGGGCCGAAGTGGCCATCAAGGCCGGAAAGTTTCGAGATGAGATTGTTCCCGTCGAAGTAACTGGTCGTAACGGTGAGACCGAAACAATCGATAGTGACGAGCATCCGAGATTTGGCCTGACGATCAAGTCACTCAAAAAATTAACACCAGTGTTTGATGAAGTGGAAGGGCAACCTGGCATCGTGACGGCTGGATCTTCTTCAGGCATTACCGACGGTGGTGCTGCATTGATGCTGACGACTGCTGATCGGGCAAAACTTATGGGGCGCGTGCCTTTGGCGAAATTATCAGGTTGGGCCAGTGCGGGTGTGGATCCACGCATTATGGGGATTGGTCCAGTTCCGGCAATTCACAAACTGTGTCAACGTTTGGATTTACCGGTAGATGCTTTCGACTTGGTTGAACTGAATGAAGCATTTGCGGCGCAGGTCTTGGCGGTGTTACGTGATGTTCCAATCAATCTGGATCGATTGAATGTTAACGGTGGTGCGATAGCTCTGGGACATCCTATCGGCTGCACGGGATCTAGAATTGTTGTAACCCTGCTGCACGAAATGCGAAGGCGGGCAGCATTACGAGGGTTGGCGACTCTTTGTGTGAGTGGTGGAATGGGCATGGCTCTAGCCGTTGAGCGTCCGTGACGTACTCCTAAGATTCCAGGCTTGATAAGGATTATGAAAATCGCCGAAAGTTCTTACCGTGCGAGTATTGACAGCCTCTTTATACCCTCATGTACAATAAACAGATGCTGGAAGTCATACGCAGGTTGCTAGCCGATCTTGGGGAAGATCCATCACGAGAAGGCCTTCTTAAGACACCAGAGCGTGTTGAGCGCTCGTTAAAATTCCTAACGAGCGGTTATCAGAAAGATGTCGATGAAGTCTTAAACGGTGCATTGTTTACCGTTGATTATACGGAGATGGTTATTGTTAAGGATATCGATTTCTATTCACTCTGCGAGCATCATCTTCTGCCGTTTTTCGGTAAGTGTCACGTAGCCTACCTGCCTACCAATCAAGTGATCGGGTTAAGTAAGATTCCTCGGATTGTGGAGATCTTTAGTCGTCGACTGCAAGTGCAAGAACGATTAACGAATGAAATTGCTGAGACGATTAGAGAGAAAATCAATCCACTCGGTGTTGCAGTAGTTTTAGAGGGCACCCACCTTTGCATGTCAATGCGCGGTGTTGAAAAGCAGAATTCTACGGCTATAACGAGCGCGATGCTAGGAGTCTTTCGTGACGACGCTCGGACACGTTCAGAGTTTCTCGCACTCATCCGTCAACATGAGACCTCCATCATATCTCCCTATGTTGGTGAACAAGCCTCCTGTGTTGTCGAGGAGGTATAAGAAAGAATGACGGGTGATAGCCCAGGACGATTGCTACGATTGTGGATAGTTACTTTAATCCTGATAGTGTCTACGGTGAAGCCGGCCTTCGTTCAAGACGCTTCAGAAGCGACTGAGGTGGTCTGTCCTTCAGTTCTCGGTACCGGTCTTACCACGCAAAGAGAATTCTGTGACATCCTCATTGGTCGAGATCCGCAGGTTGGGGTCAGAGTGGTAATTCCTAGGCAAAGTGGCGAAGCCCAACTGTCTTTCGACTTATCGAACCGCCATACCTATTCGGAAGAACAAGCTCTCGCAGGTCTAGCGTTCGCACAGTACACCGCGACAATCGGTGTTTTGACTTCTGACGGTACATTGCTTTCTCGTGGTGTCATACAAAGCGAATTTCGGAGTATTGAGGACTTGGTTGATCGAGTAGGGGGTGGTGCTGGTCCTGGCGGGGTGAAAGCGGTTGCGCCGACAGGACTGGTACGGATCGAAGTTAACATTCCTAGCCAAGTGGATTCAGTTGCCATTCTTGGTGAAATTCTCGAAGTGCGTAGACTGGATGGGCACGATATTTTTACGTCGACTGGGCGACCAATTGCCATTATCAGTAACGTTGAGGTTAGTTATCTTGCTCGTTGAGCAGGCTTCGTGAAGTTATTCACGGCAGTTGATAATCGACGTTGCAATCTGATTTGTATGCCGTGATATTTTGTGATCCTAGCAATTTGACCCCTCCTTGGTTTCAATATCACAGAAATATTGACTGAGTAGTAGCGAAGATATTTAAACTCATGAAAGTAGCGAACATCAATTTCGTTGATTTATTTAAGGCGGATATGACCCTTGCCCATTGATGTCACCAAAGAAGGTCGACAGAGTATGCATGTGCACGATGTCATCGTCGTGGGAGCTGGTCCTTCGGGATTGGCTGCTGCAATTGCAGCACAACAGTGTGGGCTCGATTACAAGGTCTTGGAGCAGGGACTTCTAGTTAATTCCATCTTTCATTTTCCTGTAAATATGAGGTTTTTCACGACACCCGAATTACTGGAAATTGGCGGACTTCCCTTTGTGACGCCGTACGATAAGCCAACACGCCAGGAAGCCCTTCGTTACTATCGTCGGGTCACTGACTGCTATCAGCTGAATATTGAACTTGGGGAATCAGTAATTGACCTGAAATCGCCAGAAGCGACTTCGAGGGATGAGTTTACAGTCGAAACACAATCAGAAGGTAAAGGGAAGCGGCAGTTTTATAGCCGTACGGTGGTGCTTGCACTTGGCTGCTACGATGATCCCAACCGTTTGAGTATTCCTGGTGAAGACTTGCCGCATGTGTCGCACTATTACAGTGAACCGCATGCTTATTATCGTAAACAGGTCATCGTTGTTGGTGGGAAGAATTCCGCTGCTGAAGCTGCACTTGAGTTGTATCGTGCCGGTGCAAAAGTAACGTTAGTACATCGTCGAGAAGAACTCGGGCAATCGATAAAATACTGGGTGCGACCTGATATTCTGAATCGCATTACGGAAGGGTCCATTGCAGGCTGTTTTGAAGCGCAGGTTGTCGAGATTCGTGTGGGTGAGGTCGTCATTGAACACTCGGGAAAACTACATACATTACCGGCTGAGGCGGTCTTCTTATTGACGGGTTATCGGACTGATACGAGCTTGATGAGCCAGGCCGGGGTGCGGATTGCCTCGGACACTTATATTCCTGAGCATGACCCTGCTACGTTTGAAACCAACGTTGATGGTCTCTACATTATTGGGACTGCAATAACTGGTATTCACAGTGGTCGTATTTTTATTGAAAACGGTCGATTTCACGGTCAAGTAGCGATCAAACAGATTCTAAAACGATTCAACCGCCAGAAGAATTGAATATTCAGGGTAAAACTACTGAAGTTGACGGGATTGCGCTGGATAACGTGCGACCAGTAGCTTCATCTCAAGTAATTCGATGAGTGATTCACACCGCTTGGCAAGCCCTTCGCGTTCAAGCAGTGCCTGTTTCTCTATCGCGTCGATGTCAAGATATTGAGCGAGTGCATTAACAAGGTCTTCATCGGAGACCGACTTCGGTAATCTTCCTTCAGCGTTTTCATTTTTGGCGCTTTGAGTCAGTAACTCTTCCAGGCGACCACGATTCCCTTGTACAGCTAAGCGAGTCACTTCGTCTACGGGTTCTGCGATACCATTAACGCGCGCGATTC
Source organism: uncultured Woeseiaceae bacterium (assembly GCA_964569695.1). GTDB lineage: Bacteria > Acidobacteriota > Vicinamibacteria > Vicinamibacterales > UBA823 > UBA8106. Next base: position 24,966 of record CAZMUA010000017.1, read on the forward strand.
GATAACCTTGACCATTATCCTCGCCACAGATCTGGAATTTTTGTAATCCTCTAAGGACAATGTTGTAACGGCCATCTTCTAATGTTTCCGAATGTGTAATCAGTCCGGCGCATCCAATGGAAAACACTGCCGGACACCCTTCATAGTCACTTTCCCAACCTGGTCTGAGTAGGGTCATTCCAACAATTCGATCTCCAAGGAGAGCATCAGTGACCATTTTCTTGAATCGGAGTTCGAAGATATGTAACGGTAGAAAAACATTTGGAAAGAGCACCGTGTTGGGCAGCGGAAAAATTGGAATAGATGGCGGTAACATTAGCGTGACTTTGCAGCGGTTAAATTCCAGGTGATTTTTATTTCACAAGAGATTCCAAGTTATTACGCATGACTATTTAGTATAGTCGTAGCAATAATTTCGTACGTTCACTCAGAACCGCTTGTATAAGATTTTAGCACGCTGGGCATGAAAAACTTGCAAGGGAGTAATTCAGGTTAGGGCAGCGTCCGCTTGTTCGTGCGCATGGTATGAACTTCGGACAAGCGGTCCTGATTCCACGTGTTTGAATCCGAGGTCCTTTGCTATACAAGCCAATTCGTTGAATTCGTCTGGGTGATAGTATCGTGCCACAGGCAAGTGAGCCGTGGATGGACGCAAATACTGACCGATTGTTAGTCTCTTACAGCCAGTTGCATACAGATCCTGTAAGGTTGCTATTACTTCATTCCAATCTTCCCCAAGTCCGACCATAAGGCCTGACTTTGTCGGTATAGTTGGTTGAAGGGCATGCGAACGACTCAGCAGTTCCAGTGCTCGATCGTACTTTCCACCCGGTCGCGCCGTTCGGTAAAGCCGTGATACGGTTTCCAGATTGTGATTTAACACATCGGGCTTACTCTGAAGAATTGTGTCAAGTGGTTCTGCCTTACCTTGAAAATCAGGGATAAGTACTTCCAACCGACAAGTCGGGTGTAATGCGCGGGTTGCTCGAATCGTTTCTGCGAAGATAGATGCTCCACCATCAGGTAGATCGTCACGGTCGACTGAGGTAATCACGGCATAGTTGAGATCGAGCGTGCTAATGGCTTGAGCTATGCGCGCCGGTTCATCGCCGTCGACTTGACCTGGATTACCGTGCACGACATTACAGTAGCCGCATGCTCGTGTGCAGACATCACCCAGGATCATGAATGTCGCTGTACCGTGGTGCCAACACTCGCCGATGTTCGGGCAGTTGGCTTCCTCGCAGACAGTGTGCAGGTTTAATGACTGAACGAGATGTTTGAGACGAATATAATTCTTGGTGCCAGGTGCTTTCACCTTAAACCAAGGAGGTTTGCGTTCTCTTGGTAGTGGATTGTCCGGTATGGGACGGCCACGTTGTAGAGTGACTGGATTCGACACCCCTATATGTTATCAAGAGACTTGGAGTTGTGTGGATAGGAACTTGAAGCCCTCCAAGGATAGGAATACTAAGGGTGTTCAAATATCTTAAACTTGTAGTTTGTTTTACTAAATCTTACCCTGTCAGTGATGAATGTGTTCTTGATCGATGGCACCTATGAATTGTTTAGGCATTTTTATGCGGTGCCGAATTTCACCAACGCTGCTGGTCAGGAGGTTGGTGCAGTCAGAGGGGTAGTTCGTTCAGTCTTAAGCATGCTGGAGGACCGCGTAACACATATTGGCGTTGCTACCGATCATGTTGTTGAATCATTCAGAAACAAGATGTGGCCCGGGTATAAATCTGGTGAGGGCATTGATCCGGAATTGATGTCGCAGTTCCCGCTGCTTGAGCAAGTTCTGACCGCAATGGGGGTGCAAGTGTGGCCAATGATCGAATTTGAGGCTGATGATGGATTGGCATCTGGGGCGGCGAAGGCCGCATCTAATCCTGAGGTTGAGCAGGTGTTTATCTGTACTCCAGACAAGGATCTGGCTCAGTCCGTAGTTGGTACACGAGTTGTGCAATTTGATCGGCGCCTAGCAGAGGTAAGGGATGCTTCAGCGGTCAAGGTGAAATATGGTGTAGGTCCTGACTCAATCACCGACTACTTAGCACTCACTGGCGATACAGCTGATGGATATCCAGGACTTCCCGGATGGGGCGCTAAGTCGTCGAGCTTGGTACTCGCTCGATATGGGCATATTGAGTCAATACCGGTTTCGGCAGATGTGTGGGATGTGAAGGTTCGTGGCGCTGCCAAACTTGCAGCGACTTTAGTTAAGAATAGGGATCTCGCATTAACATTTCGAGATTTAGCCACGTTACGCACGGATGCGCCTGTGTTCGACACGGTCGATGAATTGAAGTGGGACGGTCCGCGAGAGAATTTTATTGATTACTGCACTCAGATGGACGCTCAGGCGATTTACCGCCGCGTCGAACGTCTCGCTATCCAGAGACCAGAGTGACCACTTTATCGAGTTAGAGGTTTGTGCTTATTGGGAAATGAGTTCGTTGTTATCACGGAGGTGTTGCAGTATGGTAGAAAATCAAAACCTTGGTATCACTTGGCTCGGTCATGCGACGTTTGTGCTCACGTCGCCTGGCGGCAAAAGAATCCTTATTGATCCTTACCTGACGTCGAACCCGTCTTGTCCGAAAGGTCAAAAAGAAACAGACGAGCTTGACCTGATTCTCATTACCCATGGCCACCAAGACCATTTAGAGTTGGACGATCTCGCAGCGATCTCACGAGCAACAGGTGCTCCAATCGTCTCAATCCTCGAAATGGCAAAGTGGCTGGAGAGTCAAGGATTCGCTAATTTGCAGGGGATGAACAAGGGTGGTACCCAACGTGTAGCGGGTGTTGACGTCACAATGGTGTCGGCCAGCCACAGTTCCAGTGCCCAAGACCCGAAGGATAATCATTTAGTGCCTGTGGGTGAGCCTATCGGCTACGTGATCCGATTTGAGAATGGTCAGACGATCTACTTTGCGGGTGATACCGACGTGTTTAGTGACATGATGCTCATCAGACGGTTATATGAACCAGAAGTTGCATTTCTGCCGATCGGGGACCACTTCACGATGGCTCCTCGAGGTGCAGCGTTAGCAGTTGAATTGCTCGGGGTGCGCAAGGTTGTGCCGATGCATTATGGTACGTGGCCAGTATTAACAGGAACACCAGCAGAACTGCGTAAGCTGTTGCCTGCTGGTGTAGAAATGCTCACACTTAAGCCGGGTGAGACGGTTTGAGAATCTCACAATCGTGTTTGCGGATTAGCTTTTTCGGCGGTCGACGATCCGCTTCGCCTTAAGGTCAAAGCGGGGAAGGGTGCCGGCAGGTACGATAGTGGCTGGGATTCTCACTGCCAGTCGTTGAGAGAGGGCCTCACTAAGTGCTGGCGCAACACTGGTGGCTGCTTCAATTTCTAGGTGCACCTCTTCCATCGCCCTTTGCTTAGTCCGGACGATTCTAAATTCATCAACCTCGAACTCGCGAACTATCGCTTCGATAGAAGATGGATATATGTTGATGCCACGCACCACCATTAGATCATCGGCGCGGCCAATTAACCCATCTGGCACCATAAGAGAGGTGCGAGTACATCCACACTGGCGCCCGCCACCTCGAACAAGATCACCTGTCCGATAACGGATCACTGGCCAGCCTGGCCTGCCAAGGTTAGTGATAACGAGTTCACCAATCTCGCCAGCATCAACTGGTTCATTGGTAGTGGGATCGAGGATTTCCGCAATAAATTCAGATTCGATTAAATGAAGGCCACATTGTTTCTCGCAGGTGAAGCCGTACGCACCAATTTCGGTCGCGCCAGCGTGATCGAAGCATTGCGCGCCCCAAGCGGTTTCGATTTGTGCCCGCACTGTTGGAATCGAGGCGCCTGGTTCACCTGCATGGATAGTGGCACGAACGCCAAGGTCTGGAAGGTTGATACCCTCGTCCCTCGCCACTTCAGCTAAACGTAGTGCGTAAGTTGGTGTGCTTAAGAGGGCTGTGGCGCCGGAGTGACGCAGTAGGTGCAAACGCGCTTTCGAATCCAGGCCGCCTCCTGGAATTGTTAAGGCTCCCAGTTTAATGCCTGCGTTGTGGGCAGCCCAAAAACCAATAAATGGTCCGAACGAAAATGCTAGAAACAGTCGGTCTTTGTTATTCAGACCAGCCCCATGATAGACGTATTGCCAACACTCCGCCCACCAGTTCCAACTTTCTTCGGTGTCGAGGATGGTTAATGGTTTTCCAGTAGTGCCAGAAGTTTGGTGGTAGGTGATGTAACGGTCACGTTCATAGGTAGCGATTGTACCCAATGGGGGTGTTGTGGCTTGGTCAGCGACGAGTTCAGACTTTGTTGTAAATGGTAGTGCTCCAAACCGATCCCAATCTAGTGGAGTCGTAATTGAGTTGAATTTTCGTGCATAGAATCTATTTTCTGGAAGAATCGTGTCGAGAAGTTCGTTAAGTCGTTCGAGTTGCCTCGTACGAATCTGTTCAGGTGTGGTTGTTTCGAGATCAGGCTTATATATCAAAGTAGTTCGTCAAGATTACGGAAGCGGCAATATTTCACTATTCAGCGTAGCCCGAATAATGGTTGGATAGGTCTCACGCATCGATCCGTGTAAAAAACAGGTCTGTTCGCCCATTCGAACGGAACGTTTCGCACTCTCGTCGGTTTCCTCAGCATCCATAAAGACTTGCGTGTCTGTCGGGCCGGCTTCTGCACTTGTACCATTTGGCCCAGGTTGTAGGTAATCATTGAATTGTACAATCTGAGTTGAACGGACGTTCTGTTTTGTGATGTGAGCGTAACGTCCCAGCTGTGTCATATAGCAGAATCCCACGCCTGCTGATAAGTAGGCGAGAGGTCCTGGAGTTGTGGTGCCGCCAGCCGCGTCACAGAGAAAACGGAAGCTGCTGCCAAGTGGCTGAAATAGATGAATGTCGGTTTCGAAGAGATCGTTGCCGACCAACCTAGCTTCTGAATGAATGTGTAACGTACGCTTCTGTTCTGCCTGTAAGCTTGATCCGGCACCTCCTGTCACTCCATGCTTCACTTCGGCCGTCTTTATTTTCGTGACAAGATTTTCTCGAAAGTTGTTATTGGTGGCAGGTTGCAGATTGTGAAAACTCTCTTGAGGTTTGACTACCAGATCGTTCGGCGAGGGCGCCATGTCAGAGAGTGAGACTTGATTGCCATTTAGTTGGAGTGCAAATGTATTTGTGAACAGGTCTCGCATTACTGCGTGTGCTGGTGAAAGATCGGAGGCCTTCATTATAAGTGGTGCCAGAATTTCAGGAGAGGCATCCGATTCCAATTTTACGTTCAACTCAGCTGGGACACCTTCTCCGATCATGTCGCCTCGTAAGGCTGAGCCCGTCATCGTGTACTTTGTATCCTGATCGACGGCGAGCGAATGGATATTGATCTTATTGGTCCGCAAAAGTTCCACAAGTTGGCTCATGTAGCAGAATTGGAGGCCTGCAGCAAAAAAGGCGAGAGGAAATGGCGCGAGGTCAGTGCCATTCAGATATGGACCTTCGTCTGAAACTAATCTCCAGGTGGCTCCTCCCTGAGGGACTAATTGACGGACGACTGCCTCCTTCTGCATACCGTCAAGAGACCGAATGTCGACACGATAGGCCAGTTGACTTGGTATCGGTCCTTTACTCGTGGAAACAGTAGTTTCTGAGTCATCCACTTTATAGGCCAACGGAGTGTTGAAATCTTGCAGTCTTGGCATCTTTACTTTACTCCCACGATCTTCACTATTTGGTTTTACACTGTATTATAGCTGTTCTAGAGGAAGCCGATTGACGGCTCCTACCACCCGCAATCATAATGGCTTCATGGAACAACCCGTTACTACAAATACGCACCCCGATAAATATAAACACTGGAAGTTAACCTTTGAGGGCCCGCTTGCTCAGCTTTCGATGGATGTCCAAGAAGATGCCGGTCTGCGCCCAGGTTACTCTCTAAAGTTGAATTCGTACGATTTAAGTGTCGATATCGAGTTGGCCGATGCGCTACAGCGCATTCGATTTGAGCACCCAGAAGTACGAGTTGTAGTCGTGACCAGTTTAAAAGAGAAGATTTTCTGCGCTGGCGCGAATATATTCATGCTGGGCACATCCTCTCATGCCTTCAAGGTTAATTTCTGTAAATTCACCAACGAAACACGTCTGGCTATGGAGGATGCAAGTGAAAATTCAGGATTAAAGTTTGTGGCAGCAGTGAACGGTATTTGCGCTGGAGGTGGTTACGAATTGGCATTGGCGTGCGATGAAATATTACTAGTTGACGACGGAAACTCTGCTGTCAGCTTGCCTGAAGTTCCGCTATTGGGTGTGTTACCTGGTACCGGTGGTTTGACGAGGGTGATTGATAAGCGTAAGGTTCGTCCGGACCTCGCAGATATCTTTAGTACACTAGTAGAAGGCGTGAAAGGGAAGCGTGCGGTCGAGTGGCGTCTGGTTGATGCGGTTCATTCCCGTTCGCGGTTTCAAGAGGCGGTGACTGAACGAGTGACTGCGTTGGCTACCCATTCGGATCGACCCGAACAGCAATCTGGGATAACTCTTGATTCCATTGAGCCCGTGATCTCCGATACAAAAATGGTGTACTCATCTGTCACTTTATTATTCGATCGCCCTAAGCGTACCGTCGAATTAACGATGCATGGGCCACCCGAAATACAGCCAGACACGCTTGATGAGATCGTTTCGCTCGGTGCGGAGTATTGGCCCCTGCGCGCGTTTCGGGAACTCGATGCTGCGCTATTACACTTGCGATTGAATGAACCAGAGATAGGACTTGTTGTACTTAAGACCGTGGGCAAGGCGGAAGCAGTACTCGCGGTTGATAAGGTGCTACACGCGCATGCTTCAGACTGGCTCGTTCGAGAGATTCGATTACTCATGAAACGTACTTTAAAGCGATTGGATCTGACTGCTCGAAGTTTTATTGCCTTGATTGAGCCCGGATCGTGTTTTGTGGGATCTCTGTTCGAAATTGCATTGTCAGCCGACCAGTCGTTCATGCTAGACGATCCCGACCGTACAAATACAATTGCTCTGTCTCCTCTCAATGGTGGTGCTTACCCGGCCAGCAACGGTTTGACTAGACTGGGAATTCGATTTATGGCTGAACCCAATCGCGTGAGTGAGCTTTTGGCTCACGATGAGTCATTCGCCGCGCCGGAGGCGCTCGCTCTGGGCTTGGTCTCTTCTTCTCCAGATGACCTTGATTGGGATGAGGAAGTGCGACTTGCCATTGAAGGGCGCTCTGCACTTTCGCCTGACGCACTCACTGGACTTGAAGCCAATCTTCGGTTTCCAGGACCGGAGACGCTTGAAACCAAGATCTTCGGTCGATTATCCGCGTGGCAGAACTGGATCTTTCAGCGGCCTAATGCGGTTGGCGAACGAGGAGCACTCAAAGTATATGGTGTTGAAGGACGTCCGGACTTCGATTGGCGACGCACCTGAGTTCTTTACAGGGAACCCATTTTGGAGATAGGTTGACTCATGATATCGAGTGAACGAATTCCGAACAACGTTGATCTGGCAAGCAATAAGCGTTTGCAAAGAGCGCTAGAGCATTGGCAGCCAAAGTATCTCGACTGGTGGCGGGAAATGGGGCCACAGGATTTCCAAGACCATCACCAGGTCTATCTGCGAACTGCGATTAGTGTTGATGCTGATGGATGGGCCCATTTCGACTTCGTCAAATTACCTGAATATCGGTGGGGTATTTTTTTGGCCGAGCCTGTCAAGGACAAGGTAATTGGATTTGGCGATCTGATGGGGCAACCTGCCTGGCAAGAAGTGCCTGGAGAATTTCGCAATCAACTCCGGCGTCTGATAGTGACCCAGGGGGATACCGAACCGGCGTCGGTCGAACAGCAGCGCAAACTGGGATCAATATGTCCGAGTCTCTATGATCTCAGAAATCTTTTTCAAGTGAATGTTGAAGAGGGTCGCCATCTGTGGTCTATGGCCTACCTTTTGCACTCATACTTTGGCCGAGACGGTCGAGATGAGGCTGAGGATTTACTCGCTCGTACGAGCGGGAACGTGGACAAGCCACGTATTCTTGAGGCGTTCAATGAGCCGATTGATAACTGGCTCGATTTCTTCATGTTTACTATGTTTACCGACCGTGACGGTAAATCACAATTGATGTCGCTCTCCGAGAGCGCACTTGACCCATTAGCGCGTACAACCCGCTTCATGTTGACCGAAGAGGCACACCATATGTTCGTTGGCGAGACTGGCATGTCTCGCATTATTGAGCGGACCTGTCAGTTAATGAAGGAGGCGGGTGGAGTAGCCGAGGATGTACGTCGGCAGGGGGGAATTGATTTGCCGATGATTCAACGGCATCTAAATTTCTGGTTCAGCCGAAGTCTCGATCTACATGGCAGCGAGGTCTCGAGCAACGCCGCTTCCTACTTTTCCAATGGTTTGAAAGGGCGAGCGCGAGAAGAAACGTTCCAAGATCATTCCGTTGTGGATACGTACTACGATATGGAGGTGTTTGAGGAGGGCCGCGTACAGCGGCAAGAGGTACTAATGCGCAAAGCGATGAACGAAGTTCTTCGTGACTGGTACGTTGGTGACTGTCAGGGTGGTCTGGACCGGTGGAACAAGGTGCTCGAAAATTACGGTCTATCAGACCGACTGTACCTACCAGACAAGAAATTTGGCCGCAGTATCGGAATTTATTCAGGATTTCATTTTGACCCGCAGGGGCAGTCTATTTCTTTCGAAGAATGGGATAGAGGGCGAGATGAGTGGCTTCCCTCGACCGATGACAAGGATTACCTTTTGAGTATCATGGCTGAGCCAATCTTTGAGCCAGGTGTTTTTGCTAATTACATCGCTCCACCTCGGCGTGGCATCAATCAGCTACCAGTTAACCATCAGTATGTGAGGACCGAGGCGTAAGGCACCGTCTTTCTCAAGCATTCCAGAATAGTCCCTCTAAGATTCTATGATTCATTCGATTGCTGTCCTCGGCGCCGGAATTATGGGCCATGGTATCGCACATGCCGCAATGACTGCGGGATTTGATACACGATTATTCGATGTTTCGGAAAAGGCCTTAACGCTTGCGCGCACGGAAATTGAGTCTATCGGTAGAGTTGGTGTCGAGCGAGGGAAAGTCACCTCGTCCGAGGTCGCTGACACCATGGAACGGTTAACACTTTGCCAGGACATTGCTAGTGCGGTCGACGGTGTTGGTTTAGTGATTGAAGCAGTGCCTGAACAGATGGATTTAAAATTGGCCTTACTCAATGACTTGGAACAACTGGCACCACAGCAGGCAATCATTGCATCTAACACGTCAGCTCTCAGCTTGACTGAGATGTCAGCAGCTCTATCAGACCCTGGACGTGCTGTCGGTATGCACTTCTTCAATCCTGTGCATAAAATGAAGTTAGTCGAAATTGTTCAAACTTCAGATACGACGTCAGAAACCGTTCAGGCCATCGAAGAGATCGGTCGACAAATGGGTAAGGAGACCGTGGTTATTCGAGAGTCTCCTGGGTTCGTCACCAGCCGAATTAACGCAACGATTGGGAACGAGGCATTTTTTATGCTTCAAGAAGGGATAGCCTCGGCGCGCGATATCGATAAAGCCCTCAAACTCGGTCTAAATCATCCGATGGGTCCATTTGAGCTAGTCGATTTGGTTGGTCTGGATACTCGTTTAAGTGTCTTGAAATTCCTGCATCGTACTCTTGGTGAAAAGTATCGGCCGTGCCCACTTCTTGAAGAGTACGTTCAAGCGGGTCGGCTCGGTAAGAAGGTTGGGAAGGGTGTGTACGAGTATTAACAAGTATGAGAAGATTAGAGTCTTAAAGCCAGAATTCATGAACCGAAATCTAAGGTTACGGCGATGACATATCAGAACATTAAGCTTAGTGTTGAAAACTCAGTTGCCGTGCTCACTTTCGATCGTCCTGAAGTGCACAATGCTCTGAATTTTGCAACTATACAGGAAGCGAAAAGCGCGCTCACCAAGTTATCTGCCGACGATACGGCTAATGTTCTAATCATTACCGGTGGTGGTGACAAAGCCTTTGTGTCTGGAGCTGATATTAACGATCTCAAGACTCGGACACGGGATGACGGCCTGGCTGCAATCAATTCATCGTTTTTCAAAATGGTCGAGTGTTTCCCCTGTCCAACGATTGCTGCGATCAACGGTTACGCGTTGGGAGGAGGATGCGAGTTAGCTTTGGCGTGCGACATTCGCATTGCTACTGAAACAGCCAAGTTTGGTCAACCTGAGTTGGGCTTAGGCATCATTCCAGGTGCGGGAGCCACTCAGAGACTACCCAGAGTTGTTGGCTTAGGTCGCGCCAAACATTTAATTCTCACGGGAGAGATTATTGATGCTAAGAGTGCACTTGAGATTGGTTTGGTAAGTGCAGTAATTCCCGTAGGGAATCTCGAGAGGGCAGCTCATGACATGGCCCGTCGGATTCTGAAGAATGGTCCACTTGCGGCACGACTTGCGAAGGTGGCTCTAAATGCGTCGGCGCATGTAGATCTCGATTCCGGACTAATGATTGAAACACTCGCCCAGGCGGTCTGTTACAGTTCCAAGGACAAGCTTGAAGGAATGACGGCATTCCTTGAAAAGCGAGCACCTAAATTTACTGGGACTTAGTTGAGACCCAATTTCATTCCATCGTCATTCGTGCTTATTTTAAGGGATTATTGAGAGCTATACGGGCTGGGTCTTTTTGCCGATATAGTAAAATGTGTACAATAGATGTCTGGAAGTCTTGTGAAGTGTTTCTTTCAAGAGAGTCACGTCGCTTAGGTAAAGCGATTAGCTTGTGTAAAGAGTTAGGTTTTATCGGAGGAGTGAATGGCCTACGTAATCTGCGATCCCTGTATTGGTACAAAAGACACGGCTTGTGTCGATGTTTGCCCGGTTGACTGTATTCATCCTCGGAAGGACGAGCCAGAATTTGAAAGTGCAGAGCGGCTCTACATCCATCCAGATGAGTGTATTGATTGCGGCGCCTGTATTCCGGCGTGTCCGGTTGAAGCGATCTTTGTTCTAGACGAAGTGCCTGAGCAGTGGGAAGCGTGTATCGCACAAGATGCAGCGTACTATGAGGATTAGCTGTTGTGACGTGCTGAACACAGCATGTTCTATCACTAGTTTTATCGTTTCGTGTAGCACTTCGTTGGTAGACCAAGCGGGGAATCGGGCATGGGATTAATTGAGCAACGATTCGACGACAATATCATTACTACCAATTTAGATAAGATTCTGAACTGGGCACGACAATCCTCACTTTGGCCGCTAGGTTTTGGTTTAGCATGCTGTGCCATCGAGATGATGGCGGCGTCGGCTTCAAGGTTTGATATTTCACGGTTTGGTGCTGAGGTCTTTCGAGCCTCGCCACGTCAAGCAGACTTGATGATCGTTGCTGGTACTGTCACGAAAAAGATGGCCCCCGTTCTTAGACGTCTTTACGATCAGATGCCTGAGCCTAAATGGGTGATTTCGATGGGGAGCTGTTCGAATGCTGGTGGTCCTTTTCCTACTTATAGTGTGTTGCAAGGAGTGGATAAGATCGTGCCAGTTGATGTCTATATCTCTGGGTGTCCACCTAGACCAGAAGCACTACTGTACGGATTGATGCGTTTGCAGGATAAGATTCGTAAGGAAAATACCGTCCTACGTAAGGCTCGTGTAATCAAATCTGGAGAGTCTGAACCCATACTGGTTGAAGATCGGGGATAGTGGTCGTGCAGAATCTTTTGAAATTTTTCAGAACAATTTTTTTGATTGACCTTGTGAAGGGAATGTTGGTGACCCTAAAGTACACGCCTCAACCAGCCTTCACATTTCAATATCCAGCCGAGCGTCGACCTGTTGCACCGAGATTTCGAGGGGTATTGCGATTACAGGTGGAGCCTGAAACAGGTGCCCAGACGTGTATTGTTTGTGACCAATGTGCTAAAGCCTGTCCCGACGATCTGATTGACCTTGGTGGGCATCGTGAACCAGGTTTAAAAATTAAGGTTCTTGATTACTTCGACTTCAATCTGTCTCGCTGCAGTTTTTGCGGATTGTGTTCTGAAGTGTGTCCCACCAAGCCTGTCAAGGCATTGATCATGAGCGAAGACTACGAATTAGGTAGCTATAATCGCGACTTGCAGATCTTACGTGTCGATGAAATGTACGACGGCCTGCCGATTGAGAACTATTCAAGATAGCCTACGATTGATGTTGTAAGAGTTTTTGCGAGTCTATTCGTATCGAGACTAAAGAGCTGCATCTCTTTGAACCGGTCCTAAATTTCTAGAGCAAGTATAGTGAACAGCGTATACTTGTCGAATTACACCTTCGGGGTCACGTTGGATACTTGCTAGAAGACTGGTTGGGGTCAACACATGTTTATCCAATTTCGGTTATTGCTTGGTCTAGTGTCGCTATTTATAGCGCTGCTGGTGATGGCCGGAAAAGCTGATGATTCTGCGTTTAGTGAAATTCAACTTCAACTTGGCGAGCTTCTGATCGCTGAGGAGCGCTTTAACGAGGCCATTGAAGCTTTTACGTTAGCGAAGCAAGGTAAGCCAACAGTAAACCAACTTTTTCGAGCACGACAAGGCACGGTAATGTCGATGCTCCGCTTGGCCAGATTTGGTGAAGCATACGACGAAGCCATCTTAGCCTATAGTGCAGCACCCGATAACTCTTCGGCTGTTGCCTTGTACGGCGATGCTTTGTGGGCGCAGGGCCTTTTTGGTGAGGCGGAGGAGGCCTACCAAGCTGCGCTTGTACTCGATCCACAGGATGGTCGAGGGCATCACGGTCTTGCAAAGTCACATGTAACACGTGGTCGATTGTCAGAAGCTATGGATGCGGCTCAGACCGCACTTCGCTACCTGCCTCGCGACGCTGAGCTTCATCATACGGTCGGTAAGATTTATGAAAGAATGCAACGGTTCGAGGAATCAGCGATTGCTTTTGGCAACTATGTCAATCTTTTGCCTGCCAAGCATCGGAGTGCCCGCGCCGCTTGGTCGCGTTCACAGATTCGTTTTTTGCGTTCTTTTGGTAATCGAACGCCATTTGCGATGGCGCAGGGTTCCTCTGATCAGCTGTATACCGTGCCATTTAAATTAGTGCGTGAGAAGATCATTGTGCGTGCAAGAGTGAACGGTGGCCGTGAAATTGATTTTGTTGTCGATACGGGTGCCGAACAAACTGTCCTTTCTCAGGAAGTTGCGCGCCGTCACCGTGTCCAGCCGGTAGTCTATACGCTCAGCGCTGGAGTCGGTGAGGTCGGATTTCGTGGATTACAGCTTGCCAGAATTGATTCTCTACAAATTGGTTCTCTTCTAATTGAGAACGTACCTAGCCTAATCAAGAATCCACCACTCGGTGGGATGCCTAGGCGCGAGACGGAAAGTTTTTCACCCTTGGCAGCGGGATTATCGATACGTATTGACTACGATCGCCAACGATTAACATTGGGACGACATCTCGACGCTTCTCAAGCAGACGTTGAGTTACCGTTACGAGTCCATCGTTTAGCAACGGTTCGTGGAAAGATTAACAATGAGAGAAATGCAAGTTTCGTCGTAGATACGGGGGGAGAGGTCATCTCGTTGAGCGCAGCGACCGCAAGCACTATCGAAACTCAGGCCATGACAAGAAGTTTTCCTCTCCAAGTGTACGGTTCTTCAGGTTGGGACCCCGAGGCATTTTTGTTGCCTGGCGTGAATTTAATGTTTAATTCAATCAGCTTTAATAACTATCCGGTGGTTGTGTTGAATTTGCATGCGCCTAGCGCTCTATTAGGTTTTGAACTTGGCGGCATTATTGGCCACGATTTTCTGAAACGCTATTTGGTAGATCTTGATCTTGAGGAAAGTGTGATTCGGCTAGCGCATCGGTCTTCGGCAGGGTTTTCGTCAAACTAGCTAGAACGAAAATGCTTCAGATGCAAGATTCCCTCTCTTTTTAAGGCGTTCAGTGCGTCTTCCCTGTGCAGCTTCGGCGCGGCGACGGTCCTCATCATTATCGAGAATAAGCGGCGGGACATCAGTTGGCCGACCATTCTGATCTAAAGCCACAAATGTTAGAAATGCCCGGCTAGTTAGGTGCCGGCAACCTGTAGCCGTCTCCTCGCACCAAGCCTCAACTGCGACCTCTAAAGATGTTCGAAATGCGCAGGTAATTCGTGCGCGTAAAATGATTTGGTCGCCGACTTTAACCGGGTTTAAGAATTCCAGACTGTCGACTGCTACAGTTGCGACTCGGCTATGGGTATGGCGATGGCTCGCGATTGCTCCTGCGATATCAATTAGATGCATCACTGTGCCGCCGAGAATGAATCCCAGTGGGTTTGCGTCGTTCGGCAGTACGACATGGACTGTTTCAGTGGCAGAATCGGCTGGATGTTTTGGTGTCAGGTTGTCCTTAGTCAAATGGTCGCTCCAGTAACGAGGAATAAGTAGCGTTTCCAAGTTCCGGTATCAATAGGACTCTAGAAATCGTAACCAATCCACACATCAAATTTTGCTCGTCGAAAAGCTTCACCACCAGTAAAACCTCCAAAGAGCATGTTTTCCCAAGTTTCATTGAACAGTGTGCGCCACGACCAATCGAAGTGAATGGGAAATCCGAGTGCCATAGTACTTAGTCCAAACCCATAGGATGCCCTGGCATCTTTTAATCTAAAACCGCTCAGGGTCATAGGATTAGCACGAATTGGTGTCAGTAAGCCGGTGTTCGGATCAGTAATAACCTGCATTACTGGAGACACCTCTTCAGGTTCAGATGTGTAGGGGGTGAACGGTTGATTGTTGATTCCGGCGGCTCCTATGTTGAAAAAGAATGCGCCTCTGATCCCACCAAGAATGCCAATCGGTGTCGCCATGGCTGTGACCAGGGGAAAGCGGAGCTCCACGTTCGCGAAAAACGCCTTGTGGCCAATGAATTCCAGATATTCGTAGCCACGCATCTCAGAGTTACCACCGAAAAAGGTAAAGTCTGGGTAATCCCCCCAACTTTTAAAGCCCCGGGCACGAAACGCCAGTAGCCCAGTGTCGCCCAGACGAAAATAGTAACGTGCGTCGGCGTCGACGCTACGTTGAGACAAGGTGTTACCGAGCTTTGGTGACTCTGTAAAAGAAATCCGCACAGTGTTGCCTGCCAGTGGTCCGAATTCTCGGAATATGGTTGTCTCCTGGACGTAAGTAGCTGTAATCGGCGCGAATAGTCCATCTCGAAAAAGTTCTACGCCAAATTCATTACTAAGAAATGTTTCATTAGCAGTCTGCACTGATGGATCGTCCCAGTTCTCCGAGGAATGATAGAACCCAGCTGAGAGCTCCAGCCGTCGGAAGCGGCTAAAGGGATAAACTCCAAACACAGTCGCGCCTCGCATGGTCTGCGTTGCAACCGCTTGGTCACGAGTTAAAAAATCAAACGACGAGTACAGAGAGTAGCCCGGCGTGAAAAAGAACTGTGTCTGCGAAAAGGCTTGGGCGCCCCATTGCAAGCGTCCCGAGAGGTTGGAATATGCAAAGGAACCAGTGCGGTATTGGGCGACTGAAACGGCAAACATGCTGAACTGTTGCTCACCCAGTAAGTCTGTAAAACTTAGCGCGGAGCCTCCCAATATATCGCCGCTACTACTAACACCGAAGTTAATGGGTGGCCGGCCATCCATAAATAAGTTTTCAAAGGCGCCCTTCCGCCTTGCATTGTCAGCGATGAATGTGTGGGTGAGTGGCGCTTGAAAATCAAAGATAGGCCCAGGGGCGCCGAAATCCGAAGAAGCAACTTCAGTGATCGACGTGTCCAGATTCATTGTGTGCACACTGTAATTACCTTTAAAATAAGCGACAAATCCGACCTTTGAGTCAGAGTCCTGAGCGTTGATGGGCACCGTGGACACGTTTCCCGTTACGGTATCCGTGTGCTGCTTGAGTAATCCTGTCGATAACGAGAGAGTCCAAATATTATAAATATCACCGTTGCGAGCGATATCTGGGTCTATTGGCTGCGTGGGGTCTGTTGCGGTAGAAGAAAATACCAGCGTGTCTGTATTCAGAAAGCGTGCGGCGGTTTCGTCGTGTGCTCCGAAAGTGAGCTGTGTTTTTTCTCCGGTACCTAAATCTAACTGAAACACCTTGTTATTGCCGTTCACACGAGCGAGATAAACGAGCGAAGAGCCGTCAGGAGAAAACGCGGGAGCGTAAGCAGCGAAATTATCGTTTGTTACATTTGTAACATTACCGCTGTTCAAGTCCAGAAGGTAGATGTCACCGATGGCATTTTCCAACGCTGAAAAAGCTATCTGTTGTGAGTTTGGGCTAAACGCAGGAGATTCAGGTGCGTCAACCATTTGCATGTCGAAACGTTGCTCGATCCGACGAGTCAGTACATTCCGTACAATTAATGTCTTGTGCTTACCTTTTCTAACAAAGTACGCCAAATTATCACCGCTTGGTGACCATGACATCCAGGGTACCGTAGTCCAGCGGGCTCCAGGGATTGAGATGTATTCGTAACCGTCATCCTGTGAAAAGCCTGGGGTCACATTACGAATAACCTCTCCGTCTTGAATGGAGATCAAGATGATATCCAACTCCTGATCCTTACGGTTTGTTGCGACGGCTGCCAGCAACTCGCCTGATGGTGATGGTTCAATGCTGTACGCCGCCACAAAGGAAGATACACGGGGGTCTGGCGCAAGGTTACGACCGTAAGCTTCAGGACGTTCTTTGTCTCGAAAGGCGAGAAATCGGTCTCTGATGTATTGTGAAAATTCCTGGTCCCAGTCTTCAGCGGTTAAGTCGGTTGCTTCCATGTAGGCATCACTACCACCGCCAATGATATTGGAACGCAGTGCGAACAAAAATTCTCGGATTCCTTGTTTTCCCCATCGTGATTCCATGAACTCAAAGGCCGCATGACCGAGATTGTACGGAAGTCGAGGACTGGTAAAACCAAAGAATTCGTCAGGCACTGTCATTCTTGGGATAATGTCGGCAACAGCTGCATCTCGCACCATCATTAAATCAAGCGGATCCCAAACACCTGGAATGTAGTCCGCAAGACCTTCGGCCACCCAAAGCGGCATACTTTGTCCGAGGATCGATTGAGGGATGATGTCGAACTCAAATATATGAGTGAGCTCGTGCACTATGAGTCTGTACAGTTCGTCAGGAGGTTCATCAATTGGTAAAACCATCCGGTTACGGAGCGGTTCCGCGAATGCTGCGATGCCTTCAGGGATGTCGGCTGGTAACACGTTCTGTTGCTCGAATTCGCTATGTGTTTTGAAAAGCACAAGCGGAATCTGGAAGGCCAAATCGTGCCTTAGGTCAGAACTTACCAATTGGTAGGCGCTTTCGGCATAGCCAGCAACGCGTTCAATGTGTTGCTCTAGTTCTGGGTAATAAAAAATCTCGAAGTGGTCGGTCGTATAGATGTGCCATTTGAATTGGTCGTATTTGACACGGTTCTTTCCATAGTAAGGAATGTACTGTGTTTGTGCACTAGCGGTAGTGACCTGGCCGAACCCCGTAAAATACACAAGGATAAGGATGCCAAGGAACGTGAGCAGTTGATTACCCCTGCGGTTCTGCATCAGATTTTCCTCAGTTATAGCCGAGTAAAAGGGATAGTTAACTCCGACATCTTACAGTGCTGGAAGGAGCACTGCAATGGTTGCGCATTTGGCTCTTAAAGTAGAAAACTGGCTCTGTTTTTGAGTCACCTTTTTGGCCAAATAGAGTGAAACCGAAGCTATTTTTAATACACTGAACGGATGACGGCTGTTTGGTTTCTATGGTTCTGGCGCTCGGCAATTGGCCAAGAGGCTTGTGATTTTGAGGCTGGTCGCGGTAATCTGGTACGAAAGCAAATGGCTAACATGTTGGCTGAAATATTTACTCTAAGGATGCGACCATGACTTGGCGATGGATTACTGCGAGTGCAGGTGCATTGGTGCTAGCGTCATTGACGGTTCCAGTGTTTCTTGGTTTCGATATTCCAATGGCGAGGTCATTGGAAACCGGCGATGTGACTGGTGCCACGTGTGACCCTGATGCACGACCAAGTGATTTAAGCTTTACTCTTCAGGATATGAACGGAGATGAGGTCAAGCTTTCCTCCTACGAAGGTAAGGTCATTCTTCTTAATTTTTGGGCGACCTGGTGTGGACCTTGCAAGGTTGAAATTCCTGGTTTCGTGGAACTGCAGGAAGAATATGGCGACGAAGGATTGGTCGTGCTTGGATTGTCAGTTGATGACCCGATTGAGAAGCTTAAACCGTTTGCCGAGGAATATCAGATTAATTACCCCATTCTTGTTGGCTTAGGTCGTCACGATGTTCAAGATTCTTTTGGTCCGGTGTGGGGTATCCCGGTGACGTTTTATATTGCACGTGATGGTACGCTTTGTAAAACACATACAGGACTTGTTACTAAGGAGCAGGCTGCACGGGAGATTCGTGCCTTACTGTGATTGGTGAAATGGCAAAACTTGATTCCGAAGTCACGCTCGACTGTCCGGTGTGTGGTTCACTTCTGACGATTGATCTCAACCTTAGGCGGATCGTGTCTCATGAAGAGCCGAAGCGTACCGACAAGCGAGAATTGAGCGATGCAGAGCGCATACTTGCTGAGGAGGCGGCTCAACGTGAGGCAGCCTTCAAACAATCAGTAAGTGAGGAACGAACTCGGGGTGACGCATTATCTAAACGATTTGAGGAAGCACTACGACAAGCTAGTAAGGAGCCAGTGACTCGTCCAGAACGAGACTTCGATCTGGACTGAGGTTTTCTTTCCTGACCGTGTAAACTGCGTTCGTGAACCTACCTGTTAGATTTTTGGGGCGGATTAGTACATAAGCTTTGGTTACACGTGGTCACATTTCTTTCCGAACTCTAATTTCTGAATAAATGTTTCTGTTAGCAGTCATCACTTACCTTGGACTCCTTGTGGTTGCTAGCATCTGGGGAAGTCGCAAGATTCGAACCGGAGACGACTTTCTTGTAGCTGGGCGAAGCTTGCCTGCACACGTGCTTGTATTTACTTTACTTTCGACTTGGATTGGGTCGGGCAGTTTATTTGGAGGCGCAGGCTTAGGTTATCGTGTAGGTTTTGCCGCACTTTGGCAATCAGCTGGGGCTTGGGTTGGGATTGCACTTATTTATTGGATTGCACCACGTGTTCGCAACATTGCCCAATACACAGTTCCAGACATTCTTGAGCTTCGGTACGGTCCAACGGCGCGAGTATTGGGTACAGTGACCACGGTAATAGCCTATTCGACAATCGCCGCGTATCAATTTCGTGGTGGTGGAAGGTTGTTAGAGTTACTGGCTGGTGTTGATCCAAATACTGGCGCCTTAATTACAGCAATTTTCTGTGTAACCTATACCTCACTGGCCGGTATGCTATCGATTGCCTATCTAGACGTGGTTAATGGCTCGATCATGACCATCGGTGTTGTGCTAGCTGTGGGTTTTCTTGTTGGTGATGCAGGTGGGTTAACGGTAGCGCTCACTCAATTGAGACCTGATCAGGTCTCCTTGTTTGGTTCCCTCTCACCACAAACAGCTCTAGCGCTTTTCTTCCCAACAATGTTTTTACTGCTTGGCGAAGCGAACATGTACCAGAAGTTTTTTTCAGCGAAAGATGCACGTGCCGCTAAGATGGCAGTGGTTGGTTGGATTGCTGGTACGCTCATCGTGGAGACGCTTATTGATTCAATAGGAGTCTTTGGTAGTCAGGTGATACCGGGATTAGGAACAGAAGCTTCTGAAGCGATTGTAATTAGTGTTGCTTTGCAAGCGCTTCCAACAGTTGTAGGTATTGTGCTTGTGTGTGGCGCCTCTGCCATTATCGTATCAACAGCAAACAGCTTCTTGTTGACGCCTGCAACTAATTTAATGCGTGATATCTATCAAAGATTTATTAATCCAGATGTCAGCGACACCCAAGTGCTTCTTTATACGCGCTTAATGGTGGTAGCCCTCGGTGTGATTGGTTATGTTGCAGGCAACTTTTTCCCTACCATACTGGCGATGGCGTTATGGGCGTATACGATGTACGGAGCGAGTATCACGCCGGCGTTGTTGGCGGCTTTCGTTTGGCCTCGTGCGACTAGACTGGGTGGGGTAGCGTCGATCGGCATTGGCATTATGACTACTCTTGTGTGGGAGATTATAGGCATGGCTCGTGCAATGGAAGGTTTAGCAATTTATCCGTTTGGGCTCCAAACGATATATCCGGCGTTAACCCTGTCAATTTTTACGCTCATAAGTGTCAGTTTAGTTACAAGGCGGGTTGATAGTTAATAGATCCTCGATTTTTAAAACATGAATGTTTTACTGATTTCCACCTATGAGATGGGTCGCCAGCCGTTTGGGCTGGCATCGCCTGCTGCTTGGCTTCGTGAAACAGGGGCGGTGGTTACATGTGTTGACATGACGCGTCAAGATTTTCCAGAAGCGTTTGCGGCGACGGCTGACTTAGTAGCTTGGTATCTACCAATGCACACCGCCACACGGCTAGCGGTGCCATTTATACAAAAGGTGAAGGCGCTGAATTCTCGAGCACATTTATGCTGCTACGGTCTTTACGCCACACTAAACGCTGATTACCTCACTGGTTTAGGTGTCAAGACTGTACTTGGCGGTGAATTCGAATCGGACCTAGTCTCGCTCGTGGTTCACTTGAAAGATGGAAAAGAGTCCAGTTTGCCGCATGCAGCTGGAGCCCAGTTGTCTCGTCTTGATTTTCGAGTGCCGGATCGAGAAGGTTTACCAGCTCTATCTAGATATGCGTCTCTCAGAACAAGTGCTGGATTGCGTCGAGTTGTTGGTTACACAGAAGCCAGTCGAGGTTGTAAGCATCTTTGTCGTCATTGTCCCGTGGTACCAGTTTACCGAGGCCGGTTTCGTATCGTGCCGCCTCAAGTCGTCTTAGCCGACATTCGCAATCAGGTTGAGGATGGCGCTCGCCATATAACTTTCGGTGATCCGGACTTTTTTAATGGCATTCGGCACGCTATGTCGGTCGTTGAAGGATTGAATAGGGAACATCCTGATATTTCCTATGATGTGACCATCAAGATTGAGCATCTACTCACTTATGCAGATTGTCTCCATAAATTACGAGAAACTGGTTGCCTGTTTGTCACGAGTGCGGTGGAATCATTAGACGATAAGGCGTTACTTGCGCTCGACAAGGGTCACACAAGAGCCGATTTTGAGAAAGCGGTGCATCTTTGTGGAGACGCTGAGCTTGCCTTGGCACCGACGTTTATTGCTTTCACGCCTTGGACGACTTTAAAAAGTTACTGCGAACTATTGGAAGCCATTGCAACGCTTGGGCTCATTGATGCCGTATCACCGATCCAGCTCGGAATACGTTTACTCATTACAAGTGAATCGCGGCTGCTTACACTACCAGAAATAAAGTCTCTTATTGGTCCGTACGATTCTGAGCGCCTTATCTATCCTTGGTTGCACCCAGATCCACGTGTTGATGAGCTACAGGAAACTGTCATGCAGATTATTGGGAACCGCCTGTCAGCATCCCGCTCTGAGATTTTTGACGCCATTTGGAAGATTGCACACGAACGATCTGGTTTACCGATTGCTGATATCAGTCAGAGTGCATCAATGATTCAAGATCGGGCCGCTGTTCCGTACCTTAATGAACCTTGGTATTGTTGAGCAGAACCAACACAGGAGCAGGTAGCTCTGGTCTAAGTGATGTTCATCGGTGGTAACTAGTCATGCAGAAACCTCGCATTCTTATAGTAGCAACCACCACTGGTTATCAGGTACGTGCATTTGGTGAAGCTGCAGAGAGGCAGGGAGTCGAGCTTGTCTTCGCTACAGATCGATGTTTGACACTTGATGATCCGTGGCGTGATCAGGCCATTCCGATTCGATTTCACGAAGAGGATGTGTCAGTTGCACGCATTCTGGAAATGGCTTCATTTGGCACGGTTGACGGTGTCCTGGCGGTTGGCGATCGACCAGCGGTGTTGGCTGGCTTGGTGACCGACAAGCTTAACCTCGCTGGACATCCATCCGGGGCAGCGAGAATAGCCAGTAATAAGGAACTATTTCGGAAGTGTCTCTTTAAGGCAGGCTTACCCTGTCCAGCTTTTAAGGTGGTGAGGGTCGACGACTCAGAGGTCTACTTGGACAATTATTCTGATTTTCCGTGTGTGGTGAAGCCTCTTGCGCTTTCCGGTAGCCGAGGAGTGATTCGAGCCGACGATCCCGAAAGCCTTAAGGCAGCAATTACACGTATCCGTCTATTACTATCTCAACCTGAGTTACGTCTTCAACAGGACGAGGCCAATGATGCGATTTTGATCGAGGAGTTCGTAGAGGGTAAAGAGTTTGCTTTGGAAGGAGTGATCGAAGCAGGGAAGTTGCAGGCGATGGCGATTTTTGAGAAGCCAGATTTACTAGAGGGTCCGTTCTTTGAGGAAACGATTTACGTAACGCCGCCTGAGAGTGTATTAGCAAACGAAGAACGTTTGGTGGCAGCTGTGGCCGATGCCGCTAAAACAGTTGGGTTATACCACGGACCTATTCATGCAGAGTGTCGTGTGGATGGAGATAAGATAGTTGTAATCGAGATGGCGGCTCGTCCCATTGGCGGCTTGTGTTCAAGAGCGCTCCGATTCGAAGACAAAGACTCGAATACATACAGTTATGAAGAAGTTCTGCTTCGCCATGCAGTTGGTGACTCGATAACTGGTTATGTCCGTGAACACTCGGCTTCTGCAGTAATGATGGTGCCCATTCCGGTTGGAGGTCGCCTGTTGAGTGTTAGTGGAGTGGAGCGTGCTAAGAGTGTGCCAGGCGTTGAGGCAGTTACAATCACAGCTAAGATCGGTCAGGAGCTAGTCCCGATACCAGAAGGTGCAAGTTACCTAGGATTCATCTTTGCGAAAAGCGAACGGCCAAGTCTAGCGGTAGAGGCGGTCAGGCATGCCCATGGCATGCTCAGTTTCGAGATCGCACCGTCGCTATCGCTTTATCCCTTAGCCTGTTCAGGCACGTAATCCGGTGGTAGCGCTGAACCTTCACCGAAAAAGAAATCTTCCATCTGCTTGGCGATCAGTTCCTGAGCTTCCTTCTGCCATGGCATTAATCGGTATTCATTCAGGATCATCTTCATACGCTCTTCCCACATTTTCCAAGCTTCGGCAGAAACTTTTTCGAAGACTTTCTTGCCAAGATCACCAGGCCACGGTGGTTCATCGAGACCAGGAAGTTCTTTTTGCAACTTGACACACTGCACTAGACGTGGAACGTCACTTTCTGTCATTGCATACCCTCACAAGATTCATTAGCACTAATGTATCTTACTGGAAGATGTTGAGATTGCAACGGTCGCACCTTCGTAACTGGCTCTCACAATCCGTTCTACCTCGACACGAGCATCGTTGAAACAGGCGCCACCCCCTAAATCAGTTAAGGTGTCGGCGACCAGTGCATTACTAGTAGAACCGTTGAACGTGTTCTTATTCCATAAACCTTTAGGGAGGCATACCGTACCTGGTCTTATAGTGTCCGTCAGTGATACTGGGCATTGCACTTCGCCAAGTCCATTGAACACACGAACTGCATCGTCTTTTTGGATACCGCGTGCTTGGGCATCATCCGGATGCATTTCTAGAGGTGCTGCGCGTTGTACAAGTTCGCCCAGTATTGAACAGATGGTTGAGTTACTGGCCGGTGAAATAAGTGTTAATGGAAAATCGTTCTCAGAAGCGTCCTGATAACCATAAAGACCACGTGGAGCTTCAGCGTCTAACTGTTCTGAAAATAAATTAATCTTGCCATCTGGCGTTCTTGGTTTTACGTCAATAAATTGCACGGGCCTAGCATTTATAGCAGAGCTTGCAGAACCGTGTTCTAGGAGGTTGTTTCGAATATCGTCTGGCATTGTGCTGGTAACACGTAATAACGCTTCTGCGTCAGTCTCGGGCTCATCGAGTTCAAGCCGGTTAGCTAATTCACTGAACACTTCTACGTTAGGACGAGCATCACCCACACTATCAATAACAGGACGACTCATTTGTAGAGACATTTCGCCGTAACTGTTCACAAGGTCGTAACTCTCAAGAAATGTTGTTGCGGGCAAAATGATATCTGCGAATGCAGCGGTATCCGTTACGACTTGATCAAAGACGACCGTAAATAAATCTTCGCGACGGAGTCCTCGAACAACTCGATTTTGATCCGGCATCGTCGTTACAGGATTACAGTTATAAACGAACAGCATTTCAATCGCTGGGTCGTTGTAGTCGAGTAACACTCGACCTAGGTGGTTCATGTTGATAATACGAGTTGATGGTTCTTTAGCTTGCAACCACATTGAAGGCGAAAACTTCAAGGCAGCACCATTACTCATCGAGTACCCACCCCCTCGAACACCGAACTTGCCGGCCACTGCAGGCAGCGCAAGGATGGCCATGGCCGCATTACCACCATTGCGGTTCCGTTCGACTCCCCAACCACAACGAATGACTGCCGGATTTCGATCAGCGTACAATTCTGCAAATTTTTCGAGTTGTGATGATGTAACACCAGCTACCTTGGCTGCTTGATCGATTGTCCATTGTTCGGCACGTGTTTGCAGGCGGTCGGCACCACGGCTGTTCTCGCTCAGAAATTTGGTGTCGGACAGATTGTTTGCGAATAGATATCGATGCAGTGCAAGGGCCAGGACGACGTCCGTTCCTGGTTTCACTGCCAAATGTAAATCCGCTCGACGGGAAAGGGGTGTGCTTCTGGGATCAATGACGACCAAGATGGCCCCGTTGCTTTGTGCTTCTTTGATATATGGAATGAGGTGGATGCCAGTGGTAGAGGGGTTAGCACCCCACACTACGATTAGTTGGCTATGTACATAATCTTCAAATGAAACACTTGGCATCTTTCCATAAAGTGCATTTGCTGCTATTCCAGTAGGTGCAGCGCAGACGGTTCGAGCGAGTCGAGAGGCTCCGAGTTTTCTAAAAAGTTCAGCGTCGGTGGTGTCCTGCGATAGTAATCCATTAGAGCCACCGTAGGAGAATGGGAGGATAGCTTCGCCACCAGAGCGGTTTCGAATTTCCTTTATCTTAGCGGCAATGGTATCGAGAGCTTCGTTCCAGTTAATCTGTTTAAATGTTCCTGCACCCTTGGCCCCTTGACGAATGGCTGGATACTGAAGCCGATCGGGTCCGTACAATCGTTGATCAAATTTTCTGACTTTGTCGCAAATAAAGCCGTCAGTAATGGAGTGTCGTGTTGAACCATCCAGTTTAACAACTTTACCTTTTTCAACGGTTATGGTCAGGCTACATGAGTCCGGGCAGTCAAGTGGGCAAGTCGTGTCGACTGTCGCGTGGCCCCATGAATCATTATCGGTTGACTTCGGCACTGATCAAGTTTATCACCTTAGTTGAGGTGGGCGAGTGCGATTGAAAATCTTAATTCCACTGATAGCCGGGCTTGTAGTGGTCCTACCGACTTCTTCAGGCTGCGTTGAAAACGTCTATTCACGTGGTATCTACCCAATGGTGCAGTACGGCGTAACGTCGTTGTCGAATTTAACCGATTTTTCACTCTTTGATTTATTCGTTGGGTGTCTGTTCTTCTTTTTGATTAGTTGGTGGAGTCTGCGAATAAGGAAGGCAGGGGTTGGACGTCGTGGACATGCAGCATGGTTGATGATTGGGAATACAGTACTGGTGGTTGGGGTCGTCTATCTTTTCTTTATGCTCTCTTGGGGCTTGAATTATCGTCGCGAATCCCTCAAAGAGAATCTTGATTTCGATGCTGAACGTGTGACGTATACCGCGTTGGTAGATCTCACCAAGGAAGCAGTGGTGCAGTTAAACGAGCTGCATGCACCCGCACATGCCACATCATGGCCTGAATTAGTCGAGATGGATTCTATTCTTGAAATGCCGTTTACTCAGGTCCAACGCAAGCTAGGATTGAAGCGAGCAGTAGTTCTTGGTCGACCAAAATCATCAGCATTAGGGTGGTATTTTCGGCAGGCAGCGATCGATGGCATGGTTGATCCATTTTTTCTTGAAATTTTGATCAACCAGGAGGTCTTGCCATTTGAGCGCCCATATGTGGTGGCTCATGAATGGGCACACCTAGCCGGTTACGCCGACGAAGCCGAGGCGAGTTTTGTTGGATGGTTAATTTGTCAGACTGGGGGTGTCGCTACTCAGTACTCTGGGTGGCTACAGCTCTTTACTCAGCTATTAGGGCATTTACCAGCCGAACAGCGCGTGTCTTTAACTGGATCCCTAGGGGACGGTCCTCGAAGTGATCTTCAAGCGATTACTGCTCGGGTTAGTCAGGCGACTCCGTTTATTCGTCGGCGGTCAGCGCGGATCTATGACCGATTTTTGAAGGCCAATCGAGTATCTGAAGGAATTGCCAGTTACGGTGGGGTTGTTGATCTTGTCTTGGGGATCGAGTTCGGTCCTTGAGG
Organism: uncultured Woeseiaceae bacterium; assembly: GCA_964569695.1. GTDB lineage: Bacteria > Acidobacteriota > Vicinamibacteria > Vicinamibacterales > UBA823 > UBA8106. The sequence goes on from CAZMUA010000017.1 coordinate 51,459, forward strand.
ACATTAAGGATTGACGAAACATAGATGAATAATTGGTATCATGTTCTGTTTTCCTGGTGAAGTCGTCATGGGTTATCATGAGAAGTTGTGATTATCGTCGGCTGACCTGGCTTGAGGGCTGATTCTTTCTTGGAGATTGAGGTAGAAATGAAGGCAAGCAAGATGTTTGGATGTGCACTCGTGGTGACAACGCTGTGTCTGGGACTCTCGTCATGCGGCGGCGGACCGACCGGGCCAGTATTTACGCGAGAGGATGGCGAAGCTTTTCGGCAAATCGGGGAGCAGTGGTCGACAGCTTTTAATGCTGGGGATGTTGAGTCTCTGGCAAGTATGTTTGCTGGGACCGGCGCAGTAATGCCACCGAATTCGTCGACTGTTCGTGGCTCCGAGTCAATAACGGGGTACTACACGCAGATGTTCAACAAAGGGGAGCGTAACCTGGAAGTTGAAATTTCTGAAGTGGGCGGTGAAGGCGATCTTGGTTATGTATCAGGTACATTTCTGAATATCACGCAAATACCTATTCAGGTGGACGATGATGAAGCGGAAGAAGATGCTGTAGATCAAGAGGAGGCTGAAGCTGCCGAACCTGAAATGCAGCAAAATCGTGATCGGGGAAAGTTTGTCATTATCTTAAAAAGGGGGCTCGGAGGGGTTTGGAAGTTTGAGAGTTTCATCTGGAATAGTGACTTACCGTTACCCGCCGTTTCATTACCGGAAGTTGGAAATTAGCGCTCGTGTCGACACTTAATGCTTACAGACTCATCGCAACCGTGAGGGGCGGCGCCACGAATTCGCCTGTGGCTGCGACGAGGTATACCTCACTGGACGATGCGCGTGAGGCTTCCAAGCAGTTGATGCATGACAATAACCGCGTCATTCGTGTGATGATTGTTGCCGATCAAGAGTCGTCGCGTTTTGTGGAATGGATCGAACGCTCATAAAAAGTCACACAACTTAATTATTGCCAGCGCATGCGTTAATCTCTTCCGGTCGGATTGTCAGCAGGATTTCGTTTTTACACATTGGACGTATGCAACGCCAAGGGTTATGGTCGACCCTTGGTCGGATTGTGGATTGGTGTAAATAGTTATGATCAAACTTGAGCAGCTGACAAAGGCTTACGGTGATCGAAACGTCGTTGACCAATTGTCTCTCACAGTCAAACGTAGTGAACTTGTGGTTTTGTTGGGGACTTCTGGCTGTGGGAAGACCACTACGCTCAAGATGATTAATAGACTCATCGAACCTACGACTGGGTCTGTGTGCATCGATGGGGTGGATATCAGTCATTTTGAGCGGCATGAGCTCCGTCGAAAAATCGGTTATGTTTTTCAGCAAGTCGGACTGTTTCCCCACATGACCATCACAGAGAACGTGGGTGTCACATTGTCTTTGCTCGGGTGGTCAGACACGCGTATTTACAAGCGGGTGACTGAAGTGTTGGAACTGGTCGAGCTCGATCCGGGGGTGATGCGCAATCGTTATCCAACGACGCTCTCTGGTGGAGAACAGCAGCGCGTCGGTTTTGCTCGCGCCCTTGCTGCCGAACCATCGCTCATGCTTTTAGACGAGCCATTCGGTGCGCTCGATCCAATTACCCGTGACCGATTACAGGTGTCGTTTTCTCGCATCAGACAGCAACTGAGTTTAACTGCAATCTTCGTTACTCACGATTTCACAGAGGCTCTTGTTCTCGCCGACCGGATTGTAGTGATGCGTGAAGGACGCATCGTGCAGATAGGGACACCTCGAGACCTAATAACGAAACCGATTGATGGATTTGTTAAGCGAATGGTGAGCACACCCATCAGGCAGGCGAAAGCTGTAGAAGCATTACTGGCGTCTGGTGGTTCCGTGTGATGGAGCAGCTGGCAATGCTGCCAGCGAATCTCACGGGGCACATCCAGTTGACCTTGGTAGCGATGGTTCTAGGGGTAGCTATCAGTGTGCCACTGGGTATTATTGCAGCGCGTGTCGGATGGCTTCAACAGTTTGTGTTGGGGGCGGCAGGCATCGTGCAAACCATTCCGAGTTTAGCGCTGCTAGCCATCATGGTGCCGCTCCTAGCGGCCATTAATCTACAGAGTATTGGTTATCTTCCCGCAATCATCGGACTAACGTTGTACAGTACGCTTCCAATTTTGCGGAACACTGTCATCGGAATCACTGGGATTGATTCGGTTTATACCGACGCGGCCCGGAGCGTTGGAATGACACCGCTCCAGCAACTGTGGCGGGTCGAGTTGCCATTAGCACTGCCGGTTATTGTCGGCGGCGTCCGGACATCTACTGTCTGGGTGGTCGGTATGGCGACACTTTCAACTCCAGTGGGTGCAACGAGCCTGGGCAATTACATTTTTAGCGGCCTACAAATGCGAAACTATACGGCTGTCCTCGTTGGCTGTATCGCGGCAGCCTTGCTCGCGCAGCTGCTCGATACCTTGATTCGATGGTTGGAGAAGGGTGTCCGTACACGGAAGCGAGTGCCAGTCGTTGTCGTGCTCCTTATTTTCGGTGCCCTTTATAGCTGGGCCGGAGCATCTCTGATCCCAAGATTGTTCGAGAGTGATACACGACCGATTACGATTGGGTGCAAAACATTCACGGAGCAGTACATCCTGAGTGAAATCTTGTCTGGACAGATTGCCGCTCGAACTGGCCTTGACACGACCGTTTTGTCATCACTTGGATCCACTGTTGCATTTGATGCTCTACGTGCTGGCGATCTTGATGTCTATGTGGACTATTCGGGAACGATCTGGGCCACGATCATGGGACGTGACGTAACCTCGCAAAATCGAGGCGAGGTCCTGCATGAGGTCGAACGCGTGCTTGCCGATGCGTACGATGTTCAAGTCGTGGGACCTGTAGGATTTGAGAACGCGTATGTTCTAGCGATGCGACGAGACGATGCTGCTACTGAAAATATTCAACGCATCAGCGATCTCGTGCGACACGCACCTCGTCTTGTTATGGGCGGAGATTACGAATTCTTTGGTCGCCCGGAATGGACGTCACTACGCGATCAGTACGCTCTTGAGTTTGAAAGCCAGCGCACCATGGATGCATCCTTGATGTATCAAGCGCTGGCGCAGTCAGAAGTTGATGTGATTAGTGCGTTTTCGACGGACGGTCGAATTTCAGCATTTGGCCTAACTACGCTTGAAGACGACTTAGCTGTTATTCCTCCCTACGATGCGATTATTCTTGTGAGTAATCGATTACGGATTGAGAATCCGAAAGTTGTGGAAGCGCTAGCCGACCTTGTAGGAACGATTGATGCTGCTCAGATGCGTGACATGAATTTGGCTGTTGATCGAGAAGGGCGAACACCGGCTGCAGTGGCCGCTGAGTGGTTGAATGTTCTAGGACCAGCAACACTTAGGTAAAGATTTCTAGTTGATGCCAATCTCGGATTGTCTACTTCAATCAGAAACGTCATATATAACTAAGATGTTTTTGGCTTTGTCAGTTTTCCGTGCATGTGTACTGTTCCTCCGTTAAGCTAAGCGTGTAAAAAGTTTTTGAGTTGGAAACAACTCGGGTGCTCTAATTGGCGTTATGCGACGTTACTTTTTAACTGTTTGTTTCATAGCTGCGTTCTGTGGAGCGTGCACCGGTGAAAGCACGGACAGGGGTGTCACCCTTGAGGAGTCACGCTTGCGTATCGCAGTTGTTCCGAAAGGTACGACGCACGATTTCTGGAAGTCGATTCATGCCGGTGCTTTGCAGGCTGAAGAAGAGTTGGGGAACCTTACTGTCATTTATCGAGGTCCTGAACGTGAAGACGACCGTGATCAGCAGGTTTCGCTCGTACAGAATTTACTGACAGGTTCTGCAGATGCAATTGTGCTGGCTCCGCTAGATGAAAACGCGTTATTGCCCTCGGTGCGTTTGGCAACACAGTCTGGTATTCCAGTGGTTATTATTGATTCTGGCCTCGCTGGGGAAGTTGGGCAAGATTACATTAGTTATGTGGCGACCGACAACTACGAAGGTGGGCGCCTTGCAGGTCGTCATCTGGGCGAGTTGCTGAACGGTGAGGGTCAGGTGTTGCTGTTACGTCATGCCGAAGGTTCGGAGAGCACGATGCGGCGGGAGGAAGGGTTTGTCGAAGCCTTAGCTGAGTTTTCTAGTATTGAACTCATTGATCCGAAGCGGTATTCGGGGGTAACCACAGCAACCGCTCAAGTGGCAGCGGAAAACTTATTGACTACTTATGACAACGTCGACGGAATTTTTTGTGCTAATGAATCTTGCACGTTCGGGTTGCTCTTGGCTCTTCGCAGTCGTGGTTTGGCCGGGAAGATCCGTTTTGTTGGTTTTGATACTAACTCCGAATTAGTCGATGCACTTAGCGAGGGCGAACTGGACGGTCTCGTTGTGCAGGACCCAATGGCGATGGGCTATTTAGGTGTAAAAACAGCAGTTGCGCATTTGGCATCTGAGCCTGTTGAGCTTCGTCAGAACACCGGCGTGCGTTTGGCAACCCGTGAGAACATGCATGAACCCGACATAGCACAGCTTCTTGCTCCAGACCTGTCGCGTTATCTCGAACAATGAATACGGTTCGACACCACGTGGACGATCCTCCTCGTTTGAAAATGTCCGGCATAGTAAAACGGTTCGGCGCAACTCTAGCGCTTGATGGTGTCGACCTTTGTGTGGACAGTGGTGAAGTGCTCGCTTTGGTTGGTGAAAACGGTGCGGGTAAGTCGACCCTCATGAAAATCCTTTCAGGCGCGATTCAGTCTGACAGCGGTCAAATAGCAATCGACGGTGTACCGTTTGCTGCTGTTGATCCGTTGACAAGCCGGTCAGCTGGAATTGCGATGATCTATCAGGAATCGACAGTTGCGCCGCATTTGACTGTGGAGGCGAACTTGATGCTCGGTGTAGAGCAACACTGGGCAGGTTTCATTCGATCGACGGTTCTTCGGCATCGCATTGTTGAAATCTTCGCAAGGCTCGGACGACCCGATATTCGAGGTGATATCTTGGCAGCCGATCTTTCACCGGCAGATCGGCAAGTTGTAGAAGTCGCCCGCGCACTTTTGATTGAGGCGAAGGTGATCGTCATGGACGAGCCGACGAGTAGCCTTGGTTTGGCAGAAATTGAACGTCTGTTCGAAATCATTGCCGAGTTACGTCGTCAGGGTGTCGCGATTGTGTATATCTCTCATTTTCTTGAAGAGGTGCAGCGTGTGTCCGATCGTTACATCGTCTTGCGTGACGGTTGTGTAGCCGGTGTTGGGAATACCGCAGACGTTTCGGTTGCGGAACTCATTGAATTAATGATCGGCCGAAGATTGCCGGACATGTTTCCAATGACATCACGAACGTTTGGTGATCCACTGTTAGTCGTTGAAGGCTTAACTGGCAATAAGCCTGTCGAAGGTATCGACTTGACGCTGCGGCGAGGAGAAATTCTTGGTATTGCAGGTCTGGTTGGTGCAGGTCGTACGGAGCTACTCCGAGCACTCTTTGGGCTTGATCGAATTCGATCAGGGCATGTGACGATTCAGGGGCAGACCGGAACAAATGCGAAGGTCACACCTGCTGACCGTTTATCGCAAGGTGTCGGATTGCTCAGCGAAAACCGCCAGACAGAGGGATTGGCTTTAAACCTTTCAGTGACTCAGAATATGTTGCTCAGTCGATTGCAACCTTTTTCCCGTTGGGGATGGCTTGATACATACAAGATGAGTGTGGCGGTTACCACTTGGGTTGAACGCCTACGTATTCGGGTTGGACATGTGGATCAGTAGATCGAGCACCTTTCTGGGGGCATTTGCTAGACTCTTACACCACGATGTGGATGTGCTGTTTCTCGACGAACCTACTCGTGGGATCGATGTTGCGAGCAAAGCGCAACTGTACGCCTGGATCGATCAACTGGCCAGTCGAGGTAAAGCGATCTTGCTTGTGTCTGACTACGTACCGGAATTGCTTGGGGTCTGTGACCGGATTGCGGTAATGCATCGCGGTCACTTACGAGCCGTAAGGCCAACGAAACAGTGGACTGAACACGACATAGTCACCGTTGCGTCAAGTGGAGAGGAAACTGTCGCATGATGAATTTGATGCAGCAGTGGTTGCCACCGCGAAGTGCGCTCAGAAACTTGGCACCAGTTTTGAGTCTCGTGGCAGCCGTTTTATTTTTTTATGCGATTCCGCCACATCCTAGTCTGACCCTCTTCGATTTACGCCTCGTTGCTGTTCACGCGATGATCGTGGGTATTGCGGCCATGGGCATGACGTTTATTATCATCAGCGGTGGTATTGACTTATCAGTGGGATCGGCCATTGCGCTCGTAAGTGTCGCAACTGCCATAGTTCTTGAACGTGGGGGAGGGCCTGTCTTTGCTCTCAGTGTAGCCCTTGGCGTTGGAGCTGTCTGTGGTTTGTACAATGGTTTACTGATTACCATACTTCGACTGCCACCTTTTATCGCAACACTTGGGACTCTCGGCTTCTATCGTGGTGTGGCGAAATGGATGTCAGGCAGTATTCCAATTACTGCGCCGACTCAAGGGCTGGAAGCATGGGTGAGTCCTATTCCGACACCACCAATGCTTATTTTCGCGCCTGCAGTCTGGCTAATGTTAGCACTAGGCTTGTTTTTGGTAGTTGTGTTGCGCTATTCGATTCTCGGCCAACACGCCTATGCAATCGGGTCGAATGAGGCAACGGCTAGACTTTGCGGTGTGCGAGTCGCTCGCACAAAGGTATCGCTCTACGTACTTGCAGGTCTACTTACTGGTTTGGCAGGTTTGATGCAGTTCGCCCGTCTTACACAAGGCGATCCCACCGTAGCTATCGGGTTAGAGTTAGACATTATTGCAGCTGTGGTGATTGGAGGGGGGTCGCTCTCCGGTGGACAAGGTTCAATTCTTGGTACGCTGACGGGTGCTGTGTTAATGGCATATCTTCGAAACCGAAGCACCGTGCTCGGATGGCCAAATTTCGTTGAAGAGATGATAGTTGGACACATTATCATCGTGGCCGTGGCAGTTGATCGATGGCGGGGTAGTCGAACAAACTGATCATTAGCGTTATGACCAGCACAGGGTCCGGTCGTCAATGCGGAGACGACCAGACTGTCGTAGTTTTGGACCCGAAGCGAACCAGCAGAATTATCTTGTCTGTTCGAGGTACTTGAGGAGTTCGCTATCAGTTCCTAACAAAAAGAATGTTGATGCATCCATCGTTTGCTCGTAGGTTTCGAGCGATTTGGTGAACGCGTAAAAATCCGGATCTCGATTATAGGCTTCACCGTAGATACTGGTCGCTTCGGCATCTGCAGTACCGCGCAGTTCTTCCGCCGTCCTATATGCTTCTGACTGAATCTGAGCGAGATCACGTTCACGTTCACCTGAGATCCTGGCGGATTCACCCTGACCTTCTGAACGAAATTCCGCTGCGATTCGCTGCCGTTCAGCGATCATTCGTGCGAAGACGTCTTGCTGAACCTCTTCCACGTAGTTAATACGTTTGAGTCTCAGATCTAGCAGTTCAATTCCCAGGTCGGATGTTCGACTCGCCGCTCGTTCAAGAATTTCCGAAGCGATCTGCTGGCGCCCCATCTGGATCTCATCCAAGATCGCAGTTTCTTCATCTGATTCTATCTGGACCGTGTCCGGATCACGGTTCGTACTGCGAACGATTTCGATCAAGTCATACCGAGCCACGGCGTTGCGAGTTTCACCGTCAAGAATGTCATCAAGTCGTGATTGTGCGCCGAGTTCATCTCGAAGTCGCTGGAAAAAACGAAGCGGATCAACGATACGCCATCGCGCGTAGGTGTCGACCCAAATGAAGCGCTTGTCTTTGGTCGGGACTTGGTTAGGATTACCGTCCCACTCTAGAAACCGCTTTTCAAAGTAGTTCGTTTTCTGGATAAACGGCACTTTAAAGTGAAGCCCTGGTTCAGTCACCGGTTCACCGGTTGGTTCACCGAATTGTGTAATGATGACTTGATTGACTTCGTGAACCTGATAGGTAGCGCTCGACAGAACAAAGAGTACTCCCAGAACAATAATTACCTTGGTCATGGTGCTATTCGTCATTGTGCACCTCCGGATGGGGGAGTCGTCGAGCCATTTTTGAGAAGTCCCTCGAGTGGTAAGAGAGGCACGAGGCCATTCATGTCTTTATCTAGAAAGACCTTCCCGCCGACTTCAGGCAAGATCCGTTGCATCGTTTCGAGATAGAGCCGTTGGCGAGTTACATTTGGTGCCCTGCGGTACGCTTCGTAAACAGCGTTGAAGCGTGCAGCATCACCTAGTCCACGGTTTACGCGATCGAGCGCATAACCTTCCGCTTGTAGAATCGTCTGCTCGGCTTCGCCACGGGCACGAGGGATCACCGCATTGTATTCGGCCATAGCCTCGCTAATGAGTTGGTCGCGGTTTTGTTGGGCTTGGTTAACCTCGTCCCATGACGGTTTGACTGGATCAGGCGGATTAACATCCTGGAGGACTACCTGTTCCACTGTAACGCCCATTTCGTACTGCCCTACGAGTGCTTGGAGCTGTTCTTGGACCTGCGTTTCAATGTCCTGTCGGCCGACGGTCAAGACTTCCGTGACGGTACGGTCACCGACAGTCTCACGCATGATTGCTTCGTTCATGGCCCGAAATGTTTCTTCAAGATCTCGAACTTTAAAAAGAAACTGGTAAGGGTCTGAAACGCGGTACTGCACAATCCATTCAACCACCGCTACGTTCAGGTCGCCGGTAAGCATGACGGCCTCGTCTGCGAATTGTCGCGCGTCGAATTGGCTGCGAATACCAGCCTCAAGCGTTCGGAAACCGAATTCCTGTTTCAACTGTCGCTGAATGGGCACCTTAAGCACCGTTTCGATGAATGGCAATTTCATGCGAAGTCCAGGATCGGTGGTACGCGAATAGCGGCCAAATTGCAGTACGACTCCAACCTCTTCAGGTTGAACTTGGTACAGCGTATTGGACAACCCCGCTAGAATTAGTATGACTGCAAGCCCCATCCCAATTTTCTTGCTTGGGATAGATGGGACTTTCAGATTCCCTATATCGATAACTTTGTCTTCCATGGTGAGGTCTCCTTCGTAACAAGTTATTTTAACTGTTTATGTCTTGTTGTGCTTGACTGTCTCTAGGAATGCTTGTTTGCAGAATGTCGCACTATCGATACGATTCGTCATATACCTTCCATAAAGCACTGTCTTAGCTCGCAGGAATTGGGAGAAGACGTATAAATAGACTCCGACAAGATTAAGCAAGAACCGGAGTAAAATGGCACATATTCGCTTCTATTGATACAAACTGTAAGATTGATAATCCATGCTGGTTGACGTGACCCGTATGCGATCAAAGCTACGATGTACGCATGAGTCAAGTCCCTAGTCAGCAGCTTCGGTGGCCGGCACGAATCTACTACGATGGTGCCTGCCCTGTCTGCCGTGCGAGTGCGGCTTCAATACAATCGCGGGACAAACATCAGCGACTCCAACTCGTGGATATAGCTTCTGATGGGTTTTCTCCTTCAATAGAAGGCATTGCTCCAGTTGGTGTGAGACAAGAACTTCATGTGAAGTTGGCTGGAGGCCAGATACTAGTGGGCATTGATGCACTGTTTGTCATCGCCGAGGCTCTTCCCTCACTTACTATATTGCGATGGCTGGGCTGGTTACCTGGTGTGCGATTCCTTGGGCGTCCATTCTATAGATGGTTCGCCACCCATCGGTACGCTCTTACAGGAAGCTGTTTTCGACCGCACTAAACGTGTACCGGTAACGTTGGTTGAGATTATGGTAAAGTTTTTATTAGACAGTAACTGGTGGTGCGGTATCAGTGATCTGCACCGATGAGTTACCTAACAACGATTAGAGAGGGCAGTGAATGCCAAAGTTAACTATTGAGGGATTTACAACGGTCGATGTTCCAGATGGGAAGCGACTAGTCCTTGCTATTGAGCAAGATGCCGGTGTGGATGTGCTGCACGCCTGTGGAGGCAACGGACGCTGCACTACCTGCCGTGTCGAATTCGTTTCGGGTGAACCCGATCGCTGGACTGAGGTGGAACATTCTTGTGTAGATCAACGGGGACTAGCGGGTGTGCGACTGTCATGTCAGATGCTCTGTGATCGAGACATGACGCTGAAGGTAATGAGTAGACTGGAAGGTAGTGGTCGACCCGATCCAGGGCGAACACCCATGGACGAAATTACGCCTCCCGCTGAATGGCGAGATACTTAACCAGCTTAGTACGGTGAGTCGCGGTTAGCGATCGTCGTTGGTTTCGGTCGGTCTTAATTGCTCATCCAAGGCAGCAAGTGCACGCTCCAGCATCGCTCGATGCCCAGGTTGCGTAGCGCCTTCTAGATCCAACAAGGTCCTTGCGCGAGCCAGTTCCAACATATTTTTTTTGGTGGCCGCAGTCTTTTCAGTCGCAGTGAGTGATCGTTTCGACTGTCGTTGTCGATCTCGTAACGCTTCATCCTGCTGCGATTCAACAGCTTTGCTTTCCCAGCCTCTCGCCATAATTACAGACCTTCACAACCTGCAGTTCAACAGATGCGTATCAGCGCTATTGCTCGGGTCCTGCTGCTGGCGTGGATTGAAGCCCCAAAGCCGTCGTTAACTCGCCGAGTTTCCGTTGCACCAGTCTCAGATTCCGAGGACCCATGCGCAGGGCCTGTTGTTGAACCGGAGCAAGTGCGGCGAGGGTTTCATCAGCGAATTCATAAGCGACTGTACGTGACAGGAGTGGGATTTCTCTCGTGATAATTGGAGTGCGCATTACGTACTCGATAGCTCGACTCATAGCCGCGTCAAAATCTCCTTCGGGATAACCGAGTTCACGGTAAGCTTCGACCAGCAGAGGCTTCAGCTGCCGATACAGTTCTCCGCACCCTACGACGTCAAGTGAGTTAAACGCATCCACGAGCAAATCATAACGCGCGTATCCGTCCGGGTCGATGATGAGACGGCTCGAATCACCACTGATTCGAAACGGTTCTCGTGGTGCCAAAAGGGAAAGATGTCGAGATGGGGTGTCACCCTGTGCCATGTTTTCAACTGCAACTACAAAGGTTCGTATTAGCTCTTCGGTGGCTAACCACGCAGCTAGAGTTGGATGAGCCGATAACATTGCAACTAGTTCGCGAACGAATGCGTCACTTTCGCTGAGAGCTGGCAGCTGAATCTCTTCTTCGGTTTCGGTTTCTGTGTCCATCGCCTCGTCGCTCTCGTCAATCGTTTCGACAGTCACTGGCGCCGGCGCCGGAGCTCGGGTGACGTAATAAGTCACAAGGGCACCGATCAGAACGACAGCAATGATGGCAACAATCTGCCAACGTTTGGTGTTCATATTTCCTAAGTCAGTCATGGTTCACTCTTATGTCAAGAAGGTTAATGTGGCGCACTGATTGCATTAGCCTAGTCATTGTACTTTGGTAGCCTATTGAACGTTTAGCTGATGATCAAGTGCAACACGAATAGTACCCAAACCGCCTGGCCGTTGTGAATACCGAGCATCACTTATTATGACCTCGTACCCATTGGTCGTTTGTTCTATTTGGTAGGTTGGGAATCGCATCCAATGGCGGGTACCTTGGATGTGTGGAGCCTTCAATGCGGCTTGTACGACCGGGCTTTTATCCCCGATCGCGATTGAAGGGGAGTGTGGGCGTATCTGGTCGGCGGCCAGCCAGTTGACTTGTAGGAAATAGTAGCGATGGGGGCCTTCTACTACGACATCACGCACGAAGGGATTAGCCGGCACCGGTCCAGCCATGATCTTGTTCAGTTGGATTCCTTCGGCGTGTAACCATTGCCGGACCTGGGTTTTGGCCACTTGTGAGCCTAACGCCATGCTACTGATATAGACGAACATCGCAAGCAGGCTCTTAGCAGCCACTTGAGTGATTCGCGCCTGCAAGCCACCCCAGATTCTAAGACCCACGAGACAGCCAAGACCGAGACACCAAAAGAGCTTTGCCTCAATTGGTGTCACGTCATTTGTAAGTATGAGAGAGCTACTTGCACCCGCAGCGACAATCCAGAGTGTGATACTTGTGATTGCCCGTGTGTGTGCAAGAACCACAGCGCTGGACGCCAACAACCAGATCCATGGATCGACAATAAAGAGTGCGTCACCATAAAACCAACGGTCGTCGAATGGCATCAAGAGTCGGATACCGTAGGTGTTCAACCAGTCGAGCATGGGATGACTTAAAACGCCAAGGTATGACAGAAGAAGTAGAGGCTTGAGTGCCACAGGTTCCGCGTTTCGTCTGAGGATTATGCATCGTAAACGGTCCAATCCAACCATAAGACAAGTCAGGATGAGCGGGAGGACAGCCATCGCAAGGATCCCATGTGTCCAACCGCGTCGAATATGCAATGACGTCTCGCGATCTAGAAACATCGCGATCGAATCGATGTCAGGTGCATTGGCAGCGAGGAGAAGTGTGACAGTAGCCAATGGAGTGAGGCGGCCAAGACGGGTTTCCGCCAGACTGGCACCGACGAGTGTGTGTGCAACTGGATCCATTTTTGGTCAGTTTAGGTAATGGCTCGCACGGACACTCCATCGACCGCGCTGCCGTGAAAGAAACTCCCCTGGTGTTCGGAACATTTTGCGTACATCTGCTGGACCTGGTCAATAAAGTGTTGAATACCTTCGGTGCGGACGAGAGCAATCGCAGAGCCACCAAAGCCAGCACCGGTCATACGTGCCCCGAGGCAACTCGATTCACTTCGTGCGAGATCGGTAATAAGATTAAGTTCGGGGCTAGAAACTTCGTACAGATCACGCAAACTCGCGTGCGAATCGTTGAGTAGCTTTCCAGCGTTTTCAAACTTTCCACTCTGCAGTGCTTTCGCCAATTTCATTGGTCGCAAATTTTCTGTGACTACGTGTTGTGCTCGTCTATACGTTGAACTGCTCAGTTGAGATTCGGCTCTTGCGAGTAAGGTTTCATTTACATCACGTAAGGCTACAGCGTGTGGTGCGAAAGCTTTTACGGCTGCGAATGCCGCGGCGCAATCTTTTCGCCTGGTGTTGTACTCGGTTGTCCCTAAACTCCGTCTAACACCTGTGTCCATGACAACAATTCCAACTTGGCTTGGTAGTCGAACCAGTTCGAATTGAAGTGAACGACAGTCAAGGAGTAAGGCGCAATTCGCTTTGCCAGCGGCCGATGCTACTTGGTCCATGATGCCACAGCCTACTCCTACGAATTCGTTTTCAGCACGGCGGGCGAATTGCGCCATCACTATTGGATCCCAGGTGCATTGACTAACGCTACAAAGTGCTCGTGCCGTTGCAACTTCTAGCGCTGCAGAGGAAGACAAGCCAGCTCCCATCGGTAGATCGCTTTTTATCGCAATGTCGATTCCTATGAGAGGGAAGCCAGCTTCATGCATTGCCCAAGCCGTGCCCATTATGTAATCAGACCAAACGCCTTGACCAATTGGCCTCAAACCATCGAGTGGATACTCAACCGTCTTGTTGAACAGGGATGCGTGGGCACGGATTATTCGATCCGAACGTGGTGCGAAGGCTGCTGCAACGTATCGATCTACCGTCATTGGTAGGACAAAGCCTTCCTGATAATCCGTATGTTCGCCGATAAGGTTCACTCGGCCAGGGGCGTGGGCAACGGCCACTGGTCGTTGCCTGAAGGCTTGCTCAAATTCGGCACTGACCTGATCGTGGAGGGAGAAGTCTGTCATCATTGATCGGCAGTGATATTCGGGTTCGAGATTAAATAGTGTTGACCAGAAACCGCGCGTAATTGCTCAGCGGCCATTTCTGCTGTTAAATCCCGTTGGGGCTCAGCCGTCAATTCGTACCCTACTAAGAATTTTCGTATCGTCTGAGAACGGAGTAATGGAGGATGGTAGACCGCATGGACTCTAACTGCTGGATGTTGATTTCCGTCGGTTGGACATCCGTGCCAACCCATCGAATAAGGGAATTCGCACTGAAATAGATTGTCATATCGCACCGTTACGTTTGCGATCAACGAAGCAAGGTTCTTGCGCTCAATCTCATTAAGATCCGTCAGAGCGGCTACTCGGCGTTTCGGAATCACCATTAGCTCGTATGGCCAAACGGCCCAGAATGGTACAAGTGCCACCCAGTCATCGTTGGTGTATACGATGCGCTCAACTTCGGATAATTCCACATCGAGGTAATCTCCAAGCAGATCGGATCCATGTTGCTTGAAGTAAGTTTGTTGTGCCGAGATTTTTCGTGCAGGAATGGTTGGAACATGACTAACGGCCCAAATTTGGCAATGTGGATGTGGATTGCTGCAGCCCATCACCTCACCGTGGTTTTCGAAGATCTGCACGTATTGAACATCCCTACGCTTCCCGCAGTCGGTGAGTTCACTAATCCAGCTATTCACTACGCTAGCAATTTCAGTTTCTGACATTCGTGCTAACCAAAGATCATGCCGTGGTGAAAAACAGAGGACACGGCAGATTCCAGATTCCGGTTGACTCTTGAGCAATTCTGAGCGTTCTAAGAAAGCGGTCTTGGCCGTTGGTTCAATCGCTGGAAAGTCATTGTCGAAGGCAAACGTGTCTGAGTACTTTGGATTACGCACACCTCCGGCACGAGTGTTTCCCGGGCACAAATAACATTCTGGATCGTATTGAGGACGTTCGACCGCTGCCACAGTTTCCATCTGGCCTCGCCATGGCCGCTCCAATCGAGCGGGAGATGTCAGCACCCACTCACTAAGTAGTGGATTGTAACGACGGTGCGGGCCAGCCTGACGAAGTGTCACCTTCTCATTATGGATCGCGCACCGACTTCTAGGGTGCACCGCCTGAATTTATCCCTATCTGATTGCTTGCCAGTGCGAAACTTTCTCGGAAGGTTACTGTTTAATATCTTGGACAGTGCTAAAATTTCAGCTTCAATGCAAGGGCAGGTATCTGACAGGTCACTTTTCTTTTTCTGCTTCTTTCTCTCGATAGGCACGGTTTGATTAGCTTCGCTAGAGAAAGCAAATTTGTGAGGAGCCCGCATGTCCACGTTCACTGCTGAATTACTCGGCACGATGATTCTTGTCCTATTGGGTGATGGCGTTGTCGCCAATGTCCTCTTGAGTCGATCGAAAGGGTATGGAAGTGGTTGGATAGTGATCACAACGGGCTGGGGTCTGGCTGTTGCGATTGCTGTCTATATGGTTGGTGCTGTCAGCGGCGCGCATATCAATCCAGCGGTGACGATTGGTTTGGCATCGGTTGGTCTATTTCCTTGGACCGAGGTTCCTTTCTATGTGGTTGCACAGTTGGTCGGCGCTTTCTTTGGTGCGGTGCTGGTCTGGTTGGTTTACCAGCCTCTGTGGGCGGAAACCGAAAATCCAGATGCGAAATTAGCGGTATTTTGTACGGCACCCGCGGTACGGAAGCCGACGATGAATCTGATAACTGAGATTATTGGCACGTTCGTGCTGGTTCTTGGAGTCTTGGCGATTCTAGCGCCGGTCAATCTGAACCCCGAAACTGGATTTCCTCAAGGGTTTGGTCCTTTTCTGGTTGGCGTGTTGGTCTGGTCGATAGGGTTATCACTTGGTGGTTCAACTGGGTATGCGATTAATCCTGCTCGTGATCTTGGACCACGTTTGGCTCATTTCGTGCTGCCCATTAGTGGTAAACGAGATTCGGATTGGTCGTACGCCTGGGTTCCCGTTATCGGTCCCATTATCGGTGGTTTCCTAGGCGCTGTCTGTTATCAGATGATATGGGCCCGATTTTAAAGCAAGCATGGTTGCTTCCTTCTCTTTTCGCTGCACAGCTTGAATAGGGATTCGCGTGTCAACTGGCGTCCGCCTTTCCGTTGTCCTTGCTTTTGCAACCGTCTACATTGTGTGGGGTACGACCTATCTCGCTATTCGATTTGGTATCGAGACCATACCGGTGTTTTTGATGGCTGGGGTTCGATTCATTTTGGGGGGGGCGCTGTTCTACCAGTGGGCGAGTACTCGTACAGACGAGACGCCCAACCCTGAACACTGGAAGTCGGCGTTCATTATTGGCGGCTTAATGGTTGCCTGCGGCATTGGGGGTGTGACTTGGACAGAACAGTTCGTGCCATCCGGCCTGACAGCCTTAATGATTGCTATTGTTCCCTTTTGGATTATTTTGATGGATTGGTTAAGACCAGGGGGTGCACCTCCCGTTGGGGCGGTGGTTTTCGGATTAGTCATTGGCTTCATCGGACTTGGACTCTTGATCAGCCCTAGCGAGATAGGAGGTGTTTCAGAAATCGATCCGAGAGGTGCTGGAGCTATCTTGTTCGCTACGCTGTGCTGGTCGACGGGTTCCATCTATTCGCGGCATGCACCCCAACCAAGGTTTCAGCCACTTGCGGTGGGCATGCAAATGATGTGTGGCGGCCTGATCTTATTAAGCGTCAGCCTGGCGATAGGTGAACTGAGCCAATTTAATATGGCCACGCTGTCGCTGCGGTCGGTAATGGCGGTCGTGTACCTGATTGGTCCAGGATCGATAGCCTATGCCATGTACCTGTTTCTGCTAAAGGCTTCAACCCCAGCAAAAGCTGCAACGTACACTTATGTCAATCCAATCATCGCTCTGATCGTTGGCGCATGGCTTGGAGGCGAGGTAATGAGTAATTGGACGCTTGCCTGCTCGGCGGTGATTATTCTCGGGGTAGTGGTCACAATCACCGCCAAGATGCAGGTCAAGTAAAATGGTTTCCTGCTGTACCTATAGCGACGCAGCGAGGCAGTATTATTGGTTCTTACCGCGCGCAGCGATGGGCCAGATCGCTTCAACCTGGTCGTTCCGTGTTGCGTAGATGCGATCGTAAAGGTTCACCACTGGGTCACAATGTGACACGACCAATTCAAGCGTCTCGCCGGTCTGATAGGTGCGACTTGGGTTTTCGTATCTAATGGTACCGAACTCATCTGATCCGCTAGTGTAAGACATACCCGTTTCTCCCACGACACTCGGCCAAGGCCGATTGATAGTGCAGGATTTAGCGCCAGCGTCCGTGGTAGCGCGTCCTTCGTATTGGGAAGTCAAAACCGTCGTTACGATTGTGAGTGACGGAGCAAAGTCTGTGTATGTCTCGTTGTTGTCACGGCTTCCAATACTTATGTACGAAGTATCCATGAAGATGTAGCTTCCCGATTGCACGTCGGTGAAGCCAGGGGTTTCATGGTCCATGTTATAGGTGCCTGTTCCACCACCACTAAAGATTTTCATGTTAAGCC
>CAZMUA010000018.1:0-51806 GCA_964569695.1 uncultured Woeseiaceae bacterium
GACCGAATATTAATTTTTGATGCCCATCCGGACCGACTCGACAACGGACCACTAGCACAGCATGTGATTGGACAGCCGGACTTTGAAACGCGTCAACTTGGCCCAGTTCGTGCCGATGAAATCTGGGACCCCCGTGGCCTGACATTCGACAGCGTCCATCAACGCCTGTATGTGTCACAAGGTTTCGCGTCGAATATTATGCTGCACGATCTCGCGAGGTCGACCTATGAAAGTGCGGTGCCAGCACGTGGCGTCCAATCATACCAATCGTCCAGTGCGAGTACGGGACTGGAAACTCAACGTGGCTGGGCGATGGCATCCGGCACCACTCCCCCTAACAGCGGCATCGCCATGCTGACCCGCATGACCACGCAGTTTGACGAACTCTCGCAACGAGAAAGTCGCGTTCTCATTAGTGAAACGGGAATTGTAGCGCCACCATTGGTCAGAACGGCCACCGTCTTTATTCGCAATGAAGAGCATCGACAGACCATGGCCGATATTGTGAATCCTAACGAGACGCCGATCACCGTAACATTGACGGCATATTCTGAAGCTGGAACAGCCTCTCGGGTCACTTCACTCGAACTGGCGGCTCAGGCAAGCGCGACCTGGACCTTGAACGATTACGTAGACAACGATGGCTCCAGTTCGATTATGTTCCTTTCGGATCACAACTTTGGCCTCATCTCGACAACCGTTGCTACCAATGATCGTAATGAGGACATTGTCACATCCGCTCCAATGGTTCACGGTGTACCGTCCACGCAAGATCACCCGCTAACCTTCCCACGTATTCAAGTGGGCAATGGTTATCAGACTAAAATTATTTTGATGAATACAAGTGGTGAATCGCTGATGGGTGCGTTGAATTTCTTTGCTTTGAGCGGCGAACCCTTAACTATTGGTGGTGCAAGCGAGTTCTCCTTAAACATACCGCCCCATGGAGCGCACATTTGGGATTCTACAAAGCACGCGACTACAGTTGAAGCGGGCTTTGCGATGTTTACGTCGTACTCCGGAACAGCAAGCGGGAGCGCGATTGTTAGTTTTCACAAAGGCCAGACGCTTGTTTCCGAACATCAAATTCTAAGTGGCAGCATCCGGGAAAGCTGGTTTCCCATTGAAACCTATCCAAGCATCGTTCGACATGGACAAACCAGCTTTACCCTATTTGCAACGAATGACACTGAGGGAGCGGCCGACGTTCGTTTACTCGTCTACAATGAAGATGGTCAGCTGTTGAAGCGCACTTATCAAATCCTGCCAGCTGGTCGTCAGGTAGCCTTTACGCATGTCGATTTAGCCGACAAGGGTAACTTTCGAGGTAGTGTCCGGATCATCAGCGACATTGCGATCGCCATGACCGCAGAGCAAAAAACTGTGAACCTAAGAAATGAAACCATCACGGCGCTTCTGCCGTCCATGACAGCGACGGGCTCGCCAAAGAGCACCGTCCTCTTCCCCATCTATCGTGATGGCCCCGAACAAGCCACCCAGTTGTTTTTACTGAACGGCACTGAGGACAATCGTATTGAATTTAATTTTTACCGTGAAGATGGCACCGAACTCAGTGCGATTCTTCGATAACCAAACATGACAGACTGTAATTGAGAGTTATGGCTCGGCGACGAATCTTTTCAAGCATAATGTGGATGCTCGCAATAGTCTCATGCGAGACTCCACCCCCAACGATCGAATTATCGATGAGCGCCCACCGTGATGGTGGCGTAATTACGATTACAGGCGCAACAGACCTCCGGGATGGAGCCCTGCTGGGTTACGAACTTCGACACAAGGATATGAACTTCGATCCCGAAACACCCATTGACATGCTCTTCCAAGAAGGGCGCATGACGGTTGCGGATGGTCAGTATGGGGTGACGGTCGACATTCGAAATTTTGAACCTGGAGAAATTGAAGTCTGGGTGGCGTTTCAAATGGACTTTATCAACAGCGAGATACAACAGCCAAACCGCATCATTACTCAATTTGGCGAGCGCGGTGAACTGCTCGAAGGACCCAACGTGACCGAGCTGAGAGAGAACGGCAAACGGGTCGAAGTTACAGACTACGTGATCTGGTAAACACTTCCACTTGGATTAGTAGATCTTCAAGGTGCAACCAGAGCATAGAGCGCCTGGTGAATGGCCGTGAGAGACTCGGCATCGAATTTTACGACTTCACGGTCGTAGGTCATAAGTCCATTAACCTCCCCTTCCACATCCGTCGTCTGGGTATAGACCGCTGCTGCAAGACCCTTGGCCACCAGCGGGCTGAGACGCTTCATTAATTCCTCGTAGCTTTCGTGCAATTCGTCCGTAGTCGCATACGTCCGATAGCCCCAATTCCGTTTGTTCCACCACAAGTGTCCTTCGAGTGGCAGTCCTAAACCGCCAAACTCGCCTAACACCACTGCTCGGTCTAATTCCACCGGAGCTAGAAGCGGTGGTCCAGGGTAATCATGCAAATCGTAAATATCGCCACTCCCTCGATCCGCCCAACCACTTGGCCCATCGACTAACCGCGTCGGGTCGTATTCCTTGACCAACGACAACACTGCATCAGTGTCAAACTGGCCCCAGCCCTCGTTAAAGGGGACCCACACGACAATACTGGGATGATTGGCGTGAGTATCAATCATCGCCTTCAATTCCTTGTGATAGACCGATGCAGAATCGCTCGAACGCACGAGGTCGGGTCCCGTCCGCTCAATGTGCCGATCGCCATTTGGCATATCTTGCCAAACGAGTAATCCAAGACGGTCAGTGTGGTAGTACCAGCGTTCTGGTTCCACTTTCACATGCTTCCTGACCATGTTGAATCCAAGTTGCTTGGTAATTTCAAGGTCATACTGCAACGCTTCATCGGTGGGTGCTGTATACAAGCCATCAGGCCACCAACCCTGATCGAGTGGCCCCAACATCAGCACTGGTTTATTGTTTAAAAATAATCGATTAACACCACTGGAATCCGTCGCAACAGTGATCTTCCGCATCCCGAAATAACTCGTCACCTCATCCACTGGATCCCCGTCACCAACCAAACGAACCGTTAAGTTGTACAAGAACGGATCTTCTGGAGACCAGAGCCTCGGGTCGTCAATGACTACTTCAAGAAGATCGTCGACAGCACCGCGCTGTTGTGCGACCTGCACACCGCCGACACTTGCAATTGCCTCAACCTGATAGCTATCGGCCCCGCCTCGTGCGTTCACACGTAAACGGAAAACATTCGCATCAATGTCTGATGTCATCTCCAAAGAGGCGATTGATGACTCTGGCACCTGCTCCAACCACACCGTCTGCCAAATACCTGTGACCGACGTATACCAGATGCCTTCAGGTTGGTTAACCTGCTTGCCACGCGGTTGAATGCTCGTGTCAACAGGGTCCCAGACTGCTATAACTAATTCTTGTTCAGGAACGGCCGAGTCAATGTTGTCGCTGATATCGAACGTGAATGCATCATAGCCACCCTCATGCTGACCTACCTGATTACCATTCAACCATACAGTGGCACGCCAATCGACGGCTCCAAAATGCAGTAACACCCGCCCGTCATCAGACAGTTCCGACGTATTAAAGGTCCGCCGATACCAGAGTTGCGCGTCTTCACCCACCGAACGCATGACTCCGGACAAGGATGATTCAGGAGCGAACGGCACCAAGATGTAACCGTCAAAGTTATCCGGTTGACTGTCTTCCAGTGGACGAATCGCGTACTCCCACAACCCGTTGAGATTGATCCAAGCGTCGCGTACCATCTGCGGACGCGGGTACTCGGCATGCGGAGTCTCTGGCGTCACCTGAGACGTCCAACGGGTTGCGAGCGGGCCCTCAGCTGTTGTCCAGCTCTCAACCTGAGGAATTTCTTCCTGGACTGATTGACAACTGGTTAGACAAATTAACGAAAACCCGATGATCCAAATCGATTTCATCCAATGCACTCTCTTTCTTTCGATACGGATTATACAACAGAGAGTTTGATGCCCTCTTTAGTGTTCGGCTGAAGGATGTCATGATACGCTTCATTTATCGCGGAAAACACGAATCGGACGTCCGTGTCTACATCATGAGGTGACGGAGTGAAACAAGTATCCTGGATAATTGTTGCGTCGCTAGTCAGCATTACGGGGTGCAGTGAAATGACGACAAGAGAGGAACAAACAGCAGGCAGCGCAACCACATTCCTGGAGGACCGGACGTTTCTTGAAGAACATACGAATGTTGTCGTCCTCGGTGATGATCCGAATGGACCGCAAGTCGTCGTGGTACCGGCCTGGCAGGGTCGCGTCATGACGAGCACGGCCGATGCCGCAACCGGCACGGGGTACGGCTGGCTTAATAAATCCTTGATCGCATCGGGCGAGCATCAACCACATATCAACGCGTTGGGGGGTGAGGATCGCTTTTGGCTCGGTCCTGAGGGTGGTCAATTTTCCATCTTCTTTGCACCAGGTGACCCCTTCGACCTAGACCATTGGCAAACACCACCGCTGATCGACACCGATGCCTACGCGGTCGTGTCCCACGATGCGCAGCACGTGACCTTCCGACATGATTCGCAGGTCACCAACTACACCGGCACCGTGTTTGATTTGCGGATCGATCGGATCGTACGATTACTCGACCAAGCGCAACTGCAGCAGACACTCGGGGTCGAGCTTGGCTCGAGCGTCCAAATGGTCGCCTACAAATCCGACAACACGATTACCAACACAGGTTCTAACACCTGGAATAAGGACACTGGTCTGCTGTCTATTTGGATTCTCGGTATGTTTCAACATTCACCAGTGACCACGGTCGTGATTCCATATCGTGATGGGTCCGTCGAAGATTTGGGACCCATTGTGAACGATACTTACTTCGGTGCGGTCCCAGACGACCGTTTACTCGCTCAGGACAACACACTGTTCTTTAAGGGAGATGGGCAGTACCGCAGCAAGATCGGTCTTACACCAAAACGGGCTACCCCGGTCATTGGCAGTTATGATTCGTCCAGGAACCTGTTAACTGTGGTCCACTACACCCTGCCAGATGGAATCACCGACTATGTGAACTCAATGTGGGAGCTTCAAGATGCTCCCTACGCCGGTGATGCCTTAAACAGTTATAACGATGGGCCACCAGACGCTACGACCCCACCCTTGGGACCATTCTATGAACTTGAAACATCCTCACCTGCGGCTGCCCTCTCGCCGAATGCCTCCCTCAGCCACGTACATCGTACATTTCATTTCGAAGGTTCATCGAACGACCTGAATGCAATCGCCCAGGCAGTCTTGGGTGTCGACCTCCTCACCATTCAGAGTGCCTTCAACTCGTCAGCCGTAAGTAGCGAAAGCAAATAATCTTTTGGCAGAAGAGGTTCTCTCAATAGAACCGCCGCAGATGTGCTAATACTCTCGCAACACCCTAACATCTAGTTACATACAACAATCGGCACCCTAAATCATTACATCGGTATCATGATATGTGCCTGACTAGTGCCAGGTTCTCGCAACCAGGGGTGTTGACGACTTGGTAGCGAAGTTAAGCCGGTGGATTGCGGAGTCGCATTCGGCAAGAACACTTTCATACCGACATCGCTGAACTCCTCGTCATTCCCAGCACGCTCATAAATAACGCCGCGGTCAGGTAACGTGAGGCTACCGTCATCGAGTTCAGCTTTTAACGTCCTCATACGTTCTGGTGTATCAGCACCATTCTTGGTTAGGTCCAAACTACGCCTCACATACGCCTCCATGCCCTGGTAGTAGCAGGTGACAACGTAACCTCGCAAGACAGACGGGTCATTAGCCATGCAGGAAATATTACTGGTGCCTTCTCGAAGTAAGACAAGGGTTCCTGCGTCATCATAACCCCATACAGCAGCACCCTCGCGCATCATCTCCGGCAATGGATTGACCGCCTCCTCGATTTGTTGTTCCACCGACGGCGTGTCTGACTGTGCACTCTCTACAACCACCGGAACCAACAACAGCAAACTGGCCAATAAGCCATTCAGCACATAACCCTGCATAGCAACTCCTTTCGAACAGTTTCTCCTGCAGTCACATTGCTTACCTTCGTAAGAGTGAAGGCCGGACAACATTATGCGATCAATTCATCCGATCGATTCAAGGGGCTCAAATAGAAACTGAACCAGCCTTAACATTCGCAACAAAACAAATAATAGCGAAAGAGTGCGTCCTGATCACTGTGTTAGAATAGTTTGAAATGCTAATGTTTTTCAAACCTATCAAAACTAGGCATACCCTATGACATGCCGACACTGCCAGCAAAGCTTACCGGCGGACTCGAATTTCTGCCCGGCATGCGGTACCGATCAGAGACAACCCACTGCCGTACCCCCATTTGACCCGAGACAACTCCGCCGGTCCGCCACCAAACGAAAATTCGCTGGTGTCTGTGGTGGCATCGCGGAGTACGTAGATATCGAAGTCACCATCGTCAGACTCATTTGGGTGATCGTATCAATTGTGCCTGGAGCCATCTTCGGCGGTATTGCCGTATATCTTCTAGCCTGGCTAATCATGCCAGACTCCATAACTTCGGCGAACGCAAGATCTGATCGACGCCTTACACGATCAGCGACCAACCGAAAGATTGCTGGTATCTGTGGTGGAGTTGGTGAGTATTTCGGTGTCGACCCTACAGCAGCCCGTCTCCTGTGGACAGTGCTGTCCATCGTGCCCGGCTTCATCATTGGTGGAATCGCTGCCTACGTCATAGCCTGGTTGGTTATGCCGTCACCACCTACTCCTAGCTCTGATTTCACTGACACGCTCCAGTAGAACTACTACATTTTTTACGAAGCTGAAGACACACTAATCCCTGCCTGGCTTTTTTTAGTTCACTTCTTTCCAAATTTCTTTAAATTCCTTTACCGCCTCATCGTTGGGTTTTGTTATGACACTAACAGCAATGGTCACAATGAATCCTGTGGCAAAACCAGGAAACATCTCATAAAGATCGTAAAAGCGATCTTTAAAGATCAATACCCAGCTTACGGTAGCTAAAAATCCGGCTGTCATACCTGCGACCGCACCTTGCCAAGTGGTCCGCCTCCAAAACAATGAACAAAGGACAACAGGAGCGAATGCTGATGCGAGTCCTGACCAGGCGAACAAGACAAACCAGAAGATAACCCGTTCTGCTCCCAACGCAAATGTCAGTGCAGTCAGGCCAATCAGTCCAGTCGTGACTTTACCGTATCGTGACAATTCATACTCTGTGAACTGCGGTCGCACCACTTTCTGTATGACATCACGCACGACAGATGATGACGCCAGAATGAGGAGCGAATCTGCCGTTGACATAATCGCGGCTAACACGATTACCATAAACACGCCTGTCAACACTGAAGGCAGAAGGGCTGAAGCCATATTCGGTAAAATCATCTCCGCATCGAGCAACCCGGGAAATAACGCACGCCCAGCCATGCCTGTCAGTACCGCACCAATATCAAAAACAATGATTGTGATGACAGCCACCGCACTACCAGAAACGATGTCATCGCGAGATCGCGCTGCCATAAATCTTGTTAACAATTGCGGTGCCCCTAAAAATGCTAAGCCAATACCCGTAAAACTTAATGCACTGACTATTCCTGACCACGAAAGACCAAACTCTCCCATTGGCTGCAGCAAGTTCGGATCAATTTCGTGCAAAGTACTCATCAGGGGTATCCAGCCTCCCGCGGCGATGACACCAACGACTGGCAGCACAAGAAGACCGCAAAACATCAAGAGCCCTTGAACGAAATCACTATAGGCAACAGCCTTAAAGCCTCCGATAGTCGTGTAATAGAAAATCACCGCCGCCCCAATCAGCACGCCGCCTGTGTAACCTGTCCCGAGAAACGCATCAAACGCTTTACCAGACGCCGTCATTTGCGCTGCGGTATACACAATGACCATACTGCACACAATGACTGCACTGACGAGACGCAGGGCCTGGCTCTTATCCCGCAATCTGGACTCCAAATAATCCGGCACGGTAATAGACCCATAACGGTCAGTAAACTGTTTAAAGGGAATCGCCACCAAGACCCAGCCGCACGTCACGCCAAGAACTTCCCCCAGCACTACCCAGAGTGCATGAGCCCCGACTGCGTATCCCATACCTGTCAATCCCAGCAAGAGCCATCCACTCTCACCCGTAGCATTAGAACTAAAACCAACCACCCAACCAGGGAGTCGTTTATTTGCCAGGTAGTAGCCCGCGAGATTCTTGGTATCGCGTGCCCCCCAAGTGCCAATGCCAAGTAAAACAATCAGATAGAGAACGAGAACACTGATAATGATTGTCAAATCCATATATTGAGTAACCTACCGAGGCGGGGATAGCTGATTCGATGGACGACGACTGGACCGAGACACGCGGTGAGCCAAAACGAAATAGACTTCGACAACCAAACCGATACCAACACCAGCAACTAACAACAGCCACGTCGTCCAAGGCAGCCCAGAAATCATTTCACATGACCATCAGAACACAGGAGATATCAATGCCGACTCATCCTAGCACAAGACAATCCGTCTCTAAATGCCAAGCATCGAATCGCGATAAAGCTCTACGCTATAATACTCAGTAACTCACCTAGTCCTGCCTAGGGTGTCCTAGATTGCCTATGAGGTAACGATGTCGAAACCAATAGAAAAATCAGATGCAGACTGGCGTGCTGATCTTACTGATGAGCAATATGACGTATGTCGCAAGGGAGGCACCGAGCCGCCATTTAGCGGCAAGTACTACAACTGCGACCAAGATGGAACTTACCGATGCGTTTGTTGTGACAACGAACTCTTTCAATCCAGCACCAAATTTGATTCCGGAACTGGCTGGCCAAGCTTTTTCAAACCAGCGGCAAATACAAAAGTTACTACAGTAGACGATCTGTCATCTGGAATGCGTCGAACCGAAGTACGGTGCGGCAGTTGCGACGCACATCTTGGTCATGTTTTTGATGATGGACCTACGCCGACCGGCCTCCGCTACTGCATTAATTCGGTGGCGCTCAAGCTCGACTCAGACTCGTAGTCACTGAGTATTTTTGAACCGAAGAGTGACATGTCTGCCCCCACACCACCACTATTGATGTGGAAATGACGGAGGCCAGGATTGATCTTGATCATTCGGTCTATGATCTTGAGTCTCTGACGCACCCATGTTGACGACAACTCTGGCTCGATTGTTGTGGACTGCCCGCTCGATCATTTGCCACAGCCGACCTTTAATAAGGCTGCGAGTTGCTGGTATGAGGCATAAGAATCCAAGAATATCTGTAAGGATGCCCGGTGTCATCAGGACGATTCCGGCCACTAAGATAATCACCCCATCAACAATGGCACTGCCAGGCATTTGACCACGTACCGTCTCGTTCTGAATCTGACGTAACACCGCAAGACCCTGGCGACTCGCGAGTGAAGCACCTAACACTCCGGTCACAACGATAAGGAGTAGCGTGTTGATAGTCCCAATACGGGACCCAATCTCAATAAGTAACGCTAATTCTGTCGCCGGAACTAAAATGAATAACAAGAGAAGCTTGGCCATTTTGTGATCGTCGCACATAATCACACACAAACGCTAGGCCTGCTCATTCTGTCGTAGAAGACTTTGTATTTGGGGTGATACTGCTGGCAATTCCTCGTGAAAATTTAACCCCTCGTAACACTGTGGCGGTGTATCAATGACACGAAACGCTTCTTCTGCCTTCTACGGCGCACAACTCCTGTTCAGCCTAGTAATCATCTGCAGTCTGACGATTATGGGATCCTCGCGACAGTATCAGGATAAAACCCTCGTCGCTCACCGCGGCGCATCGGCCTACGCTCCCGAACATACCCTCGCTGCATACCAACTGGCACTTACCCAAGGTGCCGATTTCGTGGAACAAGATCTCGGAGTCACCCGCGATGGTGTTCTTGTATGCCTCCACGACGATAGTCTTGAACGGACAACCAACGTGGAAGAAATATTTCCAGATCGTTATACGACGGTCTTACGATCCGGGAAGAACTATCGACGCTGGCTACTACGAGATTTTACACTTGCTGAAATTAAGACACTGGATGCTGGGAGCTGGTTCTCTGAAGAATTCGCTGGTGCCACAATTCCGACCTGGCAAGAAGCGATCAGCCTCATCCGCGGTCAAGCAGGCCTTTTTCCAGAATTAAAAAGTCCGAGTGCCTATGAGGCAGCCGGCATTGATATGGCGACTCTCGTACTGGAAGTCCTCCGCAGTAATGGTTTGGACGAACCGGCAACCGACCCAACAACGCCAGTCATTATCCAGTCGTTTGATGCAGCGAGTCTACGAACCATCGCCGCGAAGCAGCCGTTACTGCCACGGGTCTTTCTCTTCGGTGCACAAGATCCTGCGGCACCAATTTCGGACAAGTGGCTGAAGGAAATCGCCGAGTTCGCTACAGGCATTGGGCCGGCTAAATCAATCATCTCCGCGCAACCTAAGCTTGTCGCCCGCGCACACACGGTTGGGTTGTCAGTGACGCCTTATACGTTTCGATCGTCATCAACAGAACCATTTCAAAATGTAGAAGCGGAAATGTGGCATTTCCTGTTCAACCTGGGCGTCGATGCGTTGTTTACCGACAATCCAGACCTATTCCCACGTCAATAGTCGACGTATTTAAGGCGTCGAGGCCACTGACATATCGATTGTACCAAGACTGGAATACTTCAGTGTCGCCCTATCACCAGGAAACACCGATTCTGTATAGGCTACAGAGCCCGTAATAACAAAATCGCCTGCATTTAATTGATGGCCGTACTTCAGCAATTCGTTCGCAAGCCAAACAACGCCTTGAATCGGATCGCGTCCCATCGTCCACGAGAAACGCCCTTCCACGATAGTTTCGTCATTAACAGCAAGCGACACCCGCTCGTTCACAAAATCAACTTCGTCAACGCCCACCCGATTCGAACCAAAAATCACGCCGATGTGCCAGACATTGTCAATAATCCCGTGATTATGACGATTGGGCCAATCCGAGATCGGTTGCTCGCCTCCAGCCGGTATCGCGAGCGACTCACTGTCATAGGCTGCCACCCGCGGTTTGATTAATTCCACGACAGGAGCGACTTCTGCGATTGCCTCAATCACATCCTCCCGGGTTACGGTAGGCCCAGGCAAGTCCTGATCCAGCCAGAACACAACCTCCGCCTCGAGGCCAATACTGCCCTCGATCAAGTGGTCTCGCGACACCTCACGGCCAGGTTCCAATACGTTGGACCCCATAATGTGTCCAAACACTGGATCGATCGCAACACGTGGATTAGGTTGATTAGACCACCCAATTTTCCAACCGACTCTCGCCTCTGTCTGCTCTCGATGCTCCAACCGCAAACGCTGGATGTCATATGCGCGGGCACGGTCAATATCTGGAAAGTGCTGCGTTAACTCTGTCGAAATAGTTTGATTCTCCATGACCCAGAGCATGTGTTGCATAATGTCTTCGTCGGTCGCGTCTGGTGTAAGTGTTGACACATCCGGCTCGACCAATGAAGGTTCGACGATTGCATCGTCAACGGGTGGTTCTGCGCCACCGCACGTGGTCATGCTGAGCGTTACCAGTACCATTCCAGTAAACTTTACCCAAAACCACGAAGTGTTAGCTTTTCTCTCGCTCATCGCATCCTCCATCACGCAGTGTCTTCATTCGAGCTACTGACCGATAGCAATAATTTCGTTAGGTCGAGACGGCGTATTAATTGGTAGACGTCGCGCCTTCGTAACTTGTTCGAACGCATAGCCCAACGCTAACAATTTGGGTTCGCTAAACGCTGTTCCCAAAAATGAAATACCGACCGGTAAACCGTTACCGGTAAATCCAGCTGGCACCACGAGATCTGGGAAACCCGTCAAGTTCGCTAGCCGAATTGGAGAGACACGCCTGGTACCTCCAGGACTCGAATCCGCATCAATGCGTGAGGGACGCCTCGGCGAGGTCGGATACACGATAGCATCAAGGTTCTTGGATTCTAAAATGCCATCGATAACGCTGCGTATCAATGCGAGTCCATGCTCACGGACAGCCTGATACTCCGGATCGCCAAGATCTCCACTATCGTCTTCACGTTGCATCAAGCTCCAGCGGCCTGGATTCGGTTGTCCGCTGTCGTTCGGTGCTGTCATACGAGTGGCTTGTTCAATCAACTGCGCAAGTGTCTTGGGATATTTAGGTTTGAGCGTGGCAAGGTATTCGGCAATCTGAACTCGAAACTCTCGATGACGGACTGCTGTATACAATTCTCCATTGGCATCAAGTAACCACTGTGGGAAACGCACCGTAACAACAGTCGCCCCAGCACTTCGCATAACATCCAGCGAGGCTTCAATAACCCAATCCACTTCTGAATCTTGGTCGAGAAAATCTCTCGCGATCCCGATGCGTGCACCATCCAGCGCTGCTACATCAAGATGTTCAGTGTAATCTATATCGATTCGCCCTTCGCTCTGAACCGTTGCTTGATCAGCGGGATCGATACCAGTCATCACACTCAACGCGGCCGCTACGTCATATACATTTCGTGCCATTGGACCAGCCATATCGAACGAGAGAGCCAGTGGAATGATTCCGTCACGGCTCACTAGACCATATGTCGGCTTAAGTCCGACGATACCATTCGCGGTCGACGGCCATCGCACCGAACCACCGGTATCCGTACCCAATCCGAACTGTGCATAGGCCGCTGCAATAGACGCGCCCGTGCCCCCTGACGATCCTAGAGGAGACCGTTCCAAGTCGTGCGGATTCCGAATCGGCCCACCCAAAGAACTCATGGCTCCACCAGAGGCGAATTCGCTCATATTCACTTTCGCCAGGATAATAGCTCCGGCCGCTCGCAATTTCTGCACAATGAACGCATCGTCCGGCGGCAAGGATCCTGCCAACAGTGAAGAACCAGCAGTCGTTGGAAGATCAGCCGTATCAATGTTGTCCTTCAGAACGATCGGAATCCCATGCAATCGCGATCGAGGTCCCTTGGCTCGTCTCTCGGTATCCAGAGCACGTGCTCGATCTAATGCCTGGCCATTTAGCACAAGTACCGCATTGATGGCTGGTCCTGCCTCGTCGTAGGCCTCAATTCGGGAAAGGTACAACTCAACCAATTGCTCAGAAGTCAACGACTCGCTGTTGAAAGCTGCGTTGATGTCTTCAATCGTGGACGCTGTCATCTCCAATGTTTGGGCCACTGCGCTGACAGTAAAGACGGAACTGTATATTACAACTAAGGCAATTCGCTGCACTCGCACACTAAGCAGATCCCAAATCCATAACCTGGGTCGAACCATGCGCGAGAGTAGGTAAAATCGTGACATGTCAGCCTGAATCATTGAATCAGTACACCTAAAACTAGGATGACCTTCTTACCGGGTTCACAGAAAATTAACGACGGTAGCTACCAACTGGTGGTAGGCGGGCGCCACTGCCAGCAGGCGGAGCTTCTTCACCAACAACGGGCATCGTAAGTGTTCCGATACCATCAATAGTTGCAGTGATTTCGTCACCGGGTTGCAAAAACTGTTGCTCGCCACGCACTGCCGTGCCCATACCAACACCACCTGACGTGCCATTATTAATAACGTCCCCGGGATAGAGTGTAACGATTGAAGATGCGTACTCAATCAACTCGTACAGCGAATGGATCATGTCCCCCGCTGTCGCCTCTTGCATTTGCTGATCTCCAACACGAAGTGTCTGACGAAGGTTTTCCATTGGATCACCGTAGAATTCCTTTGGAACAATCCATGGGCCCATCGGTGCAAACGTGTCATGACCCTTTCCTACAAACCAGTCAGACCGTAATGGATTACCACCTGGTGGCCGTCCACCCCGATCGGAAATATCTAGACTGACCATATAACCAAATATGTGGGCTTGAGCATCATCCGCACTGACGTACTTCGCCGCTCGCCCAATAACTGCAGCTAATTCAACTTCCCAGTCTGTTCGATCTCGACCGTGGGGAATTACCACCGGCGTACCGTTGCCGATAACGACTCCCCTCGTTGGCTTAAGAAACAGATAAGGCACCCCACGGTTTTCCCGTCTAGCGCGACGAGCCTCCGCTCGTTCCTCTGGGGTACCCGTTTCATTAACGTGGCTATAGAAATTAACAGCTGCATTCAAGATCTTGCCAGGATAGAGGATCGGCGCAAGCGTTCGTACGTCGGCAACATCATGCACGTACGTGGGGCGTAGACTTCCTGTGAGTCTGTCGTTCGCAACTAACTCATTAACAATTTCGTATAAACGAACTTTCAATCCATATTCATAGCGACCGATGAGCTCCAACATATCAGCTGGCATCGGGATAGCAGGATAAGTCGCATCACCTTCCAACGCCGCATTCGCACTGTTCATCTCGACTATCAGGCTGTCTCGTAAAACGATTCCGACCTGCTGGACACCACCAATGTTAAAGGTCCCGAGTTTGAACGGCTCAACACTCGTTCCAGGCGACTCACCTTGGCTCGCCAATAAGGGGGTTGCCGTCAATAACAGAAACATAATATGGAATAGAATCGATCGCATGTGGCTCCTTCGTTAGCAAATGTTTTCTTAAAAGACGAAAGTCACTACGGTCTAAACCGTTCATACTTCACCAAACGTTGCCGCCCAACCTCACCCGCGTAAATATTCCCATTGAAATCAACCCCAAGGAATTCCACTCCGGTACCCTCAGGTCTCTCAGAATCTGGAATAAATGCAGTAACCCAGCCTGTGTCGACATCGCCGATTCGAATACCTCGCTCCCAGCCAGGATTCCACTGGTCATTCGACATTCCATCACCGGCATAGATCATACCGGTTCGGTCGACGACTACTGTGCTTGGTCGCCCAAACTGGGTCCACACAGCAATGAGATTGCCATCCTCGTCAAAGATTTGTATCCGATTATTACCACGATCTGCCACGAGGATCCGGCCATGTGCGTCAATGGTGATGTCATGTGGATCGTTAAACTTTCCAGGGTCACCACTACGTGACTCTACACCTCCACCGACCTCAAGAAGGAACTCCCCATCTTTGTTAAATTTTACGATACGGTTGTTACCACCACGATGTCCATCTGACACCCAAATATCTCCATTGCCAGCGACAACAACACCAGCAGGTCCATTAAAATGAGTTGGGCCGTACCCAGAAACGGCAGCCTCCCCCAAAGTCATGACTATTTCGCCGTCTTGATTGAATTTAAAGACTTGATGCCCAAGTCCTCTTTTGAGCCCTTCGACTTCGCGTGCATCTCCAGCAGGAGCCCCTTCGGTTACCCATAGGTAGCCTTCGTGGTCCAGAAAAAATCCATGGGGAAATGAAAATAGTCTGGAACCAAAACTTTTCACGACGTTCCCATCTAGATCAAACTTAAAAATGGCATCCTGGTCAGATTTTGCACAGTGATTTGCTCCACACCGAGACAAAATCCACAGATGCTCACCGTCAGGATCAGGGAAGATACCACTCGGCACACCAAGTTTCCATCCATTGGGCATCTTTTCCCAGCCGTGAACCGCATGGTAGGGATTGTTCGCGACAGATTGAGCTTCGACGGTCAGCCCCTGCATAAACACTAAAGTGGTACCGACTAACACCAATAGCGACTTCACCAGACAGAACCGTGACATTTCAAACTCCTTTCGAACGATTACTTTCACACTCAGGGTAGCCGTAACGCCGCTAGCGAGCCTGGTAAATTTCTGCTGGCAACTTGCGCCACTATGTATTGCCGTCCTTCATATTGATAGGTCATCATGCCGTACTCACCCGTCGCGGGCAGCTCAACCGTACCAAGTCGCTCACCCGTCTGTTTATCAATGGCATGGAGTACTGGCTTTCCTGCCGAACCTTCAGCATGGATCAACAGACTTCCGGTCACCATCGTATTCGGAAGTGACGTGACGCCCGTGTTCGGTAAATCCACTCCCTGTAATGCCCGATGGTTTTTGATCCGATCAGGTGTATCACCGTTAGGAATGTGCCACAAATGCTCACCCGTATGCATGTTAATCGCCGTGATGCGAGTGTAGGGGGGCTTGACGATTGGTAGACCTTGTGGACCGCGAAAATCACCACGATTCGCAACAACCCAATCCGCGATGGTCTTGCCTGTGGTCATAGGGTCATCCGGTTCATCCATCTGCGTTCCAGGCACAATATTTTCAGAGCGACACGCTGTTCTCGAAGAAACGTAAATAATGCCCGTCTCAGGGTCAGCTGATGTTGGACCATGAATATTGGTAGCGCCCTGAGGACAACTAACGAACGACCGCAAACCAGAAGGGTGCCCAACTTGAATCGGGGGGTTAAAAATCGGTCCGATGCGATAGCGGCTAACAATATCTAAGGCCTCTTGACGAAGCTCTGGCGTGAAATCAATAAGGTCATCTTCCGTGAGCCCTTGCATGTCATAAGGTAAAGGCCAAGTGGGAAATGGTTGCGTAGGTGACAACTGTTCACCCGGCACATCTGATTCTGGTACTTCGCGTTCTTCAATCGGCCAGACTGGTTCACCTGTCTCCCTATTAAACGTGTAGGCCCACGCCTGTTTAGTAGTTTGCACTACAATCGGGGTCGGTCGTCCGTCGACGGTTACGTCTAACACGACAGGCGCGGTCGGGTTATCAAAATTCCAGATGTCGTGATGCACCATCTGAAAGTGCCACACCCGCTCGCCTGTTTGGGCATTAAGGGCGAGAAGACTAGTGCCAAAAAGATTGTCACCCGGCCTGAAACCACCATAAAAGTCAATTGTCGGAGGATT
The DNA here is from genome assembly GCA_964569695.1 of uncultured Woeseiaceae bacterium. Lineage (GTDB taxonomy): Bacteria > Acidobacteriota > Vicinamibacteria > Vicinamibacterales > UBA823 > UBA8106. The sequence goes on from CAZMUA010000018.1 coordinate 16,800, forward strand.
GGTTGGAATGTACACAATGCCGCGTTTCAAATCAGCCGACATCGGCGCCCAAGACGAAACATCACCAGTAGTTTTCCAAGCGTCGTTCTCCCATGTCTCGTGTCCAAATTCACCAGGACGTGGTATTACGTGAAATTTCCACAGTGGGTCTCCAGTCCGCAAGTCATACCCAAGAATATCGCCTGGGATATTCTCCGTACGCGTTTGATAGTACCCCTGCTCGTGTACGTTACTAACTACAACCACCCCGCCTACCACAATGGGAGGCGATGAGGTACTCAAGTTTCCCAAGTCACGAGGAATACCATGGTCTGGATCGTAGACATAACCAGAATCGAGCCATGGATCCCAGTCACTTACAAGATCGGGCAGCATGTCCACAACCCCGCTCTCAGGAAAACCTGGTAGGGGTACTGCCTGGCCCCAGTTCTCGAGATGGCGACCGGTTTTGGCATCCAGCGCATGCAGAAAAAAAGCGGGGCTAGTCGTAAAGATCACGCCTCGTCCGTTCACTTCACCATATGCGACACCTTTTCCATAATTGTTTCGCATACCCCGTTCGTACCGAGTCGTATGTGGTTCCCGATAAGTCCAGACGGTCTCACCCGTAGCTGGTTCAATCGCTACGACCGTTCGGCGTAGCCCTGCGACGGTATACAGAAGACCGTCAACATAAATCGGCGTCGACCGAAACAGATAATCTACTCGCGGTCCAAAATTATCTCCTCGCCAAATCCACGCAACTTCCAGATCTTCAAAATTATTAGCGTCGATTTGATCTAGAGGCGAAGAACGCGTATGCCCAGCATCTCCACCCAAATAAGGCCAAGCTTCTGGCGCACGGGTCTGTGCAATTCCTGAACCGATCAGGGCGACAGTGAAGCCAAGGGTGGCCATCAGAAACCTTGTGGTCCCGAAGCTTTTCAAGAATATCGATCTTATTAACACGGTAGCTGTACCCCTAAAGGCATCACGACACTGCCACATGGTTGCTACATAACGGACTTCAGCATGGCACCGCCACCAGAGACGACGGCTCCATACACATTACCAGCAGCATCTACAGCAACGCCCTCAGGATTGGATCCGTTTGGGTAGGCGTCCACTTCTCCAACGATAAGATAGTTCACCGTTCCATCGGCGAGACTGCCAACTCTAATTCCAGGCTGAGCGCCTGGGTTACGGATATTGTCGAAGGCCGATTCTGAATCCGCGACATAGATCAAACCGTTTGCATCAAAGGCAAAGTCACTGGGTCGACTAAATTGTTTAAACTCATCGATGTAATTACCTTCCTCATCGAAGATCTGCAAACGATTGTTCCCTCGGTCGGCAACGACGAGTTGTCCTTCTGGGCTAAACGCCAACGCATGCGGTGTTCTTAGATCACCCGCCTCTGAACCATACTGGCCCCAAGAAGTAATAAATTCTCCGTCTGGTGAGAATTTGACGATACGAGCAACCGTTGTGGGATCATCTGAATTCTGACCTTCATGTCCGTCGCCGACGTAGATATCTCCATTCGGACCGACGGCTACATCATTGGGTGTATTCAGAATAGCCCCTTCACCCGTACCAGCAACACCAGGTTCCCCTAACGTTAGAAGGACTTCTCCCTCGGCACTAAATTTAATGGCCACGTGACCCTTGCCGGCCTGGTTCGGATCATCGGGATCTGGACCACGGGCATCTGTCACCCAAACATTCCCGTCCTGATCAACGTGGAGGCCATGTGGAAACAGCATCATTCCTCCACCGAAGGTAGTGATTACGTTGCCCTCAGAATCGAATTTCACAATCGGATCAAGATCAGAACCGGCGCAAGAATTTGCGCCGCAACGATCAATCGCCCAAATATGGTGACCGTCAGGGTCAATATCAACACCAGCCGTGGAGCCCCAGGTTCTGCCATCAGGGAGTGTCGCCCAACCGTCTACAGTTTGATAGGGATTCGGGTAATCATTGAGTGGATTGACGACAACTGCTTCAGTTTCTACAGATTCGACATCACCTGATTGGACGCCAGCTTCACCGCAAGCGGATGCCCCAATTATTAAGAACGCGGCTGCGACATTAGCAACTCCGGTCACAATCTTGCGATTTCGATCACACATTATCAAAACTCCCTATTAGAGTAAGTTCATCTAAGGACCTGGACACGCCTACCTAAATACCTGTCCAGTCGTCTGAAAATTCTGACACTTGAACCAATCGATAATACGGTACGGCAGGAGGCAGGAGGATACCGAGCGAACCAAAGCTTTCTAAGCGGCACGCGTATAAAACGCGTGCCGCTTAGAAACACAAACTAACTATAGCCTTCTATCCGGATTGATAATCGTCCGCCACATATGGGATGACGGCGAGTCGTCCCATCCCAAGCCCTCTTTAGGCTGTTTGAAGTGGCGTCCGATAATATCTATGAACGGTTCAATCGAGACCGTCTTACTGCGGTCGAAGGCATAAAGATCGTTTACCGTCACAAGCCGTGAATGCTCATACCACTTGTGATTACGTACCTTCTTGTAGGTACGCTGCAGATACGGCTCCGGCACATAGTCTTCACCGAACGTCCGTAGGTAGCTTTCCGGATACTCATATCCATAATCGGAATCAGGAAAGAAACGTAACGTCGAATGATACCGAACCGCGAAAGCAGTCTCCTCAGGCACGTAAGGCTCAATCAACTGACCGCCCCACCAACCATGGTCCGCACGCATCAGGTTATTCACCACATCATGCAGAAGACAGGCCAGTACGACTTTCTCTGGCATGCCAGTTTTCAACGCACGTGCAGCACTCTGCTGGACGTGAGTTCCCGTACCGAATCGATACTTGAAGAAGTCAATTAGGGTCGGCTTTTCTGGCATCGGCTGGAGGGGACGGAGGTCCGCATCACCTCGGGGCACAAACATGCCGCCAATCCCACGGCGAGAACGACGTTTTAAGTCGTTGTTTTGCTCAGCGAGTTCAGCGACGGTCGGATAGACACCGACCTGCCGACCCTGTTCGAGCATATGCTCTTCAAGCTCCTCTTCCATGAAGTGCTCGAGCGCATCGGCTTTCTGCTCAGAAGTCATGAGCGCGACCGCGGCCGCACCCCCAACACTCTTGAAAAACTTACGTCGATTTATCTGCATATAACTACAATCTCCGATCCGGATTTATGAGTGTCCGCCACATATGAGATGACGGCGAGTCGTCCCATCCTAGGCCTTCTTTAGGCTGCTTGAAGTGTCGTCCAACGATGTCAATGAACGGTTCGATCGACACCGTTTTACTGCGATCAAATGCGTACAGGTCATTTACGGTTACGAGTCGAGAATGCTCATAGAACTTATGATTGCGTACCTTCTCGGCGGTGCGCTGCAAGTAAGGCTCCGGCACATAGTCTTCACCGAACGTCCGAAGGTAACCTTCCGGATACTCGTACCCATAATCAGAATCCGGGAAGAAGCGCAACGTTGAATGATAGCGAATTGCAAAAGTTGTTTCTTCAGGAACATAGGGCTCAATGAGTTGTGCGCCCCACCAGCCATGATCTGGAGTGACAACTTCCAGGATAACGTCATGCAGGAGGCAGGCCAAGATAACCTTTTCATCCATGCCGGTCTTTAAGGCACGGGATGCACTTTGCAAACAATGAGTTGAAGCAAATCCGAACCGATACTTAAAGAAGTCGATCAGTGTCGGCTTCTCAGGCATTGGCTGGAGGGGCCGCAATTGCCCATTAGGGCCACGCACGAAGAGACGGCCCGCACCTCTACGATTTCCACGAGCAAGGTCCTCATCTTGTTCGGCGAGTTCAGCAACGGTCGGATACTGGCCGGCCTGTCGAGCCTGTTCGAGCGCATATTTTTCAAGTTCGTCTTCCATGAAGTGCTCGAGCGCATCGGCTTTCTGCTCAGAAGTCATGAGCGCGACCGCGGTCGCACCCCCAACACTCTTGAAGAATTTACGTCGATCTATCTCCATATGTGTTCCTCCGATCCCTAAGCCGTAACAGAATTACCGGTCATGTGCTGTGAGATCCAACGCAACATCTTCGTCGATCAACATTTCCTTGACGGCCATGCCAACCGGTACACGGAACGAGAAATTACATGAGTGCTCAGGCTCGCGGTCCATGTCACCAAACGTTTGCGCTGTGCGATATACACGGCCATTTACATCATGAATAAAGGGACGTGGCCAGTTGATGGGTTCGAAATCAGACAGAACCTTGAAGTCCAGATGCACTATCACAAATTCTGTGTCGTTCGTGCCTGGAGCAATCACACCCCGAACAATGTTCTCACCAGTCGGACAGTCGCCAAGCGGGGTAATCACTCCCCGTTCAAGGTGACTGATCGAGACCTCTAAACCTTCGTGGGTCACAGCTCCGTCTTGAGCGTTAGTAGGCGTCACTAACAGCATGCCAACTAACACAAACATGGCGACATCTTGTAACCGGCTTCGTGCCGTATCATGTCTCATCTAAGACACATCCTTATCCCAAATTATCCATAATTATTCATAAAATCACCACTAAGGATGCGCCCATATCGGCTTCCGGGTCAAGAATAAATTTTCTGAGCCGCTTTCGTGCTACAGGGCTGCATCAACGAAAACCAGAATTTAGCCTAGGCGCTTCTAAGAACTTATTATTCAATAATTTATAAGATCTTTCCCTCCAATTCGCATATCTAGGACCACATACCGGTTGAGAACGGCCCTAATTTACGGATACAAACTCCGCGGCATTTCCTAAAACGGGTGCTATCGTATGCAAATTACTTAGATAAGTGCCACATTGGGTAAAAAAGGCCCAGAAGATTCAGGCGGGCATAATTAGTAGGGCTGAGAGGTTACTCAATTACGATCGTGCTGCAAATCGGAGACGACCATGAATTTTATGAAAAAGTTTTATCACACGGCATTCATCACCAGCTTCTGCTTTCTCGCGGTGGGATGTGAGCCGTCAACGTCGGATGAACCTGCAGTGGAGACATCTTCCAGTGAAGGAACAAGTGTTCCAGGGTTCCAAGTTGATCCGTTTTGGCCAAAAACACTACCCAACGAGTGGCTAATTGGACGCATCGCTGGCGTCGCGGTTGACTCTCAAGATCGAATCTTTGTTGTACATCGACCAGGGAGTTTGACTCGTGGCGAATTGGGTCTAACGCAGGACCCTGTGATGTCTCAGTGTTGCAGACCAGCTCCCCCCGTCCTGGTATTCGATGCTGAGGGTAATCTCCTCGATTCATGGGGCGGCCCAGGGGAGGGTTACGACTGGCCAGGTACCGAACATGGCATCTTCGTTGACCACAACGATAATGTCTGGCTTGGTGGTGAAGGCATCGGTGACCCAGAAACTTCGCTCGACCACCGCATACATGGAGAAGAAAACCCACTTTGCCGAGATCACTTTGTCCTTAAATTTTCCACCGATGGAACATTCCTGATGCAGATTGGCGAAGCTAATAAGACCGCTGGTAGCAATAGCACAGAATACCTTGGACATCCCGCTGACATGGAAGTCGATCCAGAGACGAATGAACTATTTGTAGTCGATGGTTATCTAAATAAGCGTGTAATCGTATTCGATGCGGAAACAGGAGAGTACAGACGACACTGGGGAGCATACGGCAAAGTGCCGGACGAAGAACCCATTGGACGGTGGGAGGGGGCTGACGCTCAACCCGCGGCTGATTATGCTGATTCTGTCCATGGAATTCGAATTTCGAAAGATGGACAGGTGTACGTTGCGGATCGTGGTAACGGACGTATTCAAATCTTCACTAAAGACGGCACGTTTATCGAAGAACACTTCATTATGCCTGAAACCAGGCCCGGTTCCTCAAGTGGAACGGTCTGGGACATTGACCTGTCACCAGACGAGGCGCAGACCTATCTCTATGTTGCTGATGGTACGAACCAAAAGGTATGGGTCCTGCAACGCGATACGATGGAAATCGTCAACTCCTTCGGTCGACGTGGTCGTGCAGCCGGTGAATTCCACTGGCTCCATAAATTCGCGGTTGACTCGCAAGGCAACATCTACACGGGCGAGGTCCATATGACACGACGGCTTCAAAAATTAGTGTTACAGAACAATGTTATGGCTGAATAGCGATTATTGGGATAAAACATCGGCCCTCTTATTGTTCATGAACTGCAAATAGACCAGACACCCGGGAGAGTTCGACATGAGAACACTGACAAGACAACTGACTAACCTAGTTACGACAACACTAGTGATTAGTATTGCAGCCTGCGCATCACCTCAAATCGAACTGTCCGACTCTCCTAGCACTCCATTCAAATTGGCGACATTTGAAGTCAACGAACGTGTACGTATTGGACTCGTACTCGATCAACGTATCCTCGATATTGCAGAAGCCAGTGAGTACTTGGCCTCTGAAGCCAACGCAAGTGACGTGTCGATGCCCGTCGACATGCGAACGTTAATCGAAACCTACGAAACCGTGTCTCCTCGGTTGTATCAAATCGCCAACTTCTACAGTGAATTGGCCACTGAGAACTTGGATTTCTCGTTCGATGTTAGCAACGTGTACATCCATGCTCCAATCAAGTATCCTTGGAACTTGCTTGCCATCGCGGCGAATTACAAGGCGCACGCGGAAGGAATGGGCGTAGGCGACGCCTCTGAGGCTACCGAGTCAGTAGACGGGGTCTCTGGGGCTACCGAATCAGACGACGGCCCATCGATCGTGGATAGAATTGTTCCCGAACGTGATGCGCCAGCTATTTTTGCTAAATCTCCGCGCTCGGGCATTATCGACCCCGGAGCTCCCTATTACATACCTCCTGGTCGTGACCAGATCGATTGGGAAGGCGAACTGGCAATTATTATTGGCAGGCCTGCTTATTTACTGTCACCCGAGGAAGTGCACGACCACGTGTTCGGGTATAGCATCCTATACGACGTCAGCGATCGCGGTGGGCGGACGCGTGAAGTTAGCATGTTTCCAGGTTTTCAATGGTTTGATGGTAAAAGCACAAACCGAGGAGCTCCTTTTGGCCCGTTCATTGTCCCCAAAGAATTTCTTCCGAACTTTGACAATCTTCGCGTTGTCACTCGAGTAAACGGCGATATAAAACAAGACCAAACTACTGCCGATCTAATTTGGAACGAGGATAACTTGATCGCATTCACAACGAGTGTGCTCGAATTGCATCCTGGCGATGTCATTGGGACTGGAACCCCTAGCGGGACTGCCGGGGAGCACTACCCTGCTGTGTACTTGAAAGATGGCGACGTGGTTGAAATCGAGATTGAAGGAATCGGTACGCTCGTGACCCCAATCAAGGACTACCCAGGAGATCTAGGAACTTCGTAACAATTTTCAAGGTTTCGCAGTCCATTCATTTCTCCAAAGTTAACGCCTGTTCCACTACAGCCACAAATTCATAAATATCCTCGTACCTGTTGTACAACGGAACAGGCGCTGCACGAATTACGTCTGGTTCTCGCCAATCACAGATAACATCGCGAGCTTGCAAGGCATCGAACGCGCGCTGCTGTTCAGCACGTGTACCTCGAACGCGAAGGGATAACTGACATCCGCGTTGCTCTGGTTGAGTGGGGGTTAGGATGTCAACCCGATTGCCGAGTCGTTCCGACACTAACTGAGTGAAATACGACGTCAGTCTCTCTGATTTCACTCGAAGAGCTGTTAAGCCAACTTCCTCGAAGATACGCAGTGATGCCAGAACAGGCGCCAGGGACAAAATCGGGGCATTACTCACTTGCCAGCCTTCTGCACCAGAGCTTGGATCAAAACGCCGGTCCATGGCAAAACGTGTCGACTGTTTATTCCCCCACCAGCCAGCCAACCGTGGAAGGTCTGTCCTCTGACCATGGCGATCGTGGACAAAGCAACCAGCGATCGCGCCTGGTCCACCGTTCAAATATTTGTATGAGCACCAAACAGCAAAATCTGCATTCCAGTCATGTAGGCTCATCGGCACATTCCCAACAGCGTGTGCTAAATCGAAACCCACAACACATCCTGCTTCACGTCCAAGCCTCACTATTTGCTCAATATCAAAGCGCTGGCCAGTGTAGTAATTGATTCCTGGCATCAGTATGAGTGCAATCATCGATCCATCAGAGGCAATCTGCCGCTCAAGATCCTCCATTCGAATAGTCGACTCACCTGGTCTCGGTTTTATCTCAATCAACGCTTCATCTGGATCGAAGCCATGCAAGCGAATTTGCGATTCGACGGCATAACGATCTGATGGAAATGCAGGGTCCTCTATGAGAACCTTCCAGCGCTCTCGCGACGGCCGATAAAAACTCGCCATCATCAGATGCAAATTGACAGTAAGCGTATTCATCGCCACCACCTCGTTCGGATTACAACCGACCAGATGTGCCAAGGGTGGTGCGAGAAGTTCCTGGTAGGATACCCAGGGACGCGATGAGTGAAAGTGAGCCTTCACAGCCATCTCGGCCCAAAGATCTAACTCTTCTTGTATAAGCGTTCCGACAGTTTTGGGTTGTAAGCCTAAAGAGTTTCCACACAGATAGGTTACATCTGCGTCATTAGTTCGTTTAGGGATAAAAAAGCGCTCACGAAAGCCGGCAAGTGGATCTGCATCATCAGCCTTCCGTGCATTATCCAGTTCGAAGTCAATCTTCATAAACGAACACTTACTTTCGTAGACGTAATAAAGTCCTGAAGAGGTCGCTGCATTATGACCACTTCGCTCGTGTCATCGAGCGCTAAAAGTAATCAGCGGTTGTGTTTTCTGAAATAACCAAAAATGAGAGTCCTTATTTCTAAATCAAGAGTATGATGTCAACAAGATCAGAAGGTTGGATCGGACAACGGATATGAGCGTGACCACCTCGCCTGAGACTAGACCAACCCATCGAGACATCGGTCTGTCGATTGACAGAAACTCTAAGCTTTCCTTCACACGCCAGCTCAAGCAACAGATAATTTCCAAGATTTACTTCGGTATCATTCGTGGATCCTCAAAACTTCCATCAGTGCGTGAATTATCCGGTCGACTGAAGGTAAATCCAAAAACAATACGCAAAACGTATCACGAGTTACAAAATGACGGATACCTAATAATTAAACCGCGAGTTGGTGTAGTCGTTAAAGCCCCAGTAATTAGCAGTGATCGACTAGATGCTCACGTCAAGAGAATTAAATTTGTACGTCAGAATATGCTAGAGGCTTCCACCTTAGGCCTTTCTCCACAACAATTGGTCACACTTATTCAAAAACTCGATAATCCACCTGATCGTAAACAACTGTCAGTCGTTGTCATAGAATGTAACCGGGAGCAAAATCAGTGGTTCGCAAACCAAATTAGGTCAACCCTCAACATCACTGCTCATGAGGTGTTACTCGAGGAACTTGCAAATCCAACAGACGATGTAAAGGATCACCTCATTAAGGCTCAGTGCTTTGCAACAACGCATTTTCATTGGAACACTGTTTGCGAATATACCCAGCGCAATAATAAGCCTGTGCTGCAGCTTAGACTGGCACCTCAAGCCTTTAAGGCGATCGTAGACATTGCCAAGGTTGAGCCTGTGGGCCTCTTTGCCAGCGATATTAAATTTCTTCAGGGAATGCAGCGTGCGTTAATGACCGTAGCGCCAAAGTTAAAAGAAGAACATATCCTTACAGCTGATATTAATAATCTCAAACAAGTTCGTTCGGTAACAACCCAAATTCACACTGCCTTCGTATCCCCGCTCTGTGTTGATCAAATTGCAGCCTTAAAGGCAAAAGTCCAAGTGCAAACACTTGCGAACACGGAAATGATCGCTCTCGAATCCATGGATACTCTTCAAGCTGCCCTACTTATGGAATAGAAGTTCAGTAAAGAACTTTAATATGACTAAAAAGCAACAAGAGCGCTACGAGGCATTAATGGAGGTCGTCCGCAGCCGAATGACAAATCGAGCGTTCGCGCCTTGCGAGATTCCTAAGGAACATTTCGAGCTGGTACTTGAAGCCGCCCGTCACGGACCATCAGGTGCCAACTGTCAACCCTGGCACTACATCATCGTGACCAATCCAACTATTAAGCAAGAGATTGGGCAGTTGTTTGTCGAGGAACAGCAAACTAGGGCAGCTCTTAAAATGGGGTTTCCTACGCCTAATTACAACGGGATGAAAACAGCTCCAGGATTCATCGTCGTTGCCACAGACTATCGTCTGATACGAGCATTTCCCACCCTGAAAGACAATTCTGATCTTGCACAGCGATACGAACGCAATGCCAAGAGCATTTTACTGCAAAGTGTTGCAGCATCAACTATGTCTGCACACCTAGCGGCAGCAGCACTCGGGTATGCTGTCTGGTGGGTCACTGCGATTGGCCAAGAAGAGATCCAGGAAAAAATTAGGCCTCTTTTACACATTCCTGACACGGTCTCCCCGATAGATATCATGTGCTTTGGACCTCCACTAAAACCGTCGTACAAAAGATGGAAAAAGCGACTGGATCAGATAGCCAACTGGGATCAACTCAATCCAGACAACGTAATGTCTGACGAAGAAATCGATTTATGGATAAAAACTACACGCCACAAAGTGATGTTTAAAGACGAATCAAAAATCGATTGAGGTTAACACTTCGTTGCGTGACAGGTTGGTCTGCTATTTCTCTTTCCGTGCCACTGGTCGTCCAGGATCACTACACCATTCGCTCCAAGAACCAGCGTATAGCTTGGCACCGCTTAATCCAGCATGTTCCATGGCGAGTAGATTGTGGCAGGCAGTGACGCCGGAGCCACAGTAACAAACGAGACGAGACGGCTGAATATCCTGTAATAGTTGATCGTAAATCAATCGTAGTTTTGCTGGTTCGATAAACGAACCCTCTTCTGTCACATTGTGCCCATAGTGATGGTTCATTGCTCCTGGTATGTGTCCAGCCACTGCATCGAGAGGTTCCGTTCCACCGGCGTAACGGTCAGGCGCCCTTGCGTCAAGGATGCGACGAGTGGAGTCGCCGAGCAATACTTGAACTTGGGACGCACCGACAAGCATCTCGGGGTGAGGATTTGCGGTAAACACCACTCGGTTTCGCCCTTCTAGAGTTTTCTGTAAAGGTTTCGCTTCCTGGATCCATTTCGTTATTCCGCCATCGAGTACAGCAACTGCGTCATGACCCAGATACCGCAACATCCACCACAATCGACTCGCGAAAATACCATTCGACTCGTCATAAGCTACAACTTGCGTTTCGTGATTTATCCCCAATTTTCCAAAAGTATCTTCCATGACCGCGATCGCAGGTAAGGGGTGTCGGCCGTTTCGACCAGTTGGAGTGCCTGACAGATCGCGATCGAGATGCGCATACACGGCACCTGGAATATGATGCTCTTTGTAAGACTGCTCTCCCGATATCGTATCTGACAAGTCGAAACGGCAGTCAATGATGACCCATTTCTGGTTAGTCAGATTGGCTTCAAGAAGATCTGATGAAATCAAAGTGCGGTGCACGACAGAGCGAGAATACCATGTTAAATAATCACGAGCGACGAAAACAAGAGTCTCAGAGGAGAATCTAACAATGTCTCAACACGATGGAATGTCCGTCGTTATTCGAGGAGAAGCGGATATTCTTACTCAAGCAATTGAGATCGGACCACATCAATTGCTCGGCGACGAATTAGTCGAGCATGGTGGATCTGCGAAAGGACCATCACCGTACGAGTATTTATTGGTTGCGCTTGGTACCTGCACCTCCATGACATTACAACTTTATGCGAATCGTAAAGGTTGGCTCCTTGAAAAAGTCACTATACGACTTCGACATACGAAAGTTGCTACAGCCAACACCACAAACGACACGAAGACAAAGGATGCGTGCGATTATATTGAACGAGAAATTGAACTGACTGGCACGTTAGACGATGCTCAGCGGCAACGGCTACTTGACATCGCGAGAAAGTGTCCTGTAAACCGTACACTAAATTCTGAGATTGATATTCAGACGCGGCTTGGATGACAGAAGAACTTATCAACGCGTTACAGCCAATTCACCAACCAAAGGGTCAGCCACGGCACGTAGGTAATGATTAAGACGCCAATCCCCAAGATGGCTAGGAACGGAAGAGAAGCCCGGTACACTTCCAGAAGTGGCCGGTTAAATCGGTAAGACGCCAGAAACAGATTCAACCCGACCGGTGGTGTTAAATAGCCCAACTCAAGATTGGCGATAAATATGATTCCAAGATGAATCGGGTCAACGCCGAACTGTTCCGCCACCGGCACAATGAGCGGCACCACGACAAAAATTGCTGAGAAAATATCCATCACGCAGCCTACCAAGAGGAGAAAGACATTAAGCGCTAACAAGAACCAAATGCGCGAGCCAATATGTTCCTGGGACCACTCCACCACACGTAACGGCACCTCAGCATCTACAAGATACGCCGTGAAACCCACAGCCACTCCCAGAATGATAAGCACTCCACCAATCAAGACAATGCACTCCTTGAACGCCTGATGTAATCCACGAAGAAGTGCGAAGTCACGATGTATCACACCAGCTATGACAGCCGCATACAACGCAGTGAAGGCTGATGTTTCAACGAGCGTTGCCCAGCCACTAAAAAGTACGCCTAACACCACCACCGGCAGGCTTAATTCCCACTTCGCCTCCCACAGAGCCGCACGGGCTTTCACCCACTCGAACGCGTGACGACCGGCACCCGTGATTAGCCCTTCCCTCATACCCCACGCTCCTACGAGAAGTAAGAGCAAGAACCCTGGGATAATCCCAGCGGCAAACAATTCATCTGGTGCTACCTGGGCAACGATCGCGTACAGAATGAGCGGCATGGCGGGAGGAAACAACAAGCCTAATGACCCGGAAGCCGTCAACAGTCCAACTGAAAACCGTTCTCGATAACCTTCCTTGAGTAGGGCTGGAAACAACAGTCCACCCAGCGCGAGAATCGTCACACCGGACCCACCTGTGAACACCGTAAAAAAAGCACACAAAACAACGCATACGATCGGTGTACCGCCCGGAATCCACCCAACGAGTGCGCGAAACACTCGCAGTAAGCGTTCTGAAGACTTACCTTGAGCCAGAATAAAACCGGTCAACGTGAACAGTGGAATAGCGGGCAGGTGCGGCTGCGTCGCCAAACTATAGGTTTGCACAATGACGAGTGCCGGAAGGTCTCCGTCGCCCATGTAGGACAGAACGGCTGCACCGCCTAAGATGCTAAAAATAGGGGCGCCGAAGACGGCCGCCACAAGTATGAGGAGAATCAACGGCCATACAGGTACCGTGGCCAAGAATACAGACTGACTGAGCCAATAGCCCAAGCCTATACCTGCAGCAGCTACGGTTCGACCAGTCCACGCCGACGAAGAGCGCCAGGCTAGCCGAACTGCGATCAGCATGAACGACACCGGCAACACCAGTTGAGCTTTCCAGACTGGCACGCCAGCGGTGACCATGGTGCCGTCAGCCTTATCCAGCAAGACGAGATCAATGGCTCCAACGGCGAGAATCGTGCAAACCGCGGTGGCTACAAACGCCGAGAAGATCTGCGTCAAATCACGCAGCGTACCAGCTGGAATAAAGGTTGCAGTCGCCAGGGCAATCAGTTTGCCCTCACGTGCCGCCAAAGCCGCACCGAGAAATGCAACCCACAGCGTCAAATGCTGCACTATAGAAATCGAGCCAGGAATGCCGCCAGCGATGAAGGGTCGGACGACAATCTCTAGCAACGGCAACAGCATCATCGCCGCAAGCGCACAATTGGCAAGAAACTCTTCGTTCCGCTTCAGCGATTTGATCAAAAACGTTAATACTCTCCTAAAGAAAGTGTTAGTCATCGGTTACGTTTCATTAAAATCAAAAAAAAAGGCAGCCTCCCAGTCATTTTATCGAAATGACTGGAAACCACCCGTCATACTACTCAACTGAACAGTTACTGTGCACTACTAGCAGAATCTCGGTAAGCATTCCGCTCTCGTAACGCGAGGTCAAAAATATCATTAGGGACTGCTGTGCCCCGCCACGATGCTGCTAACCGTTCCGCTTCCAATCGAAACTGAGCTTCGGCTTCGGAGGTTAATTCAACGACTGTTAGGCCACGTTTCTTCATTTGCTCGACAGACTCGCGCTCCTGCAACGGTACATCCAGCATTAATTGAGTCTGAGCCTCTCTTGCCACCTGAAGCATCGCCTCTTGGTCTGCCGGGCTAATCCGATCCCACACTCGGGTCGTCACCACCGTTGCCCCAACAACCGGAGCAAGGGGAAGATTCAACATATACGGCGTCTTGCTATACCACTGCATTAATAGGGCCACATAGGGTGGTACTGGATAAGCATTGATGAGTCCCGTATTTAATCCAAGCAAAACATCTGAAAGCGCAAGCGGTTGAGGGTCGAAGCCATGCTGCTTGTACCATTGCACCATGCGATCATCGCCAGCAGACGTGAAAATCTTGTGTTGTTTGAGTGCATCAATACTGTCTGTTTTGTCGGCCGTGAAAAAATGTGCCCACCCTGCATGACCCCAATTAAGAAGCACGAACCCTTCCTTGGCCAGCACCTCAGTCAAGGCAGGTGTCAATTTCTCCAATACGTAGAACGCTTCCTCATAAGACTCAAAAAAGAACGGAATCCCGAGGACACTAAACGCATCGTCAATCTGAGCGAGGCCAGGTTGTCCAAGCGCGGCAGCCTGCGGTCGACCAAGCTTAAGGCGCCGCAATAACGTTGATTCGTCATTGGCACCGGCTAGCACCCGCAACCTGACACGTCCATCGGTTGCAGTTGACCAATTAGCGCCCATCTGTTTTAAAGACTTATCCCATACTGAATTCGCCGGTAGTACCATGCCTAATTGGATGGTCGTGCGCTGAGCAACTACCACGCTCGAAGCGACCACGAACGCTAGCAGAAGTGTGACCAGTAACGATTTAACTTTCATCCACGCGTCTCCTATTCAAAAAACAGATCGTCAAGATGATCTAAAAGATCTCGCGCCAATTTTTGCGAAATTAAATTCAGCAAGCGATAGCTCTTGTCCTCATCTGGATCCACTGCAAGAGCGTCCTTGAGTAACCGTTCGAATTCCTCGCGATCATCAGCGCCTCGAGCCACGGCTGCGAAAGTTACGTACACTGATGCATCAAGCCCATCAGACAACTCGACGGCGCGCTCGAAATGTTGACGCGCCCGGCTCGGTGAGCCTCCCATTTCTTCGGGCAACGCCTCAAGCGGGATGAGGGCACTGTGAATGGCACCACGGTTAAAATCCTCGTCCAGTTCAATCGCTCGGCCCAACAGCGCCTTGACAGCCGGAAGGTCGGCCACCAGCTCAGGATGGTCGAGACCATTCGATATGGCCAATCCCCATGATGTGCCTAGCCAGTACAGGGCCTCGACATCATCTAACTCAATATCCAAAACCGCTACGGTTGGATCCAGAAGCAATTGACTGCCAATACCAGGATAGGTGACATCTAATCGACGGAGACAGTAATCGCGTCCTCGAACGTACATTTTTCTGGCCCGCTCTCGTAACTCGAGCGCCAAATTGTAATCATCCCACTCAGCCATTTCCGCATCGGCTTGGAGAAAGAGGTAGGCGTAAATGGTAAAACCGCTGCAAGCACCCAACAGGATGTTCTTGTTCTCAGGAGATGAATCAAGAAGCGTTTCCATGGTCTTGAGTGAGAATGGAAGTGCATCCCGAACCAGTTCCGGGTCTTCGTCTGAAGCGTATACTGCTTCGGCTGAACCAAAGAATTTGCCAGCTGTATTAGCAACCATGCCATTGATTAAGGCGCAGCCCGTCGCCAAACAAGTGAAACCAATGAACACTAATCGCAATAACATCTATCTCCTCAAACCTCTGCAAACGTGAGGCTGGTCTTGTTCCATGAAATTAAACGTTTTTATCATTCATATCCGAACCAGTATCTGAGTCCGGTACTTCAAATGTCTCACCGCTCCTCTCGCTGATCAAAGCAACCAAGCCTTTCGCATCTTTAGCTTCACGAATATCATCGGCAACCACCGTGAATGTATCCTTCCCAAGACCGCGAGCATTAAACGGACAAACTGTCAGACACAACTTGCAGCCATACAATTCGTAGAACCATGGCCGACAAGCCGGCGTGTCAACGTGCCAACGAGACACACCATTAACCTCTTGCTTCTCGGACGAAATAGCTTCTCCAGGACAGAAACGTGTGCAAAGGTTACAGTGTTTACAGATTTCATCAATTCCAAAGTCTTTCGGTCCATCTACCTCAAGTGGCAATTGAGTCGAAACAGCCACTAACCTAAAAGCAGAACCGAGCTCTGGAGAAATCAACGAACCGTGTTTGCCTAATTCACCAAGACCAGCGAGATATGCATACGCTGGCAATGGAAAGTCGCCAGCATTGGTCTGAGCACGCGCACTGTAGCCATACGATCCAATATAACGGGCAAGACGCACTGCCATATCATCCAAGTTATAGTAGACACGATGGACTTCCGCCTGCGATGGGGGGCCAATATCAATCATTTGATCGAATTGCATCGACATGCCAATGACGACAACGTGAGTATGATCACAAACGGTTGCGTCGCGAAAAATAAACCGCGGATCATACTTGGCGACGCCAACAACTTTTGCGCCCATTTCCAATACAAGCGTTTTTATTTCAGCCGTAGTTTTCGAAGTGTCTCGCACTTCAGAACGGTTAGGATTGACCTCAGCCTCTCGCGCTGGCCCCAAGACTTTCCGCCTTAGAAAAGTGTGTCGCTTCGCCGATTCCGGCATTCGGCTGCGAAACCGGCTAGCCTGAGGCGACACCATGCCATCTTGCCCAGAGCGTTCGGGCCGTGTCAACTTACTAAGGTCTAAAGTTCCCATAGGTCTGGTCACTCAAAAGCATACACCACCCGTACTACCCTCAACAGACACCAGTTAGAAACCTGGAGCCACACTGCTCCGTCAGGACATCAAGTGGATAGACAGTAGGACGAAAATCGAATTAGTTGGGCCGAGAAACAGGTGCCTTTTGACTAGCAGCAGGCTTCTTGTCGGTAGCACCATCTATTTCCTGACGCAACAATTCTGCAGCTTGCGCGCGGAACTCATCAACGGAAATATCACCGGCGTCGACCTTCTTCAACAAGCGCCGTTGCGCTTGATATTCAAGGTTCTCGATTCCAGCCTTGCTCTGCAAGAAACGCCAAGACTTTCGTCGCTCGATGCAGAACAGCACCATCTGTCGAGAAAGCAAGTAATGCCCGGCTTTGCGAATCTGGTCTTTGGGTAAAGGTTCAGGGCCATCTTCGTCGGTCACAATATACACCTCGAAATCAGGGATATAAGACCGATGCTTGGGATCTAGAAATCGTCGCTGTACGACGTCGTCGAAGGTTAACCGAGGCAGAATGTCATCGAGATGCGTATATTTTGGTGCATCGTCGGCCTTAAATTTTTTCACGTGACGGCGGAATCGTGCTTCAGTCGTGCACCAGTGAGCAACCGTGTAGCGGTATCGGTCACCAGTCGCCTTATTCTTGGTGTCCCACCAGTCAGTCTTCACTGATGGATTACCCTTTAGATCGAAGGCTTCACTGTAAATTTCTCCGCGCTTGGGATCAAAAACGAATTCTGGCATGCCACGGGAATCGCGAATCCGCTGGGCCTGCCTCACAGACATGTCATCAGCCACACCGTGCTCTGGCTGACACGACGTGAAGGTTTGATAAAACGCCGTGCCACGGTAGTCAAGACCGTCCAGCAATGATTTGTAGAACTTTGGCGCATTAGCAAGTGAAACTTGTGCAACAAATGGTGAGCCGTGACCTGCAGTGAATGTTTCAGCCACGTTCTTCTTTTCACTCAATTTACCCTGAGTGGCCTTGCCCATCTGATTCATGTCGAAGCCACCGCACATAATCGATGAGTCTGAATTCTGACCACCCGTGTTCGAGTACACCTGAGTGTCGAGCATTAACATTTTGACGTTTGGCCGATTCTGTAAGATCACCTTCGATAAGTTCTGATAGCCGATATCACCCATTGCCCCATCACCACCAATGGCCCACGCCTTTGGTAATTCAATAATTTCCTGATGAGTCATCAGCGTATCGGTGAAGTGAGTGTACTCGAAATAATTATCGACAGAACACACGGGTTGGTCGTCGGCTAGCAATGCACTCGCAAGTCGCTCGGGAATAACCGACCGGCGTGCGTGATCCATCATAAAGCTCTCACCAAACAGCCATGTAATGGTTGGCCCGTCTTGGAAGAGTGAGTTCATCCACGGATAGGGATGCGGATTACTTGGCGGCGTTGAACCGTAAACAGTGTTACAGCCAGTGCTCGCACCCATCGCCATGACCGACATGCCACTAGCGAGCCGCCCTTCCTGTACCTGTAGGTCTTTGTGATTGAACGCCTCTTGACGCAGCACCGCGACCAATGCGTCGACGATATCAGTGTCGTTTAATACACCATTATCGGCCAACCGTTGTGTGGTATCACTGTCGTTCTCACCACCGAGGCCCATGATGACGTGGGCGACTGCACGCTTGAACCGTTCGTAGTCCTCTGAATCACGCTGCTGAAGATCGGCCAGCCTCGCAACACCAACTTCCGATAATTGATCGGCTTTGTCACGCATACGGTCGGCCTTCGTGTGATACAGCGGTCGCATGAACGCTTCCGTCACTGATGCAACGGCCCTCAGAACACTTTTTTCGCCACAACCTGCGCATGCGCCATCACCAGAAACCAGCGCATCGTAATTCTTGCGCAACATGAGGTGATTCCTAAGCGCCGCATCCTTTGAATCTAGAGGAGATCCGTCGTCGTACAGACCGAGATATCGCGGTGGCGTATCGGCTAACGTATTTAAGAACGCCATCTGACTCAAATGTTCTGCATTGAGAGCGTCGGTCTCTGGTTCCATTCGTAATGCATCGTGGTCACCACAGACTTCAACACAGGCGGCGCACCCTTTACATAAATCTGATACGCCAATCATGAAAATCCCGCCAGCTCCTGCAGCCTTCTTTTCCTTCGAGGAGAAAATCGCATTCACCTTCGTAAACGCGACTGGCAAGTTCTCGACGATCTCGAACAGTTCGTCCTTAGTTGACTGCTTGACCGCACCGTTCAAACCTTCAATTTCGGTTCGGATAATCGTAGAAAATGATGTCTCCGCCTTAGCCTTAGCAGCGTCCAACATCTGGGTGCGTGCGTTTTCCTCAATCGTTGGAAGAGCCTTGAGTAAGACCTGGCGTTGATCAGGCTCGGTCACATAGTTCACGATAGCCGACCGTAGTACGCTCCCAATATCTTGGGCAGTGTTCGGCAGTGCAGTATCTGGACAGGCTACGATACATTCCATGCACTGCGTACAGTTCTCAGCAATATAAACTGGCTTTTCACGGCGTGCCACGTACTTGGATGACGTCACACCCGTTCCAGCAGCCATCATTCCAACGGAAGACAATGGTGTCGCCGGTTGGTCGTATTCGAGCCCTGCACGAAACTCGTTATCGAAATAACCAATGTCAAATAATGGAGCTTTGGTTGGTTGTCCCTTCGGAGGCTCAGCACCATAAAACTGGAAGCATCCCCCTTCATTCGCAGACTCCGAAGTCGCTACCATTGGTAATAGGGAGCGACCACGCATACTTGATCGATCTTGCGCATCCATCTCACCATGATCGACCTTACGGATGCGTTCGAATCCATCAGTCATGACGGTCATGTTGGAATCCACGACTGCATCACCAAATCGTCCAAACTTTTTAACGTATTGTTGTCTTACGACATCATTAAAGTGATCTTTCTTGATGTCGTTATCCTGGAGGAATGTTGATACACCAAAGAACGCTCCAAGAAACGCGTTACCTTGCATACGCAACTGTAAATCTGATCGACTCGTTGCATTACGAGCAATGTCAAAGCCTGGCAGCAAATAGACGTTAATTTCGTTATCGATAATGAATTGCCGGTGCTGCATCGGGATACGTTCCCAAGCCTCTTCTGGGGTCTCATCCGACTCCCAGACAAAAGCCCCACCCTTCACCAGACCTTCGAGTGGATTCGTATGGGTAAAGGCCTTCGGATCACAACAGAGCACAACATTGACGTGACGCAAATCGCAATTAACACGAATGCGCTCCGGTGCTACAACGAGAAAATAGTTTGTCGGCGCACCCTTTTTCTCAGAGCCGTACTTTGGATTCGCACTAACGTGCACCAATTCCTTTAAGCGGCCGTGCTCGTCATACGCTTCATCGCGTTTCGATAGATAGCTCCCCAGTTCTCCGATGATTTCACCTAAGTTTTTACCGGTGGTGATCATGCCCCAACCACCAATCGAATGCAGTCTGACGGCGATCGCGCCTTCAGGCAATAACGATGGGGTTTCATCGGATTTCACTTCATACGGATGGTCAATCCCTAGCGCAAAAAATGTCTCGCCGTCAGACGCTCGCTTGCCATCGGTCCTGGCACGTGCACCAGTTGCATACTCGTAGGCACCGAGGATACCTTCCGGCCGAAAATCTCGAGACCCAAGACCATAAACACCACGATACAATCGTGGCATCTCCTCAACACTTACTGCTGGCAAGTGCTGGTGCGTTAACTGCCTCGAATTCTCGATCGCCTTCTCCAAAGCAGTGCGGATGTCTCGTGCCATCGGGTTATCACCCGCCATCGCCTCGTCAGTTCGCTCAAGGACAATGACATTCTTCTTGCCAGTCAGCGCCTCGACGACCGCAGCTTCAGGGAAAGGTCGAATCACATTCAAGTGATACGAACCAACGCTTTCTCCACGTGCACGAAGATGATCTACCGCAGCTTCAATATTCTCAGCCGCTGATCCCATAGAGACGAATACGGTTTCGGCGTCATCGGTCTCGTAACCCGAGATAAACCCGTAGTACCGCCCGGTCAACTCCCCAAATTCTTCGTACGCGTTCTCTAGAAAATCTAGAATTGGTTCAACAAAATTATTGCGACGGGCTACCACGCCCTGCATGAAGTGTTCTTGATTCTGCACCGGACCGAGTAGAAGAGGATTCTCTAAATCCACCATCCGTGGTACGCGTCGACGTTTCGGGCCAAAGAGCTCGCGCTGTGTCGCAGTTGGACACTCAATAAGGTCGTCAGCCGCGCCCATATAGTCACGAATCAACTGGGCTTCGTGTTTATAGAAAGTTCGCTCCAAATGGGATGTTAGGAAGCCATCCTGAATATTCATCCCAGGAGTCAGGGACAACTCACACACTTTCCGCAAAATAAGCGCCTGGTCAGCCGCTTGCTGGGCGTCTTTACCAAACACCATAATCCAACCGGTATCGAGCACACCGTATATGTCATCGTGGCCGCAATGCACATTTAAGGCATGCTTCGTCAAGGCGCGGGCTGCCACTTCGACAACCATCGTCGAGAGTTTTCCAGGTGCGTGATAATACTGCTCCGCAGCATAGGGCAGCCCCTGTCCGGACGTGAAATTAACTACTCGGCGACCTGTTACAGACAGAGCCGTGGCCCCACCCTGAGCGGCATGCTCTCCCTCAGCTTCGATTGCCAAGGTTGACCCGCCAAACACGTTCAAATTTCCTTCAGCAAAGGACAGTTGATAGTTCTCACCCATCTCCGTCGAGGGTGTAATCGGAAAGAACACACCACCGTCACTCAGACGAGCCTCTGTGTGATAGGCCACCAACTGGTTGCCATTGGTCGTTACACGAATTCCAGGATATTTTGCTCTATCGACCATAAAACATTTCTAGAAAGTCAAAACCGGAGTCCTCTAGGACCGCTTGCGAGGATACCAACATCAGATATAACAAGCGTCAATCTGTGTAATTTTTTCAACAATAATGCTATTAAACAGTTCTCCTGTTATCCCCCGAATTTACTGCGTTAATCAAATTGTCTACAGGGGGGTACAATTCCTTCTGTGTACGCCACAGTAGGATAACATGAGTGATAATCCAGAAGCGAACCCGAAACGGAACTCAGTCATTAATTTCTTGTTAAACTATTGCTAAATATATTGCTTAAACCGTTTTGCAGACTTATAGATACCGCGCAAGTTCTTACTTCCCATTAGATGAGTAAACGGACATCGAAACCAGCTGTTAGGAAAAGTTGGAGAGGAACCTATGAAAATGCCAAGAAAGAATAGTAAGCATCGTTCAAGCGTTAACGTTTCCCGCCGCGGTTTCTTGCAAGGTTCAATGGCAGCCGTTGTGGGTGGCCTAACGACCAACGTCTCAAGCCCCGCTCTGCTGCATGGCGCCACCGGGTCGTCAAATCAGCTCTGGCGTGAACGAATCCGTCCCACTGGACCCCTCGATGAGATGTACTGGGCACGAGTCCGAAAAGAATTCAATATAGTCGACGACATTTCATACATGAACAACGGTACGATGGGGCCAATCCCGAATCCTGTCGTAGAAGCACAAACACGATATCTCAGGGAGCTCGCAGCCGACCCACGCGCTGGCGGAAGCCTTGAACCCGTCCGTGAGAAATTAGCGTCGTTCGTCGGTGCCGACCCTGACGAAATTGTGCTCACACGTAGCACTACCGAAGGCATGAAAATCTTCTGTCGTGGATTGGATCTGCAGCCAGGCGATGAAATCCTAATGTCCTCCCACGAGCATCCAGGGGGATATGGCTCCTGGAGGGCCCGCGAAGACCGAGACGGTATCATCGTCCGCACGGTTGATATCCCTGCACCACCGGAAAGCGCTGAACAAGTCATTGACATCTGCGAAGCTGCCATCACCACCAAGACACGTGTCTTAGTTGTGAGCTACCCAATCTTCGTAACCGGCCTGTTGATGCCAATCAAAGGTTTGGCCGAAATGGCACATCGACATGGGGTACTGCTCTCCGTGGACGGCGCTCACGCACTGGGCATGCTGGACCTGCAGCTGCACGATTCTGGGGTGGACCATTTCTGCACGGCGGGACAAAAATGGTTACTAGCCGGAAGCGGTACTGGTCTCGCGTACTTCAAACGTGACGTACAAGAGCGAGTATGGGGCGATATGTGGCGACGAACTGACAGGAACGAGGACGGTGCACGAAAGTATGAAGTGTCAGGCCAGCGTCATATCCCATCAGCTCGTGGGATGGGAGACGCAGTCGACTTCCAACTGGCAATCGGCAAACAAAACATTCAGGCACGCGTACAGACACTCGCCAATCAACTCAAAACCGGCCTGCACGAAATCCCTGGAGTGGGAATTGGCACATCCGGGTCCGCTGAAATGAGTGGTGGATTGACAACATTCTTCATTGACGGAATCCCAAAGGCAAACACTCAAAAGGCTCTAATGGATCGCGAACGCATTTACATTCCTGGTAGTTCGTTAAATGATTTCGCGTGCCGAGTCTCAACCCATTTTTACAACACGCCGGACGAGGTTGAACGGGTGCTGTCAGTTGTTCGCCATATCGCCGAGAATCGCTCAGCGTACTCGACAGGAGTCTAGAAACGAGTAGCCACTATTATTCGCAGGTGGTGCCCTGTTTTACAGACGCCGCTGTAGCCCACTCGAACGCACTGGTCCGCTTGGCGCCATCCGGCATGGCCGTTTCAATCCGGACAGCACCACCATCACCACATTGAATGGTGACCCCGTTGTCGTCAATTCCCGTAACCATGCCGGGTGCTTCTGAGGCGCCACTTACAACGCAAGAGCCGTAGAATTTTACGGTTTTTCCATCAAGTGTCGTCCAAGCTCCCGGTTGGCGATCGCTGCCTCGAATCAAGTTATGGACCGCACGAGAGGGTTGCGTCCAGTCAATACGCGCGATGTCCCCTTCCCAAGGAGCCTCGTAGGTTGCCTCGGTTTCATCCTGTACAATCCGGGGAGCACTGCCATCAGCCACGAGTCTGACTGCCTCCACCAACGCGTCAACACCGACAGGGAAAAACTGCTCTCGATAGATGCTGTTGACCGTATCATTCTCACCAATTGGAAACCGTTTCTGCAACAAAATCGGTCCAGTATCAAGACCTTGATCAACCCAGAAAATGGTCAAGCCTGCTTCGGATTCACCTTGTAACAGTGCGTAATTGATCGCGCTGCGCCCTCGATGCCGCGGCAGCAAGCTTGGGTGATACTGAATAGTGTCATGCGCCGGGTACTCCAAGACGCGCGCTGGGATAATCTGCGTAACAAACGCCATCACATTGAGGTCTGGCTTCGTTGCCACATACTGTGCGTAAACCTCTTCATCCACCACACCCTTCTGTTGCCAGCGTTTCGGCTGCAAAAGAGTAACGCCGTCACGCCGTGCAAGTTCCGCTACCGGATCTGTCCGCTTGGTTTCAGGCGGGCCATAAACCCCAACAAGCTCATGGCCTGTCTCGCATAAACGCTCATAGACTGCAGCCCCAAACGGCGACTGTCCAAAAAATCCTATCCGCATAAAGTGTCTTCCTTGATATCAATGAAACCGTAAGCAAACTTTTGACTTCGGAGAGTAACACAACACCGCCAGTGTCACAGTCTATTAGTCAAACACAGAAAAACCTTCACAGTGGACCTGATAATAACGACAAAATAAATTTAAGTTAATTTCACGACGACTCGTCTTTTGCTACAATGCTCACCCATATTGATTAGCAACTCCCCCGCCAAAGTTTCATTCATACGGAGACGACCCATCATGCAAGGGACCTTTCTGTTCGTAATGTCCTCTGTCATAGCAATGCATCTCACTGTTGTCAGCGGCCAAGAACTCCAACAAGCCCCCACCACAACGAAATCACCTTTGGAGTTGGAAGCCATATCACCCTCTTTTTTAGGCATGTATCGGAAGGTTATGGAAATTGAGGACGAAATCCGAAGCCATACCGATCAGTATGGACTGCCTTTTGATCTGGCACGTGCTGTCTGCCTCTACGAATCGGGTGGTAACGCAAACCTTTCCTCTGGTGCTGGTGCGCGGGGTTATTTCCAAGTAATGCCAGCGACGTTCCGTTCCCTGCGAGTGGAAACAAACATCGAAGCAGGCGTCAAGTATCTGACTCAAATGATTAAGCGATTCGACCGAGAAGATTACGCGGTCGCCGCTTATAATGGCGGACCCACCCGAGTAGCGCGACGACGGCCAATGTACCTCGAAACACTGCAGTACGTACTTGGGGTAGGTCACTTTCGGAATGTCCTCAAAACTCACGAATCTTCACTCCGGTATCACGCTAACCAACTCCAGGTAACAACGGTTGCTGAAGGTGACGACTGGTGGCAGTTATCGCAGCGGTTGAATCTCCCAATCCTGCAACTACGCCTGCACAACCCGTTTCTCGCGAACCGGCAATTGCGAGTCGGCCAACTCATTGCATATCCAACGGAACCACGAACCGACGTAGCGGTTCAACGTAATGGACATTTGGAATACGTTACCCGAATCGGCGACAACTATTTCAATATCGCCGGCACCATGGGTGTGAATCTAGACACGATGCGTAAAGATAATGCGCTGTGGCATCTGGAGAACCTACCGCCCGGTCTGCGGCTGACCCTCTCAACCAACTGGAAGGGAGCACACGAAGTACATGCAGTGCAGGCTGGCGAAACCCTGCACACCATTGCAGAGAATCTCAAGTCAGACCCGTGGAGAATCATCTGGGACAATCAGATTTGGAATCAGAACCTCGAAACCGGTATGACCCTTCGGGTCCGAAAAACACCCCCCAAACCGACCTATCTCGTGCATCGAGTCACCAGTGGTGAAAACCTTGGTGTTATTGCTCGCAGGTACGGCACTACAGTGGGGGCGATTCAATCTGCGAACACCTTAGGACGGGGCACGTTGATTAGGATCGGTCAACGTCTTCGCATCCCAACCGTAAAGTAGTGTCCTAGCTGGTTAGAGCTTCCAACCTCAAGCAATAGAGCGTGCTCCTACTGGAAGAAACTCGCGCACTCAAATGATGTTCTGGCTCTATTACTGACGCTTCGCTTGTTCCACCATACGTGCCACATCGGCCAACAACTCTTTAGCGTCATACACAATGCCATCCTTAATCGTGTACTTGACGCCTCCGACTTGTTCAACCCTGCCGGTCTGGTCATTCAATTTCGCCGCACCAGTCCCGTAGAGCACTTGTAAGTTCTCTAAGGGATTCGCATCAACAATGACGAGATCAGCAAGCAGGCCGGGACGAATGATCCCATAGTCGATGGGAATACCTAGTGGCTCATGTAATGTTTCGGCACCATTAAGAGTAGCGGACCGAATGACTTCAAGCGGATGAAAACCCGCCTCCTGTAACAATTCAAGCTCACGAATGTAACCGAATCCGTACAGGTTATAAATGAACCCTGAGTCTGATCCTGTGGTAACTCGGCCACCCTGATTCTTAAAGTCATTGAGAAATGACATCCAGACACGGTAGAAATTTTTCCAAGCGACCTCGTCATGGGTAGTCCAGTAGTACCAGTACGCACCGTGATTAATTCGACTCGGTTCAAAGAATTCCCATTGCGAAGGTAACGTGTAGGTGTCATGCCAATCAGCATTTCGGGCACGCATGACATCACGACCAGCCTCGTATATCGTCATCGTCGGGTCGATCGTTGTTCCAAGTTGAAGGAATTCATCGATGAGCGCCTGCCATGCGCTACTGCCTCGAGGATGAATTTGGTTCCAGAGCCGTGCCACTTGCCCAAATCGATGCTGCTCGTCGCTTTGATTATGGTCGGGCGGCCAATTCTGGACGGTATAGTCCTTTAATAGCGATTCAAATAGGCCGTAATAATGAGTCACCGTACCTAATCCGAGTCGCGCCGCATCAATAGCATTCATCCGTGCAACACCAGTTTGCCCAAGATGCGCCATTGTTCCCATTCGGTGCTGCTTCGCTTCGTCAATGAGTGCAGCCATGATTGACGGGTCGTAGGAACCTAATTTCAGTCCTTTTACACCCTGCGTTGCAGCCCATCGCACCCACTCACGCGCCACCTCAGCATTCTCAACCGGTCCACCGCCCCAGCCAGTCCCGGTACCAGGACGCCCGTATGGAACGATTCGTGGTGCGACGATCTCATTTCTGGCACTTCGCGCGGACTCCTCAAGCACCCAGTCGCGTGCTCCCGCTCCAGCATCCCGAACTGTAGTAACACCATGGCCCAGCCATAACTTGTAGGTGTACTCCGCTTCGGGCGCCTTGGGTGTTCCTCCAATATGGGTATGCAGATCAACAAACCCAGGCATGACGAACATTCCGTGCGCATCGATTTCATGAATTGCACCTTGGGGTCGCGCAGACTCGGCAATCGGCGTTCTTGGAGAGCCGACCCCTCTTACCGATACAATCCGATTATCTTCGACAACTATGTCAACAGGTCCCCTTGGTGGAGCACCGGTCCCATCAATAACCGTTGCGCCTCGGATGATGAGACGTTGGTGCGGTCCATCACCCTGAGAACCACGCGGTGGGGCCGGAATCATCCCAGTTGACGGCTGACCAAATGCCCAACCGGTGCATACTAAGGAACAGGCTATCCAAAGCCCGGTCAGTCTTCTGGCCCTGTTCATATCTTCTCCTTTTGATTTATGAAACCAATCCTGAATGCCTGCGATACACCTGGTTGTCGAATGGACAACTTTCATCCACCTTCCAAAGCCGAGAGAATCGTAATCTCATCTCCCGCTCGCACCTTCATATCCAATTCACCGCTCTTCAGTTGACGTCCATTCAGAAAGACGACTAAGACTGGATTGAGATTCAGTGACTTCCACACCAAAGACCCGAGCTCGGTATAACGTTCCGTGAGTGCTCGCAGAGTCGCTTCGACCGTATCACCCTCCAGATCAACGGATTCGACCCCGCCGATTCGCTCAGAAAAGAGCGACGGAAAGCTTACGGTAACACTCATAACGCTTCGATTTCTTCATTGAACACCGCCCAGACTTTGTCCTGCAACTCGGCAAAAAATTCGCGCGTAACAAACGATTCGGTTTGCACATTTGGATTCGGCTGGTCAAACACTTGCTCCGGTAGTGTGTACTCCGAATATTCATAACCTTGCTTACGCTCAATTGCTAAGCCACGAAGGTAGGCTCGACGCACAGCCGCCATCATTTCTTCAAGTGAAATATCCAAACTCCCCTCCACTTGCAGTGCCGCCACCGCCATCTTCTGGCTTAGTCCACCGAACTTGCACGTCCCGAGTAAATCGTCACGGACTTGATAGAGCCCTTTCTGAGTGATGGCCTTCACCCAGTACTCCATTGAAGTATCCCCTTCCATCACCAACGCCATAAAAGTGGCCATCGTCATATGTCCCCCAGCAATAGCCCATGGGTAGCCTGGGTTCGTTTCTGGAATATACGCTGGCAATTCAAGTCCCTTTACGTGCATGGCATAACTAGTTTCTCCACACTGCTCAGACAACCTCTTCACGCCATGGCCCAACTCAGGCAACCGGCCTTTGCCCGTATCTTCAACCAGAGCCATAATTTTTTCGGCATCCCCAAAGGTTGCACCGTTCATAATTGGTTTATCAGGATGGCGCTCGTTGTAATCGAGTACATATCCAATCGTGGTCCCGAGTGAGATCGAATCCATCCCCAAATTGTCACCGCGCTGCACAAGTTGCCAAGCTGCTGTGGGATCGTCTACCCCAAGGTTAGTGGCCAATAAATTGAGGGGTTCATAGTCGAATTTTGCCCTGAACGAACCTCGGCTGCCATCACTCTTCTTTTCGTAGATGTTCTTATGACAATTGATGCCACAGCGATAACAGGATTCGGCTTTGATAACAAACTGGTCTTCAAGAGTCTCTCTGAATAAGCTGGCCGGGGTATCGTCCCCATTGGGACGAAAGTTATTTTGCGGCAAAGTGTGTGTTTCATGGAGAATCGGGAAATTAGACCAGGTCCCTCCCAAACCACCCTTGTTCGCTTCTCTAAACTTTGTCGAACCAGGCCCCTGTGCGATTTTCTTGTTTAGTTCTTTAGTCTCAGGCGCTAACTTCGTGAGCTTATCGGCACTCCGCGCAACGAAGCCGATTATGTTTTTCGAACCCATGATCGTGCCCATGCCACCACGGCCGGCAAATCGACATTTGTCATCTCCAGATTTGAGTTCGTTTTCCGTACTCATTGCGACAGCAGCAAAATAGCAGCTTGTATAGTTTTCACCTGCAGGCCCAATGACAGCAAAGTGTGCATCCGAATATTCCGCGTGGAGCGCAAGGATTTTCTCGTGAGTGTCCATACCGAGTAGAGATTCTGCTGGGCTCAAAACGACCCTAGGCCCATCGGGTTGTTCCTCGATCACGATAAGAACTGGTGAACTCGACTTGCCTTCGATGACAATTTCATCGATCCCAGCCCATTTCATCTTTGAGCCAAACTTGCCGCTCCCTGCGGACCAAATTGCTGCTGGCAAGCCCTTGTTTGAATGTTTCAAGGGGCTATACGAAGAAAAATAGGTCCGTAGACCCGTCATGACATTTGAGCCCGTCAATAAACCTGTGTTCACGATTAACGGATTATTCGATGAAAACGCATCAGTAACATCACGCGTCATCAGCATTTGGAACGACCGCCCAAAACCACCCAATACGTCCTCGAGATTCCGGCACGGTACTTCCTCTACATGAATCGACCTCGTATTAAGGTCAATCGTGCACCGCGTGTACCAGACTTTCTGAGGGTCAAATCCCCCGCCATTATTCGAATTCCGCATGCAGGCTCCGTGTCATAAGTTATTTGCACCTCAGAAAATTACGATTCCAAGCCAAGGTGCGTCGAAAGACGTCTCAAGTATAACTTCTCTAGGGTATTCCGAGATCAACTGGAATTTCCATATATACATATGTCGCACAGCCACCGTAGCTTCAACGACCCTCTAACGGGCCTCTGTACGAAGCACCTCAACCAATGCAGCGATGTCGTTAGTATTATTGTAAAGATGTGGTGAAATCCGAAGTGCACGACCCCGTAACGAAACGAAGACATTTCGCTCACGCAACCTAGCAAACACGGTCGCCAGGTCAACTGACTCCGGAGCATACAGACCAAACAAATGCGCACCCCGCCATCTCTCTTGCTCGAAACCAAAACCAAGCGCTTCCGCCTCTGCAAACAATTCGACAGTAAGTGTTCGACAATACTGTTGGATCTCGTCGGGATTCCAGCGCAAGACCTGTTCGAGCGCAGCGATGAGCATGGGCGTTAAGACAAAATTCGCGTGCTCGCCCACATCGTAGCGTTCCGCTCCTGGTCGATATTGATCGGAGTAGTTCACCAAGTTGCGAAAGTCCTCGCTACCGACGCGTGCAAACGTGTGATTCTCAAGTGGTTTTCCACCATCGTACCGTGGTCCGAAATAGCCTAAGCCTATTGAATACGGACCGAGGAGCCATTTATAGGCAGCGCAAATAAGTGCATCTGGCTTAAGCCGTTCAACGTCAAACGGCATCGCTCCGACGGCCTGCGTACCGTCAACTATAAACGCCGCATCGCAATCACGGGCACGGGTTCCAATCGCTTCGAGGTCAAAACACGTACCGTCGGTCCAATGCACCGGTGCCGATGCGACAATCACGGTGTTCCGATCGACTGCCTCAAGTATCCTAGTGCTCCACTCGTCACCCCGGTGCAAACGAAGCGGAGGCTTCACCGTCCGCACTTCCAAACCATGCATTTGAGCAACGACGTGCCAAGGGTATACGTTACTGGGAAACTGTTCATGCGCTACGACGATGTTCTGTCCTGCCTCGAACAACGTATTGTGCGCCACCACAGCCATCCCATACGAAACAGCTGGCAGGATTGCGATGCGTTGTGCATCGGGTGTATTTACCAATTGTGCGAATAACGCGCGCGCGCGATTGCTGTCACTGAAAAAATCTTCGGACATAATCTGACTTGGCACCTGTTTACGAGCGATGCCAGTCATTCCAGCGTCAGCAACAGTTTTCGGAATGGGCGACATGTAGGCACAATTCAAATAGTGAGTATCCTCGGGTAGCGCAAAGAGATCCCTCTGTGACATCAACATCAATCATTCCTCAGAGTCTGTTGGTAATTGCTGTTCCCACCTCGAGTGGCGACAATAATTCCAACCAAAATGGCGGCTCCTCCTACAAGTGCCTGCATTTCTAGCGTTTCACCAAGGAGTACATAGCCCAGCGCCACTGCCGCAACCGGAGAAACGTAGAAAACAAAAGACAAAGTGCTAACCGGGAACTTCTTGAGCAAGCTGTAGAAGATCACAAACCCGAAAACGGAACCGACGATCGACAAGTACAGCACCGAGCTCACCGCAGCCGGAGTCCAGGACACATGAACTACGTTTTCACTCCAGAACGAAACTACCAGCAACAGTGCTGCCGCATAGGTCATCGGCAAAGCTGTCAGATTGTACGGGTGGAAGTGATACCCCCATTTTTTAGTACCCACGTTACTAAGACTGACCACGAAGGGAGATATCAGAGTTACTGCAGCTCCAATCATGTTGATTCGATTGGGTAACTGTATGTCATCCTGGAAAATAAAGACGACCCCAAAGAATCCAAAGAGTACGCCAACGAACTTCCTCCAGGTGATTGACTCAGAGTCGACAGCCACATGGGCCAGCAGCATGACAAACAGTGGATTTGTCGCGAATAGTACCGCGCTGAGGCCAGCTGGAATGTACTGCTGCCCCCAGTACACCGCACCATATGAAAATCCGAGGCCGAGGCCGAGGCCGAGTAATCCAAAATGAGCCAGAAAAGTCCGCGGCTGCCGAACACCCTGCACCCAACTCAATCCAAAGAGGACGATGCCAGCAATCAAGAATCGGGCACCAGCGGCGAGAAACGGTGGAATCGCCTCTAGACCAATTTTGATGATGGGCCAAGTCGAGCCCCAAACCAGGCACAAAAGACCAAGCGAAATAAATGAAACAGTTCGGGACATTGGGTTTTTTGACATCTAGGCCCAACGATTGCTCGTACTGAGAGCACGCAGGGGCGAATGGGAACTTTTCGTAGAGCTTATGGAAGCAGTATCGCTCGATTCACTAAGAAGCAGTTGCCAGTAGCCGGTCAACAATTTCCTTGAGACATTTGGCGGCTACCGTCGCGGTGACACCATTCAAGTCGCGAGTCGGATTGTACTCGACGATATCAGCACCGACGAATGTAGACTTGCCCATTCCAAGGTGCTGAATGATATCTAAGACGTTACGAGTCGAGACGCCCCCCGGTTCATGATGGGAGAGCCCAGGCGCATACGCAGGATCGAGCACGTCTAGATCCAGTGATAAATAGACTGGTCCCTCCAAGCTTGTGCAGACATCAGTCGACCACCGGTCCACGGGATGCACCTCCACATCAAACCTTGCTGCCTGCTCACGCTGGTGTGGCGTCATCGTCCTAATGCCCATCTGGATAAGACGTGTAACTACCCCTTCCTCCATAATCCGCGCAAAAGGGCACGCGTGCGAAAATTTATTGCCATCAAACTCATCATACAAATCGGAATGTGCATCAAGATGCAGCAGCGTCAAACTCGAATACTTTTTTGCAGTAGCCCGCACAACGGGATAGGTCACCGCATGGTCACCACCTAAGGAGACAAGTCGATATCCTTGATCAAGTAAGGCGGTAACCTGTTGCTCAATCGCAGCAAAAGCGGAAATCCCGGCTGGGATGGTTAAGTCGCCAACATCACACAAGCGATCAATGGCTGCAAGATCGCGTCCACTCTCGGCGCACATGTTGGTCGCAGCAGACTGGAAGGCCTCACGGATCTGCTGGGGCGCCTGTGCACACCCCCTTAAAAACGAGGAATTTTCATCGAACGGTATTCCAACGATTGCTACGGAGGTTGAGATATCATGCATAACAAAAGAATTATGATTGCGGGGCATTATATCTAGAGCATCATCGCTACGCCTGTTCTAACTGTAGAGTAAAACCCTCTGGAGGTCTTCATGAATCGCTTTTTCACAAGATGGTCTCGCCGACAATTCCTGACTACGGCAGCAATCACACCGACCGCGGGGCTACTGGCTACGGGGTGTCAACCTGCACCTACAGAGGAAAACGCAATACCAGTCGATGAGATCTATAGTCGCCTTGGTGTGCGGCCGTTCATCAATGCGGCTGGTACCTATACAGCACTGACGGCATCCTTGATACCTCAGGAAGTGGCCACAGCGATGCACGAAGCCTCCCGACAGTACGTCTCACTTGGTGAACTACACCAAGCAGCCGGCGAACGCATCGCCTCACTCGTTGGAAGCGAAGCAGCCCTCGTGACCTCGGGATGTGCTGCAGCACTGACCCAGGCTACGGCAGCCTGCGTGTGCGGGTCAGACGTTGAAGCAATTCGTCAGATACCAGATACGACTGGACTCAAGAACCAAGTCATCCTCCAGAAATCACATCGCTTCGGCTACGACCATGCCATTCGAAACGTGGGGGTTGACCTCGTGGAGATTGAAACAAGGCAAGAACTGGAGGCAGCGATTTCCGAGAAAACCGCGATGCTATTTTTCCTCAACTTTGCTAATGATCAAGGGCAGATCGACCGCGAAGAATTCGCCAGTCTCGGGCAAACAACCGGTATTCCCACCCTTATTGACGCCGCAGCAGATCTCCCTCCCGTCGAAAATTTGCGCATATTCACCGAGATGGGATTTGACCTTGCCGCCTTCAGTGGAGGTAAGGGTCTGCGAGGCCCGCAATGCTCAGGTCTCTTACTGGGCCGACGAGATCTGGTCGATGCAGCGTACCTGAACGGCTCACCACACTCCAACTCGGTCGCCAGAATCGCGAAGGTTGGCAAAGAAGAAATTATGGGTTTAACACGGGCTGTTGAACTCTACGTTGAGAAAGATCACGAAGCAGAATGGAACGAGTGGGAATCAAGAGTCCGCACTATTATCGCTGGCGTCTCAGACATCCCTGGAGTAACTGCCAATCAGTTTGTACCCCATATCGCGAATGAGGTGCCCCACGTAGCAATCACATGGGATTCCACACGCATCAATCTAACACGCGATGACGTAGCAAACGCGCTTCGCGAAGGTGAACCCCGTATCGAAGCAAGGCCCGGTGCGGGTGACACATCGCGACTCGACATTGGAGTGTGGATGATGGAACCGGAAGATGCACCGGTAGTCGCCGCGCGTTGTTCTGAAATATTTCGTGACGCTGTAGCTTAAGCACGCAACCCGTGAGGTTCGACTCGGAGTTACCTTGGCGACATCATGTCCCATTGAACCCGCGATAAACCGTTCAGGTCCCAAACGATCTGACCAGCGCGTACGGTGAGTTCGGCTTCAAATTTCCGATCACCGATCAGCTTTCCACCAGCAACGTCCACAAAGCCAAATTCACCGTCCCGTTCTCGTAAGACAGCGACATCCGCGACGGCTCCAATGCTGAGATGCCCAAGATCGTCCCGATTAATCGTCTGGGCAGGATTCCAAGTGGATCGCTCAACCACATCCTGAACAGACATCCCCATATTAAGAAACTTAGACATCACATTCAGCATGTCCTTCATGCCTCCATTCATGCTGCCCGTGTGCAGATCGGTACTGATCGTGTCCGGCCCAAAACCTTGGCTCATTGCAGGAATGGCCTGATTAAACAGAAAACTGCCTCCGCCGTGTCCAACATCAAACACGATACCTCGAGCACGCGCATTAG
This sequence comes from uncultured Woeseiaceae bacterium, assembly GCA_964569695.1. Lineage (GTDB taxonomy): Bacteria > Acidobacteriota > Vicinamibacteria > Vicinamibacterales > UBA823 > UBA8106. The sequence continues at coordinate 51,477 of CAZMUA010000018.1, forward strand.
ACACAAATGGCTTCAGCATTCCATCTGAATCAACGATCGGCAAGCGCCCGTTCACATTCATATATGTATGAGTGTAGATGTCGCCGGGACGGAGGTGTCTGAGCAATAAGGCTTCCAATGAAAGTTCGGGTTCATGAGTGCCGAAATCGACCATGACGGGGACATTCGCACGGCCACCTGCGGTAACCGCATGATCCACAGGCCCAAAATCTTCTCCTCGGTAATGCGCAACCTTAATCCCCACGACGATATCCGGAAATTCTAAGGCGCGCTGCGCTGTGAGCTCAGGATCCATGTCGGCCACATTCTGCTCAACGGGTCCACCTTTCA
>CAZMUA010000019.1:0-38812 GCA_964569695.1 uncultured Woeseiaceae bacterium
ATGGGCATCAGAATTGGTGATGCGCAAACTGGCTGGATTTCAGAATTTATCCTCTATCCATGGGGCGATCCGCGGGATCCGGCAGGCAACGGAGCTGAGTTCGTGGCGGTCGATCGGCACGGCAACTTGTACGGTGGTGAACCTCGTCCCAGAAGATTGCAGAAATATGTGAGAGTGAGACCGTAAGAGACCGTTTGTTGAACTATCGGTGGATGGTGTCGACGGGTGGGGCTTATTTACACGGATATTGGGTTTAAGAGAGGTTCACTCGATGCGTCTGTAGGTGGCATGACTCACGCGCACGATCTTGCCGTTTTCGTCCAGCCGGACGTATTCATTGTTGATAGTATCCCCGTCTTCTGAGAGGGTGTTGATGATCACTTGGTAGACTCGACCGTTCCTTGCGTTGGAGATCCGAGTGGTTCTTTCATTGATTGTCTCGACGGCTGTTTCAGCAGACTCTTGGCCTGTGACAGGGTGGAAAACTCCATCGAACAACGTGACATAACTCCACGCTGACTCTCGCCCCGTGGCATTGGTGGATTCAACCGTGATTCGCATACCACCATCTTCGTAGGGCTCATAGGTCATGATGTTGTTTGAAGGTGGCGGTGCGGTCGAATCTAGCTTCCACACGCCGAATCGCGGATTGGAAGCCTGTGAAGACAGGGTTGTGGCGGTGATGAGAGCGGTTATGGAGAGAACAAACGCACTTGTCAGAATAATTCTTCTCATGTGTGACCCCTGTCTTTACAAATAGAGCAAGATTGCTGGCTCAAGATGTCCGATTGATAACTAGGTTATGGCACCTCAGGAGACTGATAAATTACCTTAGGAGTCTGCACTGTAAACTTCTGTACGCGTCGTCCAGTGGATGCTTCTCCTATGTAAAGATTGCCTTGGGAATCGATGCCCATACCGTGTGGGCGAATAAATTGACCTATCTGTCGCCCTCCTCGGCCGAATTCTCCTACGATTTCGAGGTTACTCCGTCTGAGAATCCAGACCTTGTGATTTGTGCCGTCGGCCAAGTAGAGCCAGCGCTGTTCTAGGTCAGGAGATAGGGCGATAACAAACGCGGAGCCAGATGCGCGGGTGAGTGGGGCTACAGTTTGCTCCACCACAAATTGGCCAGCGTCATCAAAGACTTGGATTCTGTTTCCACGTCGATCCGCTACGTATATTAGTCCGTCGCTGGAACCAACCAGCCCATGGACGGTAGAGAACTGCCGGGGCGCAGGTCCAAGAGGATCGCGGTCGCCGAAATCGTAGTCGTCATTCGGGACTTCGCCGTAGGCACCCCAATGCCTGAGGTATTCCCCAGTGTCGCCGTCGTAGACGACGACTCGACGATTCCGGTAGCCGTCTGCAAAATAGGCTTCATTGGTATCAGGGTCTACCCAAATACCGGCAGGGCCGCCCAAAAGATTGGGATCATTACTCCCACCATTGTCATCGTATCGCCCTATGGTCATGACGAGCTGGCCATCCCGCGTAAACTTCATAACTCGGTGATGCCGGTACGTGCCTACCCAAACGTAGTCGTTGTGGTCTACGAACAGCCCGTGCGCATTTCTAGGAAACTCAGACACATCCTGCGTAGACGGGTCGCCCCATCCCTGAACCACCTTACCCTCAGGGTCAAACTCGATAACAACGGGGGCTGGGACGCAGCAAGTACCGAGGGGAGGTTCCTGAACGAGAGCGGTCTCTTCCGGTGTGAGCGTTTCCGGCAAGTGCGTGACCCAGATATGGTCTTTGGCGTCCACGAACACGGCCGTAACAGCACCGAGGATCCACGAATTTGGCATTTCTCGAGGCCACGTGGGGTCGACTTGAAACGCTGGTGCCTCCGGTTGACTGTTTGGCGCTAGTGCGTTAGTGGTATCGGGTTCTGGCCCGCAACCGATCAACGTGGTGGAAGCCAGAAGTACCGCAGCGATGGTGACGGTCTGTTGACTAATTGGCATGGTCTATTGACGAGGTACGATGAGTCAATGGGTGACCGTGATCGTGCGGTTCTCGTTGGCACCCAGTCCGCCATCTGAGGCGAGACAACGAAGCACATAAGTGCCCGGCGTGTCGAACGTCACCTGCACCTCCCAGCGTCCGTCCGGTGGAAGAGGCGGTGTAACCCAGCGATTCGCCCACGGCGAGTTCGCACCGTCCCGGGTATCCTCCCAAACTTTGTCTTGCAAGGGATCGAAGGTCACCCGGCCCGCACCACGGTAGACGTACCAAGAGAGCCGGAGTCCGACGCTGCTGCCGACGGTGATCTGCCAAGGTGGCCTCCAGTCCGGCCGTGCCGTGGAGTAAGTGCCAGAGTTTCGAGGCCGGCCGAAAGTCCCTCCCGCGTGTCCAGGTTTCGGAATGCCATCGTCGCTCGCCCTGGCGATTAGCGTCAGTGGCTCACCCACACGCACGGTGCGATGGATGGCTCCCTCGATCATGAGTTCTGGCACTTTGTTCTCCCGCATGACCGCATCGCTGGTCCCGGCTCCTAGGGCACCTTGCTCCGAGGCTCTGACGAGATTATCCACGAAGTAGTCGATCCTGAGCGTCGCATAGGCTTTTTCCTCTTTGTCCTTGGTCGTCAGTGTCCAGACCAATTGGTCTGTCTCGTTGAAATTGTCCGGAACCGGTACCCGAAAGACGAACCGATTCCGCCGAGGAAGGAAGTGGGTGGGTTGTCCCTGGTCGGCCTCGCCAGGTTCGAAGTAGTTGTCAGGGCCGACCGGCACGTCGAGCTCTTCCTCCCAGTTCCGGTTGAAGTAACCGAAGAGGAAGTAGCGGGACCCATCGGCGTCTGTCTCCCACCCTTCATACGCAGGGGAGGCGTTCTGACCTCTCGAGTACGATTGCTCGGCTCCTGCTGCCTGGGATATAACGAGCATTGCCGCTACAACGAGCAGCAGTCTTGAGTGTCTGGTTTGTGTCATCAGTCTGAGAAAGTTACCGCCGCTCCGGCTCTCGTGTGGCTAGGTGCTTAGCTTCCGGCTTCGCCGTCTGCAAGGCTTCTTCCGCAGCCTCCAGTGCAGCGCGTGCCGCTTCGACTCTGGCGGCGACTTCCTCCTGGGCCGTTTCGGCGGCAGTCAGCAAGTCCTTCGCACGCTCGACCGTTGGCTGCTCGGGTTTCACCATGCACAGTGGACACCCAATCACAACGTCGTTCTTCGTCAACTTAAGCATCTCTCGCCGCTCGTCCATTGCCTCTTGGAACTGGTCGTCGGTCATAGCCACACCATGCCCAAGGTCGATGAACATGTTGGTTACCGATCGGTTTCCGGACCCTTGCCAGTTTCTCGGGTCGGTAACGTTTTCGTTCCTGGGGGTGTTGTCCATGTAGCCGGTGATGTGCAAGATGGTGCCTTTCGGCAGCAGCGGTTCATAGCCGGGAGCGTATTCGTAGCCCCTGACCCAGTTGTGGTCGTAGCCCGCGCAGGTCAGCGTCTGGATGTTGATACCCCAGATCGCCTCGAGGCACATGCGGGCTCCGGGTGCGTGCAAGTGGGGCTCAAAGGTAGTGATCTTTGTGTGTTCGGTCAGCACGTAGTAGGCATGGAGCTCTTGGTCTCTTTCCATCGCTTTGACGTCGATGTCGACGGCGTTGCCGAGGTTTCGCTGCGCACGTTTATATTTCGGCTTGTAACCCTTTGGGTGGAATCGCCACCCGATCTCAAGGTGCGCCTTCGTGTCGCGGCCGTTCGAGTGGAGGTGCAGTGAATCCGAAACGAGCCGTGAGTTGGCCGCTAGAAGGCGAGCTCCTTCTGGATCGAACGTGTCCGCATTGCGGCCGACCTCGTGTACCGGCCAGAATGTACTGTCCACAATTTCGCCATCCTCGTCGAGTGCCTGCGTGATCCAGATCATATGGTGGACAACGAAGCGCCCGCCGACTGTCTCGCGGTCGGCTGGATTACCGTCGGCGTTGAGCACGTCGTTGACTTCATGGACCTCGACCGAGGCCACGTAACGGTCTTCCGTGTTGCCGATCGGTGTCATTTCGATGTCACCCCACCAGTCGGCCGCGTCTCCTGCTACGAAGAACTCCTCGGTTACCGTGATCAGGTCTGGTTCGCCGGCTGTCCAGACAGACGAGCCGCCGATCGGCCTGGTCGGCGGTAAGTCGGCTGGATTCCCTCGTGGTGCGCCGTTGTCGACCCATCGCGTAATCTTGTCTAGCTCTTCGTCGGAGAGGGATGGATCGAATAGATAATGTTGGATCCCGACATCCTTCTCGATATACCAAGGTGGCATCACGTCGGCGACGGGCCCTAGGCTGGTTCGCACCTTAATGGCACGGGCCCAAGGACGTACTTCTTCGTAGGTGATGAGCGACATCGGTGCTACCGAGTTCGGTTGATGGCAGTTCTGACAACTGCGCTGCAGAATCGGCGCGATGTCCTTCGTGAACGTCACGGGAACCGTCGCGTCAGCCTGGCCGGCCGCTGAGACACCTGGGACAATTAACCCGACGGAGTCTTCGAACGATGTGTGAATCTCATCCAGGATGTTGCTTGAGGCCGCTGGGGTGATTAGCAATAGTGCTACGCATGCGATCAAGATCGTTCGCATTGTCACTCTCCTTAGGTCAGCCATACAATCCAGACCTTGACAATTCTAACTCATCATTTCAGATCTACATAGACAGAGAGGGCCTATTCCAAGAACTCCAGGATCATGCGATTGACCTCACCGGGCTTTTCCTGGTGCACGAAGTGTCCCGCGCCGTCGACAATCACTATCTGCAGGCCATTGTCGAAGAACGCCTCCATGCCGTCTACTAGTTCCACACCGATGCAGCCATCGTCCCGTCCGTGAATGTACAGCGTCGGCACCTGAATCTGCTGAGGACCTCGACCCGTGCTGCTCTGGGGCACGTTAGGGAGAGGGTTGAAGGTCTGACGGTAGTAGCTCAGCGCAGCTGCCAAAACGCCAGGCTGCCCGAGTGTCGCTTTCACCGACGCTAGTTCCGCTAGCGGAATGTCCCAACCGGGAGACCAGTCTCGCCACAGTCTTTCGATGAACGCGAAGTCATTCAAGGGAACGGCGACGTCGGCCATCGGATGCTGAAAGTAGAACATGTACCATGACCGTCGCTGCTGTTCTGGACTCGTCCTCAGACTCTGCGAGAACGCGACGCCGGCGGGCACGGACATGGTGATCAGCTTCGAGAATCGCTCGGGGGCTAGGACCGCTGCGGTGTGCGCTGCGGCCGCCCCCCAATCGTGCCCCATCAGCACAATCGGCTCGTCGCTGAGTGCGTCGGCGAGCGCAACCGCGTCCTGGGCCAGCGTGCGGATGCCGAAGTAGCCATCGTCAGGAATCTCGGTCGGCGCGTACCCACGCATATAAGGCGCAACAACCCGATATCCTGCCTTCGCGAGGGCCGTGAGTTGATGCCGGTAGGAACGCGCATGGTCTGGAAAACCGTGCAGTGCAAGCACGGTCGGTCCTTCTCCCGCTTCAAGATAGTGAAAAGTCAAACCATTGGCATCCACGACTCCGGTCGCGAACTCGCTCGGTTGGGCCAACCCCATATCTCCAATGGCAACCCCGAGCACTAGGACGACGCTAGCCATGACTCGAACTCTCATCCCCGGTCCCCGCTTCTTCCGTGTTTTCTGATGACTGACGACTACAGCCGTCGGTCTGGCATAATCATGGTCCGCCACATATGAGACGACGAACTGTTATCCCATCCTAGGCCTTCTTTAGGCTGTTTAAAGTGGCGACCAATGATGTCGATGAAGGGTTCGATGGACACTTTCGCATCCGGATTAAATGAATAGAAATCGTTTACGGTCACCAGACGCGGGTACTCATACCATTTGTGATTTCGCACAAACTCGTAGGTGCGCTGCAGGTACGGCTCTGGCTTGTAGTCCGCACCAAACACACGAAGATAACCTTCCGGATATGCGTAGTCAAAAGCTTCGTCGGGATAGAATCGCAGCGCCTGATGGTAACGGATGGAGAAGCTGGTGATCTCTGGCACGTAAGGCTCGAGCAGTTGAGCCCCCCACCAGCCATGGTCCGGATGCATCACACTAAGAATTACGTCGTGAAGCAGGCAGGCGAGAATGACTTCTTCACGCATACCCGTTTTGAGCGCTCGGGTGGCACTTTGCAAGCAGTGCCCTGTCCACGCAAAGCGATACTTAAAGAAGTCAAGCAGCGTTGGTTTCTCGGGCATCGGTGTGAGTGGTCGAAGTCGACCGTCGACTTTCCGGTCACCGTCGTTTTTCGCGACAAAAAGAGTTCCGGTTCCGTTTCGGTATGGTCGATCAAGATCAGCATTCCGTGCCTCAAGTTCACTTACCGTTGGGTACTGACCGCCCTGCACGTCTTTCAGAATACCCTCAAGGACATCAGCCTCCTTAAGGCGGTCCTCCATGTAATGCTCAAGGGCGTCAGCCTTCTCATCTGGAGTCATTAGTGAAACGGCTGCGGGACCGCCGAGACTCGCAACAAATGCCCGTCGATCAATCTTCATAGTGTTTTCCTCTCGAGAGACGCACCCAAAAATCTATGTGTGCACTGCAATCTGACCTGAGTGCCGACTATTTTTCAAAAGTGTAATTTATTTGTATCCAATTTACACCCCTTTGCGAGAACAATAAGCGCTTGAATAGGACTACCCGCAGCGCTATCGTTGGGCGAACGTAGACACTTCCAGTGGTAACACAATGGTTGCGTTAGGTCTGGAAGAGCAGAGAGAGAGTTACGATATGGATTTCAGTAGACGTGAATTAATGAAGACAGTCGGTGCCGGTGCATTAGCGTTTGGTACTAGGCCAAACACCACGGCGGCATCCAGTTCTCGCAAGCTCGACGGCTCCCTAGATTTTTCGATCATTAGATCAGAATTTCCCCGTGCAGGAAAGAACTTATGGCTAGCTGCGGCTGAGACCCATCCATTCAGCGTGCACACGTTACGGGCTTTGGAAGAGTACTCACAGTACCGAGCCATGGGAGGACTAGGTCGCAACAGCTTTACAGCGGCCAAGCAAGCGGAAACAAAGCACCTGTTTGGGACGTTGATTAACGCGAGCGCTGAGGAGATTGCCTTTGTCATGAGCACCACTGATGGGGAGAACTTGGTGGTCTCGGGACTCGGCCTGGCAGAGTTAGGTGGCAATGTCGTCATTGACGATCTTCACTTCGCAGCGTCTCGCTATCTGTATACAGCGTTAGCCGACGTTGGGCAGATCGAACTTCGTGTTGTCCGGCATCGGGACTGGCGAATCGACGTGGCCGACATGGAGCAGGCGATTGATGCGAATACTCGCTTGGTGTCACTGGCCTTGGTGTCGAACATTAATGGCTACATGCACAACGTACGGGAGATCAGTGACATTGCCCATGCTCACGGCGCCTATGTCTATGCTGACATTATTCAAGCAGCTGGTAACACCGCCGTGGATGTGCAGGCGATGGGGATCGACTGCTGCGCGTGTAGCACCTACAAATGGCTTATGGGCGACTTTGGTTTGGGATTTTTGTACGTTAAGCGCGCTTTGCAGGGTGATGTTATCAAGCAAACACGGTATGGCTTACGTCAGGTCACACAGCAAGACGGTCAGTTTGTTCGTCGGTCAGGTGCTGCAATCTATGAAGGAACCACAACGATGCCTTACCTGCCAGCCGTGTGTGCATATGAGGGGCTTAAGTATCTAGCGCGACTTGAAGTGCAAAACATTCGTGCACACACGAAGCGCCTTGTTGATCGCCTGCAAGGAGCGATGCCAGGACTCGGCTATCCGTCCATTACACCGCTGGACACGCCGACGCCGATAGTAAGTTTCATTACGCCTGAACCTGAACTCACTCAGGCTAAACTCGAGCGTGCGTTCAGTCAGCGTGTCGTGTCTCAAGGTACGTGGCAGATGACCGATACCGAGGGTGCGACGCAATCGGTCCGGGGAATTCGAATCGGTGTTTCTGTGTATAACAACGATGCAGATATTGATGCGTTTCTGAACGCGCTTGATTGATGAATACTCGTGGTTACGCCATAGTTACCGCCTCATATTGGGCGCTGACGCTGACTGATGGCGCGCTCCGAATGCTGGTGACGCTGTACTTCCACCAGCTTGGGTATAGTCCCTTCGACCTTGCCTTGCTCTTTCTGCTCTACGAGTTTTGTGGGATCGTGACCAACTTGCTGGGTGGTTGGCTAGGTACACGATTAGGTCTACGAGTCACGCTGCTTAGTGGTTTAGGACTGCAAGTCATTGCGTTACTGATGCTATCGTTCGTGCAGGCAACGTGGGCGTTGGCGTTATCAGTTAGCTATGTCATGGCGGCTCAAGCGCTCTCTGGAATTGCTAAGGACTTGACGAAATTGGGTTCCAAGAGCGCTGTCAAAGCCTTTGTGCCTGAGCGGGATGCCTCTACATTGTTTCGCTGGGTCGGCTGGTTGACGGGGTCCAAGAACGCTCTTAAAGGGTTAGGTTTTTTTATGGGTGGTGTGATGCTGAGCACCATCGGCTTTTCCATGTCGCTCTGGATCATGGCTGCCGGACTCATGGTCGTCTTGGTGTTGGCGACAGGACACCTGACGGCAAGCTTGGGCAAATCTAAGCGCCAAGTAGCCTTTTCGCAGATCTTTTCCAGAAGTGCGGCCATTAACATTCTTTCACTGGGTCGCCTGTGTTTGTTTAGTTCACGTGATGTTTGGTTCGTCGTAGCACTCCCGCTATTTCTCATTGAGGTGGTGGGATGGAACTTCGCGTGGGTTGGTGCCTGTTTGGCGAGTTGGGTTATCGGCTACGGTTTGGTACAGGCAGTGGCACCAAAGGCTTTGCGTGTGGCCGGCGCGCCGGTCATAACCGCTCGAACCGCTCAAATCTGTGGCAGCGTGTTGATACTAGTGTCCGGCGGGCTTGCTATGGGTGCTTCCAGTGGGATGCCATCGATTAGCCTAGTTCTCACCGGCCTTGCGGTGTTCGGTATTGTCTTTGCTGTTAACTCATCCGTACATTCGTATCTGGTGCTGGCGTACGCTGAAATTGACACGGTGACCATGGACGTTGGGTTTTATTACATGGCCAATGCAGCAGGACGATTGCTCGGCACGTTATTGTCGGGATGGTTATACCTTGAGACGGGACTGGCCGGTTGTCTCTGGATGTCGACGGGATTGGTGGTAATGGCTACGGGCCTGATGCTTGCCTTACCGTCTATTCAGGGTGAATTAGCGCCGACACCATAAGTATTAGTCCTGTGAGATTTGTTGGACACTTGTTAACAGGTCTTCATCATAGTAATCGACCTTGTGTAATGGCATGACGACACTAGAGAGCACGTTCAGCACATGTCCACCGATCCGTTTGTAATAGCGTGTGGCTAAAATCAGGACGGTCGTCGTGCTTGCGTCGTATTCCGATTGACTGATCCGTCTCACAAGCGCATCGCATCGATGAGCAACATCTCGTCCCTGATGGATCAATTCAATCGCACGTTCACGGTTGGATGAGGTGAACACTTCGGCTGCTACTTGAAAGGACTCTTCCACTCCTCGCCGAATTTCTTTTAATTCCTGGACGATCGCATCCTTGGGCAATGGAGTCGCCTGAATATCGACGACCTCTGCCAAGTTCTTTGCATAGTCACCAAGACGTTCAACGTCTTTCACCAGACTCATCAACAAGAGCGAGTAGGGAACATCAGGCGTATTGCCTTGAATAGAGAGGTGTGCCACGACTTGTTTCCGAATTTCTCGTTCAAGCTTATTAACTCGCACATCGTCTTGATAGATCTGAGTGCGGTCTTCAGCCAAGGTTTTTTCTCCAAAGCAAATTCCGCCAGCTGACAACGTCATGCCACAGGTTAGCTGAAGCATTTCTTTGAAACTGGCAGCCATCGCATGAAGCGGATTGTCTGCACGGAATATACTGAGCAGTTCGCGGAGCATGCTCACCTCCTCATATCACTCAAAAACCTTCGTCAAATAAATTAACAGTGCTGGAAAACCGTAAAACATGGTCGCGACATAGCACAGTGCCAGTTTCCGAGATTTAACAGCTACCGCTGCAAGTATTCGGGCGGCCCGTAGGGGCACTTGGCGAATCCTTTTTACCGGATAAATCAGTATTGCCGCACTGAGGTTGAAAAACAAATGCACGATAGCGATCTCGATGCCAGCCAGTGCGTTCACTCCGGAGACGGCCAATGCGGCGCCCATGGCCGTAATGGTGGTTCCTATGTTGGCGCCAATCGTAATTGGGAACGCCTGTTCAAGCCGGAGGACGCCAGCGGCAGCTAACGGCACCATAATTGATGTCGTAATCGAACTCGATTGCACCATGACCGTCACGATAACTCCGATCACCATTGCAATCACCGCGTTTGAACCAAGCGCACTGGTCACCGCGGTTTCGATGCGTGAGATTACCAAGGTGCGCATCAACCTCACGATTAACCAAAGAGCTAAAAAGATTAGCCCCGCACTGATGCCAACCAGAAAAATGGCCCGTCCGAGATCTAAGTCGAACAGTGCTTCCGCCAAGCTCTGAATCGGGACAAAACCAAAGCTTAACAACGCCTTGAACGGGCTCTCGTATGTAAAACCACCGATACCGACCATTAAAGAGGATAAAAATCTTGCGATACTCTGCAGATAACCCGTTGCCAATTCGAGTGGAAGAAAGATCATTACGGCCAAGACATTAAAGAAGTCATGACAACCGGCTACCGCGAATGCTTTTTCGAATTCGTCTCGGCGTCCCATGTGGGCCAAGGAGACAATCGTACATGTGACCGTCGTACCAATATTGGCACCCATAATCATTGGAACAGCATTAGCCAACGGCAATGGATTTTCTGGGGCCGCCACTAACCCAACGATCATAGATGTCGACACCGATGAACTTTGCACAAGCGTTGTGGCGAGGACTCCTACGAAAATTCCGACAAAAGGATTTGATGTCAGAGTGAAGAAGCTGTCTAGGAAATTGCTTCCGAACAATTTGAATCCGTCGCCGAGTCCCTTAACGCCAAGTAAGAATACGAGCAGTAGCAACGCAACAGCCATCACTCGCCAGACGACGAATAGGAGTTCTTGGTTTTTGGATTGGTACTGGGAATCGATCCTCATATGGTGTTTGCGATTAAATTTAAGGACCGATCAATTGTTCTAGTTAGAAAGGCTGCCTGATGACCACCTTTCACACTTTTGCACAGAGATTATAGGTATGAGAATTTCTGATTGCAACCCAAAAATTGGTAGAAAATAAAAACTTTTCTCACCACGGATTAAGAATCCTGGTTACCCTCCAGTGCAATTTGAGCGATTTAGGGCCACTGATGCACAAGTGGCTAATATTTGATCCAGGGCATTTGCTTCGCGCTGATCAATGGTCAAACTGTACTTGCGTCGCACCTCAATAATGGTTGTCGCGAACCAGCATTGGTTATTGATAGGTAACCAGTCAGCCGCGTCCTTGGCCACCTTCTGATAACGGTTCATTGATGGGCTTGCCAAGGTTAAGTTGTCCAGATCATTACTGAACTGGCTTCGAGTTGCTGCATCTGCTGCACAAAGGCCGCTGTCATGAGCTTCTGACCGAGCCAGTATATGTTCAATGTCTGTTTCACCCTTACTAGCAAAACATTCGCCGGTATAGGGGCTATAGATGCCTCCCAATTGGACAATGATGTCATCCTCCACTGACTGTGAATAGTTGTAATCATTGGAGTTATACGGAGCACATCGGTTCTCCTCAGCAATAAGGAGTCCTCGCCAGGTAGTAGGGGAGGGCACGACCGAAGCTGTGGTCGGTATCGTTGTGGCGCCCCCTCCACAAGCAGCGTGAGCTAAGACTGCACCTACGACAACCAGGAGTCGATAAGCCATCTTAAACACTAACCGTTTTGTGTTAGACCACGGGAGTATCACTTGGTATTCTCTCAGCGTGTGCGGTCGTTTCATAGTGTCTAATCCGAAGACTATCTTGCATGAACTGCTCGGTGAGCACCAGTACTCAGAGATTGAAGCACGCTACAATGTTACGCCAGGGCAACCGTCAGCGGTGGTCACTGTTGGTGAGGACGATTCAAGGTGCCTGACGAACATGCAGTGGGGCCTGGTTCCATCTTGGCTGAAGGAGCCCACGACTGGCCATCGGATGATTAATGCCCGAGTGGAAACGGTGAGTGAGAAACCGGCGTTTCGTGAGAGCGTCGCCCGCCGTCGTTGTCTGGTGCCGGCGGACGGCTTTTACGAGTGGCAGAAGAGTACCGGGGGTAAGCAGCCCTACCTGCTCCGCCTCAACAAGGGTGCTCCTTTTGGGTTTGCGGGTCTCTGGGACTGCTGGCGTGGTTCGGATGGACACGTGCTCAAGACCTTTACCATTCTGACAACCGTTGCTAACGCGTTGGTCGAACCCATCCACAATCGCATGCCTGTCATATTGGATCGTCAACAGCGAGATGCGTGGCTGCTGCCGTGGACTGGGCCAGAGGGCATTCGCCAGTTTTGTGATCCCTTCCCCGCGTCGGCGATGGAGACGATTCCCGTGAGCGACTATGTCAACAATCCCGCTCACGACTCTGTTAAGTGCGTACAGGCTGTCCCTTTGCCTGACCGCCAAACGCTTTTCTAGATCTCTGGACATGGAAATTCGTATGTTGCGCCTATTCTTTCTCACTTTTGGTTTTACTTTGGGACTGGGCATGATCGTGGAGACGCAAGACCGTATCTACGTTGACCAGTACATGCCTCTCCGTTCTGAGTTGATGGTTGCCGATGCCGACGGGAGTAACTCGCGCAAGCTTGTACCAGGCCTTGAGATCGACTACAACGTCTCGTTTTCCTACGACGGTCGAGAGGTCGTCTTCACATCGGAGCGTAGCGGTTCAGCGGATATTTTTCGGGCGCAGGTGGACGGGACAGCAGTGGAGCAACTCACTGATTCACCAGCCTTTGACGACCAGGCGGCACTGTCACCGGATAATCGTTCCCTGGCGTTTGTTTCGAGTCGTGGGGATGGCTCGACCGATATCTACATCATGGACCTCGACAGTCGTAGGGTCCGTAATCTGACCAGTGCGGCTGGTGGCGACTTTCGGCCGAGTTGGTCTCCGGATGGAGAGATGATTGCCTTCAGTTCAGAGCGGGGCACCGGATTTCCTCACCAAGGTTTTCCTGGGCCGGCTGGCAAATGGGAACACACACAGGTGGCGAGTATCTATCTGATTAATACGGATGGCACTGGTCTTCGCAAGATCGCCACGGATCGGAATATGACGGCGGGGTCGCCGAAGTGGTCTTCGGACGGCAGCAAAATTGTGTTCTATGAGATGCCGGTGCGGGACACGTTTTTGGCCCGGGTCGTTGGCGGACAAGCGTCGAATATTGTCTCAGTTGACTTGACGACAGGTCGGCGCGTCGTCCACGCCTCAGGGCCAGGGCTCAAAGTTTCCCCCCAGTTCATTGCGCCGGATCGGATTGGATATCAAACGAAGACCCAAAGAAGCGGGACGCTGACTTTTAGCAGCGGCGAAGCGGGTTTGCCTCAAGATCTCGCTAATCCCTCATGGTCACAGGATGGCACGCGGGTTGTCTATCATGCCGGGCAGATGGAGACCATGCACCATTACCGTAACCCGCTGGGTACGGGGTTGCTTGGTACGGTGGAGGATCCAGGCTTTGAATTGGTGCATGCAAGTGGCTGGCCATCTGTGTCGCCAGACGGACGTACGATTGTTGTGAGTGAACGAACGGGACGGGCATTCCAGAACGATGACCGAATGGCACTGGTTATGTGGGATACGGACGGCACCAATCCGAGACGAGTGTATCGCGATGACGTTACGGTCATGGGACTGGAATGGTCACGCGACGGGAACTGGCTAGTATTTGGAGCGGGGGGGTTTTTTTCCCAGCGCACCACCAAGCCCTCCCAGATCATGATCATAAAGCCTGACGGATCCGAGGTGCATGCGGTGACAGAAGGATCGGCCAATGCTGGGTTCCCGAGTTGGTCTTCCGACGGAACGGAGATCGTGTATCGCCTCTGGGCCAACAACGAGCAGGGAGAAGGTCTGCGTATCGTTGATGTTGCTACCGGTGAGTCTCGGGTTTTGACCACAGGACACGATACCTTGCCGCAGTGGTCACCCAACGGGGAGGTGATTATGTTCACCCGCTACGCCAGTGACAGACGTTTTCTTTATGACGAATTCGATGTCTACACCATCCGTCCCGATGGCACTGATCTGAAACGGTTGACCGATGCGGAAGGCAACGATGCACACTCTCTATGGTCGCCCGATGGTAACTATATCTTGTGGAGCAGTTCGCGTTTTGGCTTCAAGGATGAGTCGCCGCTCGTTATTAACCAGGCGCAGCCGTATGCAGAACTGTTCATAATGAATGCCGACGGCTCGGACCAGCGGCCCTTGACCGACAATCACTACGAAGAAGGTACGCCTGCATGGTTGCCTGCGGAATATGTCAAGCCGAGGTCAGATGAAGGAGACCCTTATGGCTAACATCGCCGTCACGCTAAAGCAACATGATGCGACTGCCAGCATCGCGACCATTCGGGATCATCAGATTGTGATGGACCGGCCAGAAGAAAAGTGCGGTAACAATCTTGGCCCGATGGGTGGTGAAACGATGCTGGCTTCATTGGGGGGCTGTTTTATGAGTAATCTCAGGGCCGCTATTGCCGCACGAGAAGACACAGTCGTGGATGAGATCGAACTGAAAATTACGGCCACGTTGGCTGAGCATCCGCCGCGTTTTTCTGCGATCCATATGCGGATTACAGCTGGCGCCGATGCCACGCAACTACAAAAGCTGGTGACTATTGCGGAACGTTCGTGTATCGCTGCGAATACGCTGCGAGGCGCTGTCGAATTGAGCGTTTCAGTGGGCCGACCGCGCTGACCCTTCATCCGCATGAGCTTGAAGGATGGGAAAAGTGCATGGCCTTTTGCTGTTCGGGTAGTGGCAAAGTATCCTGAGGACGGGCTTTACTATGATTTTACAAGTGGGCTGTGCTGCAAGTGTTTGGGCGGTTGCCGTACCACTCCTGCTGGTTGCGCAATCTCAGCCAGCGATCCGCATGCCAGACAACTTACCGGAGCCAGTGGGTGAAGAGATGCGCGTGTCAGTGTCCGAGCTCGATGCGGCTCTTGCAGACGGGAACGTTCTACTGCTCGACGTACGAGAACCCTGGGAACTCGAGAAGTTCGGCACACTCAAAGGCTATATCAATATTCCGATTGGCGAACTTGAAGCGCGTCTTGACGAACTTTCCAAAGAGCAGGTTGTACTGACCGCTTGAAATGGCGGGGGACGTGCCGCGCGTGCCGCGGCTTTACTCATACAGCATGGTTATCAGTCACTAGGCTTTTGTGGCTTGCGCGACTATGCAGGGGAGAAGGTTTTTCCGACGACACCCCTAATACCGAGTGCGGCACAAGGTGATTGGATCATTCCAGCCAATTGGGATCGCATTAAAGAGGGCATGTCCGAAGAACAAGTGGTCACGATTCTGGGTCCGCCCACGAAGCGAGAGGAACAGTTCCTGAGTTACGTGCAACTGTTCTATGAAGGGGAAGTCGAAGGGAGTGGTTTCATCAGTGGAAGCATCACATTGGAACGGAATCAGGTGGCAGCGTGGATGACCGATCGGCCAGCGTTTAATCCCTGAGGTGGATTCCACCGTTAGGCAACATCCGCTGTAATCACCGCCCACATTTCATCTCGCCACACACAATCAATGCCCACGAACCCCGCCTCCTGCAATAAGCGGAAGTGAGTGGCCAGTGGCGTGTAATGGTCGTGAGCCTTTGAGTGGTCTACCATGCTTTGAAGCTCTACCTCCGTACAGTTACCAGGAGATCCCATGAACTCCATCAAACTGTTCCACATCCGTGCATGGTTTGTTTCAGTGCCACCACTGAGTTGATCAATAAATCGAAACGTGCCTCCCGATTTGATCGATTCACGCACACCACGAAACAAGGCGCCCTTGTCTTCTACGTGATGCAGACTAATTGACGATGTGACGACATCGAACTGGTCAACCCCCATGTTGTACTCTTCAAACCGTGCTGTTGCGAACGTCGCACGCCGTACCGTATCTGGGAACACCTCCTGCAGTCGCGCCCTGGTGATCTCGATCATTTCCCCTGATGCGTCGACGAATGTGAACTTACAATTAGGCGCGTACTTCACGAGTGATAAAGACAGCGCGCCTGATCCACAACCCAGTTCAAGGACGGTTTCCGGCTGTGACGGCAAATAATCAATTAATGTTTCGATAATTGCATCATAGCGAGGCACAGAACGATGAATCAGGGAGTCGTACTCAAAGCCCATCGCCCCGAAATAGTCTGAAGCCGTTTTGGGAGGGGTAATGCCAGTCATCGGTGTCTACGCACTTCCTCTTCACTGACCTCGCTTGCCCGATTTCCAAAATTCCCTCGAATATAGGTCAGCAGCTCCGCAACTTCCTGATCGGTCAGGAAGCTATGCTGTGGCATGACATTGTTATAGGACTTGCCATTCACCTCTATGGCTCCTTCCATCCCATTCAAGGTTAGTTCAATGAGGCGTGCTTTATTACCGGTGACCCAATCGGTCTGTGCTACGGGGGGGAAGCGGGCACCATCTCCTTCGCCATCGGCTTGATGGCAGTTACTGCAATAGGTTTCGTAGGTCAGCGCACCTCCAGTGAGACTAGTGGGTGCCAGATTATCTCCAATGGGGTCGGGGGTTCGGATATGACTTAACTGTTCGCGTGCTTCCATCGCTGCCAATTGAATCTCACCAAACGAAGTTTTGTCTCCGGTAAATCGAATCCGCCAGATAGCACCATGCTCGGTTTCTCCGACATAGAGTGAGCCATCAGGTCCTATCGCAATGCTCATCGGGCGGAAGACTGCATCTCCTGCAACCAGAATAGGGTCTATTCGGGCAAATCCATCCGCAAAGACTTCTGTCGGACCACTGGGTTGCCCGTCTTCAAAGGGAACGAAGCCGATGATGTAGCCAGATTGGGGATAGGGAGCACGATTTGTCGAGCCGTGAAAGGCGATGAACGCCCCGTTGCGGTACCGTTCAGGAAATTGCTCTCCATGGTAAAAGACGATGTCGTTCGGTGCCCAATGTCCTGGGAAACCGCGTATCGGCAAATCGTATTCACTGCATCGGCCAACGACCTGTCCGTCGCCTCCATATTCAGGCGCTAAGACTTTCTTGCCTTGCAGTTGGTCGTAATAACAGTAGGGCCAGCCAAAATTTGAATCTTCTGTGACCCGCAGAAATTCCTCGGCTGGCAAGAGAGCGCTTTCCCAACTATCAAAATGGTTCGGAAACATTCGCAGCAGGTCATCACGCCCATGCATGACCGTGTAGAGATGGCCATCGAGTGGGTTCCAGTCCATGCCGACCAGACTACGGATTCCGGTCGAAAAAAGGATGCCATCTTCTTGGCTTTGTCCTGGGGTCTCAGCATCAAATCGCCAGACACCACCGTAGGTGTCGAGTTGGTGACATGGATCCACACCAGGCTGGCCTGGGGTTCTCTTGGGATCCTGACACGCATTGGAAGGAGCACCGAAGGGAACAAAGAGATGCCCTTCGTTGTCGAATGCGATGGGTTTTCCGACATGTTCGCGTGCAGGTGGCTCATTGGGATCTATGACGATTTCCTCCAGTTCGCTTTCCGGCACCATCTCGCCAGCGCGTAATTTTTGGCGATAGACTGTCTTCTGCGAACTGAAATACAAGTAGCCTTTATGGATCCGCATAGCTGTCCCGTAGCGGCCATAGATCGGATATTTCCCAAAATATTTGATGTCGTCACTGCGTCCATCCCCATCCGTATCGCGCAAAACGGCATTGCCATAGTCTTCATGTGCTTCGCGCAGCTTGACATAGACATCACCATTGTCGTTCACGGCGATATGTCTGACTTGGCCGTCAAGTCGGTTGACTAGCGCTTCAGCTTCAAAATCCTCAGGCAGAAAAAGGCCTGCATTTTCTTCAAGGTCAAGACGGATCTCTTGTTCGGCACTTACGCTGAGTCCCAGCAATAGGCTCAACAACAGGCTGCTCAATAAGATCTTGCTAGCGTGGAGAATTCCCCTGCGGTCAAGAGTTACCATCGAGTGACTAGACGTCATTAGTTTCAGGCGAAAGAAGTTTTTTGCCACAGTGCGAGCTGTGTTGCTATCTCGTTTTCTGATGCTAGCTCTAGTGTGACACAAGTTTACCTCGCTTCCGTCCTTCGGCACCTGAGATGGCCTCTTTGGTGCATAATGAGCACGAATGAGATGTCGACAAAGATTCAGCAGTGACTTGGGGTGCATCTCCGTTCTTCCGCTCGTTATGGTTGCCGCGGTGAGTGGACAAGCAGCGACTCCATCGCCCTTGTTCATTGCGGCGCCCCTGACGGAAGTTGGGGTGTTCACCAGTGGGATTGAAGGTCCTGCCTGTGATGTGGACGGTAATGTGTATGCCGTCAACTATGAGCGACAAGGAACAATCGGTAGGATTCGACCGGACGGGTCAGGTGAGATCTATCTGGAGTTACCACAGGGCAGTGTCGGGAATGGCATTCGGTTTGGTGCACAGCGAGAAATGTATGTGGCGGACTATGTGGGACACAATGTGTTCAAGGTGCAACCGAAAAGTCGGACGCTCACGATCTATTCACATAACCCGAATATGAATCAGCCGAATGACCTCGCCATGGCGCCTAGTGGTGTGCTTTATGCGAGCGACCCGAACTGGACTGAAGGAAGCGGGCAGATTTGGCGTATCGGACTTGATGGCAACGCGACTCGACTCGTTAGCGATCTAGGGACGACCAATGGTATTGAAGTGAGTCCGGATGGACGTACCCTATATGTGGGTGGGAGTGACGAACGTGTGATCTGGGCGTTTGACATTGACGTTGACGGAACGATCTCTGGTCAACGAATTGTTATACGGTTTGCTGATTATGGTCTCGATGGACTGCGGAGCGACGTCGATGGCAATCTCTATGTCACCCGTTATGGTGCAGGCACGGTCGTAAAGGTGTCACCCAGTGGTCGGATTCTCCAAGAGATCGATGTTCTTGGTGCCCGCCCCAGTAATATTTGCTTGGGTGGTCCGGATGGTCGAACGGCCTATGTCACCGAGGTTGAGCACCGGCGTTTCGTGCAATTCCGCGTGGACCGGCCTGGACTTGCATGGCAGCAACTTCGGTCTCAGTGAACGGAAGTAGAATCTAGAAAATCGCGTGCCGAGACGAACCTTTCGTATCCGACGTTTCCGAGAACTTGTTGGCGCCTGCTGGTCTCCTAGGGGTCGCGCGCAGTGTGTCGTCCTATTGACAGTTGCCCTAATCACAGGCCTTGCAACTGAGTCGGGATTGGCGCAACGACCACCAGTCTCCGGTCGTACGGCCGGGGTGTCAGCCGGTCATCCGCTGACGACGGCGGCAGCGTTTGAGATACTTCTGCAGGGCGGCAACGCCTTTGATGCCGGCGTGACATCACTGCTCGTGGGTGGCGTGGTGGAACAGGATCTTTATGGACTAGGTGGTGAAGCATTGATCCTGGTCTATCCAAAAGCGGAAGACAAGGTGATTTCGATCGTGGGGCAGGGCTGGGCACCCGAACGCGCCACGATCGACTGGTATCTCGAACGCAGTCGTAACCTCAGCGGCGAAGGGCTCGACCCGGCGGTCGTTCCCGGTGCACTGCACGGAGCGCTGACGGTTCTCGAACGGTGGGGCACCATGACATTCGCGCAGGTGGCCGCGCGGGCTATCGACTACGCAGAACATGGATTTCCATTGCGACCGCGAACGGCTCGCTCGATTGAGCGCAATCTAGAATTTTTCCAGGCTTGGCCGGAGAACCGACGCTACTGGCTCAAACCCGACGGGAGTCTTTACACGCCTGGAGAAACGATTAAATTGCCCACCCTTGCGAACACATTAAAGAAGATGATTGACGCTGAGCGGGAACACACCCACCTTGGCCGGGTGGGAGCGATCGCCGCTGCGCGCGACCGATTCTATAAGGGAGACATCGCCCGCGAGATGGTCGAGTTCCTTCAGTCGCATGGTTCACTGTTTGAGTACGGTGACTTTGCAGAGTTTTACGCCAAGATCGAAGAGCCGACTAAGGTCGACTATCGCGGTTATACCGTCTACAAGCAGGACTTTGGTAGCCAAGGACCCGTCCTGCTGCAGACGCTCAATATTCTTGAGCAGTACAATCTCCGCTCGATGGGACACAACAGTGCGGATTACATTCACACAATTATTGAAGCAATGAAACTTGCCTATGCCGATCGAGATTCCTATTATGCTGACCCGGATTTTGTAGCTGTGCCTCGCACGGGGCTGCTGTCAAAGGCCTATGCGGCCAGTCGAGCAGCCGAAATTGACATCGCCCAAGCCTCAACGGCCTTCAAGGCCGGTAACCCGTTGCCGTATGACCCCGAGGTTAACGAGTGGAACTTCTGGGTCGCTAACATTGAGGATGGCGAGGCAACCGATGATGCCGGTGGCTCCTTCGTTCCATCATCCGGTGGGCTAAAAGACACCACACATATGGCGATCATCGATCGAGATGGCAACATTTTTGATAGCACACCGAGCGGAGGGTGGATTGGCGGTGCGGTGATTCTCGGACAAACCGGTATTGGTATGAGCACCCGAGGGGAACAGTTTTGGCTCGATCCGGAACGTGCAAATCAGCTTCGACCCCGCGCCCGACCCCGTTACACGCTCACGCCGAGTATTGTGGCGCGTAACGGTGAGCCGTTCCTTGCAGTTGGCACGCCCGGTGGTGACAACCAAGACCAGACGATCTTGCAAGGATTCTTAAATATCGTTGAGTTCTGGGATGACTGGTATCCGAACCTACACGAAGCGTTCGAGTGGCCCAGAGTCCGCACGCGCCACCTCCATGGATCCTTTTGGCCGCACGCTGCTGGTTTTAACCAAATGGACATGGAATCAACGATATCTGCAGACATTGCCAATGATCTGCGAGCCCGAGGACATCATGTGAACGAAGTGCCTCCGCTCGGAGTCTCGGGGTGCGCGACGGCTGTCATGGTCGATCCAGCTACCGAGAACAGACTGGCCGCGGCTGACCCCCGCCGAGATTGTTACGCCATCGCCTACTAGAATCGCAAGCCGACCTCGTACCGTGATGCTCCGACGCATTTTAGGCTAATCCGCCCATCCTTTATTATCCGTAGTCTCAAGAGATTCATGAAGACGATTGTTAACAAAGTTACACTATAATCAACCTATCGCAGTCATGACGTTGTGTGGACTGCGGGTATTCTTCGTATTAAGAAGGAGGAAAAATGCTACCCCGTTTCCGTTCACTAATGATTACCTTACCCATGACTGCATTGCTGGTGTTTGGCCTATCGTCCTGCGCCACCGAATCCGAGATGGAACCTGCAGCTGGGGAGACCGAGGAAGCCGCGGCAGCGGGCAACACGATAACGGGTGAGGGTATACCGAACCCGACCTCGACCGTGATTGAGAATTGGGGCGATTTGCCCGAAGGGCGAGAGTGGGGCTCGACCGCTGGTATCGATATCGACCCGCATGACGGCCAGGTCTGGGCATATGAACGTTGCGGTGCGGGCAACTTCGGTGGAGGAGTGGCAATCAACTGCGACTCGAACCCTGTTGATCCGATCTTTAAGTTTGACCGCAACACTGGGGAAGTGCTGGCCAACTTCGGTGGAGGTGTCATGGTCACGCCGCATGGCATCCACGTGGATGCTGACGGCAACGTATGGGTGACCGACTTCGCTGGGAACGAAGCAGGAACGAAAGGGCACCAGGTGCACAAGTTCAGCTCGACAGGTGAACTGCTGATGAGCCTCGGTACTGCAGGCCAGGCCGGCAGCGGCCCGAACCAACTAAACCAGCCGAACGACGTGATCACTGGCCCTGACGGCAGTATTTATGTATCGGATGGACACGGCGGTCAGGGTATGACCACTCGACAGGCGATGGCCGCTGGACTTGAAGCGGGCGCCACCGCTCGCATCTTGAAGTTTTCGGCCGATGGTACGTTTATTAAGGAGTGGGGACAGATTGGGACGCTGCATGGTGAGTTCCGAACACCTCACGCGTTGGCGTTCGATTCGCAAGGGCGGCTCTTCGTCGCCGATCGCGGCAACCACCGCATCGAGATCTTCGATCAAGACGGTAACTATCTTGACTCCCGCTACTCGTATGGGCGCATCAGTGGCCTGTTCATTACCGGGGACGACATGCTCTACGCGATCGACTCCGAGTCGAATATGACCAGCCACCAGAACTGGAAGAATGGTGTGCGCATCGGACACGTGGACGAGGATCGCATCACGGGTTACATTCCACCGTTTGATGCAGAGACACGTCCCTACCAGGGTGCTGCTGGCGAAGGTGTAGCGGTCGACGCAGACGGCAACGTGTTCGCAGCCGAGGGACCCAACTCACTCCGTTTTGCTGGTGGAGCGTTTACCAAGTACGCGGTAGCTCCATAGAAAACTCAGTATCCGCTCCAGGCGCGTTTTACGCGTCTGGAGCGTGCTTGTTTGGACTTGCCATTATCGGCGTCGCCACCTGCGTCGCCTGAGCGTGCCTCTGTCCCGTTTACGAAACGAGGTCCCATGCAACTCTCGACTACGTCTCCGATTGATCGCTTCTTAATATTCATTGGTTCTGTTCTGCTGTGGACGGCGGTGGCTACCGGGTCATTATTGGCGCAGGACCGACGACCGATGACTTTGCTCGACGTGCAAGAACTTGCTCGGCCAGGCTCTTGGGCGCCCAGTCCGGATGGCCAATGGATGCTCTACACAATTTCCACGCCGGACTGGCAAGGGAATACGTCCCAGCTTGACATTCATCTCGTCTCAATGTCAGAGGGCTTGACGTCAGGCCGGCGGATGACATTTACGAGTGATAAAAACGAGAGGTCTCCTCAGTGGTCCCGTGACGGAAATTTCTTTGTCTTTATGTCAGATCGAGACGCCGCCGCGACCGAGACCATTAACCAGATCTACTTCATGCGGCCTGATGGCGGAGAGGCGCGGCAGATCACGAACGTCCAACATGGGGTAGTCGACTTCGCCTTTAGTTTTGACGGTGCATGGTTGGCATATCGTAGCGGTGAAGCTGGTGTCGAGCAACTCTATCGACTGCCAGCGAACGATCTTTTCTCGGCTAATCCGGATCAGCTGACGGACGGAGTAGCGGGTATTAAGGCTTGGGCATGGGCTCGGGACAGCCGGAGCGTTTATTTTGTTCGTCCGAATTCTCGCGATGAAGATGACGTACGCCGTCGTGAGGAGAATTTCACGGTCGACATCAAGAACGCAGTTACGCCGCTTTCCAACTTGTGGGCAGCCGATCTAGTAGCACACACCACGCGACAATTGACAAATCTTTCCGACGTCAGCGTAACCGATTTTGATCTCTCCAGTGATGATCGCTGGGTCACCTTCGTGGGTGGATCGGCGGAACGCTACGAACGTAATATCACGGCCTCGCGTCTTTATGCGGATCAGTATCTACTCGAACTCTCAACTGGACACATCGAACGGTTGACCGAAAACTTTGAGATTGCTGAAAGAGGTCTTAGCGTCTCACCGGACGGTCAGTGGGTCGCGTTTTCGGCTCCAGACGATATGACTCGCTACACGATGACGGATAATCGTGTCTATATTCGTGAGGTGACTGATCGCGGCGGCCAGTTTCGAAAACTTGGTGCCGCTTTCGATGGTAGCGTCGGTATAGATTTCTGGTCCAATAATGGTGACACCATCTACTTCAACCACGGTGTTAAGGTAACAACCCAGCTCCATGCCCTGGACGTCGCCACGGGCGAGGTACAACAACTGACCAACGAACGGGCGGCCCTCCGAGTAAGTCAAGACGAGGAGACGGACACTATTTTGATCGCCTACTCTGACCCAGTAACTCCACCAACAGTGTTTTCTGTTCCGGAAGTAACTCAAGCTACTGACCGATCGGCATGGGTGCAACTGGTCGATGCCAACCCCCAAGTTGCTGAGTTTGCACTTGGTGAGGAGAGCGAGGTGAACTGGCGGTCAACCGACGGCAAGCTCGTTGGTGGAATTTTGGTTAAACCGGTTGGATACCAAGAAGGCCAGCGTTATCCGCTAATCGTCGCGATCCATGGTGGACCAGCCTCGGCCGATGTCCTTCGCTTCAACGGTGGCTATAACGCCCAAGTCTACGCTGGTAGTGGTTACGCTGTTCTGAAGCCGAACTATAGAGGCTCGAGAAATTACGGCAATGCCCACCGCACCGACATCGTTGGTGACTACTTCACACTGGGTTACGACGACATCATGACCGGCGTTGATTACTTGATCAGTGAAGGTATCGTCGACGGTAATAGCATGGGTGCTCTTGGGTGGAGTGCTGGCGGACACTGGTCAAATTGGATCCTGACCCATACCGACCGTTTTAAGGCAATTAGCTCTGGGGCGGGCACAATGAATTGGATTTCGATGTATGCCCAGAGTGATGTCCAACGTAACCGTCGGTTCTATGTGGGTGATGATTTGTTGTACGACAACTTCGATATGTACTGGGACCAGTCACCACTCAAGTATATTAAGAATGCGAAAACACCCACGATGATTCACGTGGTCCAGGGCGATCCACGGGTACCCAGCCCACAGTCGGTTGAGCTCCACATGGCGCTCAAGAAGCTGGGGGTTCCTACAGAGTTGTTCATGTACCCTGGACAGAGCCACGGTATTCCCGATCCACGTAACCGACTGTTAAAAGCAGTCAGTGAGATGGCCTGGATGGACTATTATGTCCGCGACTTGGGCGAGAAATTTCAATGGCGTGACGTCCTGGAGACCTTACCGCAGAAGAACAAGGAATCGGAACTGCACTAGACGACAGGCAAGTCTCCGACGCTGCGTTAACCTGGACTGGATCAATTGCTACATGTCGACTTGAGGCCTGAAACATTTTTCTAGCATGACCAACTCTTCTCGATTCGTCGGCACCATCGTGTTGGGTTTAGGCACTGTGTGCCTTGGCACTTGTTCGCCAACCTCGAATAGTGTGGTTTCAACCCCATCGGGGTACAGCGAGACTGATATCGCGGTCGACCTCGACCGGATGGCAGACCAGTTTCTGAACGTTCAGGAACTGGACCCATTCGTCTACGATTTAACGGAAGACGAAGCTTACCGCTGGCAGACGGAATTCATCACGTCTCTGCAACCGAGCCTAGGACGTATCGTTGGCTACAAGACCGGCGGACACGACACCGGACCACCCAACCCAAATTTTCCATCACAGGGCATCCGTGGCGTACTGCTCGAGGGTATGGTGCATCCAAGTGGCGCCTCGGTCACACTCAACGATGCCGTCTGGGGCTTTTTAGAGGCCGATTTTGCGCTCCGCGTTGGTGCCGAGTCGATTAACACTGCCGAGACGGACCTCGAACTGCTGGCCAGTTTGGACGCGGTCATTCCATTGATCGAAATACCCGATCCCGCGTTCCGAAACAACCAGCGGAGTCCCACCAGCAGTATTGTCACTAACATGGCCAGTCGCTACGCCTTCGTGGGAGATCCCATTCCCACCAGCCCCACGGTCGCGTGGATTGAAGCGCTCAACACGATGACTTTCGCGGTTCACGACGAACATGGAACCGAAGTCGGTTCGGGAACGCTAGATGGACACTATCAGCCTCTCACCGTCGTGAGGTGGCTGAGAGACCACCTTCGAAGTTTCGGACGGCGACTGGAGGTCGGACAACTATTGTCACTAGGCTCCATCCGTATTAACCGACAACTCAAGCCAGGCTCACCTCAAGGTGGCCCAGCATACAGTGCCAGCCAGTACCGATTGAGTTATTACGGGTTATCAAGAGACGCGAGCACTGTGGTTGTCACCATTGAGCGGTGAGTTTTTGGATCGCTAACAGAAGAAAATGTCTGGTAAGATCGTAGACGATCACGGTTGAGTGGGAATATTGAGAAGGATTGATTTTTAATTACGCTGGCGAGTCTATTAAGACAAAGGTTGAAAAGGTATTGCAATGAATGAATCAACGAAGTGTCCGGTAATGCATGGAGCGATCACTACGAGCGGAAGTAGTAGCACGTCGAATCGGGACTGGTGGCCAGCCCAGTTAAATTTAAGCATCTTGCATCAACATGACAAGAAATCTAGTCCTATGGACGAGGGTTTTAATTATCACGAAGAATTTAAAAGGCTTGACTACAAGGCCCTTAAAAAAGACCTGAATGATCTGATGACGGACTCGCAAGATTGGTGGCCTGCTGATTACGGCCATTATGGCCCTTTCTTCATTCGTATGGCCTGGCATGCTGCGGGCACTTATAGAATTGGTGATGGCCGTGGAGGTGGTGGCACCGGTAATCAACGTTTTGCCCCACTTAACAGTTGGCCTGATAACGGCAACTTGGATAAAGCACGTCGTCTTCTTTGGCCTATCAAGAAGAAATACGGCAATAAGATTAGCTGGGCCGATTTAATTCTTTTGGCAGGTAATGTTGCTATTGAGTCAATGGGTGGAAAAACTTTCGGATTTGGTTGTGGACGTTCAGACGTGTGGGCGCCAGAGGAGGATATCGACTGGGGCGCAGAAAAAGAATGGCTTGGAAATGAGCGCTACAGCGGGGTGCGTGATCTTGCTAATCCACTTGGTGCGGTACAAATGGGTTTAATTTATGTTAACCCAGAAGGTCCAGACGGAAAGCCAGATCCTTTAGCAAGCGCCGCAGACATTCGCGAGACCTTTGCTCGCATGGCTATGAATGACGAAGAAACCGTTGCCCTTACTGCTGGTGGGCATACCTTTGGTAAAGCACATGGTGCAGGTGATGCTGATCTGGTTGGTGTTGACCCAGAAGGTGCGCCAATTCATGAGATGGGCCTTGGTTGGAAAAATGCGCACGGATCAGGAAAAGGTAGCGATTCCATCACCAGTGGTCTTGAAGGTGCTTGGACGGCTAATCCTACCCAATGGGACAATGGCTATTTTGATCTGTTGTTCGGGTATGAATGGCAACTCGTAAAGAGTCCGGCCGGTGCGAATCAATGGCATCCAATAGATCCGAAGGAAGAAGACATGGCGCCAGATGCGCAGGATGCTTCAACTCGAGTGTCCACCATGATGACGACAGCAGACATGGCAATGCGAGAAGACCCGGATTACCGAGCGATCGCGAAGCGTTACCATGAGAACCCGGGAGAATTTCAAGATGCGTTTGCTCGCGCATGGTTCAAATTGCTGCATCGCGATATGGGTCCTCGGGTGCGTTATTTAGGCCCGGAAGTTCCCAAAGAAGAACTGATTTGGCAGGACCCAGTGCCAACAGGGAAGAGCGACTATGATGTCGAGGCCGTGAAAGTGGCCATCATGGAGAGTGGCCTGTCTGTTCAAGAAATGGTAGAAACCGCTTGGGCGAGCGCATCAACATTCCGTGGCTCTGATCTTCGTGGTGGCGCTAATGGTGCTCGGATTCGCCTCGCTCCTCAAAAGGATTGGGAGGCCAACAAACCGGAGCAGCTTGGTCGCGTGTTAGGCGTGTTGGAGGGCCTTGCTAAGGAAGCAGGTGCGTCAGTAGCGGATGTGATTGTCCTAGCCGGGAATGCTGGTATTGAACAAGCCTCGGGTGTGAGTGTTCCATTTACTCCTGGTCGTGGAGATGCTTCAGCAGAACAGACCGACGAAGACTCCTTTGCGGTTCTTGAACCTTTGGCTGATGGTTTTCGGAATTTTCAAAAGGCAGGAATCTCAGTCAGCGCGGAAGAAATGTTCCTCGACAAGAGTCAGTTGCTTGGTCTGACAGCTCCCGAAATGACGGCACTCTTAGGTGGAATGCGGGCCTTAGGTATCAGTCATAACGGCTGCGGCATGTTTACTGATAAGCCTGGAACATTGACTAATGACTTCTTTGTCAACCTTCTCGATATGAGCGTCGAGTGGAAGCCTTCCGGAAAAAATTCGTATGAAGCATTTGATCGTGCGACCGGTAAATCCGTGAGAACCGCGACAGGGGTCGATCTGGTGTTTGGTTCTAATTCTCAGCTCCGGGCTTTGGCAGAGGTATACGCCTGTGAGGATTCGCAAGAGAAATTTATTTGTGATTTTATAAAGGCCTGGAACAAAGTCATGAATGCTGATCGATTTGATTCGGATTAAGTAGTTAGGACGCCCTCCAAGTGTTTGTAACGGTGCCTTATTTCATATAAGGCGCCGTTTTTTTCTTCGTGGGCGTGGTGTTATTGGCGGCGTGTGGTGACAGTAGCTATTGAGGCTGTGCTAACGCCTCTTTAATTGTCTTGTGCGGCTCCGCCAACCGGAGTTTAGTCAGGAGCCAGATAACCGGCCAAGCGAGGTCGAACTCGCCAGGGCGATAACTGAACTTCGGACTTCTTTGGAACGCGTGATGATTGTTATGGAGGCCTTCACCGGCGGTCAAAAACGCAACGGACTGCAGGTTTCTCGCAGTGTTGTCGAAGTTCTTCTGACCAAAAACGTGACAGAGCCCATTGACCGACGGCGAAAGAATGAAAACATAACCGATTGCGTGCAGGGCCCCTGCCAAGAGACCCCAGCCAACGCCCAAGCCTAAGCACAATAACGTGAGCCCCAAGAGGTTGGCAGCTTTTCCATGGTTAAAGAGATAGCGGTCCCACGCATCATCTTTGATGTCTTTGGCATACTTCTCTACGACTTCAGGCTTCCGAGCTTCGCGGGCGTAGTGAAACACGTTACCAAGTTGCACCGACCAGAAGCCGGCGAGGTGCGGGCTGTGTGGGTCGCCCTCCTCGTCAGGAAATGCGTGGTGTTTACGATGGACCGCCACCCACTGCTTGGGCACAATACCGGTTGTTAGCCATACCATCATCCTGAAAAAAAGCGCTACAACTGGATGTAGCTTGACCGCTCGATGGGTAAGACTTCGGTGCAGGTAGATCGTTGAGCTAAATATAGCGATTTGCACAACGACAACAGCAGCGATCAACGCTAAAGCTAAGGAAGAAATCACTCACCTCCGAGTCCACCAGCCAGGGTGATAAATGTTAACACCCCTGAGAACACACTTACCTTACACGGTTTCGAGGCAACTAAGACACCAAAACGTTATGCCGGCCCATTCTGAATTGGCTGGGTATCAGGCATAACCTTATTGAGGATCGTGTATACGGGACAGAATTTTGTGAACGGACTCACAATTTGAAGTACAGCTACGCCAACAGCTATATAGATCCAATTGAGGCCAACTTGATTGGCAAGCAGTACGGATGCTAAGTACATAAGTCCCACGATCCCATCATGGACTTGCACTTTCACAACATCTCTTTCACTCACGAATCCTCCTTCGCAGTCTCGTCTTCAACATTCCATTTCGACGCTGCTAATCTTACCGTTCTTTCCGTGTTTGTGTCTTGTGCAATCGGTAGTCACACCTAGTCGTAGCCTGTCTTCATTGATTCAAGGTGCAAGACGGATTTGACATCCACCGGTCCACGATCTCAATTCATTAGGAAAAGTGGTGCCGAGGGGCAGAATTGAACTGCCGACACCATGATTTTCAGTCATGTGCTCTACCGACTGAGCTACCTCGGCCCGGTAGGAATACGCTTGGAGGGATCTCGACTATACCATACGGTTCCCCCGAGTACGAAGGAGCTGCAACACAGTCCGACGAGAATTCCTGCAATCACGTCGAGTGGATAATGCACGCCAAGGGTGAGTCGAGACCACCCAACGAGGATGGCGACGAACCACAGAGCGATGCGCGCACGGGGGAGCAGTCGCGAGAGGGCGTAGGCGCCGGCAGCAGCAGACGCGGCGTGTCCTGAAGGAAACGAGGGGCTGTCTGGCGTCATCACAGTCGCTTGGATTGAGGGATTCCGTTGCGCGGGTCGGTCACGAGCTACTAGTGGTTTTATCACGCCATCAACCACGAGGGCAGCGACGAGGACGGCAAGCACAACCTGCCAGGCTCCCATCCGCAATGACGGTCGGCAGATGCCCACAAGTAGGGCAAGTGTGATCCAAATGGCAGGATTTACGCCGGGCGTACTCAGCGTGATGAAGAGTTCTGTGAGCCAGGGTGGTTGGGGCCACGCAAGCATCCGCTGAAGAAGTGTCGCATCAAGAGAGAGGAGCACCTCTAACATCAGATTGCCCTAGATTACGCCTTTGCGGCTTCTGTCTCTGTCTCCTCACGAATGAGGCCGAGTTCTCGTCGTACCTTCTCGTCAATGGCTTGGAGAGTGTCGGGATGCTCCTTGAGAAACAGTTTGACCTTTTCACGGCCTTGACCCAGGCGTTCACCGTTGTAGGAAAACCACGTGCCGCTTTTCTCGACAATCTTTTGGTCGACCGCGAGATCTAATAGGTCACCTTCACGGGAGATTCCCTGTCCGTACATGATGTCGAACTCCGCCTGTCGAAACGGTGGGGCGACCTTATTCTTGACAACCTTGACGCGTGTGCGTCCGCCGACCACGGCATCGCCATCCTTGATTGCACCAATACGACGAATATCAATCCGGACCGAGGAATAAAACTTTAATGCTCGTCCGCCTGTTGTGGTTTCAGGATTACCGAACATCACTCCAATTTTTTCCCGCAGCTGATTAATAAAAATTAGCGAGGTTTTTGATTTGGCGACTACGCCGGTCAGTTTCCTGAGTGCTTGTGACATGAGACGCGCCTGCAATCCCATCTGGGCGTCGCCCATTTCTCCTTCAATTTCGGTTCGAGGGACCAAAGCAGCGACCGAGTCAACGACAATAACATCCACGCCACCAGACCGAACTAGCACTTCGACAATTTCCAGGGCTTGTTCACCGTGATCGGGCTGTGACACGAGAAGGTCTTTTAAATTGATCCCTAGTTTTTGTGCATAGGTGGCATCAAGGGCATGCTCGGCATCGACGAACGCGGCCATTCCACCAGCCAGTTGGGCCTGTGCGATTACTTGCAGCGCGAGTGTAGTTTTCCCCGACGATTCAGGCCCGAAAATTTCAATCACTCGCCCTCGTGGTACGCCACCGACACCGAGCGCGTAATCAAGACTCACTGCACCAGTCGAGATACTCGGAATGGCTTGGGTCGCGTCTTGTCCGAGACGCATGATCGACCCTTTTCCAAATTGCTTTTCGATTTGGCCGACAGCCACCTCAATTGCTTTGCCTCGGTCTTGCTCGTTTCGATCGCCAGCCATAGAACTCCCTATTGATTAAGTATGTATGAATTGTACTGTGTTGATATGCACGTCGTTACATATATTGGCATGATATCCAAGATTGTACTTGAACGGCATTTTAGAGGTCTGGATAAAGGAAGTCAAGCGAAACTACTCATCAGAATACGATTATCACTATTATTATCAATATCTTATAGCCATAACGACTTTCGCCCTCTCAACTTCTTGTGCCGGAAGCTCCGAATGTTATGCATGGGGTTTTCTTGGGTGTGTGTCATGCACTCATTTTTAAACTCACGGCTACACTTTTCAAAAAGTTCAGACTACACTTTTATGTTTACCGTCAAATACGGAAAGGGATGCTAAGAGCACACTATGTTAAATGAGTCTGCAAAGGTGATGATAGAGGCGAAGGACCTCAGTAAGTACTATGGCGAGTTTGTTGCTGTTCGACGATTGTCCTTTGCTATTCCACAAGGGCAGATTGTTGCCTTTCTTGGTCCCAATGGTGCCGGGAAGACCACCACGATGAAACTCCTGACCGGGTACCTCGCACCAACTGCAGGTAGTGCGGCGATTGCGGGATGTGACGTGCGTCGTGACCGCATTGGTGCCACAGAACACTTAGGATATTTACCAGAGAATGGTCCACTCTACGCCGAGATGACACCTCTTGAATTACTCACTTTTTTCGGTGAAGCACGTGAGATTGCCGCGGACCGACTGCAAGGTCGGATCACGGCTGTGCGTGAACTCTGTGCCTTGCAGCAAGTGCTCGACAAACCGATTAACAAGTTGTCTCGAGGATTACGTCAGCGCGTAGGCTTGGCACAGGCCTTACTTCACGATCCCGACGTGCTGATCATGGATGAGCCCACTGCGGGCCTCGACCCGAACCAAATCAGACAGTTCCGTGAAAATATTCGGATGCTCGGCCGGACGAAAACGGTGTTGATTTCGACGCACATCCTGCAGGAGGTAGATGCAATCGCTGACCGCGTCTTGTTTGTGCACAACGGTGAGCTTGTGTTTGATGGTACACCGACTGAACTCCGCGAAGGCGGTTCGTTGGAGCAACCGTTTTATCGACTCACGAGTGATGAGCGAAGCCAGGTGTCAGTCCAGGCGGGGTCGTCAACAGGTGACAAGACAGGCACGGTGGCATTGTGAGGTTGTTAAATCTGAACTTGAATGTGCAATTAAACATTCCCGTGATCCGGGCGCTTGCTCGGCGGGATTTACGGATCTATTTTAGTAGTCCCGCTGGATACGTATTTATAACCGTATTTATTTTCCTAAGCGCAGCCGCGGCTTTTTGGCAGGACCGATTCTTTCTCGATAACCTCGCCACGCTTGACCAATTAAATGCGCTCTTTCCGTATCTACTCATTTTCTTTATTCCGGCGTTGACGATGGCGGTCTGGGCGGAAGAACGCAAACAGGGAACCGATGAGTTGTTGTTAACACTGCCGGCTGGAGATATCGAGGTGGTCCTCGGTAAATATTTTGCCACACTGGGGGTCTATACGGCTGCCGTGGCTTTGTCGTTTAGTCATGTGTTGGTGTTGATGTTTCTAGGGAGTCCTGACGCCGGATTAGTCATCGGAAACTATGTGGGGTACTGGTTAATCGGCGGCGCGCTGATTGCTGTCGGGATGCTAGCGTCTTTGCTCACCGCGAATGTAACCCTCGCATTCATTTTGGGCGCCGTGTTTTGTGCAGCACTCGTTATGATCGAAACGACGGCCGCACTCTTTAGTACAAGTTTAGGACGACTACTGGAGCCGCTCAGTGTGGTGGGTCACTTCTTCGAATTTTCCCGTGGCGTTGTTAGTTTTTCGGGTCTCCTGTACTTCCTGCTCGTGACGGGAGTTTTTCTCTACCTCAACGTGCTCTTGATCG
Source organism: uncultured Woeseiaceae bacterium (assembly GCA_964569695.1). Lineage (GTDB taxonomy): Bacteria > Acidobacteriota > Vicinamibacteria > Vicinamibacterales > UBA823 > UBA8106. The sequence continues at coordinate 33,131 of CAZMUA010000019.1, forward strand.
GTCGTAGGCACTGGCCGAAGATTGCAGGCAGTCTCCCAACTTGGGGACATCAGTTGATTCGGGCGGTTGCCGTCGCGATTGCGGTGATCAGTGTTGGCGTCATTTTAAGTCGTGCGAACCTGAGGCTGGACTTAACGGCTGAAGGGCTTCATTCACTTTCGGACGAAACTCGTAACTTGGTTGATGAACTATCAACGGATCGACCGGTTTTTATTCAAGCATTTGTCAGCCCCACGGTGCCCGAACAATATGTGCAAATGCGCTCCACTCTGTTGGACCTGTTAGCGGAGATTGATGCGGTAGGGGGAGCGAAGGTTGAGGTGGTTATTCACGAAACCGAGCCCTATACAGAGGAGGCACGGAATGCCCGCGAGCAATTCGGTATTACGGCGCGTGAAATTCCACAATTGAGTAGTGCGCGAGCTGGGTTTGCCGACGTGTTCCTCGGTCTTGCATTTACGTGTGGAGCTGAAGAGCAGGTAATTCCGTTTTTTGATCGCGGATTACCGGCTGAATATGAGATTGCCCGCTCCATGCGTGTCGTGGCTCGCACCGAGCGCAAGCGGATCGGTGTTGTGAATAGTGGTATTCGACTTTTTGGAGGATTGGATTTCCAGACTTTCCGGAGCACACCACCTTGGGCGGTCGTTGAGGAATTGCGGAAACAGTATGAAGTGGTGGAGATCACTCCCTCTGGACCGATTACGGAAGAGGTGGACGGGTTAGTGGCCGTGTTACCCTCCTCACTCTCTCAGGAAGAAATGGACCATCTGCAGGCGTACATGGAACAAGGTCAACCCACCTTGCTCCTTGTTGATCCGTTACCAACCGTTGACTTGAGTCTCTCACCGTCAGAGGAACCGGGCGCTGGCCAGAATCCATTCACGCAACAAAATCAGCCACCACCAACACCGAAGGGCGACATTCAGGCGTTGCTCACTTCGTTAGGGGTGCGTTGGGATTCCAGCAGCATCTTGTGGGATGCATACAATCCGCATCCCGATCTTGCGCATTTACCACCCGAAGTGGTGTTTGTTGGGAGTGGCAATCAGAGTGAAGCGCCATTTAATTTAGATCATCGGTCGACTGCGGAACTGCAGGAATTGGCCATGCTGTATCCAGGTCATCTAAGTCCCGCAGTGGACAGTGCATCCAACTTTGAGCCGCTGGTGACATCCAGCCAGGTCTCAGGAACCTTTCCGTATTTTCAAATGGTGCAGCGAGGTTTCTTGGGCGCGCAGCTAAATCGCAATTTGCCCCATCGGCCGGATGCAAGCGAGTACGTTTTGGCCGCGCACATTCGATCCGAAGATCAACTGGTTATTAGCGAGTCAGCACCAGAAGACAGTGAGGATGTCAGTGGATCTGGAGCGGGTTCGACGGGTATTAATGCGATTGTGGTTGCCGATCTTGATTTTATCTCGCAGCAATTCTTTCAAATTAGACAGATGGGTGCCGGGAACCTTAACTTTGATAACGTCACCTTCTTTTTGAATGCGATCGATGTTCTGGTTGGCGACGAATCATTTGTGACACTTCGCAATCGCCGTGTTCGTCACAGAACCCTGACGACAGTGGAAGCGAACACCAGGTCCTATATTGAGCAACGGTCTATTGAAGAGCAGCAGGCTGAAAGTCAGGCGGATCAAGCTTTGACGGAAGCCCAGAGCCGACTCGATACCCGTGTGCAGGAAGTGCAAAATCGAGAGGATCTTGATGAGCGCGCAAAGGAAATTATGGCGCGGAATCTGCAAGAGGTCGAAAATCGACGTTTTGAGGTGTTAAAGACGAACATCGAAGCTGAGCGTGACATGCAAATTGAGAGCAGTAAGGAAACCATGGAATCTCAGATTCGAAACATTCAGAGTTCAATTCGGACGTTTGCGGTGCTGTTACCGCCGATCCCGGTGTTCGCCCTCGGGGTCATGGTCTTTATCAGGCGCCAGCGACGCGAGCGAGCCAGTACGGCTGCGATACGACGTGTGAGGACTTAGGACATGGATGAAACAAAAAAAACAATGTATCTGGTCGTTGGCGCAGTGGCCTTGGCAGGCTTAGCGCTAGTCAGCGTACCCCGAATCTCGACGCCGGATGCGTTCGCCGATCGAGGTGAACCGTTTTTTCCAGACTTTACTGACCCGAATACAGCCTTGACACTTGAGGTCGTCGAGTTCGACGAAGAGACCGCAGCAGCCCGACCATTTAAAGTCACGAATCAGGACGGCGTGTGGACGATTCCCTCGCATTATGAGTACCCGGCGGACGGCGCCGACCGTCTGGCAGAAACGGCTGCCGCTGTTATCGGGATTATCCGCGATGATTTTCGGTCGGACAACGTGGCTGACCATCAGGCTTTAGGTGTGTTGGACCCCGTGGATGATACCGAGGCCTCTCTTATCGGGCGGGGGACGCGTGTGACACTCCGAGGGGAAAATGAAGTAGCGCTGGCTGATTTCATCATTGGAAATGAGCCAGAGGACCGTACTGGCTTCAGGTTTGTGCGGCTGCCGGACCAGAAACGGGTATACGCCGCACGCATGGACATCGATCTCTCGACGCAATTTGCAGACTGGATTGAGGCGGACCTGCTGTTGGTTGAGCGCGACGAGATTGATCGAATTGTATTGCATGATTACTCGATCAATGAACGCACCTATACGATTGCCGAACGCGATGTCGTGACCGTTAGTAAGACGGATGGTGCTTGGTTAGGTGATCGACGCATGCCGAATAATCGTGAAATTGATGAGAGCAAGGTCAATGGTCTGTTGTCAGCGATCGACGGCCTGTCAATCGTTGGTGTTCGACCAAAGCCGCCTGGGCTTTCAGCAAACTTGACCCAACTCGATGCAGCAGCGGGGCTCGCTCGTGCTGACGTGCTGTCGTTGCAGAGCCGTGGGTACTATTTGACCCGTGATGGAGGGTTACGATCGAACGAAGGTGATCTGGAGGTCCGTTCGTCCGAAGGAATCCTGTACACGTTACGATTCGGTGAGGTCCTGTACGGGACGGGTGAAGCGGTTTCTGCGGGCGCGACAGAGACAGCCGATGCTTCATCCGGTCCTGGGGAAAATCGATACCTGTTTATCACGGCCGAATTTGAGGCGGATCGATTTTCAGAACCGCCGTTGCCGAGCAATATGGAGTTTGAAGGCAAAGATAGATATGACCAGACGGATGCCGATCTGACCAATCAAGCGCGACACGAAGCGCACACGGAGTGGCAGTCTGACATGGCTCGTCGTGCGGCTCTGATTGAGGAGCTCGAGGCACGGTTTGCACCTTGGTATTTCGTCATTTCGTCAGAAAGTTTCGACAAAGTACATCTCACACGCACTGAACTCACAAAAGACAAGGCCAACTAGTTTCAACGAGGTAGCGGTCGTTATCACGCGGAGTTGGGCTTGATCGCACTAGCAAAATGCAGCGAAGTGTTTGGCATCCCGTGGCGTTCGTAAAATTGGTGCGCGCCTTTACGTTGCAGCCCTGAGTCAAGATGCAGCTGGTCGCAACCGGCTTTCTGAGCAAAGTCGTGTAGCCACTCAAGTAAGATTGCTCCGAATCCTTGGGATCGATGTGTAGCACGGGTCACCAGATCGTCCACATATAGATAGTGTCCCCACGCTAGGTTATAACCAATTCGGAATCCCGCGACAGCGACTATCAAATCTTGGTCTTGGAGATAGGCCAATTGAAAAACATTGACTTGTGCTTGGGCACGTACCCTAGAGACAAACTCCTCTTCGTCGATGTGTGGTCGCAGTTCATGCATGACTGGGTGACAAGCGAGGATGTCTTCATCGGAGATGGCTAGTTGTACGGTGGGTGTCAACAACATACGGCTCCGGTTAGGAATAATTGTAGAAGCCAACGCCAGTTTTTCGGCCAAGTGTCCCGGCCTCGACCATTTTTCTCAACAGTGGGCACGGTTGATACTTATCGTTTCCAAATCCCTCGTGCAAGACCTGCATGATGTCCAGACAGACATCGAGGCCGATGAGATCTGCAAGAGCCAATGGTCCCATGGGATGCTTCATGCCCAGCTTCATGACAGTATCAATAGCCTCGGCTGTTCCCACTTTGTCCATCAGTGCATAGATTGCTTCGTTAATCATCGGCATGAGAATACGATTGGCAATAAAGCCAGGACGGTCGCTAGCCTCGACAGCTGTTTTCTCTAGTTGGTCGCAAAGGGCTGCTGCTGCCGCCATAGTTTCCTGTGAGGTGTGTTGACCTCTGACTAGTTCGACGAGAGGCATAAGGGGCGCTGGATTCATGAAGTGCATACCGAGTACACGGTCGGGTCGTCCAGTCGTGGCAGCTAAGATGCTGATTGAGATCGAAGATGTGTTCGATGCGAGAATCACAGAAGACCCAACAAGACTATCCAGCGCGGTGAAGAGGTATTTCTTCGCATCAGTGTCTTCTATGATCGCTTCCACGATGTAGTCAACCTCAGAGAATGCTCCCAAATCCCTGACAGTAGACAGCCGTTCGAGAGTCGCGTCCCGCTCGTCTGGGCGCAGGATGTTCTTGGATACGAGTCGGCCCAAGCTGGTCTCAATGGTCGTGCGTGCCCGGTCTAACGCGCTAAGGGCTGTGTCTTGCAAGTGGACGTTAAATCCTGCCTGTGCGAATACCTGAGCGATACCGTTACCCATGGTTCCTGCGCCGACGACACCAATTGATCGTATGGCAGACATGATGTTAGACGGTTTGCTTGCGCTCGACTGCGAGTGTGACGCCATTGCCTCCCCCGAGGCATAGGGCGGCGATGCCCCGGGCTGCGTTTCGCTGGCGCATGGCATAAAGCAGGGTTGTCAAAATCCGAGCACCGCTCGCGCCGATAGGGTGACCCAATGCGATGGCACCGCCATGGACGTTTACACGGTCTGGCGAAATTCCAAGTTCACGGGTGACTGCGACGGCTTGAACGGAGAAGGCCTCATTTAATTCGAAGAGATCGACCGAATCGAGTGTCCAGCCGACTTTATCAATGAGTTTACGGATGGCGTCAACTGGTGCCATCATTACGAGTTTTGGCGGTACGCCACTTGTGGCTTGGCCGACAATGCGGGCTAACGGCGTAAGACCGAGTGAAGTTGCCCGGTCGCTCGACATAACGACGACGGCTGCGGCGCCATCGTTCACCCCTGGTGCATTTCCTGCAGTCACGGTGCCATCAGGTTTAAAAGCAGGTTGCAGTTTCATCAGGCTTTGGCTTGAAGTGTCTTCACGAATAGATTCGTCATGATCGAATATGGTGGCAGGCTTTTTTTTCTGTGGAACCTTGACCGGAAGAATCTCGTCAGCAAACCAACCGCGCCGGGTAGCTTCAGTCGCTCTATGGTGACTTTCGACTGCGTAAGCATCCTGTTCTTCGCGCGTGACCCCATAGGTTTCAGCGACAACTTCACCAGTCATACCCATATGCCAGTTTTCGTGGGCGCACCACAGACCGTCATGAACCATCGCGTCCAGAAGTAACCCGTTGCCGAGTCGAAGACCTTCGCGCATTCGATCCAACAGATACGGCGCACGACTCATCGATTCCATTCCGCCGGCGACGGCCACGTCGAGATCGCCAGCAGCGATACCTTGCGTGGCGAGCATCACGGCTTTCAACCCTGAGCCACAAACTTCATTGATAGTGACAGCACCGACATGGGCAGGTAAGCCACC
>CAZMUA010000020.1:0-37362 GCA_964569695.1 uncultured Woeseiaceae bacterium
TAAGCAATCAAGATCTGGACGCTAATCCGAGAGTTCATCAATGGGCGAACGGCGTGGATCCGGCTATTGAGCTAGAACGCATGCTTGATGTGCGCCGTGCCGCACTGGACAACTTTGGTGAAGCAGCGATCAGGCGAGATATGCCTCTAGCAACCATGGAGGAAGTGTTCGTGCCGCTCTATCTCCATCACCGCTTTCAGATCGATGCGGCTGCATCAGCGCTTGGTGGAATGCACTACATATATGCAATGCGCGGCGATGGCCGAAAGCCAGTCGAGGCTGTATCCGCCGATGAGCAATACGCAGCACTTGATGCACTTATGAAGACGATCAACCCGACTGAGTTGGCGATTCCAGAAAATATCATTGATAAGCTACCTCCGCGCCCAGCGGGCTTCGGACGCCACCGAGAACTGTTCCCTCGCTACACGGGCTTGATGTTTGACCCAATATCGCCAGCCGTCGTAGCCGCCGATCATACTGTGGCAATGCTTCTACGGACTGACCGTGCGGCGAGACTGATCGCACAACATGCAATCGATCAATCTATGCCTGGGCTGAACAACGTGCTAAACGCACTAATCGCTGCGAGTTTTGATGTCACTCCAACAAACAGTTATGAAGCAGAAATCGGCCGCGCGGTCGAACGTGTGGTTGTTGATCGCATCACTCGTTTAGCAGGATTAGCAGCCATGCCACAGGTACGTGCGGTGGCATCACTTCATCTTGAGCAATTGATAGAGCGTCTTGCTCGTGAGGCTGTGAGTAACAGTTATGAAAATGAAGCCCATAACTCGCTTCTCGCGAGAGACATCACCAGATTTTTGGAGAGGCCTGGTGAAACATTCGACCAGATGGACACGCCTCCTGAACCCCCCGGCGCACCGATCGGCGATATGGGTCTGGATTACTTAATACCTAACCCAAGTTGCTCGGCCTGGTGGTGGGAAGTCGATGATTACCAAGATTCCACTTTCGACAAGTCACGCTAAGACAAAGTTGTATTTAAGTCGTCAGTGCCGCAGTGACGAACTCTTTGAGCTCGTCGATGGTATGACAGATGCGTACCGTGGATGGAAGATTGGGAACATCTTCAACACTCGCAACGAACGCTGCAATTGGCTTATTGTAACTGACGGCCAAATGAGCTTCACTGGAAGTGCCTGCACGACCGGGTAAGACGATGACAATGTCAGCCGTAAGTACATTGATGTGATTTCTCGATAACACATCTGTGCCTCGTTCACCCGAATATGGAAGATGTGTAGCAATTGGAATCTCTACCCACTGATTCGGATATCCAGATGGGGCCTTACCGGTCCCGCTCTTACTCGGCAAGATCCCAATGACTAGACCGTGCCGGCCTGGTGTGCCTGCAAACGCGCGGCTTACTGCTGTCATTACGCCACCGCCACCGCCTGTCAGGAGATGCACTTGTTGAGTCGCCAACCAACAACCGACAGGTTCGGTAAACTTGAGATGTTCGTCCACTCCAGACCCAATGACAGCGACGATAGGAAGGTGAGTCATGACTCAAACCATGAATCGAGTTGGGTCAAGCGCACGTATATCGAGGCTCGGCGTGGCTCCAATGACAAGCTCAGCAATCAGTTTCCCCGTAACTGGGCCGTGTGTGAGACCTGACATCGCGTGGCCTGTTGCAACAAACACACGACCGCGGGCAGGAATTAGTCCAAGAATTGGCAGACCATCAGATGAAACCGGTCGCAATCCACACCACTCTGATCGCATCTGATCGGTACCTATTTCTTGAAGATATTCGCTGGCAGAATCGGTTAACTGTTCAAGACGCGGTCGCCGAACGGTGTGATTCAGGCCGGAAAACTCCATGGTGCCAGCCAAGCGTAAGACACCACCCATCGGCGTGCAGAAAACCGATGCCTCACCGAGCACGCAAGGAGCTTCAAGCATCGGCGCGCTACCTTCACTGATTTCCAAATCTCGGTGATAGCCTTTCCCGGGTTGGATCGGTAGCCGGCAGCCAAGCTGACGCGAGAGTTCTAAACTGTAAGCACCCGTCGCAAGCACTACCGCATCGGCTTCAATAAGATCCCCTGCAGTGGTACGAACGCCTGTCACATCGTTGGCGCGATTCTCTATAGCCGTTGCTGCTTGGCCGAGACTGAACGTGCCGCCGTACCGTTTGACGCACGATGCCATCGCAAGAACGAAACGGTGTGGATTGCACATCGCAGCCTGAGGATAATAGGCACCTCCAAGTGTTCCGTCTTGAAGTGACCTGAAACGATTACACAAGTCGTTTTCCCACAGTGCCTCCGCCTGATAACCCTGGGTACTCATCAACGACACGTCATTGTGTGCATGTTCGACACCAGCTTCTGTTCGGCAAATTTCATAGTAACCGTTCCTTTGATAACCAAAGTCAAGCTCTTCCTCTTGTACTAGGGTCTCAAAAAGTGGAAGAGTCGCGTGGCCGAATGGGCCAATAATGCGCATACCTTCTCTAAGGCGGGCCATCGTGCAATTAGTGCTAAAACGCAGCAGCCACAATGCCAATTTGGGATCGAAGCGCGGTTTAATGTACAGCGGTGTCCTCGAGTCGAACATCCTCTTAAGGGCCTGTTTCACTCGGTCAGGTTTATTCATCGGAGGATGGCCAGGAGCAATGACACCAGCACTCCCATACGACGCACCTTCCCCGATTTTCCCGCGCTCAACGACAACCACTTCGATGCCCTGCTTCACCAAGTGATAGGCACAGCAGACGCCGATCACTCCTCCACCGACAATCACTACGCGAGAATTTGGCATTAAACGATTGTACTTTCCATCATTCTAGATGCTTACCTATAGTGCCCCACGGATGATCCAGATTCCCCACACAACCATTCCAACACCGATGGCCTTTCCCACCCATTGACCACGAAGTATCGTGTGATCGATGGACACAAACAATGTTAGCAGCGCCATCCACATGAGGTTCATCACACCAACGACAAATGATAAAGCCATTAACGCCCAACAACAGCCGACACAAAATAACCCATGAATAAAGCCGATGCGCAGTAAACTCCAGCGACCCGCGTGCCACGAAGTCAGAAGGAAACTAACTGGAGATCGACAATGGTCAAGACACCTCTGCTTAAAGGATGTCCACTGAAACAAACCCGCCAAGACCAGTAAACCTCCCGCCAATGTTGGTGTGACCAGAACTCCGTTGGACGAGACCAATGCCCAATCATGCAACAGCCACTGCACTCGGGCGGCGCCAACACTATAGAGGGTCCAGATCAAAAAATAGCCTAGCAAGAATTCTCCCGTGGCTATACCAACGGGACGACTTGCGCCGGCCATGCTAGGTAGGTGGGACAGCGCCGTGACCCATGGAAGCACACTCGGCAACATCATGGCAGTCATCATGGCAGTCCACATTGCTGCCAGTGCCACAAACTGTTGCAATCCCCATTGGTAGGCATCGACTTCCATCACGTAATGCATTACTAGTCTCAGCAATCAGCCTTCAATCCCAAGCCGACTTCATCCTGTCCAAGAAAATTTCGAATAGAGGCCATGGGTTTTCTGCAACACAAAATTGAAATCAGAGTCAGTGCAACGTGTCTTACCGCGTGCTAAGACATGCTCCGGCCCATGAATTACATTATGTAAGTTCGATAGCACAGCGTGTTTGTCACCGTCACTACCCCGAATAGCGCTCACAGTCGTTTCAAACACATCTGGAATTAGTAATCGTTTCGTTTTACCAGCATCTTCAAATTCCATTGGGACAATCCTGGTTGTTAATTGGTTGGACACGAACTTCGCTAGGATTTCCCATGGACCACCTGCTTTCCCAGAAAAGATCATTTCTAGAGCATCACGTTGTGGCTCAGTAGCACGTTCGTCAATGAAAAATACTTGCGTCCAGTTTCCAGAATACATCTGAACAGGACTATCGAACACAACCACTATATTGAGACTGTCTAGTATGACGTCCGCAACACGGCCTTCGTCAATGTGGAACGCCCAATGGCCCCGACATCGATCGTGATTACAGAAATTCTTGAATGAAATGTGTGCTGGACAAATCAATTGACAACTACAATTCTCAAATAATAATCCTTTGATGTGCCATTTCATTTTGGACCTCATTTACTCCTCATTAATTCTCTTAAAACAACTTTACCAGCAGTTAAACTTGGTCATACAGCCATTCAGATTAGATATCTCCGATGAAACTAATCGGCCGATAGATGCATAGCTAAAATTTGCTACGGCACCTAAACACTAGAAACGTAAGGCTATGGCTTGAACGTCACACATCCAATCATGCATGACTACGGCGCCAAGAGAGGCACATCTAGCCTTGACGCAATGGGACGTGTCGCTTCTATTAAATGATTCGACCCAGCAGTTGCATAAAATCCTCGAACAAACCGCTGCTCAGTGGAGCGTGTTGCGACCGTAGAGACAAAATACCAATCTGCCTGCGCTCGCTCAGGAGTAATATCCAAGATGAAATAACCACGGTGCACCTGATCCACAAATTTAAGGTGGGGACTCGCAGCCATTCTTGCTTGATGGGCCGCATCAGCCTCCTGAGGCCTAGTGGTAAATTGGCTAGGTGAGGATACCGCAGGCGTGACGAACTCGACCGCTAGAGAACCAAGTCCGGTCGTCGGGTCGTACGAGCCCCATGGGTCACGCGGAACGTCGAGCGCCCACGAACTGTGGATATCACCAGTAAGTACGACAAGATTCTCAAGCGTATACTTCTCAATGAAGTCAAAGATTCGATTCCGATTTCCTTGATATCCGTCCCATACATCAGAATTTAGGATCTCGTCACTCGGCGCCTGTGGTCCAAAGAAAACTTGTTGGCCCAGTACGCGCCATTGCGTGCCGTTTTTCATCGATTCCTCGAGTTCCCCGAACAACCAGGCTTCCTGTGTGTCACCAAGTAATGAGCGATTGGAGTCCTGCACTGCCTGGTTGTTGTCTCGGTCTACCTGCTCGTCACGTCCAGTGAGTCTTGTATCAAGCATTATGAGGTCAACAAGATTCCCGTAACGAAAACTACGATAAATCTGGAGTTGTCGCGCAGACCGATTTTCACGAATTGGCATCCATTCATAGTACGCCTTCACCGACGCTACTCTTCGTTTGAACCAGTCGCCCTCTCCTTGATCGGGATCATGGTTCTCTGCGCCGTCCATCCAAGAATTATTGGCGCTTTCGTGATCGTCCCAAACAGCAATTAACGGATGCTGGCGAAGCATGGCCTGCGAGTCGAAATCAGCTTTGTACTGAGCGTGACGAATCCGGTAATCCTTTAGGGTCACCATTTCCTTATCAGGCTTAGGCACACGATTAAGTGCTGTGCCGTCTCCATATCGACCATTCTTGTACTCATACAGGTAATCACCTAAATGTAGCACCGCGTCGAGGTCAGGACGTTGGGCCAAGCATCGGTACACGTTGAAATACCCGTACGGCAGGTTTGAACACGACACAACCGCCAAGCGGACACCATCGATGTCACCCACCGGAAGGGTTTTGGTCCGACCAATCGGCGACGGAACATCGAGACTTGAAAACTGGTAGTAATAGGTCGTTCCCGGACGCAAGCCGGACGCCTCAACCTTCACCGTAAAGTCGCGGGTAGAATTCGTGACAACTGACCCCCGCCCAATAACCGTCTGCATCTCTGGGTCGTTCGCAATCCACCAGTGCACCTCAACATCACCACGACCTCCTGAGACACGTGTCCACAATATGACCCGGTCTTCCAACGGATCGCCACTCGCTACACCATGCGCAAAAACGTCATGCGACGATTGCAGAGCTTCTACTACACGACCTGGAGGTGTTAACGCTAGTGACCCACCCGCGACTGTTCCCAGAAAACGTCTTCGTGACAACGCCATTTCAGCCTCCGACGATTATCAACCTACATCATTCATTGAGGAAGCTAACCAGCGACACCATCCGAGGGATTTGGCTTTCGTCACCGGTCAGTTCCCAGTGAACGAGTGAAACCGGAATGACACCGGCAGCAGCTAACTCGTCCATGAAACCCTTGATGGTAAACCCGTCGCCTAACTCCAGACTTCGTTCAGCCATAAGCTTTTCAATCTCGATTTTCCCTATGATGTAACTGGTTCCGTATCCTGGCTGTTGGAGATAGAGGTGCTGTTCCGTGAGGACGGTATTACTATCAGCCGGCATCCATCCCCGCGGTGTCCACCTAGCCGCAAATTCCGAGGCTTGCTCGATCGTGTAGTCTTCGCCATGCATCATCAGACCACCGAGCGCCCGCGCTGCGCGCTGCGCGAGCATGATTTGAATGATTTCCATTCCACGAGGTCGGCCCTCGAATAGCCCAGCATGCATCATCCACTCTTCCATACCGGTTGCGATCCCCTCTGATCGTTGACTCCACACATTAAACAGCGCCGGTCCGCGGCGGATCGGACTTGAGTGTGGCTCGTGCGCCATCCGAGCTATCTCAGTCCAGTGAAAACTGTGGGTCCGCATGGCCAGCGGATCCCGATAGGACACTTCAGCAAAAAATCCACGTGGCCCATCAGCCGGAACTGGAGAGAAACTCCCTATCTTGGCGCGGAGGGCTGGAGCCATGTAGTCACGCACAGAGATAATCTCTTCATTGTCAAGAAATGACACTAACTCATCAACTGAAGCATTGAACCTCTTATCGTATTCCTCACCAGAAGCCACAACAGGCAGTGGTGGCAGGTCGCGGTTTCGGTGCTCTATCAGGCGCAGCGTCGCGTGCGACCTCGCCAGTTCGTGCCGCATGATCGCCACTTCCTCGTCCCAGGTATAGTTCAGAAGCTGGACATTCTGGAGATACCAGTTGAGATTCTCTTTTCCGATACCAGACGGTCCACTCTTGTCAGGTAACTCTCCCTCGAGCCAAGCCGTAAACTGAACGGTAGCGTCATGCGCGTGTCCAATACTCTCATCTAGCGCGGCGCTGGTACCGGAAACACGCTCAGCAAGCGCTTCAAGAGTCGAGGCCTGTACCCGCATGTCCCTAATGCCCCCAATCCACAGATCTCGCGCATTCTCGACCAAATTCGATTGAGCCTGCATAAGCAGCGGTGGAACTGTCTGGAGCTGAGTTGCAAGGCGTTCCGCCGCACTGGTAGTCAACGGGTAGTCGTAGGTCCAGAGATCGATCCAACCATCGGCACCGGGACCTTCGCGTGCGGGCGTGTCACTTTGTGCCGCGAAGACGGTCACGTAGAACGCTGGATTACTGGCCCAAGGTCGACGAATGCGATGGTCAAAGTCGAGCCCATTCATTTCGGCTCGCACCAAGATGTGATCGACTTGTTGCGCGACTGGCCAACCACTTGAATCAATGGCCTCGAGACGCTCCTGATACCTAGCAAGTTCCTCGAACTGGGCGGTCATGGCACCAACCGAGTAATCGGGAACCGCAGGAACCGCAAAGGCTCGCCAATTCTCAAAGAGTGTCAAGAGGTCCTCGTAACTCGTACTGCTAGGCCCCTCCGTTGGAGACGCCAGAGCGTCCGGACGAGGGCCTTCGGTGGAACAACTCGCGGTTAAAAGGAGTGCTGCAGTAACACCAGCAAGAGACTGAAACGAGAACCATCGTCGCAACATTATGACCTCCAGGAGAACGCGAGATATGTCGGCGATCGCAATCCGCACTCATCGCTACAGACATGTCAATGTTCTTGACCACCATGACGTGCGATCATGTAGACGAACGTGGCCAGAATGAGAACAACCAGCACCGAACCCATATTCATGATACCGGTCTCTGCGTACCGCACGAAGAGATAGCCAAGAGCTCCCGGTAATAACGCGTAGTAGAAAAATGGCACGGCCGTCAGACGTATGACTGCCCCTTCACGACCTAATAACCCGACTACAGCCGACGCGGCCACCACGTTGTGCACACAAATCATATTTCCTGCAGCACCACCAACGGCCTGTAACGCCACCATCCAAGTTGGATCCACAGCGATCCGTTGACCCATGTCAAACTGGAACGTCGAAAACATCATATTGCTGACTGTGTTGCTCCCGGCAACAGCAGCACCAATACCACCAATAAACGGAGCAAAAAACGGCCACGCCCCCCCTGCTAGTGCAAAAACGCCACCCGCTAGTGCGATTGGCATTTCTTCATAACCAGCCGCACCACCGCCACTATTAAGAAATACTTGGACCATGGGCACCGTAAAGACCAACGCAACCGAAGCCGCCGTAGTCACCTTAAGTGATGCTCTCCATGAAGTTTTGTATGACTCAATTGGAATACGGTGGAGTCCCCAAGTAATGAGAGAAACCACGACGAAGATGGTGCCTGGTAAAAACAGCGGCTGCACATTGGCTGTGATATTCGTGCCGAATATATTGGGCCATGTAATGGTCCATTCTTGCAGCCAACTGCCGACCGGAAGAAACCGTAAGCGCGAGATGAGTAAAAACGCAGCAACCAGCACGTACGGCATCCAAGCTTTCATTAAACTCATTGACCCACTGTGATGTGAAATTTCCTTCGGCTGGACCGACCCAGTCCATTCAGCAGGCCAAGTCTCCTTCGATTCAAAATCCCAGGCCTGGTCAGGTTTCGGAACGAGAATACCGCTTCTTGCGCAAGTGACGACGATCACCAAACCCGTGAGGCTTCCAAGCAACGTTGGAAATTCTGGTCCCAAGAAATAGGCCGCTCCCAGATACGGAATTGTCATCGCCAAAGAGGCGAATAGGGCAAATTTCCAGACTTGAAGACCTTCTTTCACTGACCGGTTCTTCCCGAAAAATCGGGTCATTGCCGCGACGAGAATAAGTGGCACGAACGTCCCCGCTGCTGCGTGCAAGATTGCAACTTTCACACCAATAAATGCCAGAAACGCATTCCAGTCCATATATCCAAGTTGTGCCGCATACTCCACAATCGCTGGAGACCCGGATAGACCGTTGTTGACACCCACAAGGATCGGAGTGCCCGCCGCACCGAAACTGACCGGCGTACTTTGAATAATCATGCCGGCCATTACCGCTGCCATGCCAGGAAAACCAAGGCCAACCAACAATGGAACTGCCACCGCCGCGGGCGTACCGAAACCCGCCGTCCCTTCAATGAACGCACCGAAGAGCCATGCGATGATAATCACCTGCACGCGGCGATCGGGGGTGATATCCGTGAACCCTTTACGAATAACCTTGAGAGCTCCACTTTCCTGCAGTGTGTTCAATAATAAAATCGCACCGAAAATAATGTACAGCAACGTGAGTGCCACAATGAAGCCATTGATCGAAGCGGCGACAACCTGCACTGCCGGCACCTGCCACACTCCCAAGGCGAGAAGGATCGCGACGCCGAATGACAAAGGCATAGCACGACTTGCCGGCCATCGAAGCAAGACGAGAAACACGGCTACCGCAATAATAGGCAGCAGTGACATTATTGATAGGGTCGCAACGCTCATCGGTTTCCTCCGTTCTAGAAATACAATTTTCCAGAAAAGTTAGTCCGCCGCTACAGTGTGACCTGCAAGTTTTTCTAACGCCTTAACCATCGCCGAGTGATCCAACTCCGCCCACCCATTTGCTGCACAATCGTTGAATAGTTCTTGTGCCGTAACTGTATTGGGCAGGCTCAAGCCAAGTGCGCTGGCACCATTCAATGCGATATTGAGGTCTTTTTGATGCAACTCGATACGAAAACCTGGATCGAAGGTTCGCTTGATCATTCGATCCCCATGGATCTCTAAAATCTTGGAGTTTGCAAACCCACCCATTAACGCCTCCCGCACTCGGCTTGGATCAACACCGGCCTTCGATGCAAAAACCAAGGCCTCACCCACTGCCTCGATAGTCAGTGCAACGATAATCTGATTAGCGACCTTCGCCGTCTGGCCAGCGCCATTCTCACCGACCAAAGTAAT
Organism: uncultured Woeseiaceae bacterium; assembly: GCA_964569695.1. Classification (GTDB taxonomy): domain Bacteria; phylum Acidobacteriota; class Vicinamibacteria; order Vicinamibacterales; family UBA823; genus UBA8106. The sequence goes on from CAZMUA010000020.1 coordinate 9,930, forward strand.
GTTTTTTCCCATCAGGTCAAAGAGTGGCTTAACTGTGTCAAAGGTTTCTTGTGAACCTCCCACCATAATGGTGAGCATCCCAGCTTTTGCGCCTACCTGTCCACCAGAAACGGGCGCATCTAGGTACGCACAACCCATTTGATTGATACGTTCAGCAAAGCTTTTTGTCTCAATCGGAGAGATCGAACTCATATCTACAACAATCTTGCTAGGACTCAACCCGGCAGCAACACCTTGTTCTCCGAACAACACCTGATCCACATCAGGTGTATCAGGCACTATCGTGATCACGATATCCGAGGACCGTGCTACTTCGGTCGCACTGGCGTGCTCAACTGCTCCTGCATCAAGATTTGCCTGAGGTAAAGGGGAGCGATGTTTAACGGTATGCAGTGAATGACCTCCAGCCTGCAGGTGTCCAGCCATGGGACCGCCCATGATGCCAAGTCCAATAAAACCAATCTGCATTGCTTAATACCTTTCTCGTAATGTCACTTATGTCAAAGTGTTCAGCCAAACTAACCCAGCTCCAGTATCACCAGCAGGCTTGTACTCGCATCCAATCCAACCGGCGTATTTCAATTTGTCGATGTGTTGAAACAGGAAGGGGTAGTGTATTTCACCAGTACCTGGTTCATGACGTCCTGGGTTATCGGCTAACTGCATATGATCGATAATGTCGATGTGTTCTTCTATGGTCCGCGCTAAATTGCCCTCCATGATCTGCATGTGATAAATATCGTATTGAAGTTTGACGTTGTCTGCTCCAACGTCTTTTAGAATCTCAAGTGCTTGCTCCGTATGCCTTAAGAAAAAATTTGGTATGTCCTGGGTGTTAATCGGTTCAATGAGTAGAGTAATGCCTTCCTTCGCACAAGAGGTCGCCGCAAATCCGATGTTCTCGACGAACACCTGCCGAAGCTGCTCTTGATCTGTCTCTTTGGGCGCGATGCCAGCAAGACTATTCAGTCGCCGGCAGCCAAGGGTCTTCGCGTACTCGATCGCCTGTCCCACACCATCTTGAAACTCTTGTATCCGATCCGGTAGACACGCGATACCTCGATCTCCAGCTTGCCAATCTCCAGCGGGAAAATTATGTAAGACGAGTTCTAGACCGTTGTCATCAAGAAGCGACCTGAGACGTTCCGCCGCATACGGATAAGGAAAGAGGAATTCAACCGCCTTGAATCCTGCGTCCGCAGCCAGAGAAAATCTGTCAGGGAAATCAACCTCGGTGAACATCATGGTCAGATTGGCAGCAAACTTTGGCATACAACCGTCTCCTGCAGAATTTTCTGGTTTACACGAACAGCATGATCCGACAACAACAAGTCGCCCAAAAGGTTTGACAATATCAGATGTCGCAGCGAAGACGACAAGATTTTTGCTGAGTGAGCATTCATGAAAAATGAAGCTCAGATTACCTTTTTGGGGGAGATTTCATCGCTTGCGCTCCTGAATGCGTTCTCGCTGGTGCTCGGCAATTTCAACCAGTCGCCGTAACTCGGCAAGAGGATCAGCTGCGTCATCTACTTGCAATCGAATGACAACGTCATTGTTCAACCAAACACCACCATTTTTCTTCACAATAATCATCGCAGCTGATTGCATGCCACGCGTATCACCGCCAGCTGCCTGTCCGGCATCCAGTGCCGCCATGAGGCGCACAGACAAATGGCCATCCGTGCGCTCGAACGCCTCAACCATATTCGTGAGGACTTCTTCACCCGCAAGAATATTACCTTGCGCTGTACAATACGTGCCACTCTGATGCCCGGCCCAAGCACTAGCTTTAGGACCGGTGAAAGCTGCGTAGACACCAGCAGCGTTCATCACCGCAAACTGACGCCCCTGTTTCGTCCAACGCATCGGCCGAGGATCGGTATCATCTTCCCAAAGCCTCTTGACGACCGCTGAAGGTGTGAAGCCATCCTTAAGCAGTGCAAGCCCTTGTGGACCGTAGCTAACATCCACAACCGCCTGCGTCGCGATGACGCCAACATCTGCTTCTGCCCACAACACACCGTTGCCTACCGAAAAGACACGGGACTGAACAGCGCCGCCCACTTCACCTGTTACTGGATCGAAACCGAGTATCGAAAACGTCGCAACTGGCTCAAGCGGCGGCTCGTCAGACCAGACGAAAACTGTTGTTGCCACCACCACCAAACATGAGGCGGCGACCACTCTGCTTATAGCATTTCTTTGGGTCTGCATATCTACTCCTCAACAACCTTTAATAAACGACTGTCGGGCAGTGTATGATCAGTTCTCTACCACGCAAAACCGTAATATATATCGACATTAGGAGGTACACATGCAAGCTGTTTCTCAATCTAAAGTCTTGGCATTCGCATTGGGCGCCGTCGCATCTTTCCTACTAATCGGTGTAGTCAACACTCAATCTGGGCGCAATGTTATTGATCCAGGCGGTACCGGCACAGATAATCCTGATCGGGCATATAGTCGGGGGGTGCGAATCGGCGATACCCTGTACGTCGCCGGTAATACTAGCCAGCCTCAGAATACTGGTGACATCGGTGCAGATATTGAGGCGGAAATACACAATCTCTTAGACACGTTTCAGAGCAATGTTGAAGCTGGTGGTCTAACAATGGACGATTTAGTTTGGGTGCAAGTCTTCTGCACCGATCTCGCACTTTACGATACCTTTAACGCAATCTATATGACGTACTTCGAGGGACCGTTACCATCACGGGCTTTCATTGGTTCGAGCGTGCTATTGGGAAACTCGCATTTTGAGATTATGGGAACGGCGGTACAACAGTAAGTCAACCTAAGTTAAGCGCTATCGAAATATCAAAAAGAATTAATTAATGAGTGGAGGAATTATTCCTCCTTCTTTATTAAATCGTTCCTTCATCGATCTTATTTACCCGATTCGCGTGGCGACCTCCGTCGAATGGCGTCGTCAACCACCTGTTGACAATTACGAGGACGTCGTCCTCGCTCACCATTCGTGCACCGAGCGAGATCATATTCGCGTTGTTATGGGAACGGGCGAGTTGCGCTGACTCCGTATTCCAGCACAGTGCACATCGAATCCCTTTCACTCGATTCGCCACGATGGCTTCTCCGTTACCTGAACCTCCCAGCACTATACCTCGTTCACATTCCCCTCTCGCTACAGCCTCGGCCGCGGGCCTGATGTAATCAGGATAGTCAACAGATTTCTCGGAATCGGTACCGAAGTCCACGACTTCATGCCCAAGATCGAGCAGATAACGTACGAGCATCACCTTATAGTGAAATCCTGCGTGGTCAGATCCAAGCGCAATTTTCATCGTTACATACCGCCTACGTTAAGGTTTCGGTTTCGTTCTCTAAATACCAGCAATCAATCTCTTCTTCCATCACTACCAAGGCATGACAGTAAATAGCACTAAGGTGTATGCGGATGCGCCATGTAATGTTGACGAAGAAGATCCTTACCATAATCGTTTCCATTGGGGGTACGGATAACAGCATGCACGTGCTGTCTGATCGGTAAACCACTTGAAAATAAATGGCGAAGGCCCGCTGGTTGCTGGTGATCAAATTCTATTAGAATCACTGGACTATGAATTCGATAGTAAAAAACAGCTTCGTCGTCAGTGCCCCCAATCCAAGCGAAAAAGGTGTCGTTCAGATGCGCCGTGACTTCTTCCATCCGAACACGTGCATGGCCATCACGCAAATTACCGATATAAAGCTCGATTAGCTCAAGCAGTTGATCCTTTTGTCTGTCTGACCAAGAGGCAACTGGGACACCAGCATAGTCCAGCACGATATTATCTTTGAATGCCTCTCCTAAGTTGTCGTTCCCAGTCTTCGACACCTGAATGACAGCCTGTTCCTGTTGCACCTCGGAAAGCGCACGAAGCATCGCCAACCCTCGGTTCTGCTCTACCTGCAGGATCGAGGTGCCCATATATCTTCCAGTTTCTGCAATCACTGGTTCCGAACCGACGAAGAACGGTGTCATCACAACCTGATCACCTAAGACGAAATAATTGATGATGGCGTGATGGCCGTCAAGCTGCCAACCCCAAGGTTCGGTTGCTGATGGTTCGCCCATAATGGTGATCCAATATAACCACTCACCATACTCAACGAAGTTGTCATCATTAAGTTCCCCGAGCGTGTGGTTGAGCCTCATAATGTCACGGGTCAGCTTAAGACCACGTGCACTTAACGACTCACGTAATAACCCGAACGCTGCGTTTCGTTGCACTTCCTGCATTTCATCAAATCCCATACCCTGCCGGATGTAGAAATGCTGATTCATCCACTTGCGCCACTCGGGATCATCCACGGGGAAAACCGTTTTAGCGACTTGCTCAGAGGTAAGTGATCCCAAAAAATCCTTAGCGGCACGCTGTATTGGTTCAGTCGAAACACCTGTTGAATGAATCCCGAACAGACCTTCTGCGGGTGCACCATGCGTCGTGACACCGGTATATTTCTCGGCCAGCCCCTCGGCTTCATATTCATCCGACATCCTCTGAAAGCGTTCCTTCAGTTCTTGGCGGGATTGCTGTACTGCCTTCCCAACCAAAACAAATCCGATCAAGATTGTGACAATCAGTAAACCAAGACGTTTAGGAATGACTTCCTCCTTCCCAAGTCGCTACGGGTTCACCCAGTATCTCCGTGCGAGGTTGAATCCCCAACCCAGGCTCCGTACTCGCGGCCATCCGTCCCTCATGACGCTGGGGTGCACCATCAGCCGTACGCACTGTCACATAACTGTTAAAGTCTGTCGCAGTGAATAAAAATTCCGGCGGAGTGCTGTGCGCTAGGTGTGCGATTGCGGCCGTCGTGATGTCGCTGCCCCAACTATCCTCAATGGTCATCGCCAGGCCAAGCGAGACGCATAAATCCCGTACCAGCCGGGTTTTAGTTAAGCCACCAAACTTGCTGATCTTCAGATTGACTGCATCCATTGCGAAATCGCTGTGTCCACGCAGCAGCATCTGTACGCTATCCATACACTCATCAAGCACGAATGGATGATCGATATTCCGTCGAACAGACAAACACTCTTCGTAGGTGGCACAAGGTTGTTCAATAAACACATCAATATCCTGCACCGCTCGGGCGACTCGTATCGCATCTTTCATCAGCCAACCGGTATTGGCGTCAGCGATCAACACGTCGCCGCGCTCCAGTCCACTCGAGACTTTGCGAATCCGTTCAATATCAGTTTCAGGGTCGCTACCGACCTTTAATTGAAATTTCTGATAACCTTCTGCCCGGTACTGACTCACGCTCTCGGCCATCGCATCAGGAGTGTCCCGCGAAATGGCTCGATAGAGGTTAAAGTCCTTTCCAAAGCAACCGCCAAGCAGTGAGCAGACCGATTGTCCTGCAGCCTGGCCAAGAATGTCCCAGCAAGCAATATCGATCGCCGATTTAACGTACGGATGTCCCTTAAGGAGGGTGTCCATTTTCCAATTCAACTTGCTGAGCTGCGTCGGATCCTGGCCGATCAAGTGTGGAGCAAGCTCAGCGATGCCTGTGCGCACGCCGTTGGCATACGCTGGGAGATAGACAGAGCCTATCGTGCAACCTTCTCCGTATCCTGCCAATCCCGTGTCGGTTTCGATCCGGACAATCGTGCTATCGAATACTTGGACCGACTTGCCACCCGACCAGTTGTAGCTGCCCTCGTGCAGGGGTAAATCGACCTGAAACAACGATATTTTTCGAATCTGCATCAAACCCTTCTTTTATGGGTTCCTTCACCGCCAAGGATCTATAACGTGCACGTCCAAGAATTACAGCTTAGCGTACCGGGAATTATAATCGAGTAGGCTTAAGGAAATAACTAGACTCATGGCATCCATGAACAAAGCATGGTCATCACTACGAGTAAACGAGGATCGGTTTCATCGGCGCTTCCTCGAACTGTCGACAATCGGAGTTGTTAATAAAACCGGCGTACATCGACTAGCTTTGAGCACTGAACACCTTCGTGCCCGGCAATGGTTTCTTGATGAAGCACAAGCAAGCGGCCTAGAAACCCACATCGACGGTGCGGGCAATCACTCCGCCGTGCTGGCCTGTAGGAAGGAGAAGGCTCCGACGCTCCTGCTTGGCTCCCATCTTGATACGGTGCCACATGGAGGCCGCTTTGATGGAGCGCTTGGCGTGCTGGCTGCCCTGGAAGTTCTCCACGTTATTAAGGAGCAAAATCTTCAACTATCGACCCATTTAGAAGCGATAGACTTTACAGACGAAGAAGGGACTTATCTCGGTTGTTTAGGCAGCCAAGCACTAAGCGGTACACTCAGCACAACGCAATTAAGCCACTCCATCGGTGCTCTAGCGGATTTTACAGCTGGACTCTTGCGAGCGGGCATGACACCTGAATCCATTCTTGCCGCGCGGCGTGATCCTAAAACCCTTGCTGGCTACCTAGAATTACACATTGAACAAGGACCACGGTTACAGAACACAGATTGCCAGATTGGCATCGTCACCGGCATCGTAGGACTTGAACGGTACAGGATCACTTTCGTGGGTCGCGCGGATCACGCCGGCACAGTGTCAATGCAGGACAGACAGGATGCGGTACAGGGAGCAGCTGCCTTCATCCTTGCCGGAAGACGCATCGTGATGCGTGATTTCCCAGATTGCGTGGTCAACACCGGAATGCTGGCGCTAGAACCCGGTGCAATGAACGTTGTCACCGAGCGCGCACGCGTAGGACTGGAATTTCGCTGTGCACAGGCGCATGACAAGGCGACGCTGGAAACGACACTGCTCGCACAGGCCGAGGTGATTGGTCAGGAATGCGAACTCAGGCTTGAGATAGAAAAAGTAGACAGCATTGAAGCTGTGCAAATGAGCCAGACTGTCCAACACGCCCTCACAACCTCGACTGAGCGACTGGGGCTGCGGTATCACTCAATGCCATCCGGTGCAGGACATGACGCACAGGTCATGTCACGGGTCTGTCAAGCTGGGATGATTTTTGTCCCCTCGATTGGTGGCCTAAGTCACTCTCCAAAAGAATCAACAAACTGGGATGACTGCGTAAATGGCGCAAACGTCCTACTGCAAACCGTGCTCGGTGGATTCTAAAAACTCTCTGAAAGCTTGGTCCAGCTTTAAGAAAAGCACAGTCACAGCAGATGCCTGTTCAATTTACCGTCAGTCGCCAAACTTCACACCTTGGGCCAAGGGCAATTCTGAACCCCAGTTGATTGTATTCGTCTGGCGTCGCATGTAAGCACGCCATGCATCCGACCCTGCTTCACGACCACCACCCGTTTCCTTTTCTCCACCAAACGCGCCGCCGATTTCGGCACCACTGGTGCCAATGTTCACATTAGCGATACCACAATCACTACCGCGGTTTGAGAGGAAGTGCTCGGCTTCCCGCAAATGATCGGTGAAAATTGCCGACGATAATCCTTGGGGAACCGCATTATGGATCGCTATCGCTTCTTCCACCTCTTCGACAACGTACCCAGACGCTCGCTCGGCTTGACCGTACTCGAGAATGTACACAATCGGCGCAAAGGTTTCATTCTGAACAATCTGATATTCATTTTTCGCGGTTGCTATGCACGGTGTCACATAATGTCCACCTGGATAATCTGGACCGTCGAGAGGCTCACCGCCACGCACAATCTCACCACCTTCTTCTTTCACTTGCTCAACAGCACGCTGCAACGCTTCCACGCTCTCACGGCTGCCAAGCGGGCCCATTAAGGTGTCAGCCTTACGGGGATCGCCGATGCGCACACTGCTATACGCCCGGTCGAGACGTTCGATGAGTTCATCTTTCACCGAACGATGACAGATCACTCGCCGCGTACTCGTGCATCGCTGCCCGGCGGTACCAACTGCACCAAACAGGATGCCTGGCAAAGCAATATCTAGGTTGGCATTAGGGGTAACAATGATGGCATTGTTGCCTCCAAGCTCTAGGAGCGTCCTTCCCATACGACTGCCGACAACCGTAGCTACCCGATGCCCTACCTTGCAACTGCCAGTTGCTGACACTAAGCCAATTCGGCGATCCTGCAGCAGTCGTTCTCCTATACTTGAATTGTCACCAATCGTTAAAGAAAAGATCGCGGGATCCACATCATTGGCACGACACACCGACTCGGCTATACGGGTCACGGCGATCGCTGTCAGTGGTGTCTTAGGCGACGGTTTCCAAATCGTACTGTTCCCACATACAGCGGCGAGAGAAGCATTCCAACTCCACACCGCAACTGGAAAATTAAAGGCGCTTATGACGCCAACGAGGCCAAGTGCATGCCACTGCTCGTACATGCGATGATCTTCTCGCTCGGAGGTCATCGTTGAACCATAAAGCTGTCGCGATAACCCACAGGCAAAATCACAGATGTCAATCATCTCCTGCACTTCACCTTCACCCTCAGTCGCGATCTTGCCCATCTCAAGAGTCACCAACGCTCCAAGCGCCGCCTTCGCCTGTCGCAGCCGATCGCCGAGTTGTCGGATCACTTCGCCACGCCTTGGAGCAGGAATCTTGCGCCACACAACAAACGCAGCTTCCGCTCGCGCAACGATTTGGTCGTATTCATCGACGGTGACTTGTCGAACTGACGCGAGAGCTGACCCATCGATTGGACTCACGACTGATAACTCAGGACCGCTTCCAATCCAGTCACCGCCGAACCCCCCTACGTTCTGTTCTGCAATTCCAAGTTCTTTTAGTACGTCATGCATAGACAAGCACCTATTAGTAAAAAGCTCATTTCCAGTGCTCAAGGGTGCACTGCTCAACCCGAAGACGCTAATGACTTCATTCAGTTAACCACGTAGATTAACCAACTCCCAACCATTATCCGTATTAACCCAATAACTATTAGCACGCTACCAGGAAGCCTGAGCATCCATTCTACCCAAGCGTGAATCCGCTTCGAACCCAGCATTAACATAATCACAGTACTCGCCATCAAGAGAAAGGCAAACCCTGTCATCGCTGTCGGCGACCGGCTTTGAGTCGCTATGGCGTAGAACAACCACGCCGCCACAACTTGAAACCCCATCACGAGATACAGTCGACGACCTTGCAGCATCGACCTGGCAATGGTTTTCACGCTTTCTGGGCGAACGACCGTCACCAACCCGATACCAGCAACAAATGCACCGACGAACGTCACTAGCAGCTGCAGCATGTAGTTTCCTCCTTGCCACTCGCCCCTTCATTATCAAGTTCGCGAACTGTGCACTGAAATGGTTACAACGCGATAAGCCTCAGCATCGGTAACCACTATTACCGAGCCGTGGGAGTCAGAGTCACCTGAAGGCGCTCGCCATCACGAATAAACACAACCGTTAGCTCCTCGCCAATTTTTACGGCATCGAGCGCGTAAGTGTAATCATAGATATTTGTAATCGATTGCCCGGCGAATTCAACGATGACATCACCCTGCTGCAACCCAGAGACCGCCGCTGGCCCACCTTCAATGACACCGCCAAGAAGGAGACCCTCAATATCCGAGGTGTAATCCGGGATCGTCCCGGTGAAAACACGTACGCTGGCGCGTTGGCCCTGTTGCGCCACTTGTTCAACCTGAACAAATTCCAACGGATCTGCACGAAGGGCCACATTGCGCCCAATTAAGGCACCAAGACGAGCGACCCGGTCAAGGTCGTCATAGTTGATAGTTTCAGCGTCGTCAGTTGGCCGATGATAATCTTCATGGTTCCCTGTGAAAAAATTAAGGCTCGGCACACTCGCCGCATTCAGACTCATCACGTCAGTGGGCAAATAGGGATCATCCAGTAATGCAACATTAAAGCCGACCGGAACATTCGACTGCTCGATTAAGCCACGCCAAGCTTGACTGGTACCCACGGCCTGCAACGATAAACGATTGTTGCGTGCACGACCAACCATGTCGAAATTAAGATAAGCCGAAATTTGCTCTATGGGTACTGGTGCATTTTTGACGAATTCACTGGACCCAAGTAGTCCAAGCTCCTCACCTGACCAAAAGGCTAGGATGATTCCGCGATCTAGCTCTTGCTCGACAAGCCATGCCCCAGCATCAAGCACTGCGGCCACACCCGATGCGTTGTCATCAGCACCGTTATGAATTGCACCGTGCTCATTCTGTCGTGCGAGAGAATTGCCTTGCATCCCATAACCAAGATGATCGTAATGAGCCCCATACATTACGTACGGTTTCGACTCAGAGGCTACCCGAGACGAAGACGGTGGCAGGTAGCCAACCACGTTATTACCCGTTAGCGTCTCACGAGCCACAGTGACATCAAGTGTTAACTCAAGACCATCAATTGCAAAACCTGCGATGTGCGGATTTCCTGTATCAAGCTCCGCCTGAATAGAATCCAGCGTCTGATTTGGTACGTGCTCAAAAATGGCATCAGCAACAGCACCATTCACGCTGGCCGCAACGATCCCAGATCCCGCAATGGCTGTATCAAAGGTCATGGGCACGGTTTGGCCAGCGTTCGGGGAACGGGGTCCGGTGATCACAACAACTGCTGTCGCGCCCCGTTGACGAGCTGCCATTGCCTTATACCGAAGGCCGGAATAACGGGCAAGGATCCCTCGGTAGGCTTGCTCCACGTCTTCAGGAAAGTACCGTAAAATGAGAACAATCTTGCCCTCGACATTGAGCGTTGCGTAGCTGTCGTAGCTAAACTCCTGCGCCTCGGGTACGACTAGGCCATAGCCGGCAAACACAACATCCCCCTGCACGACAGCTGAGTCAGAAAAAGAAAGCCCCTGCACAACCTCCGCAGTCTGCCACGGCGCACCGTTTGTTATCACCAGACTAGATCCGCCATCACTGACACCGGCTGTGAATTCAAAGGGAAGTCGATAGTCTTGCTGTCCCGGTAATGATTCAGCACCAATCGATCGCAACTGTTCAATGATGTAGTCGGCCGCCTGGTGGGCTCCCGTCGTGCCAGTTAGCCTACCCTCAAGCGCATCAGCAGCTAACGCTTCAACATAGGGTCGGGTCCGCTGGTTCGCGCCTTGTGCAGCAAGCACTGAACTTAGGAGAATGCACGTCAAACAACCGCCTAGGACCGGGTTTAATTTTTGAGACATCGTGAGTAGCATGCGCTCCGATCTAGACAATCACTGATCATCAAGATTGCCAGAAACGGATTTAGGGGGAGCATCCTTGAGTGCTGTGATCGCCTGCTCATGATTCCAATCGGCCAGAAAGATCTGCGAGCCTTCACCACCGGTGCGACCATCAGACGTCCAAGACAATATCGTACCGTCAGGTGACGCCACAGGTAATCCATCAAACCCATCTGTATAGGTAATACGAACGGGTTCTTTTTCACCAGCGCTGTCCACAATAAACACTTCGAAATTCGTGAATCCAAGTTTGTTCGATGCGAAAAAGATGTACTCGCCAGACGGATGAAAATACGGCGCCCAACTCATGGATCCAAAAGCGGTAATTTGACGTTGGTCAGTACCATTAAGATTCATGGTCCACACGTCAGCCAACAAACCTTGTTCATCAAATCGGCGCCAAACAATTTTCGTTCCGTCAGGGGAAAAAAAAGGACCGCCATCATAGCCGTTCACCTCAGTTAAGCGCTGTTGCTGTGACCCATCGGATTTCATGATGTAGATCTCTGCAAAATATGATGGATCGACTTCCAACTGCTTACGTTCGTCTTCCGATAATTCACGATTGTACGCATCACGCATCGAGGTAAAAGTAATCCAGTTTCCATCAGGCGAATAACTACCTTCGGCGTCATAACCAAACGACTGAGTTAGTCGAGAAAATTCAGTGGTTTCCTGATCGAATGTGTATATCTCCATTTCAGGATCGTAATCCCACGCATAACGCCGCTCTTGGCCAGACTCGCGAAATGAGATTTCCTCAGCCTGCAATTGTTCAGACTGGGGATCATGATGAGTTGATGAAAACTGAATTTTTGATGTACCCGGTTGGAAAAATCCACAGGTTGTCTTGCCGTGCCCTGGCGAGATGCGTCGTGAGTCACCCGTTTCTAGGTCCAGCATGTAAATCTGATAAAAGGGATTATCGGGCTCTCGTTCACTTTGAAAGACCAGTTGATTACCACTAGGCGAAAAATATCCTTCGCCGGCACGGGCCCCCTCGAACGTCAACCGACGCACACGACTAAGAAAATCTGCTTCGTTGTAGGCGGTGGTAGCCTGATCCGAACGGGTCGTGGCTGGCACACTTAGCACACAACCCGTGATGATTAAGACGACTACAATTCGACATTGCATTGCCATCACCTGATTCCTTGGTTCTATCTTACTCTGTTGGGTGAGCAAAGCTTACCGCGTAAATTCGCCCCGCTTGAAATCCTCAGCTGCCTGAACGAGTTCGGCGCGTGTGTTCATCACGAAAGGGCCGTAGCGCGCAACCGGTTCGCCAATCGGCTTAGCCGCTAATAACAGGAGTCGGGTCGCGTACGTTGCCGCCTGTATCGAAACGTAGTCGCCGTCACTGAGCACGACCAAGCGCCCAGTGCCAACCGCAGAATCTATACTAGTGATATTCGCGCCAATTATTGCCTCGCCTTCAAATACATAACAACATGCGTTGTATCCTGCGGGAATCTTCTGCTGAAAACCGCAGCCTGGAGGTATCGCTACATCGAGATAAATCGGCGCAGTTATGATGTCTTGCACTGGACCAATGACGTCGCTCGACTGACCTGTAATTACTCGAACAGTCACCCCACCATCTAGAGTCCGCACGGGCACAGCGGCAGCTGGAATGTCCTGATAGCGAGGCTCGCACATCTTGCTTACTGCAGGTAAGTTAATCCAAAGTTGAAACCCCCACATGAGGCCATCTTCTTGCTTCGGCATTTCAGAATGCACAATTCCCCTACCCGCAGTCATCCACTGAACACTGCCTGGACCGACGGTACCCGTATGTCCCAAGGAATCGGCATGCTGCATCTCACCAGCGAGCATATAGGTCACCGTTTCGAAACCTCTGTGGGGATGCTCTGGAAACCCGGCACCGTAGTCATCCCGGTCAGCAGATTTAAACTCATCAAGCAGCAAGAAGGGGTCGTGTTGTTTTAAATTTGGCGTCCCAATCGTGCGCCTGATCTTGACGCCAGCACCTTCTAAGGTTTCTTGCGCAGGAACTACCTGAATAACAGTGCGTTCTGCCATGGATTATTTAGCTCCTCGTTACTTGGCATTCAGTCGCTGCTACTTGCGCGTGGCGTTCTCAGAAGATATTCATCTTAGCAGGCCTAAAGTCAATTACGTGACCAGAACCACCAAGATTTTGTATCCTTGCAAGCATGGCTTTGACTCCTTCCACGATGCTCGCCCTCGGCACACCGGCTCCCGACTTTACCCTACCCGACCCTCACGGACAGACCATCTCACTTGAGAACTTCGCTGGCGCTCACGCATTGTTGGTAATCTTCATGTGTAATCACTGCCCGTTTGTTATCCATCTCAAGACAGAGCTAGCCGCATTCGCGACCGAATATCAGAAACGAGGGGTTGCGGTAGTCGCTATTAATTCCAATGATTCCAGCGAATTCCCCAAAGACAGCCCAGCGAATATGATCGCCGACATTAAGCAGTACGGCTACACATTCGACTACCTAATTGATGCTGATCAACGTGTCGCGAAAACGTATGAGGCCGCTTGCACGCCGGATTTTTATTTGTTTGATCAGAGCAAGCACCTCCGATATCGCGGCCAGTTCGACGATAGTCGACCTAAGAATGATATTCCGATAACAGGCAGCGACCTCCGTAAGGCTATTGACGCCTTACTAACCGATCAGCCCGTAGCCACTAACCAGAAACCGAGTATCGGCTGCAATATCAAGTGGATCGCTGGTCAAACACCGAAGTACGCTGTCTAAATAGCAATGATAGACTAACGACTGTTCGATCGCCGAAGGATGACCACATTAGCCATGCAAACCTCAGAAGCCATCACACAAGGTGTCCGTATTCACGTAACAGCCCAATACTCAGCAGAGCATTCCCAACCACAGAGTAAACGTTGGTTCTTTCTCTATACAATTCAGATTTCTAACGAGAGTGAAAGCACGGTCCAATTACTTAGCCGACACTGGATAATAACGGACGCCGATCAGCAAGTAGAGGAAGTCCGTGGACTAGGTGTGGTGGGAAAACAACCAGTGCTCGCACCTGGAGAATCGTTCGAATATACATCTGGCTGTCCACTCACGACACCTTTCGGGTCGATGCGCGGAACCTACCAGATGACCACAACTGATGGCGACCATTTCGATGTTGAAATAGCTGCGTTTGCACTCACTGAACCGTACACTGTGCACTAGGGCTCCACTACTAGGTTTGCTATCGCTCCGCGTGGCTCGCCATCGAGCATTCATAAAACTGTGCTTATGCCATGATCGTCAAAAAAACTTCAGCCGCGATGTCCTCCGTTAACTGAGACCTGCATTAAGACAGACAAGAATCTGTATCAGTGCTTTCCATGACACTCACTATTGCACCTTCTGCTCGACGATCGACGATGATCGGATTGTTCGTAAGTGCCGGACTGTCGTCGAGTGGATACATCGCGGCCATTATTATCGCGCCGCTGGTTGCAGAAGACATGCTGGGGTCTCCAAAGTGGAGTGGACTGCCGTTCGCTATGGGTGTCATTGGGATGGCCGTCGGTGCAACCAAACTATCAAATTTTATGGTTCTACATGGACGTCGAGCCGGACTTCTTTTGGGATATGGCGTTGTGATGGCAGCAGCTGCGATAGCTGCGCTTGCTACATCTGTCGGGGCGTTTTGGCTGTTCACGCTTGGAATGTTTGCAATTGGTGTGGGGCACAGCGCGAACCGTTTGACACGGTACGCCGCTTCTGACCTTTACCCCTCACCCGAACGAGCCTCCGCAATCAGTTGGATTATTTGGGCTGGCACAATCGGATCTGTACTTGGACCGGCCTTACTCGAACCTATGCGCAACCTAGCTGAAAGCATTGGATTTGTAGACTCAGCGGGTCCATTCTTTGTAACTATTGCTGGTGCAGCTAGTGCAGCGTTAGTTCTGCGTGCCATGATGCCGCGCCTTCCAGCCCACACGGCTGCTCTCGATCCGTCTGATGCACCAAGCGCCCAGAAATCGGTGATTGAGATACTTACGTTACCTAACGTCCAGATTGCGCTCGTCGCACTTGCGATTTCACAAGGTGTCATGGTCTTGCTCATGACGATGACGCCTGTCTACATCCGAACCGCAAGTAATAACTTCGGTGCCATTGGACTCGTTATAGCGGCGCATGCCTTTGGTATGTACGCGCTTTCTCCCCTAACCGGTTACTTGGCTGATCGACTAGGACGCATTCCAATTATTTTGACTGGCGTTGCGCTGCTGATCATCTCAACCTACCTAGCCGCAAACGCCGAAGGCTTGGAAACGACCCGCTTAACCGTAGCGTTGTTTATCCTTGGCCTCGGTTGGAATTTCGGTTTCGTAGCCGGAAGCGCCCTGCTAACAGATAGTGTTCAGGAATCAGATCGAATTCGATTACAAGGTCTAGCAGATTCGTTAGTCTGGATAACAGGTGCTGGAGCTGGTCTTAGCTCAGGCATCCTCTTAGCAACTTGGAACTTCCCAGTCCTGGGACTTGTTGGAACAGTTTTTAGCTTTCTACCTATTTTGATAATCGGACGACACCGACTTTTCTCTGCAACCTAACAAGCCTCGGCACGGACATCATAATCTTCAAGGATTTTGAAACGTTTGAGGCAGAACCGATCCAGCAACAATTTTAGTCACCTTTGTGGCTATTCTGCTGTTTGCCGTAGCATGGTTTTTTTGACAACTTTTTCAAGTGTAAGGCCCTGAACAATAATCGAGAAAACGACAACACCGTAGGTCGTCGCCAGAATAAGTTCCTTTAGATCTGATGGTGGCAACGACAACGCAAGTGCCACCGAAATCCCGCCACGTAGTCCGCCCCAAGTTAAGATTTGAATTGATCCAGGCGTGAATGTCCTACGCAGACTCAACAGACTAATCGGCACCGCGACGCAACAAAATCTTGCAAGTAGAACGACAGGAATAGCAAGAACTAGCGCTAGGAAGATCTGATAGCTAAACATCAATGCGATTACTTCAAAGCCGATAATTAGAAACAGCACTGAATTGAGAATTTCGTCCAGTAAAGACCAGAACATCTTGATGTGTGTCCTCGTCTTTTCACTCATGGCAAACCGTGCACCATGGTTGCCAATAAATAAACCAGCAATCACCACAGCAATCGGTCCTGACACATGAAGTTGAACAGCGATTCCATAGGTCACCATGACGAGTGAGAGTGTTATAAGGATTTCAAGGTTGTACTCGTCAATTGTTTTCATCGCACGATAAGCGACATAGCCAATCAGTAAACCGAGTAATACTCCGCCGAGCGCTTCCGTAATGAATAACTTGGCGACGTTTAACGCAGTAATCTCAGCCTGTCCCAAGGCGAATCCGACCAGGATCGTAAACACAACCACGCCAACACCGTCATTGAATAGGCTCTCGCCAGTAATTTTGGTTTCAAGATTTTTAGGCACGGCGACAGATTTCAAAATGCTTAGCACCGCAATGGGGTCAGTGGGTGAAATGAGGGCTCCGAATATTAAGCAATACAGGAAGGACACATTTATCCCAAGTGCACGCCAACCGAAAAACATCATGCCGCCTACAAGAACAGTAGACAGAAGGATGCCAATTGTGGCCAGCATCGAAATGGGAGCTTTAACCTTGTACAGATCATCTAGGTCAACATGAAGCGCCCCAGCAAATAACAGAAAACTCAACATGCCTTTCATTAGGACATCGTAAAAATTGATTCTGGACAGCATTTCGCGCACCACAGACCGAAACTCAAGAGCGGGAAATACTGCATCGATCGCGAGTACAACGAGTGAGGCGGACAGCGCCACGACAACTAAACCAATGGTGTGGGGTAGCTTAAACCACCGGTGGTTCACGTAGCCAAACGCGGCAGCCAGCGTGAATAAAAGGCCGACTAGGTTGAGGATGGAGTCGATGTTCACGGGTACGCTCCTCGAGCCTACTCTATCCTGATCATGGCGTCAGTGACGAATATGACCCGAGATACCCGAGATTTAAGATGAAAATCGAAGTGAGATGTACTTTACCAGACAGCCGGAAAATACCTAGTTAAGCTAAAAACGTCAGTCAGCCTAACTCCACGGTATCTCAATATCATAAGCCGTCTGATCAATGTCCGTAGCAGTCACTCGCACACGATCAGGCTTATGCACCCGTAAATTAAGGTTCATCCCATCACTGCCTCGAAGTTCTCCTAGCGAAAAATCCTTCTTTTCAGAATTTTCAAGACGATAATGTGTTGCCCCATAACTAGTCTGCGCACCCGTAGGAATCACTTCCAACTTGATATCAGTGAGCGCCATACCGCTGTTATTGGTAACGGTAATGAAAAGTTGAGAGATTTCTATCTCAATGGGACCACCTAAAGAAGTATTCTCCGTAGATCCACCACAGCCCGTCGTTGTCAATGCCATCGCAAAAATAATCGCCGAAATGGACACTGACAGAATCCGTGATTGCATTGTCACGACCGCCCCCTTCCAGAACGTCACTGACCCGCCGCCGCCGGAATCACTCTACATACTTACGTGAGGCCTGCAAGTCTACTCCCCAGTCGCTGGACAAGCAAGCACACAAAACATCGGGCTGTGACCATACGGTAACGGAAGGGAAACTTGGTAAAATAAGCCCAAATTCGCGCCACTCCCGGCATTACTATCAGCGTGAGGTCGTGGATCTGGCGAAATGGCGCTCGTACCAATTCATACTGCGATCGAGTAAATCGACCCGATGCGCCGTTTCCCGAATGCCATGGCCCTCGCGTGGGTAGCGCACCATAACCGCTTCTGCACCGACGTCTTTGAGGGCAATAAAGAATTGCTCTGCTTCCGCGATCGGCACATCATTGTCATTTTCACCATGCACTAGCATCGTTGGTGTTTGCACGTTGGCAACGTATCGGATTGGGGACCGCTCCCACAACAGATCCATCACACCATCCTGGTGAGGATATGCACCAAATTCGACCGCTAAATAATCATGATAGTAGGCCATGTAGTTGAAACTGACTAGATTTGAAATACTCGCTCGAGGAATGGCAGCCTGAAAACGGTCGGTCTGGGTGATAATCCAGTTTGTGAGTTGCCCACCATAACTACCCCCCTCGATACCAAGACGCTCAGAATCGATCCATCTATAGCGTTCAAGCGCAGCATCGAGACCCGCCAAAACATCCTTCGCTTCTCCTCCATTTTGGTCCTTAAAGATTGCATCAGTCAGTTCTTGACCGTACCCAGTTGATCCTCGGTAATTAACCATTAACGTCGCCCAACCACGACTCGCGTACATCTGAGCTGTCACGTTAAAGGCCGCACCTTGTTGTCCATGCGGCCCACCGTGAATCTGCACGATGAGTGGGTGTCGGTTAATCGTGTCGAGAATGACCGGCTTGGTAAGAAATGCTTCAATTCGTCGCCCATCGAAACTAGCAAATGAGAACGCTTCGACTTCGGCAACGGTACGCTGACTGATCAACTCAGTATTGAGAGACGTCAACATCCGAGACTGATTATCCTGCTTTACAAATAACTCGGCTGGCGCGACCGTCGAGGTAAATGCAAAGGCTGCCTTGCCGTCACGAGACCTCGACCATGCACCGACTCTACCGCGGTCTATCACTAACATATTCGGCGATCCACCCGCAGCCGGCAGACAGAACAAATGTACGTTTCCTCGAGCCTGAACGGTAAAACACAGCGACTGGCCATCTGGAGTCCATTCCAACGCACGTTGTCGGTTATCAACATTACCCCCCAACTCGCGGCGATTGGCGCCATCAGCATTCATTAACCACACATGGGTATCCTCCATCGTCGTCTCCGAGGAAGTGAGTAACCGTCGTGTTGCTAAATAGGCAATACTCTTTCCATCCGGTGACCACCTGGGTTGATATTCAGCATTCGGTGTATCGGTGAGACGCCGCACTTCGGCTGTGTCCACCTGCACGACAAAGATGTCGTAATTAAAAACGCGATCCGGGTCGGTTTCGCGATTCGAGATGAAGAGGATCTCATCTCGAACAGGCGACCAATCAATCGAATGTTCGTAATAGTTCCCCTGCGTTAACTGAAAGTTGCGATTCGTTAGACGGTCGAACACAAAAATGTGAACACGCCGGTTGTCATTAAATCGGGTAGAGCCTTCAGCAGCAGTGGGCTTATAGAGATAGCGTCTAACTACTCTGGGGTCACCATTCATTTCGTCAGACTCCGGTCCAGGCGTGGACGAAACATAGCCAATTTTGTTGCCGTCAGGCGACCACGCGATTTGTTCACCAGCTGACGGTAATGGGTGATTCGTGCCCGAGACCGGAGCAAGGAATGTAGCATTGGAACCGTCGGCGCGTGATACAACGAGGCCTCTCTGCCCCTCCGCCCTACCGTAGTACGCAATCTCACGCCCATCTGGCGACCAACGGGGATTTGATGCATACCCCTCTGGACCACCCAGACGTACTCGCCGACCAGTGGAGATGTCCATAACCCATACTTCGGAATATGGACGTCCCGGTCGGTCGTTTTTCCGTACGCTGTAGGCCACTGCATGCCCTGCTGGAGCTAACTGCACATCGCCAACCGACTGCAACAGGTGTAGATCCTTGCTTTCGAATCCACGTGGCTGGTCACCTTCCGTTTGGGCACTACCAAACGATGTCACCACCAACGGGATAAGCATGGTAATGACTAAACTGGTCAACATTCGGAGCCCGGCCAACAACCTAGGTCTTATTGGTCGACCGTTCAGCATAATTTCCTTCCCTTCGTCTCCGGAATCCAGATCCATGACACACCAGCCAGAACAAATGCTATTGAAGAAATCGAGAGTGCCGTCTCAAATCCGTGCGTATCAGCAAGCGATCCGACAACGAATGGTGCAAAAGCACTCGCAAGTCGTCCAATATTATAGGTAAAGCCTTGCGCCGTTGCCCTGATATCAGTTTGGTATATCTCAGCGGTCACTGCCCCGAAGCCACTGAACGAACCGGTTCCAAAAAATGCCACGAGTGGCCCCAATACCAAAAGTACGGATGGAGACCTAGTAGAGGTATACGCCAAAATAAGTAGCGCAGCGGTTAGCACATAGATAACATACGTGCGCTTCCGGCCAAAAATGTCACTCGCAAAGCCAAAAGTCACGTAACCACACCACATACCCACCTGCATCGCAATGACGAATCCAGACATCGCGTAGGCACTCAGTCCAATGCCGCCCTGATCGATCGGTAGTGATAGGTAAGCTGGAATCCAGAGATTGAACCCCCACCACGCAAACATGATGCAGGCATTCATCAGTGTCAGGGCAATTGTTAAGGGAAGTAATGAACCTCGAAAAATGTGACTTAAGCTGCCTCGCGGTTTCCCAGACTCTACCCTCGCGCGCCAAATCTCAGGCTCGGCGACACCACGCCGAATCCATAATGTGAACAAAGCTGGCAAAATCCCAACAAAAAATACGACACGCCACCCCCAGATGGGTAACACGATGGCGGTTACCGCCGCAGCGAGCGCATAGCCAATCGCCCAAGAACTCTGCATTAGGCCGAGTGCTTTTCCCCGGTGTTCTGACGGCCAAGTTTCTGACACCAGTGCCGCCCCACTCGCCCATTCGCCACCCATGCCAATACCCAAAAATACCCTGAAGACAGCTAGTTGACGAACTGTTTGCGCGAACCCGCAGGCTGCAGTAAACACTGAGTAAATTAAAATACTCATCACGAGAGCACGGACACGCCCAAAACGGTCAGCGATGACGCCGAAGAGAACACCGCCGATGGCTGATGCGACGAGTGTCAACGATGCCAACGAACCCCCGGTAGCATTGTCCATACCCAAGTCCGTCATGAGCACCGCCAACACCAATGCATAGAGCATGACGTCGAACGAATCGAGCATCCAACCCAGCGATGCGGCCACCAAGGCTTTCCGCGCGACGGGAGAAGACTTGTTCCACCATTCAATCGTTGTACTTGAAGTCGTAGACATGGTTGATCACACTACGCTGGCTTTTCTTCAGCAGTTCGACAAAGGCTAGTGTCATTAACGCTAACGCTGCTCGTGTTCGGAAAACGCAATCGCATACATTGCAATCGAGATTAGTCGACAGTCCCGCTTTGGGCTGACATATCCACAGTCAGTCCTCACTGAGCAGCATCAACTTTCGGCGGTCTTGGCCGTAACATCGTTAACCGTACGCCGCCAAAAAAATCACTGCCGTCACGTTCGACGACGTGCTGACCTTCAGCCAAATACTTTAAAATTGCCTTGTCCCACTGTAGACCGGCAGCTGCAACCAGCTTCATCCAGTCGCCTCGGGCAGTCTCATCTGGCGCCTCGGTGCTACCACTCCAAATAGTCACCCGTGGGTTACGAGCCATAAAACTTCGACTGCCTGTACTAACACGTGCTCCTTTAATTCCCGTGTAAATCAAAACGTCGTCGGAAAAATCGAGCTTAAAATTTTCATTATCGTGTGCAAAGCCGTAGCGACGGTAACGAGCATAGGCACGGTCATTGAAAGCCCGAATCTCTGGTAAGGCGTTGATATGTTCAGTAATGAGATCGCGAATCTCGAATGCAGCTGACTTGTGACGTGGATAACGTGGATCGTCTAAATATCTGAATCCGGGTATAAACCAGCCACGCATGCCCCACCAGCTGCGGGATTGTGTCACCCGGTTGCGAACCCAACCCGCATATTCCGAAAACAACTGAACCCACTCGTGTGAAGGATAACCATGCGGGTTTAAAAAAATGTCTGGCAGCCAAGTCCGCCAAAGTTCCGGCCGTATTGTTGACTCCGGATAAAGAGGGTCGCTTTCCCATTGCCCTGCCCCAACATCAACACCGAGCGCACCCAAGTAACCAGCATGCAGCATGTGGTTGGGGGTCTGTTGTGCTAAGTCGTATGCCAACTGTGCACCGTCGGCGTTTGTGATTGGGTGAATGACGACGTTCACCTTATCAAGTTGCTGTCGAACACTGGAATCCGTGAGCAGTAGTTCCGCTAGCCTCAGCACATGACTCGTTGAGGAGACTTCATTGGCGTGCTGCCTAGCGGAATAAATCACTGTCGGTTTAAACGTCGTTGCTTTGGTGTGCGACCAATGCGACGCCTCGATCGGCGACATCAAATCCATAGCCCAGACATCCTTACCCAAATAGCTCTTTCCAACCTGATAGGTTGTCGCCTCTGGATATTCAGCCATCATCGCCAGCAAGGCATAGGCTTCCGACGGAGGAATAGGAGTATCCCATTGCACGAGGGGGCCCTCTCCAATAGCTACAACCGGCGCATCACGTAACAGCTCAGTCACAGCAGGAAACGGACTAGCTTGTCCATTTTGAGTGAGTGTTGTCACTGGTTCACTAAGGACGTCAATGTCATGTTCCCAACCAGCTGAGACCTGCAGAACGCCCACATCGTGATATGCCAGAGCATCGCGATACAAACCTGCTGTGCGTAACAAATTCAGGTTGTCTACTACCGCCATAACTTGCTCAGCCGACATTATCTGAGCATCAACACTTTCTACTCTGGTTCGTAAAGCAAGTTCAGCCCATTCGTCCTGCTGGGTGTCAACTTTCACGCGCAGATCAAGCTTCTCCAGTCCGTTATTTTCCAGACTCACCTGAGCTGAAAGTGAACGTGGTCGTTCGACGGACACTTTTGGAATATCTCGGCGCTTGGTGCCGAGCCGACCATTGCGCTCACGGTAGTCGACATTAACCGCTGGTCGACTTGACCCAAAACCAGTAAAACTTATGGCCGCCCGGCCAGGCAAACCGTCCGACGTTGCCTTCACAATCGGAATGACTCGCCCCGGGTAATTTAAAGGCTGTCCCCGCGTGAAACGGCCGAGCACGTCAAAGAAGTGCAGTGTCGAAAAGTAAATCTCTTCGTGCAGTGATTCCATTGGTGCGATTTGTTCTTGATCTATCCCAAGTTGATAATCCGATTCGCTGAGTGTGACCTGCACGCGGAGTTCACCGAAATGGGGTGCATCAGCAGCAAGCGGTTTGCCTTCGTGCAGCGCCATTACGTAATCGTAGATAGCTGGCAAGGTCGTACCTTGGTAATAGTCCCAAAATCGTTCCAGGTCAGTCACGATGCGCGTGTCAACGATTTGGCGATCGCCCGACTGCGCTGACATCCATCCGGTCGTAACTCGTACCTTTTCATAATCCGGAAATTGATCGAAAAATGATCTCAGCACAAACTTCGGCTCAAACGTTTCTCGGAGTAACTCAACGCCGTTTTCATCGCGCGCAATCACCTCGTACGTTGGCGACCCAATCGGCATCTTTTCAAAAACGATTTTTTCAAGCGTGAGGTTTAACTCATTTGCGAGAATTTCATCGATTGGGTGTAGTTCAAGCAACCAGCGCGTAGGAGTGAACATGGCCTGCTGTTGCCAGTCCTCCGGTGGGCCGATTTCTGCATAGCGAATCAGCATGTTATCAACGGGCTGCTCGCTTAATCTTGGCCGAACAATGTCGTACAGCCAGCTAAATCCCTGCTTGTAGGCCGAGGTTATCGTGACCGACACATCTTCAAGTCTGGCACCGGCATCAATAAGTTCTTGGACGGCTTGTTGCTCGAGCTTCGATCGTATCGTCGGTGGCTCACTCAACCGAGCCATCACAGCAACCGGCTCGTCCCAAGTCACCGACGGCATTACCTGTGAACGAAAGATTCGCCAAAATTCATCCACCTCAGATGGAATATCAAATTCAGCGCTAATCGGCGTGCCGTTCACACTAATCGGTTTTGCTTCCTGAACGTCCAGGCTTTCCACGCGAACATTGAGGCGATCGACGGTCAGTTGTTGAACAGCCGTGTTCTGCACTAGAACCTCAAGGCCAGATTCTGGTTTGTCGACGTAGACGGTCACCTCCGCCGATTCAAGATCGAGTTGCGATAATTCTTGAAAGACCTGATCCAATTTATACAGCGCTGTGGCCGCCTGCCCTGCAGGTGATCGACCAGCCAAGACATTACGCAGATCGCTCTCAATTTGGTCAAGCGTCGTTCGGTCCTTCCCGCGTTGCCACACGTGAGGAAATCGTTCTGTGACCTGAGCAAGAGCTCGCGCGACACCAGACGCATCAGCTCCAGTAATAACGACGGCACTCTTACTACCAAACGCCTTCGGCACGACTCGAATCAGCCCTTGCCCGGATTGCAACGTAGGCAAGGTTAATTTGCCATCCGCCACTAACTCATCGACGAGCGGGTGTGGAGTTCCGACCAACACCAACGTAGGCTCGGAGCCTGGGTTATCAATTTCATCGACTGTGCGCACTAGCGGAATCGATAAGCCGGTAACCTCAAGCCCTATGCGAGCAGCAAGATCAATTGTGCCGTCAATACCAGCACCGGAAGGAACGATTACAACATCCGTCCGATCTGGAATTAGATCGCTATTCGCGTCCCCGAGAAATCCGTCGCTGGAATAGACACTTGACAGATCAAGGCTACGCTTCACACCAGAACCTGGCCTTGGCGCAAGCGGCTTGTCGGCTGGAGGTGCAGCCCGTGGTACATCAACAAATCCCAGCGCTTCTGAATCTGCGAACAGGTTAATACGCACGACACGGGCGCCTGAATAGGACAACTCAGGCTCAGACTCATCGTCGTCTACCGCTTCCTGATTAGACGATGTAATTCGTTCGTCTGCGAGTCGGTTCAGAGCCGTCTCAGCTCGCTCCGAATCAGCTGCTGAACTCATTTGAACCGTAATCGTCAAACGATCGATAGCATTATCCTCAGCCTTTACGTGCACATTCTCGACTACTATCTCGGCGGGAACAGCGCCTGCGTCACTGAGAAAGTCTCGAACGTTAATAAGGACGTCAGTCAGTGTCGGGCCTTTCGGGTCCCACACATGTGGAAGGCGGCCCGCGAGTAACCGCGCGGCGGCAAGTGTTCCTCGGTCATCCCTTCCGGCGATCACCAGCACTTGGTCATTCGCGAGATGACCAACAGTGACAAGGCCTTCTCCAGGCAAGAGTGTGTCAAGCCTTAGATCGGCCTCCGATAGCCGTGCCCGGCTTACGCCGGCTCGGCCAATGGCAATCATCGTCCCCTCACCCGCACTACGAGGTAGCGGTAAATCAAGTGCCATCGTCTCAAAACCAAGGCGAGCAGCCACCTCGGCAGCAGCAGTGACTTCGGTGGGTGTCGGAACGTTACCCAACACAAACCTCGCATTAACAAAATCAATCACTTCGTCACTGTTGCGGTCTTGGAAAATGGGGCCTCGGTCGAATACGGTGTCGAGCGATAAGAAAACAACTTCATCTTCCTGGGGCGTACTAGCCCCTAAAACCAGAGTGGCCGCAATTAACACGAGTGCAGATGTCTTAATTTTTCGCATGATTAGATGAACCACACCAAGCAATGACTTCCAATGATTCGTCCTAAGAGAGAAATCCTACTGCATTCGGGCGATTCTGTAACGATAAGGAGTCTAGACCCCAGTTTCTGCTAGAATCGAAGCCGCTTTGGAGGGTGGCGCTCTCGATTATACGGTGCCACAGGGCGGTTAGCACATCGAAAGGCTGGAGTAGTTCAATCAGTCTGATTAGGAGACTCTGATGCCGATTTCACGTCGAAACTTCGTTCGAGCACTTGGTTTGAGTGGTGTTGCTCTGGGCTCTGGATCGAGCCTTTTGGCTCAAGTCGAAAGCAATCAGCCACTCTTTACGATTTCTCTCGCCCAATGGTCCCTTCATCGAACCATTTTTGGCTCCTCCCAAGACGATCCGAAGAATTTCAACGAGCTGCTTCGAAGAGACCCTGACCGCATATTGCAAGGTACCCTTTCTCCACTTGATTTCGCCATGACAGCGCGGCAGGAATTCGATATCGATGCAATTGAATACGTGAATGTCTTTTTTTTCGGACACGCACGAGATGCTGCATACTTGCGTGAACTGCAACAACGATCGAATGATGCGGGAGTAAAAAACTTGCTCATTATGTGTGACTTCGAAGGCCGTTTAGGTGATCCAAGTTCCACCGAACGCACAAAGGCCATCGAAAATCATCACAAGTGGGTTGAGGCAGCGGCCTTTCTGGGTTGCCATTCGATCCGCGTCAACGCAGGGAGTGCTGGTTCATGGAGCGAGCAAGCTAAACTCGCCGCCGATGGCCTTACCACTCTCGCCGATTATGCGGACACACACGACATTGATGTCATCGTGGAAAATCATGGGGGGTTATCAAGTAATGGCCAATGGTTGCGGAGCGTGATGGAACTAGGCAATCATCGACGCCTTGGCACGCTGCCCGACTTTGGAAACTTCAACCTTGGTGACGGTGAAGTGTACGACAACTACCAAGGTGTAGCTGAATTGATGCCGTACGCCAAGGCTGTCAGTGCTAAATCGTACAACTTCGACAGTGATGGTAATGAAACCGAATTGGATTATGAAAGAATGATGCGCATTGTGCTCGATGCTGGTTATCGGGGTTGGGTCGGCATCGAGTATGAAGGCGGACAGCTTGAAGAATCGACTGGAATTAGAGCAACCAAATCACTGCTTGAACGGATGCGAGATAAATTGGCAACTGAATATTAAATTCTCGATCTTGATGGAGCAGCACCCCTGACGATAACAAGGGCCCATAGAAATCAAGAGTCACATCCTGACAATTTTTCGATGGATGATCTGTAAAAAAAGGCCGAGCGTGAATAATTCACGTTCGGCCTTACCAAAAGACCCGGCAGCGACCTACTCTCCCACGGAGTTGCCCCCGCAGTACCATCGGCGGTAGAGGGCTTAACGACCGTGTTCGGAATGGGAACGGGTGTGGCCCCTCTCCTATGACCACCGGGAAACCGTAAATAACGTCACGCAGCCTACACATACGGCAGCACTGCGTGGACAACTGAACACCCTACAAACGGTAGTTTTCACAACCACCAACACACACGTGTAAAAAAAAGGTCAAGCCTCACGGCTGATTAGTACCAGTTAGCTGAGGCCATCACTGACCTTACACACCTGGCCTATCACCTGGTAATCTTCCAGGAGCCTTCAGGAGCCTTACGGCTCGGGAGATCTCATCTTGGGGAGGGTTTCACGCTTAGATGCTTTCAGCGTTTCTCCCGTCCGAACGTAGCTACCCAGCACTGCCGCTGGCGCGACAACTGGTACACTAGAGGTTCGTCCATCCCGGTCCTCTCGTACTAAGGACAGCCCCCCACAAATCTCCTGCGACCATGGCAGATAGGGACCGAACTGTCTCGCGACGTTCTAAACCCAGCTCACGTACCACTTTAATCGGCGAACAGCCGAACCCTT
>CAZMUA010000021.1:0-34701 GCA_964569695.1 uncultured Woeseiaceae bacterium
AAACCGGAATACCCACTTGGCCGGCCACTGCCATTGCCATTGGCGCAACCAAGGCTGTTGCTGCGATGTTTCCAGGCCCAATCGACGCGAGTACGAAGGCCAGACCAAAGAACATAATCGGGATAATGCCAACATTGCCGCGACAATACTGAACCGCACGGCGTGCGATTCGATCTAACGTCCCATTGGCTTGCGCCTGTGAAAATAACAAGGTTACGCCGGCAAGTGTCAGAAACAGCCGAGTCGGAAATCCACTCATCACCTCATTAGGACTAAGACCAGCGATATACACGCCAACCACCCAGGCGAGACTAATCGCAAGAAAGCCAACGTGGATACGAGACGTGCAACTAAGGATGATTGTGATGAGTAGTGCACCTAGCGAGATTGTGGCGACATCCATAAAATCGGCTCCTTCAGAGAACTTTCATCACCCGACGCTGAGTATATCTTAGCTAGTCTTGAGGAAGTTGAGTTGGGTCGACCATGTAAACACTGTACAGTAACAACGTGCCACAACCGAAGCCAGATTACAGCACCCATCCCATTGCTAAGCGTCTCAGGCGCGAGCTCGCCGGCGACGTCCGTTTCGATCCAATGACACGCACACTATTTTCAACCGATGCTAGCAACTATCAAATTATGCCGATCGGAGTCGTGTTTCCAAGGCATGCAGAAGATATACGCAAACTTGTGGAGATTACTGCAGATCACTCCTTGGCATTGCTACCGCGCGGCGGCGGGACTAGCTTGGCAGGTCAAACAGTTGGAGAAGCAATCGTAATTGACTTTTCGAAGTACATGCACCAAGTGCTGGAAGTCAATGCTGACGAGAGATGGGCACGCATCCAGCCAGGAGTTGTGCTCGATAATTTTAATAGCGTCCTTAAACCCGATGGCTTGATGTTTGGTCCTGAAGTGTCTCCATCATCACAGGCCACACTCGGAGGAATGATTGGTAATAATTCGTGTGGCTCGCGGTCGATTGAGTACGGCAAGATGGTCGACCATGTCATTGAGCTCAGCGGCACACTCGCTAACGGCGAAACTTTTAATTTCGGCACATTGTCAAAGTCTGACCTCGCGCAACACCTCGAGAAAGAGGATGCCGTCTCACGAATCGTTCAGGCTGTTAATACGATTGCTCGAGCGCACGAAACTGAGGTCGACCGTCGTTTTCCAAAACTTCTCCGACGTGTTGCAGGGTACAACTTAGATGAGTGTGGGATCCGTGACCAGTTTAATTTGGCGGGTTTACTTGTTGGTTCAGAAGGGACGCTGGCAATTCATACTGAGGCCCGCGTACGGCTCGTACCACGACCTGTACATACAGTACTTGGCATTTGCCATTTCGACACCTTCGCAGCGTCGATGGCTGCTTCTGCGCCCATTGTTGAGTTGAAACCGCAGGCCATCGAACTAAGCGATAAGCTTTTATTGGATCTTGCGTACGAGTCTCCACTCTACCGGGACAAGTTGCATTTCGTTTCAAAACAACCACAGGCACTGCTCATGGTTGAATTTGCAGGAGATACCCGTGAGTCTTTACTCAGAAAGCTTGACGAACTGGCAGTATTAATGCGGGATCTCGGTTATGGTGAGAACGTAGTCCGCGTGGTGGAACCGGCGCGCCAGGCCGATGTATGGGCTGTGCGAAAAGCCGGGCTTGGCCTGCTCGGCAGCCTCAAGGGTGATGCGAAGCCACTTGCCTTCGTTGAAGATACTGCAGTAGCCCCCGAAGACTTGCCTGCTTTTACGGCAGCGTTTCATGAGATTTTGGATCAGCACGAAGTCCGGGCTGCGTTCTATGGCCACGCCTCGGTCGGATGCCTTCACATTCGACCTATTCTCGATCTGCGAAAAGCGAAAGACATCGACAAGTACAGAGCGATTGCCGAAGAGGTAACCGACCTAGCACTTAAGTTCGGTGGTACACATTCCGGCGAACACGGTGAAGGACTTGCTCGCTCGGAATTTAACCCAAAGGTGTTTGGGGCAACCTTGTATGCCGCATTTCAAGAAGTTAAAGCAGTATTTGATCCGAATAACCGAATGAATCCAGGCAAGAAAGTTAATGCGCCACCGATGGATCAGAACCTGCGATATGGTGCTGACTATCGTGTCACCGTGCCGGTGACCGTCCTCGATCATTCTGACTTCGGCGGACTCGACAAGGCAATCGAGATGTGCAACGGCAATGGTCGTTGTCGCAAGTCTGAGGTAGGTACGATGTGCCCCTCTTACATGGCTACGTTAGACGAGATGCACTCGACACGCGGTCGCGCGAACGCCCTGCACGCCGCAATGTCAGGTCGTTTGCCAGAGGATGCCCTATTCTCGGATGAGATGCACGCGGTCATGGATCTTTGTCTCTCGTGCAAGGCGTGTAAGTTTGAGTGTCCGTCACACGTCGACATGGCCAAGCATAAGTACGAATTCTTGGTCGGCTACTTCAAGCGTCACGGAGTACCTTTGCGAAGTCGCCTGCTTGGGCACTTGCATACACTGTCCGCTGTTGGCTCCTTTTTTGCGCCCGTTTCAAACATACCGGCACGTATTACTCCGTTGCGGCGAACACTAAATTATTTTCTAGGCTTGCACCCAGACCGTTCGCTACCTTTATTTCGACGAGATACGTTTTGGAGGTGGTGGCAGCGTCATGCTTCCCAGCCTCAGCCACAGGATGAGCGCCGGTCGATAGTGTTGTTGGCTGATACTTTTTCAAACTTCTACGAACCCGAAATCGCTATTGCAGCGACGCGCGTGTTGGAAGCCGGTGGTTATCAGGTGATCGTGCCCAAACCAGTCTGCTGCGGACGGCCGTTGTTGTCCGAGGGGTTGCACGAAGAAGCACTTGCACGCTCGCGAGACACTGTCGCCCAGCTGATGCCTTATATTGAACTGGGTTATCCAATCGTTGGGCTGGAGCCGTCATGTCTTTTGACAATGCGAGACGACTATCCGCCACTACTGCAATCTCAAGACGCCAGAACTTTGTCGACTAAAGTGCTGTTGATCGAGGAATTCCTTGCCCAGGAGGCCACTGCTGGACGACTATCCTTACCACTAGCACCACTCGCACAACGTGCGCTTTTACATGGTCATTGTCATCAGAAGTCCATTGCGACGACGGCAGGTACTCATGCAACACTCAAGCTCATTCCAGACCTCGAAGTGACTGAAATCGATTCTGGATGTTGTGGTATGGCTGGTTCATTTGGTTACGAGGCGGAGCATTATGATCTGTCAATGACCATTGCAGACCGAGTATTACTTCCAGCTGTGCGAGCGGCATCGGAAGACACACTGCTGGTTGCGAATGGAGCTTCTTGCCGGCACCAGATTATGGACGGTGCTTCTCGGCAGGTTCGCCATACCATTCAGGTGTTGGCCGATGCACTAACAGACATAGACGGTAAATAAGCAGCACACTCCTGGTAATAGCCGCAGCTAGAAAGTCCATACCATTACGCAAGAAATGGGGTGTCACCAGCGTGATATCCTCTAGAAATAACGGGGGTATTAAAACATGGCCGGACTTATTCGCACTGTCGTTGCACCGCACACGCCTCGGATGGGGATTGAAGAGCAGGCTCCAGATTTTGTTCGAGCTCTCATTCAGGGTCAACGTGAGATGGGTGAAGAGATTCGGGCTGCAAAACCCGATGTCTTGATCATTAATTCAGCCCATTGGGTCTGTACATTTAACTGGCATGTAACATGTCAGGCCGAGCATAAGGGGCGGTGCGTTGCCGATGAAGCTCCCGAGTTGATTGATGGTATTCCGTACCATTGGAAGGGTGACCCAGAGCTTGCCCGAGCCATATTAACTGAATTTAGTGAAGCGAAAATTCCAGGTAATCCGAACGACAGCGCGCATTTTCAGTGGGACTATGGTTCGTGGGTGCCGGCGAAATATTTGGATCCTCAAGCGGAGGTCCCGATTATTTTAATTGGTGCCGTAGTTAGTGCTGATATCGAGGAATGCCTGAAGGCTGGCGCGGCTATTCGTCGAGCAGCGGAACAAACTGGTCGCCGCGCCGTCTTTGCGGCGAGTTGCTCTTTTACCCATGAACTAGTTCGCGGACCTGCCCAGTGGCCAACTGAAGAACGACAGAAACTTGACCATCAGTTCATTGAGTTGCTTACCTCAGGGCAAATCGCTGATGCTAAAGCTTGGTTTCCTGAATATAACAAGGCAGTCGTTGCCGAAATGGGGGGGCGCACACTAGCGACGTTTTTAGGTTGTCTCGATGAAACAAGTGAGGTGACGTATTCCGGTCGGCAGTATGGTCCCTACACGCAATCTTCCGGAAGTGGTAACGCGAATATTCTGCTCCGCAGTTCCTGACAAACATAGCAGGCCGGAATTTGTCTATAAAATCCTGGAAAAACTATTAATACACGCAGTGTGCGTGCGAAGGGAAAACAATGAGCACTAAAACAGAATATGAAAAACCCTACGAGGATTTGATCGGATTTGTTCCGCCCCGTATCCAGAACCGGATCCGCCTCGGCCTTGAGGTCGACCCAGAATTACTGGCGCAGACTGAGCAAATTCGAAAGACTGCGATGTATCCCAAATGTTTTGATGTCAAAACAGCCCAGCTGATGCTGGTTGGCATTCTCCTTGCGAATGTAGCACCGGGGGCTGAGTTTCATGCTCGTGCGGCTAAGCGTTCGGGCGCGACAAAGGAAGAATTGCATGCGGTAGCAGGTTTGGCATTCCTCTTTCGTGGTTTACCTGCGTTCAATTTAGCTTCGGAGATCATTAACAAAATCTTTGACGAGGACAACTAACACTTCTCCTGTAGACCGTTACGAATCCTCTCGGAATCTTGAGATGGTTGGATTTAAACATTATGATTAATGTCTAAGTTGAATTATGACGCTACTCAGATTGCACGAGACCTACCATTGTACTTGTCGCATGAGGTGCACCCTCAGTTGGGTGTTGCCTCTATCTTGAAAATTGTTTCCCTCTAAATCCTTTTATTTCATAGGCTTGCTGCTTCTACTAGCGCAGCCTTAGGTGTAGTTTCGGAAAACACATGTCCATTTCGAGCAATACTGCAGCCATAGATTTCACGCCTCCCCGCGTGACCCTTACTCAGCGTCCAGCGAGAAACCTTAATCAACGTGTCGTGGCTGCCGCGATCGTTTTGTTCGCGGTCGGGGTTGTCTATTTGGCCAACACGGTGCACTGGCGTCAGGCTGTGTTATTTCTAGTTGGCGGCGGATTCGGAGTGATTCTCTACCATGCTGCGTTCGGATTCACCTCCTCGTGGCGTGTCCTGATTAGCGATCGGCGAGGTGCAGGAGTTCGTGCACAGATGATGATGCTGGCTGTCGCCTCCCTTTTGTTCTTCCCGGTTTTGGAATCAGGGACTCCGCTGTTCACTGAAACAGTCAGGGGTAATGTCAACCCAATCGGCATTTCAGTCGTAGTTGGTGCATTTTTGTTTGGTCTGGGAATGCAACTGGGCGGAGCTTGCGGTTCAGGCACGCTTTTCCATGTGGGTGGTGGGAACACACGCTTGTTCGTCACCCTGTTTTTCTTTATCGTTGGGTCCGCGATTGGTGCCGCGCATGCGCCGTGGTGGCAAGCGCTTCCGCGGTTTGAACCGATTTCGTTAGTGAAGACTTTCGGGGCTTGGTCTGCGCTTGGGTTTAACTTTGCCGTCTTCGGTGCGATCGCATTTGGAACAGTCGTTCTTGAACGTCGGCGTCACGGCCAACTCATCACAGATCCTGCATCGTCGCAGCAGGGATGGACACGATTCCTTCGTGGACCGTGGCCATACTTAGCGGGCGCCGTCGGGCTCGCGGTTGCAAACTTTTTGACCCTGGCTTTTGCGGGGCGGCCTTGGGGTATCACGTCAGGTTTTGCTCTTTGGGGTTCCAAATCGGCAGCAATGATTGGTTTTGATCCAGCTTCATGGGTTTACTGGTCATCACCATCAAGAGCTACTTCTCTGACAAGTAGCGTGATGCAGGACACAACTTCAGTTATGGATTTTGGTCTTTTGCTGGGTGCGTTGTTGGCCTCAGGTTTAGCCGGTCGTTTTAAGCCGGTTTGGACGACATCACGACGGTCCTTGATTGCAGCAATTGGAGGAGGCCTCTTACTCGGCTATGGTGCCAGACTTGCCTACGGGTGCAACATTGGTGCGTACTTTAGCGGCGTTGCTTCGGGTAGCGTGCATGGCTGGTTATGGCTGGTCGCCGCGTTCGCCGGCACGATACTTGGTACACGGTTGCGGCCTATATTTGGCATGCTCGTTGAGCGCACCAAAACCTCGAACCAAAGTTAAGAACAAGATTGATCGAGTGAATTGACTGGGTTGCCAGAACTTGAGCGCTGTTTTTCACTTGTGGCTTGCTGGCATGTTTCTTCGTTCGTGATTTATTACTTGGCTGGCGAGCGTTTATCTATGACGCGACGTTTCTTAGCACCCGCTTTCGCTTGTGGCAGGGTGCCATAAGGTAATATTTCGAGCGTCGAGGCTATCCGGACAGCGGCGGTTAATGATTCCTTGAAGCGCTTCTTAAGATCTGCGTGCGCAGTGGCTTCCACGCCTGGCCTTGTTTCGACGCGTACGGTCATTCGTGGTAACGAACCATCTCCTTCGATCACAATTTCATATTCGTCAGCAAGTTCGGTGAAATTGCGGACAACCTCTTCGATAGCTGATGGATATAAATTGGCCCCTCGGAACCAGATCATGTCATCGACACGACCTTCAATTGCATTCTTTAACCTTGTTCCGGTAAATCCGCAAGCACACGGCTCGCTGCTGGATAATCTCGCGATGTCTCGTGTTCGGTACCGTAACAATGGTTGCGAGTCACCCACGAGGTTCGTATAGACGATTTCACCAGGCTCACCCGGAGCGACGGGGATTCCAGTTTCAGCATCAACTATTTCGGTGATTACCAGATCACTTGCTATATGGAGCGCCCTCGAATGTCGACAACCGCCTCCAAGTGGGAAGAGTTCTGTCATTCCGTATCCATCATTGATAAAGGCTCCCCACCCCGCTTTCAACCGCTGGCGAGTCGCTGGGATAGCCGCCCCAGGTTCTCCTACTGACAGCACGGTCTTGATTCCAAGTGTTGCGAGATCGACACCCATTTCGCGCGCTACATCTAGCAGATAGAGCAAGTATGAAGCGGTACCATTAACTGCCGTTGGTTTTAATTCCGTCAGAAGGCGCACCTTTGATTTAGAGTCGTAGAGTCCTGCGAGTACTACCATCGCACCCGTACGAGACGCGCTCTCAACGCCAGCTGTTGGACCCATAAGCCCATCCATCGGTCCGAGCGTAACCATAATGTCACCAGGGCCTGAGCGTGGGTTTCTTTGAAATCGATCGAGAACATAGCTCCAATCACGACTCGAAAAGACGCGACGGAGCGGTTTGCCAGTGGTGCCAGATGTCGTCATGAACTTGGTCAGCTTGGATCGATCAATTCCTAGGTACGAACCGAAGGGCGGGTGTTCTGCTTGGTCAGCTTGGAGTTCTTCCTTCGTGCAGAATGGAATCTTGGATAAATCGGCTAGTCCGAGTACTTGTTCGGGGTGTACCTTGGCTTTATCGAGTTTTCGTCGCCAGAACGGCGTTGCGGCATAGACGTAACGGACCATGTTTCGGAGTCGCTCAGCCTGCAGAGCCTCAAGCTGGGCTAGTGGTAGTCGATCAAGTTTCGGGTCGAGTACTGTGTAATTAGGTAAAGTGTGCGATGTCATAAGTTTTTCAGCAGCACCTTGGAGGCAGTGAATCCCTATCCCCGGGTTGTGGCACGAGCTCGCCTCCAACCGGTCTGAACAGACGGTTATGTGGCATTTTGAGGCCGTACAGGCGAGCAGCATTGCCGCCAAGAATGAGATTTAAATCATCTTGCACAATGTCGAGTCGTAGTAATTGTTTCAAGCTCCAGCCCCAGACATCGACTTGGTGGCGCACAAGAGGTTTCTTGCGCAATTGCACAGCGTAGGCGGGTGGCTGATTGCCGTACTGAGCATGGAACGGAATACTAGCGCCCCAGTCACAACCCCAGAGCAGTTTTTCTGCACCGATGTTTGGGTCGAGTAGCGCCTTCATGTACATGTCAGTCCACCACAATCCGGTTTCGAGGTAGACGTTATCGTGCGCTGCAGCAACATTCATCGCTTCCTCAACAAACCGTTGTGACCACCAGCCTTGGAGACCTCCGTGATCGAGCACAATCGGCACTTCCGGATACTCCGAGGCGAGATCGGTTGTCCAGATTGGATTCAACGACTCTGGCCAGAAATGATGAGTCATCGGGTAACCCATAACCACACCAGTATGAATGCGTGCCACACTTTTGTGTTTTCGTGCGATCTCCATGATTGGACGAATCTGATCAAGTCGTTCGGTCTGACCGATCGTTGTCTTGCGCGTATGATCAGCTGGCATGCCTTCGCCGAGTCCTACAAATTTTCCTGTCGACAGCAGCGTGTCGATTTCCTTTGCCGCGGCTTCAGGCGACCATTTCATCTCGCCGCGCATGGATTTCCGCTGAGTTTCCATTGCAGTGCAGACTGCGACAAATTTGTCTGGATGTTTATCAACGATCTCCATGTTGAGTTCGTTCGACATGCCGAACGCTGGCAGAAGGACACACATATCAACGTCGTAACATTCCATGTCGTAGAGTAGACGCGGCGAATTATCGTACGGCGTGAGGGATCGCATGACACGTGCCAAGTCGCGATACCCTGCCTTGCCTGGGTCGAGCTTAGCCTTGGCAAATTCTGGACCTGCGGCGAACCGCTGTGCGTGTACGTGGGTGTCAACGATAAAACGACCAAGCTTCATGCCGAATCTCCTTGCTTCAGGCAGTTATCGTTCTGGTATCCATGAAGAAGCGATTATATCTTCCACTTGGTGAGTGAGCGATATAATCGCGATTTGGGACGCATTTCTCATATGACTGGCAATGAACTGTGCTTTCTAACGGCGACTGAACTCGTTCGACGAATCATTACGAAAGAGCTGTCGGCTTGTGACGTGATGGCGGCACATTTGACACAGATCGACCGGTTCAACCCCCAGCTCAATGCCATTGTCACGTTGCTGCCGGATCGGGCAATGGATCAGGCTGCACGGGCTGATGAAATGCTCGCGCATGGCGAGGTGTTAGGGCCGTTACATGGACTACCGATCGCGCACAAAGATCTTGTTGAAACAAAGGGAATTCGGACGACGTTTGGGTCGCCCATTTTTGAGGATTTTGTGCCTGATCGCAATGCGCTAATCGTCGAGCGTTTACAAGCCGCAGGGGCCATCACGATTGGAAAGACAAACACTCCGGAGTTCGGCGCGGGTTCGCAAACCTTCAATAATGTTTTTGGCCAGACGCCAAACCCTCACAACTTGGCGAAAACCTGTGGTGGAAGCAGTGGGGGTGCGGCGGTCGCGCTAGCCACGGGAATGTTACCACTCGCCGACGGTAGTGATTTTGGCGGGTCACTGCGCAACCCAGCGAGTTTCTGCAATGTTGTGGGTTATCGCCCGACTCCAGGACGGGTGCCGACTTGGCCAACACCAGCCGCATGGTTTCCGTTCATTGTTGAAGGTCCGATGGCGCGCACGGTCGAAGATGTGGCGCTAATGTTGAGCGTGATGGCTGGGCCTGATCCACGATCGCCAATTGCAATCCAGGAATCTGGCGATCAGTTTGCGGCGTCACTTCATCAAGATTTTTCCGGAGTGCGTGTGGCTTGGAGCCGAACGCTTGGCGGCTTGCCTGTTGAACAAAGTGTGACTGCGGTGGTCGATGGACAGCGTCAGAGTTTTGAATCACTCGGTTGTCTAGTTGAGGAGGCAGAGCCTGATCTCTCGGATGCAGATGAGATCTTCAAAGCATGGCGAGCTTGGTATTACTGGTTGGCCTTTAGCGAGTTGCTTAAGGCTCATCGAGGAAAATTTAAAGACACCATTATTTGGAATATTGAACAAGGACGAACCCTAGACGGCACTCAACTGGCCATGGTCGAACAAAAGCGGACCATGTTGTATCACCGTGTCCGGGAATTCATGAACACGTACAAATTTCTGGTACTGCCTGTGGTTCAAGTGCCACCGTTCGATATTACAGAGGAGTATGTGACCGAAATCGACGGCGTCGTTTTAAATAGTTACATTGACTGGATGCGTTCGTGTTACTACATCTCGGTCCTCGGCCTTCCTGCGGTGTCTGTGCCGTGCGGCTTCAATGAGGATGGACTGCCAGTCGGAGTGCAGATCGTTGGACGGTATCAGGAGGACCTTGCCGTGCTTCAACTTGCGTATGCTTTCCAGCAGGTAACTGAATTCTGGAAACAGAAACCAAAAATCGCTCAGTAATTACTCCGTGCTGCCTAATTAGAAAAAAATCCTATAAAAGTGACCTTACTTGGCCGGAGGACGTAGATCAAACACAGAGGCCTGAGGGTTGAAAGCAGCTTGGTGTGTTTCAATCTCAATCAGAATATCGGCCACCACTTCTGGGTATTGGTTGGCGACATTGAAGTGCTCGCCAGGATCTTCGCCAAGGTGAAACAGTAAGGGTGGATTAGGGATTACGCGTTCTCCACCTTGACCGTACGAACCCTCAGTAATGACATGTAGTTTGAATGGACCTTTCCGGACCGCGTAGAGTTCACCACTGCGGTAGTGATACAACACCTTGCGGGGGCTATCACCGGTTGCTTTTAAGACTGGTTGCAGATCTAGACCATCAAAAGCTCGGTCAGTTGGTAAGGTTCCGCCAGCCAGTGCGAGTGCCGTTGGAAAGACATCGAGCGAAGAGCCGATTGCTTGCACCGTAGCGGGTGTGATGGTACCTGGCCACCAGAAGATGGCTGGAACGCGTACTCCACCCTCCCAGGTGGTGCCTTTGCCTTGCCGTAAGAGTCCCGCCGACCCACCGTGTTGATCGAGGGCTAGCCACGGACCGTTATCGCTCGTAAAAATTACGAGTGTATTTTCTTCAAGACCGTAATTTCTGAGGGCATCGAGGATTTGGCCGACACTCCAATCGATCTCTTCGATTACGTCACCGTAGAGGCCAGCTCGGCTGACGTTGTTGAATGCTTCCGAAGCGAACAGGGGCACATGGGGCATGGTGTAGGGTAGGTAGAGGAAAAACGATTGCTCACGATTAGTCTCAATGAATGCGACTGCCTCCTCAGTGTAGCGCTTGGTGAGCACTGTCTGATTTGCAGGACGTTCGATGATGGCATCGTCACGGAACAATGGCACGTTCCAGTACTCACTTTTCGGTTCAAGAAATATCGATCCAGGCCAAGGTTCGTCTCGATGCTCGACAAGATCCATGTCATTCGAGTACGGCAGCCCGAGCCATTGGTCGAAGCCATGTGCCGTTGGTAACGATTCAGCAAGATGCCCGAGATGCCACTTGCCATAGATTCCTGTAACGTAATCGAGGTCTTTAAGGGCTTCGGCCAGTGTGACTTCGTCATCGGGGAACCCCTGTGGCGAGTCTGGAAAAAGCACCCGTGTTCTCCCAGTGGTGCCGTACATACCACTTCGCATTGGCAGGCGTCCGGTTAACAGCGCAGCGCGACTAGGCGAACACACAGGTGAGGCGACATAGAAATTCGTCCACTTTTGACCTTCCGTAGCCATACGGTCGAGATTAGTAGTCTGGATAGTGGGATGGCCGTAGTTGCCAAGGTCGCCGTACCCTAAGTCGTCGGCAAAAAGTACAACGATGTTAGGGGGTCGGTTACCTACGGTTACGGTTTCTCTCGGGGCTTCGCCGCACCGGGCAAACAGCATGCTGCTTACGATTACTAATCCAAGTATTCCGTGACGCTTCATATTTCAGCCTATTCTTATACGCTCTAACCGACGTTAAAGACTGATTATAACGTGGCTCTCAACACGTGCTACCCTCTAGTCCGCAGTTGAGGGATCCAAATGTTCATTGCGCCAGTTTAATCCACCTGAATTGTGCTGTTCATGGCCCTATCTCAATCTCAGACTCAAGATTTCCTCGATGAAGCGTCAGCATCACAGGATGTTGGCTTTAAGCGAGAGCTAACTTTTTATGACGCGTTAATGATTAATGTGGGCACGACTTTAGCATCAGCCATTTTTATCGTACCGGCGATCGTCTTGGCCACCACAGGAACAGCGTTCATGTCGAGCCTTGTTTGGATCGTGGCCGGTGGGCTTTCGTGGTGTGGTGCCGTTACCTTTTCCGAGTTGGCGGTCATGTACCCACGCGCGGGTGGACCGTATGTCTATCTCAAGCAGGCCTATTCTCGGTTCTGGGGATTTCTTTACGGTTGGACTCTTTTCAGTGTCATCCAGACGGCCTCAATCGCTGCTGTTAGCTTGGCGCTTATGACGTATTTGGCTTACTTCATACCAATGAGTGCAGCCACGACTAAGGTGGGTTCCATCGTGTTAATCATGGGGTTGACGATTTGGAACTGCATTTCTGTTCGCATGAGTGCAAACCTGCAGAATCGTGCAACGGTCATTAAGTTGCTGACGATTGTTGCTATCGCACTGATTTGCTTTCTGTTTGGGGGGGATGGTCTAGCGGCGTTTCAGGAGATAGTTCCGATGGGACCAGCCACACGGACAGTTGCCGGTGTCGGTGCAGCACTGGTGGCAGCGCTTTGGGCATTTGATGGTTGGGCCATGGTGACCTTTGTCAGCGGTGAGGTGCGGAACCCCGATCGTGTGTTACCACGCGCCTTAACCTTCTCTGTAATTGGTCTGATTATCATTTACCTTCTTGTCACCAACGCGTTCATCTATGCGCTTCCTGCAGCAGATATGATGGTGTCCAATCGCATTGCAGCCGACGCGGTTGAGCACGTAATGGGTCGCATCGGTGGTGGCCTTGTTGCCTTCGCAGTGGTTGTGTCCTGCTTTGCTGCCGTGAACGGCTTAATCTTCACTGCTGGGCGCGTCTATTTTGCCATGGCTCGTGACGGCGTCTTTTTTTCTTGGGCCGCCAAATTAAGTGATCGGAAGGTTCCAGTTAATGCCATTCTGGCTCAAGGCGTCTGGGCCAGCGCACTAACGTTGACCGGCCGATACGATCAGCTATTTACCTATGTGGTTTTTACCTCTTGGGTGGTCTATTTACTTGCTGCGGTGGCAGTGATGGTGCTTCGACAAAAAGATCCAGGTCGCTTAAGACCGTATCGTGCGTTCGGCTATCCGTATATCACGGCACTTTTTGGAGTGGTGGCTTGGGCTCTTCTACTCGAAGTTTTCTGGCACAATCCGCGGGATTCGGCAATCGGTCTTAGCATTGTGCTGCTGGGTGTCCCGCTCTATTACTACTGGAAGCGTCGGTCGAAGAATGTTGAAACAGCCGACTCATCTTTCAGCTGACAGTTTTCAATTACGATCGCAACACTGGTCGCGTCAAACAGGTCGGGCCTCCTGAGCCATTCTGGCAAAGTTCTGTTCCAGCGATAGTTTTGACATCGAAACCAAACTTCCGCATTCGTTTAATCGTCTTCGGATTCTCTTCAAGTGCAATCAACCGACGATTACCAAGTGCAACGACGTTACACGCCAAACTGTCCCGCTCGTCGGGATCAATTTCGATCAGGTTAAAGCCTTTCTCAGTGAGGAGATCAACCGTTTGCACGGTGAGCCAGTCCAAATCCACTAGGATGTCGTGCGCGTCGAGCACACTTACGAGTGACATTAGATGCAAACAGGCAGCTGGTCCCTGGCCGTGTGGCAGCGGTGCTTCGATGACCTCAATGCCAGATGGTGCCAGTAAGGATCGTAGTTGGTTGATACCAGTCTGGTTAGTCCGATAGCTGCGGCCGACAAGAAGAGTTTTGGAATCAAGCCATACAATATCACCCGCTTCGAGTGTGCCGGGTTCGATGATTGCGCCCACGATTGGAATTTTCAGTGCTTCGTACAATGTAGCGTGATGTGCCGGCTCAGTTGTTCTTGCCGACTTGCCCATCCGCATCAAAACAGCCCCGCGATCGGTAATGAACGACGCGTCATGAGCATAAACAGCGTCGAGGGACAAGCCGTTTGAGCGCGGCAAGTCTAGTATTTCTACGGCTGCATCTTGGAGATGTTGCCGTAGTTGGTTGTGCTGGTTTTCGGCAGTGGTCGCGTCGAGGGTGTGCCAGTATCCTAATTCAGACCAGCGCGCTGCTCGCGAAGGATTCGACCAGCCGGCTGTGGAAGGATTGCAGAGGATGACGCGATCGAGTCGTCCCCACATCGACTGACCACCGAAGGTAGGCATCATACGGATTAAAATCTTAACAGCCGAGTGAATTTAATGACGAATGAGCGGTTCTGTAACTTGGTCTTCCAACGGGAATAACCCTCAAGACCGGTGTCTCGGCCGTCGCTGTACACGATGAAGAGGTCGCTTCCAGGTTGGTACTCCCATCGAAAGCGAATGTTGGTATCAACCGACTCGCTACTCGAATTAAATTGCAAGAGCGCTGCAAGGAACATTCGTGGGGAGACTGTAAAGCTGGTGCGCGCACCAGCTAAAGTTGTAACGAAGGAACCTTGGGTCACGTCGACGTCGCTGATCGAGATGCGGGGCTCGATGGCAAATTGCGGCGTGATGACGGCACGGCCTTGGTAGCCAACGTCGTTCCGCGTGCCGTTATAAAAAGTGCCACGTGATAAAAAGAGTCTGCCTGAAACACGTCGCTGTGAACCAAAGTCATACTCGGTTCGGATGTGACCAAAGTTGTAACTGCCGACGGGTAGGATGACGTCGGAGGTAAGTTTAAAATCTTCTGGTAACCCTTCGAATGAATCTGTGTACTCGACGAACCATCTGTCGCTATTTTCAAGCTCCATCTCTAAACGCAGCTTGCTCTCGCGGGTTTCAAGGACCCCCGCCATGTTAGTGATGTAATCGAAGCTACCTTGATAAATCATTCGTCGCAGCCAGGGAATTGCGCGGGGCCGAGGGCTAAAGCGGAACTGGGCGAAGTTTCGCCG
The DNA here is from genome assembly GCA_964569695.1 of uncultured Woeseiaceae bacterium. GTDB lineage: Bacteria > Acidobacteriota > Vicinamibacteria > Vicinamibacterales > UBA823 > UBA8106. Next base: position 15,000 of record CAZMUA010000021.1, read on the forward strand.
GAAGTTGTCACGGCGCAAGAATCCAATCTCAGGGTTAAAATTCTTGCCCACAGTGAGGTGCTCGGCTTGGACTCCGTAACGGTCACCCGTGTAATCGAACTTGCTCTGGTAGCTCGTATTAGACCCCTCAAGGTTTGGCGTGTGGGTTTGAGCGTAATAGTTTGTGAAGTTGATGTTTTCGTAAAAGCGGAAAGTTAAATCAGCGCCATACACCTGATTGATGCCCACACCGTTGGTTAGCCGGTTTCGCCGCGTGTAGATCACGCCAAAATTACTGCGGCGCAGCATGTCACGCTTCACCCGAACCACGGAAAAATTTGTGGAGAGCGTGTCGGCACTGGTAGAGTCACCGGTCTGAATGTTGAGGAGCCCAATTGAATATGGACCAGCTCGGCCAGTCACGCGTCCACCGGCGCGGATCGGAACTTCGTTTCCACCTTCAAGGCCTATACGCCGACTAAAAAACAGCACTGGAGTATCACTTGGAGGTCCGCTCCAATTGACCACGCCCGAGTCAGCAAATGCAAAAATTCCCTGACCTTCAAGGAAAAATTCACGCTTTTCTGGAAAGAAAAGGCTGAACCGGGTCAGGTTTACCTGTTGTTCATCAGCCTCGACCTGTGCGAAATCTGTATTCACAGTAAAGTCAGCGATGAGGCTACGGGTAAGCCCGTACTTAAGATCGATCCCCAATTCACCTGTAAGGTCATTCGACCTGACTGGTGTCACTTTATTGTTGGTGAAAGCTCCGGAAATTGCGTACGGTTTTATCTCAAGATTCCTGATGTTGGTAGGAGGTTCAATGCCAACCAGTGTCGCCGCGGCCGACAATTGCATCATGCCACGATAACCGAGGGAAGCTGGAACGGGGCTCAGGAACGAAGATTCGTTCTTCCATTGGACGCGACGAGAAACGTTGATGCCCCAGGTCTGTTCGCCGCCGCCTGCCTTGAAACGCAGCGACTTGAAAGGAAACATCATCTCAACCATCCATCCCTGTTCAAAAAGGCTGGTCTGGACATCCCACACAGTGTTCCAGTCAAGGTTCACGGTACTTTCATCGGTGATGAGGTTATCCATCAAGCCGCCGAGTGGATTCGTGGAAAAGCTCATGCCGTTCCGCCCATCATGGAAGGTGTCGAAGACAACCGACAATAACTCGTTGCGCCAAATCGCCCGTGCGTCTCGTGTCATTTCGTTGGCTATCATTCGGTCAGGTTGACTGTCCCAGCAGCGTGCTGACAGGTAAATATTGTCATCATCAAAAAAAATCCAGATTTCTGTTTGTTCAGTGGGGGCCGCCCCCTCATCTGGCAATTGCTGAATGAACTTGTCGATCGCTGGCACAGTCTGGTAAATCGGATCATCGAGTCGACCGTCCACAACAATCGGGGTTGAGATCCGCAATGCACGGACCGTCACGTGCCCATCAGCGTCTTGTTCATATACTGTGACTGCGGGTGTTCTAGGCAAATCACGCGGGTGGTTGTTTTCTACTTGGTTAACTTGTGCCGTGGCTGGCGCGCTAACCGTGAAGAGTGCTGCGACGACCAGCGCCTGAAGTGCTGTTATGAACTGCGGTGGCTTCATTCCGAACCCGTCCACCCTGGACCGCGCACGACTCGACCCGGCATCGCGCCAGTGTGGTCACCGTCCGCTAGGACACGCGTGCCATTCACCCAGACATGGTGCATGCCTGTCGCGTATTGGTGCGGTTCTTCGTAGGTCGCATGGTCCTGAATCGAAGTGGGGTCGAAGACTACGATGTCCGCGAAGTACCCTGGCGACAACTGCCCACGTCCTTGAATTCGAAGGTTACTTGCAGGGAGTGACGTTAATTTTCGGATTGCTTCTTCCAAGGAGATAACCTTTTCATCGCGTACGTACTTGCCAAGTAAACGTGCGAAATTACCGTACGCACGAGGATGGGTGCTGTTATTGAGGAAGACGCCCTCCGGTGCCATAGACCCTGCGTCCGAAGAGAAACTCACCCACGGCAGTTTGAGTTGCTGCTTAATGTTTTCTTCTGACATCAGAAAATACACCACTTGGACGCGACTTCCGTCTTCGATAACGAGATCCATAATGGTGTCCGGTATTGACGTCCCGCGTTGCTCAGCGACGGCTGCGAGTGTCTGACCTGTGTATTCCCGCAACGCTGGATTCTTGAACTCAACAAGGAGGGTTGCCTCACTGCCTGCAGCCAACATGAGGTTTTCCCATTCGTTAGTCGGCGTTGTGATCTCGTGATGCATCCGTTCGCGGATTTCTGGATCTTGCAGCCGTTCAGCCCATGCGTCGTAACCACCTTCCTGCACCCAGGGTGGCATCGCAGCATCGAGGCCAGTCGACCCAGCCGTGTAGTTGTACATGTCGGCCGTAATCTCTAATCCTTGCGTTCGAGCAGCTTCAATTTTTGATATGGCTGTATCGAGTTTGTCCCAATTCGCTTCCCCAGCGGCTTTCAAGTGATAGATTTCAGATCGAATGCCAGCTTCTTTGGCAATCGTTAGTAATTCGTCGATGGATTCCAATAGAGCGTTTCCCTCACTACGCATATGGGAGATGTACATTCCGTCATACTCGGCAGCGACTTTAGATAATTCGATTAACTCGTCAGTTTGTGCGTAGAAGGCCGGAGCATAGATAAGCGAGGAGCCGATACCGAGGGCACCTTCTTCCATGGCTTGGCGTACCAGAGCACGCATGCGGTCGAGTTCCTCGTCTGTGGGTGGTCGGTCGTCGTATCCGACCTCATGGATTCGGAGAGTAGTGGCCCCGACAAACGACGCGACGTTTGTTGAGACACCCTTCTTGACTAGGTATTGTAAGTACTCACCGAGCGTCGTCCATTCAATGTCAAAGGTGATATCACCCTGACTTGCGACTTCGCCGCGCTTCATTTGGTCGTTGAGTGGTCCACCAGAACTGCCCTCACCGAACACTTCAAGTGTCACGCCCTGTCGAATGTCGCTCTGCGATCGTCCATCCTCAATAAGTCGATCACCTGCCCAACTAAGCATATTAATGAAGCCAGGTGCGACAATTAGATTTTCCGCATCAATTTCAAGTGCTCCGCGTGCCTCACCAAGATCTCCCACCGCAGTAATTTGATCATCGTCGACAGCAAGATCACCAACATATGCCTGCAAGCCAGTGCCATCTACGATAGTACCGTTGCGAATGATGAGGTCGTGCTCGGGCGCGGAGGTGCACGCACCAATGATGACAAACGGCAAGAGAGCTACAAAGCGATACAACAGGATTCCTTGTGATTAATCTTCAGATAGTTTCAGCAACTCGACGGCATTGGCGCGGTAAATCTTGTCGCGATCCACTTCGCTTATGTCGAGCTCGTCTATAATTTTGATTGTTTCCCGGATGTACATTGGCCCTTTCTCGGGGTCGAATGGCGCATCTGATGCAAAGAGCACCTTGTCCACACCGAAAAAATCGAGTCCGCATATTGTGGCCGCGCGGGAACCGAAGACGGCTGTATCGGCATTAAACATATGAAAGTAGTCGATTGGCCGTTTCTTCAACCGTTGGAGTACTTTGCCTAGGTCCTCGTCTGAAGTGCGACTGCCAAGTTGATCCCAGCCAGGTCCCACCCGACCTTCAAAATATGGCACCATGCCGCCCATATGATGCGTCACGATTTTCAGTGCTGGATACTCATCGAACAGTCCCGCGAAGACCAACCGTGCCATCATGGCACTTGTTTCATACGGCCAACCAAACGTCCACCAAATTTCGTACTCTGACTTTGTTTCACTTAAATAATCTGGAAATTGTGCTCCTCGTGCTGGATGTACCCAGATAGGAAGGTCATACTCAGCCATAGCCCCAAACAGTGGCCTAAACTCTTGAGAACTCAATGGTTTACCCAAGACGTTCGTGAACATCTGGATGCCGCAGGCCCCGAGTTTAGTGATAGCCCGTTGCGTTTCGTCGAGAGCTGCCTCGGGCGCGTTCATGGGCAATGAGGCTACAAAACTTGGAAAACGATCTGGGTGCTTCTGCACGAGTTCAGCCATACCGTCATTTGCTGCTTCAGCTAACTCGATGGCAACGTTCGGTCCGCCGAGCACTTCGAGTGCTGGCGATGCTAATGACAACACTTGCCGGTAGTCCTCCCCAAACTGATCCATGACACGAAAACGCTCGTCTAAATCCGCGAGCATCGGCACGCCACGCACACGTTTGCCAATATCCTTGTGGTCGCCAGCTACCTTCATCATCAACTTATGAAAAGATTTTGGAAAAATATGGTTAAAAATATCGATTTTCTGCATAGATCTTTCGCTTCCGTTATTTCCAGCCGTAGACGTCAAGTGTTGTTCGGCCGGATTGCAATTCTTGCACGATTAGCTTTTCTTTAGTTTCCCGTTGCTCGGCTGCTGCAATAACATCAGCCATCTTCTTGGCAGCGATGACGACCACACCATCAGCATCGCCCACCACAAGATCGCCTGGTTCAATCGATACTCCACCGATTGTTAGCCGTTCGTTGATGGCCCCAGGAGCCTCGGCCTGCTTTTTCGTGCCTTGAATACACAAGCCGCGTGCCCACACCGAGAAACCAGAGGCCTCTAGGTCTAGCCTGTCACGCACGCAACCATCGATGACGAGGCCACCTAGTTGTTGTGTTACGGCGGCGGCGGTCATGACACCACCCCAATACCCAAATTCATATGCGCCGCAAACGTCGACCACCAGGACATCACCTTTTGACGCAGCTGCAAGGCCCCTGTGTAACCACAGGTTATCACCAGGAGCGGCCTTGATTGTTACAGCTGGTCCACACAGCCGAGCTTCTTTCACGATTGGTGCGATCGCAGAAGGCAGCGCCCCGCTTTGACCGGCTGCTTCGTGCAACGTCGCTGTTCCAAGACTGGCGGCAATCGTAACGAGTGCTTGATTTTCCATCATGACTTCGTTTGGTGGCGTTGTAAGTCGAAGTATTTGAACTGCTGACGAGCTTGATCAAGGCGCATACCGTCCTCGACCGCCTTCCGAATCCGATTCTCAGCTGTTTCAATATCCTGCGCAAGCGCTATCACCTCAGCCGCTCGTTCTTCCGGCAAGGCAACGACACCGTCAGCATCGCCCAGCAACAAGTCGCCAGGTTTCACGTTAGCGCTACCGATCGACACTGGCACCTGAAGCGCTTCGAGTTGGACTCGATCTTTCCCGGTACGCATTGACCAACCGCGACTAAAGATTGGGTACTTGAGTTGCAAGCTCAGTGCTATGTCACGACAGTGGCCGTCGATCACCGTCCCGCCGACGCCGCGGCGGTTTGAGACGAACGTTAGAATATCTCCCCAGACTGTTGCGTCCGGTCGGCCAGCATTGTCAATTACCACCACATGACCTTCGGGGACATCATCGATGTAATCACCTACAGTGCCTGGGTCGGCTGTCACTGGAATTGTCCGCATTGTAAAGGCTCGGCCGCATAGCCGAAAGCTTGGGTCGAGTGGTTTAATGCCTAGACATTGTCCGGCAATACCAAGTCGATCCAGTGCATCGCTCACTGTTGTCGTCGATAATTGCTGAAGTTGCTCTACATGCTCATCTTGCACGGGACTCACTCCTTTGAAGACTTGTCGCGTTTCAACATCGCTTCATAATTGGCGCCCATCACCTCGCTTACGGATGTACCTGAGCGAACTGCTGCGGTTAGCCTTGCTTCACGCGCAGCAATCTCCTCGGCGGTTTCTAGGACCAGTTCGATCCGATCGCTGGAAATAAACACTACCCCGCTCCCATCAGCAATCACTAGATCGCCTGGCTCTACCTTAATGTTGTCGATGGTGATCGGTTCATTCCAGGCGTGTTCGACCACACGTCCACGAGCCGTAAACGGGATGACCGATCGGGCGAACACTGGGTAGTCAAGGTTGCGACTGTCGTCGACGTCGCGTACGGGACCGTCCACGATGGTGCCAGCTATCTTCCGTACAGACGCTGCAGTTGAGAGCAAACCACCCCAGCCAGCGGCATCTGGACGCACACGGTTTTCGACGACGATCACATTATCAGCACCCGCTGCATCGATAGCTGCCGTGCACAGATGGCGCGTTGGCAAGTCTGCTTGGGCTGGCCCGAGCCGCACCGTAACTATTTGGCCGGCGATTCGACGTGTCGTGGACACTGGCTGTAAGGCAATCACCGTTCCGGAAAGCTGGAGACGGTCAAGAGCGTCTGATACCGCACACGTATCGAGACTTCTAAGGCGAGCGATGAGAGTCTTGCTTGTATCGGTCATGAGCGTAATCAACTGGACTCTTGACTCGTGGCCCCGCACACGGTGGCGGCGAGATTTCACATCCAGAGCCCAATGATCATATCATTCTGTTTCGCACAATGGACCGAGGTGGCTCAGTGACTCCGTTTTGTGAGAGTCACACTCAGGAAAAGGATTAGAGGAAACCCATGAAAGTTATTGATTCCCATGCCCATGTCACGGCTCCGCAGGAGCTTTATGCTTATAAGGCCAGCCTGTTATCTCATCGCGGAGCACACGGTCCTGGTCGGCTGAAAATTTCTGACGAAATGATCATTGCAGCGCTTAATGCGCCGACGTTCAATACGGTGTCGCATCTCGAACAGCTGAAGGAAGTCGGGACAGATATGCAGCTCGTTTCGCCGCGGCCGTACACGATGATGCACAGCGAGAAGCCAGAAAAATTAGTGCGTTGGTATATTAAGGAAGTTAATAACGTTATCCATCGACAGTGTGAACTTTTTCCAGAAATGTTCCGAGGCATTGCGGGACTTCCGCAGAATATGGGTGTGAGTCCCGAGAATTCCATTTCTGAACTGGAACGTTGTGTGAAGGAACTGGGTTTTATCGGATGCTTACTCAATCCAGATCCAAACGAAGGGTTAGGGCCAGCTCCGCCAGGATTGGGCGACGAATATTGGTATCCAATCTACGAGAAGCTTGTTGAACTGGATGTGCCGGCACTTGTTCACTCCGCGAGTTGCCGATCGCCTCGGGAGCCGTACTCCCTACATTTCATTAATGAAGAAAGCATTGCCATCGTTTCTCTCATAGGTTCGACTGTTTTTAAGGATTTTCCTGGGCTGAAAATCATCATCTCGCATGGTGGAGGAGCCATTCCCTATCAAATCGGTCGATATCGAGCGATGTGGTCACGTCGACATGATGAGGCATTCGAGGACACTCTCCGAAAGCATTTCTATTTTGATACCTGCCTTTACACTCAGGAATCGCTCGACCTGCTATTCCGCTGGGTCGGTCCTGACCGCTGCATGTTCGGTTCTGAGAAACCCGGTATCGGGACTGCAAAGGACCCGAAAACTGGTGAATGGATCGATGACGTAAAGAAAAAGATTGATGCAATCGAATGGCTAACCGATGCCGATCGTCAGCAGATCTACGAAGGTACGGCGACGAAGGTGTACAAGTTGAAGTAATCAAGCCCGACCATCTCCGCCTGGATAAATGGTGACATGACAACCGGAACACTTTCTTCTGCTGGTAATCGGAAGACACAATGGGGGATTGGACTTGCCATCGCGGCAGTTGTCGTGGTGCTCAACCTGCCAACGCCCGATGCGTTACCGGCAGAAGGGCAGCGACTCGCGGCGATTTTCCTTGCCGCTATTATTCTTTGGGCTACGGAAGCCATTCCCATTGCAGTAACGGCGCTACTCGTTATTACGCTCCAGCCCATCTTCGGAGTGACTGACCTTCACGGCGCATTTGCTAGTTTCGTGAGCCCAGTGTTTTTCTTTGTGTTGGCAATGTTCTGTATTGCGGCAGCGGTCACGAACGCGGGCGTGGACCGACGGTTTGCTTTCTGGCTCCTTGGTCACGCTGGTGCTGACAGTCGACGTGTTGTCATTGCTCTCATGGTTGGCACTGCTGCTACCTCAGGGTTTATCTCAGATGTACCAGCGTGCGCAATTTTCATGAGTATTGGCTTAGGCGTGCTGAACCGGCTCAACCTTGAACCAGGATCATCATCACTTGGCAAAGCAATCATGATGGGTATTCCAATTGCATCACTGATTGGAGGTGTGGCAACCCCTGCAGGTAGTTCGGTCAATATTTTGGGTATTCACTTGATTGAAGAAACGGTCAATGTGCAAGTTTCGTTCGTTGAGTGGATGGCGATTGGCGTACCGATGGTGCTAGTACTCGTGCCAGTGGCCTGTTGTGCGATTTTGTGGAGCTACCCTCCAGAAGTGAAAACAGTCGGTGACGTCGCCGAACTGTCGCAGGAACGTCTGGCGCTTGGCCCGATTACGCTAGCCGAGAAAAAGACGATCATATTGCTAGGCACGATGATGGTGTTATGGATTGCTGGTAGTTGGATTGAATTTTTTGACGTGCTGATCGTTGCCCTCTGCGGTGCAATCGTAATGTTTCTGCCAGGCGTACAATTGCTGACTTGGAAGCAGGCAGATCGCTCCATCGGTTGGGACACACTGTTAATGATTGGTGGGGTAACTTCCCTTGGCAGTGCGTCGCTTCAGGCAGGACTCGCTAATTGGTTGGTTGATGTAACCCTTCGGGGTGTTGCGGACTGGTCTGTTGTCTTAGCCCTTCTTGCTATCAGTGCGTTTACCGTTGTGGTGCATCTTGCGCTTCCCATCGGCCCAGTGGTAAATGCCGTGGTCATTCCGCCAATCGCCTTGCTAGCTGTCTCGGCGGGTGTAAACCCGGCGCTATATGCTCTACCAGTTGCGTTTACTGCTTCTTGTGCGATGTTGTTACCGTTGGATGCCGTATGCCTAATAACCTATTCCAAGGGTTACTACCGGATGCTCGACATGCTTACGCCAGGTGTCCTAATCGGTTCAGCTTGGGTTGTTTGGATGACGATTTTGATGCTAACCATCGGTGGACTGCTGGGTTTCGTTTAATACAGTCAGAGAGGGTGTTCCCTACCATTCTTCAGCGATTAGTTGGATAAGGTCACTTAGTACGACTAGGTCGCGGAGATCAATCAGTTCTATCGGTGAATGGGAGTATCGCAGTGGCCAACCGATGGGCATATGAGGTATGCCCCAGTCGCGAAAGCCGGTGCCGTCGGTACCCCCATTCGTCGCACCCAGTTGGAGTGGAAGGTTGTGCCCATCGGCGAGCTCGAGTAATCCATCGATGATCGCTCGGGGAGTGACTGAACTGCTATCTAGGCCACGTGCGACTGGTCCTTGACCCAATGGCGTGAACGCGAAATTCTGACGATCAACCGGAGCAGCCGACGACACAAACGTATCAACTGCATGCACACGAGCCGGTGTGAACCCCAGTTCGTCTGCAACTGCAGTGGCTCCTACCAGTCCGATTTCTTCTTCCGTCGACCAAATAAAGATGACCTCGTGATCCAACGCGTTAAGATCCAGCGACTGGAGCGCTACTAATTGGGCTGTCGAACCCGCGCGGTCGTCGAAGGAGCGTGCAGTGGCCCGTGTGCCTGCCAGGCGAACAAATTCCTTTGGATTGGTAACTGTGTCACCGATACGAATCCCCAATGCTTCGGTAGCCGCACGGGATGACATTCCTACACTGACACGGAAACCGGTCGGTGGTCGACGTGTCGGCGTCACTTGATGTTCATCGCGTGGCATAAAGATTCCAGGTACCCGAGTCTCAGCCGTATGCACAAATGCTGGTGTGGCCTCCCATAGATGTGGATAAAAACCACCTCGCTGCCTGATTTGCAACGACCCATCGTCGAGAAGCTCGGTCACTTGAAACCCGACTTCATCCATGTGCGCAATAAAGACGACCACCGGATCGCCCTGCCCAGCTCTTACCCACAGATTCCCGGATTCGTCGACTCGCGGTTTCGCCCAAGCGGGTAGGTGTCGCTCTACGACAGCACGCACACGCTGCTCATCTCCTGACACACCATAAGTTTCAATCAATTCCTCAAGGAGTCCTGCGACTGCCTCAACTCGACGCGAATCAACTTGCGCAGAGGCAGGCAATGTTGTCGTAAATAGGACGACCATGGTCACTAGGCTGCGAATGACTACGCCACATTTAAGAGTCATGGGTGTTTCTTGAGTCCTGCACTGATCTGAGTAGTGAGTGTTTCCACGTCTTCCAGATTTATGGTTTCAACAGCGGTCTCACTAAATTGAACAGGCACATCCGAGTGCTTAATGGCACCGAACCGCTCATCAATAATTCGCTCGGGCGGGTCATAGTTGATAAACCAGGTCGAGGCGAAGGGACCCAGTTGGCGGGACAGGACCCGCAATCCCGCATGACGAAGTTGGCTTTCAACCACGAACGCGATCACAACGGTACCGTCGACGTCCGGTTGATCAAGATAGGTTCGGGCCACAGCTGCGCACCCGGCTCGACGACCAGCTTCTGGACCCGCCAGTAAATTTTTACCATACCGATGAGGACGTTTAGCCAGGGCTACCGCATCCAGCAGTCGAATGCCAAGCTGCTGCACCTCCTTTGCGGAGTCCACACCGATGTCGACATAAGCGTCGTCCACGTTAAAGGGTCTGTCTGGAATCGAGGAGCGGCCACGTCCTAGATGGGTGGACGGAATCGAAACGACACCCGGTGTTGTTTTAGCGGCACCCCAAACAGTCACTCGATGTCCTTCCAAGCCTTGGTCGAATAGATTCGGTTTGCCTACTCCAACGCGTCGTAGGCGAAGATAACCGTCGTCCGTGATACGTCCTACGACATAACCGACTTCATCGAGTGGACAAACTAGCAATCTAACGGGTGTGCCAGTACCGAGCACCCCAACGACATTACCCGCTCGATCTACTGTCGTGCCCGGGAGCATTACCAGAAGTTGTTCGGCTGCCGTTTGCTCGTACCCAGTCACAGCAGTCATCTCGATGAATTGTTCAGACAAAGTTGCCGACGTTTGGGCGGCCAGCGGATACGGCACCAATAGTAATGCCGCTATGAGCGCGGAGCGCAATAACTGATAGCTCATGTTCAACAGAGGATATCAGGGTCTCTGGCGGTTGGCGATGAGGTCCGTCGACGGCAGGTTATCTTTCAGCTACTTGCTTGATGACCGGACGTTGCAGCATCTCCCGCCGGACCGATATCTGTGCCTGATGTCGTCTATGTGCTAAGTGTTGATACTTCGTCATCTCGGGAGGGTGTGTCTCTCCAGGGCGCCTGCTCAGGGTATCAGTCGGCCTCTGTAACATCGCAAGTGCCCGACGTTGTTTAATCATTCTTTTACGTTCCATTTGATGGTGATAACAGTGGAAGCACAGCAGGTGAAACAAGGAAGACTTGTTTCGTGATATCCGGTCGACCATTACCTGTCGGTCTTGGCAAATACAGCACATGGTTCCAGGCTGAAGATTGACTGGAGTTGACGGTAAACGGTCTGACGTAGCGACACTGCGGTAAGCGAACTCAAGTTGTTTGCCTGCCGAAGTGGATTCGTAACTCAGTCTCAACCTTGGTGTGCAGATTCGTGCACTATTTACCTGACGACCTCGTACCAATCCAACGGTTGCATTTGATACACCATGCGGTTTGACGACTTGCTGTCCAGAATTTTGAGCCATTCGACATACTCCTTCCTTGTTGTAAACAACTGTACCGATGAGGAGTGACAGGGCAGGTCACGCATGGCACAAAATTAAAAAGTTTCTTGATATTTTTCACAGACGACGTCAGATGCTCCGAACGCTTGGAGTCCGGACACGCTACAATTAATGGCTTGTGTCTCGACAAGAGGCAGTTAGGAGTGAGAGATGAACGCGGAAGTGGAAACATGTCAATTTCAAGCCGAAACGAAGCAGTTGCTCGACATAGTGATCAACTCGCTGTACTCCCACAAGGAGATCTTTTTACGCGAACTTATTTCGAATGCTTCAGATGCTCTTGACCGCGTTCGGTTCGAATCACTTACCGATCCAAAAATTTTGGATCCAGCTGAAACTCTTGAAATTCGATTAGAAACTGACGTCAAGGCCCGCACCCTGACTGTGTCGGACAATGGCATCGGCATGAGCCGGGATGAGGTGGTGTCTCACATTGGTACTATTGCAAAGTCGGGAACCCGGGAACTTATGGACACCCTTAAGGATCGTAAGTCGGGCGAGGCGGTTGCTGACCTAATTGGACAATTCGGGGTGGGTTTCTACTCTGTGTTTATGGTGGCTGACAAAGTGACGCTCGTAACACGGCGTGCAGGAGCTTCGATTGCTACTCGCTGGACTTCCACGGGCGACGGCACGTACGAACTCGCAGAGGACACTCGTTTCACTCGTGGCACCACGATTACGCTTCATCTTAAGGCAGTTGACGTCGAGAACGGCTTGGATGACTTTACGGAGTTCGGTGTCCTGCGTTTATTAGTAAAACGGTATTCAGACTTTGTCGGCTATCCCATCAAAGCAGAAGAAACTCGTCAGGAACCTGCTGATGAATCGACGAAAGAAACGACCCACGAGGTTACGGAAGAGAAGATTCTCAACTCGATGAAGCCGATTTGGACTCGTCCATCCACTGAAGTTTCAACTGAGGAATATGCCGAGTTCTATCGTCATATTGCCCACGATTGGCAGGAGCCACTGGACCGACTTTTGCTCAAGGCGGAGGGTCGGATTGAGTATCAAGCGCTGCTGTATCTACCGGCACAAGCGCCTTTGGATTTGTACTATCGCGACCAGCAGTTTGGCCTACAGCTCTACGTGCGACGTGTCCTTATCATGGAGCAATGTCAGCACTTGTTACCGTCATACCTGCGCTTTCTCAAGGGGGTAGTTGATGCAGCAGACCTGCCGCTAAATGTTTCGCGCGAAATGATTCAGCAAGACCGTCACATCAAGCAAATGCAGAATTGGCTTAGTCGGAAGGTGTTGGATTACCTTGGTCAATTACAGAAGGAAGATGACGAAAAATATCTAAAATTTTGGAACGAGTTCGGACAGGTGCTTAAGGAAGGTGTTGCCGCAGAAACGGATGTCAAAGACCGTGTTGTACCGTTGTTGCGATTTCAATCGTCACACGAACCGAGTGCCCTCACCAGTCTCACTGACTATGTTGTGCGGATGAAGACTAGCCAGAATGACATCTATTTTCTCACTGGTGAATCGCGGGCGGTCATTGAGAACTCACCACACCTTGAGGCGTTCCAGGCCAAGGGATATGAAGTGCTGTACTTGGTAGACCCGATTGACGAAATGGTTACTGGATCGGTTCACGAATTTGAGGGCAAAACGCTAAAGTCCGTTGGACAAGGGACAGTTGAACTTGGCAGTGATGAAGAACGTAAACAGGCTGAGGAGGACCTTGCCGATCGTAAGAAGACCTTCGAGAATTTACTGGAATTTCTTCAGAAGAATTTGGGCGAATGGATCAAAGAAGCGCGATTGTCAACACGCCTCACGACTTCACCCGCTTGTCTAGTCGGAGGTGAAGGAGACATGAGTCCACAATTGGAACGGTTACTTCGTCGGGCAAAGGGTGTTGATGGTCAGGCTAAGAACAAAAGGATTCTTGAATTAAATCCTGATCATGAGATTACGACTAAGTTACAGGCACGTTTTGCTGGGAACCAGGAAGATTCGGCACTTGTCGATTATGCCTATCTGCTTCTCGGTTACGCCTTACTGGCCGAGGGTTCCGAGCTTCCCGATCCAGCAAGGTTCAACCGGGCGATTGCCGATCTGATGTCCAAAGGGCTTTAGCGAGCTGCCATAACGAAACCTTGTCAATGACCTTTGGGCTTGCTATACCTTCGCCATTCGATGCCCCGTAATGCTGAGGTGATTCGTCAGTGGAATATCCTGCGTGAGATAGAAGCGTCTCATTGGACGACGATCAATGAGTTAGCGCGAAAGATGGAAGTGACGACACGCACTATCCGAAGAGACCTGGAAGCGCTTCAGGTAGCAGGGTTTCCTTTATTTGATGAACTCATTGAAGGGAAGCGGCACTGGAAGCTTGATGCTCGTCCATTAAAGCTCCTTGGCAATGTAGGCTTTACGTTGTCTGAACTGTGCGCGCTCTACTTCAGCCGAACAGTCCTTGAGGTTTTGTCCGGCACACCGTTTTCACAGGACCTTCATAATGCTTTTCTGAAGCTTGAAACTGTTTTGACTCCCCGCATGCGACAGTTCCTCGATCGCTTACCGACCGTGTTGCAAGCGAAGTCAGAACCAATAAAGAAGAAAATTATTGACAGCGGCAAACTCGAGGAAACAGTAGCTAAACTCTTGGATGCTACATTGAGACGACGGCAGACCACCATTTCCTACCACTCCTTTTCAAGTAACCGCACAAAGGAATATCTCGTCGAACCCTACCGCCTCGTCTATGCGGAGGGTGGCCTCTATCTCGTTGCATACGTGCCCGAGTATGCTGAGATCCGGACATTTGCTACTGAGCGGGTTAAGCACTTGTCACTTTTAGACACGTCATTCGAACCGACCCAAGGTTTGTCACAGGAATTATTCAGTCACTCCCTTGGTATTAACCAAGGTAAGCCCGAACCCGTGAAGATTAAATTTGCTGATCAAGTCGCACCGTATGTGCGCGAGCGAGAATGGCATCCTTCTCAACGTATCTACGAACACCCAGACGGGTCAGTCAGTTTATCGTTGCAAGTCTGTCTCGACCGGGCACTAACTCGTTGGATTCTTGGATTTGGTCCACTAGCACGTGTCGTGTCACCGTCTCATCTTGCCGAGCGGATTGTGGATGAGCTTGAAGGCGCACGCGAACAGTATGCACTTCCAGCTGAACTGGATATAAAAAACAGCACAAGAAAACAGGACAGTTCCGAACGCAGTGTTTCGTCGACACCTAACGGACCTGACACTTCGAAAGAGGAATGTCCATGACCGTCAATTTTGGCATTTGTCACCGACGGCATAATCCGCGACACTAGTAACACTATTTATTAGGGGGCATTCATGAAACGGTCGATTCACGCATTCATCATTGCAGTAATGGTTGCTGCCGGCGCTTCTGTTCTAACCACGCAATCCGGCGTACCGACACCCGAGAGCATCATTGGTTGGGCACCGTGTGCCGATTACAAGTTGGCGACCTATGAACAGATTGATACCTATTTTCGTGCACTTGCGGACTCAAGTGATCGGATGCAACTAATCGAAATTGGCAAAACGGCAGAAGGCCGTACGCAGACGATGGCCATAATCTCGTCGGAAGCCAATATGCGGAATTTGGACCGTTACAAGGAGATTGCGCGAACGCTGGCACAAGGTCAGGTGAGTGAGACAACAGCTCGGGCACTTGCAAACGAAGGAAAAGCCGTGGTCTGGATTGATTTTGGCTTGCATTCCACCGAGGTCGCGCATGGCCAGACAGCACCGTGGATGGCACATAACGCGGTTTCGGATGAGTCGGAAGAGATGCGGAATATTCGAGACAATGTGATTTTTTTGCTAGTGCCAAATATGAATCCTGACGGTACGACATTGGTCGCCAATTGGTACATGCAGCACGTTGGCACCGAGTTCGAGCATGCGCCACTTCCGGAGCTTTATCAGAAGTATGTCGGGCACGACAACAATCGCGACTGGTATATGTTCAATCAACCTGAATCGCGAAATGTGGCTCGGCAACTGTATGAGGAATGGTTTCCGCAGATTATCTACAATCAACACCAGACAGGTCCGTTTCCATCGCGAATTTTTATTCCTCCATTCGCCGAACCTGTAAACCCCAATATTCCAGCGCTTGTTATGCGTGGCATCAATGCCGTCGGGTCAGCAATGGGTCGTCGCTATGATCAAGAGGGCAAGACCGGCGTGATTTCACAGATTGGATTCGATACTTGGTGGAACGGTGGCATGCGCACAGCTCCCTATTACCACAATATGGTGGGGATTCTGACTGAGGCGTCTCACGCGTCAGCGACACCGGCAACCTACGACCGCCAGCGATTTCCTCCACGGTTCTCTAATGGCGAGTCAACGACCGAACCTTCGACTTTTTACCCCAACCCGTATCTTGGCGGAGAGTGGCACATTCGAGATACATGCGAGTACATGCTAACTGGCTCGATGGCCGTGCTTGATATTGGCGCCAAGCGACGGGCGGAGTGGCTGTATAACATCTATCAAATGGGTCGAGACGCGATTGCCGCTGGTGAGGATGAGACCTACGTTATTTCCCTGAACCAGTGGGACCCGGGCACGGCGATTAAGTTAGTGAACGTGCTCCGCCGCGGAGGTATCGAAGTTGATCGTGCGACAACTGACTTTATGTTGGATGGGATTGAATATCCTTCAGGCAGCTTTGTGGTGGCAGGAGCGCAAGCATTCCGCCCTCACCTGACGGATTTACTCAATCCGCAGGTTTATCCCGACCGGCGCCTCTATCCGGGTGGTCCTCCAGACCGTCCATATGACGTTACTGGGTGGACTTTGCCGTTCCAAATGGATGTGAACGTTACGAAACATTCCGGTCTTGGTAATCAGCGGGCCGAAGTAGCCCTTGAACCGGTGGTGGGATTAGTCCAGCCGCCAAGTCACTCAATACCTGATCAACCGGCAGGAGCCTATGTCATCGACACTCGTGCGAACGATGCGTTTATTGCGGTGAATCGATTACTTGCCGCGGGCGAGACAATTTATCGCACCACTACAGTCGTTGATGAAGGGGTGGCATATGACCAATGGGGAAATCCGGTAGACACTGGAGTCTGGCCTGCTGGAACGTTCTTGGTCGCAGTTGGCCTAAACACGCACGCTCGCGTGGCCGACGCTGCATCATCGCTTGGTCTCACGATTGGTACACTGGACGCCCTACCTTCGACTGGCACCGTCCAACTTACGACGCCGCGGATTGGTCTCTATCACGCTTGGGGCGGCAATATGGACGAAGGGTGGACCCGTTGGCTTCTAGAACAGTTCGAATTTCCTTACACGAGTCTGCATGATGCCGAGGTGCGCACAGGTAATCTCCGCGATCGGTATGACGTAATCGTCTTACCGGATGCGACCTATCAGAGTATGCTGCACGGTTTGAGTGCTGAGCGAATGCCTGTCGAGTATACCGGCGGTATGACAATTGCTGGCCTGGCTAACTTGCACGAATTCGTGACAGCGGGCGGTACATTGGTTGCGATGGATACGGCGACCGAATTGCCATTGGAGATTTTTGATCTGCCAATTAGTGATGTGACTGTGGGTCAGAGCGATTCCGACTATTACATCCCTGGAACGCTGCTGCGCATGGCTGTTGATAACAAGCATCCACTTGCGTTCGGGATGCCAGAAGAGTCGACCGCATTTTTTTCGCGCAGTCCGGCGTTTACGATCGGTCGCGCCCCTAGCCGGAGCGAGCGCTGGACGGGAACGAGGTCCCCGTCCCCTGAAGCTATCCGCACGGTCGCGTCCTACCCATCGTCCCCAGACGAACTGCTGAAGAGTGGTTGGTTATTGGGTGGGAACGTGATTGCTGGCCGCGCTGCAGTCGTTGAGGTTGCAATTGAAGAGGGACGCATCGTGTTGCTCGGGTTCCGTGTTCAGCATCGCGCACAATCACACGGCACTTTCAAACTATTATTCAACTCGTTGTTGATTAATGCTATCGAGGCGAGCTAGGGCGCCTCTCTTTAAGAGAGCCTAAAACGCGATCGCGCCAACTGTGTTGACCGGTCCGACATGTGCGTCCGAGTCGAGATCGGCAGCGTCTCGGAAGGCCTCTTGCATGGCCTTGGCAATCTCTCGGGCGGTTGTTTCGCTTCCTGCAAAGGCGAACAATGAGGGCCCAGCGCCAGATATCGAACACCCGAGTGCTCCGCAATCGCGGGCGGCTTCCTTCACTTCAGCTAGGCCAGGGATCAGTTCTGCACGCACGGGTTCTACCAGTCGGTCGACAATGCTTCGACCGAATTGCTCAAGGTCATTTCGATGCAGCGCGTCAACGAGCGCGCCAAGGTTCCCGAGATTCGCGACGGCGTCGGCCAGCATATAAGTGCGCTCATTTACGAGGCGACGTGCCGCCGCCGTCGAGACTTCACAGTGCGGATGCACAACGACGACTTGTAGCGAGGTGGGAATGGGCAAGTTAATAAGTTCCAACGGCTCGTAACTGCGAATAAGGACGATACCGCCCAACATGCTGGGAGCGACGTTGTCAGCGTGCGCTGTTCCCGCAGCGACTTGCTCGCCTGCCAACGCACTCGCGACCAGCGCTGTTCGTGAGAGCGGACGGCCAAGTAGTTCGTTGGTCGCAAAGGCCCCGGCTACGGCACTCGCACCAGAACTGCCCAACCCGCTGGCAAGTGGCGTCTGCTTTTCTAGTCGAAGAGAGATACCGCGATGTAACGGTATTTGGTTATCTGCTTGAAAACGTCGGAGCACATCGTTAGCGGCAACGGCAGCCACATTGCGTGCTCCGTCGTACGGTAATGCTCCACCGTCCCCAGTAATTTCCCGAATGGAAACGCCTGGTGTGTCGCACCACTCGGCTTCCACTATGTCGCCAGGATCCGGTAACGCGAGACCAATGACATCAAACCCTGGACCAAGATTTGAAGCACTTGCTGGAGCGAACACACGGACTTTGTTCTTCATCTCTCTCAGAGTAACAGAATGAACTGGAGAGCGACACGCCCAGTCGCCGCAGTTCCTGACCAATGATATTGGTTCGACTTGGAATCTTCCGTGACGGTTGATCTTCTCGGATAGTTGTCAAAACTGATGGACCGAGTCTGTAAAGATCCGGTACAGGCTTATTTGTGCACCAGAAAAATTGGTCCACACTAACCAAGATTTATTCGACGGAGAACCTTATATTTTTCAGTAACTTATGAGGAAATTGCTTGCTCAAAAAGTCGACCCCATGTTTTAAAATCAGTTTCTCGGCGCGTTGTTAAGTAGCATTCCATTGCGAGGTCAGTTTAGAATGCAGGACTCTGGCTTTGGTACGTAAATGATTTGGTGCTGAAGCGGAACTTTTGATTCGTTTTGAAGTGAAGATGTTTTTGAGGAGGAAGTTATGTCGCTCTCGCGTCGCGCATTTGTTCGCAGATTAGGAATCAACCGAGCCAGCTCGTTTAACGGTGGATATATCACCGCCCGAGGACGTGAGGCCATGGTTGCAGAAATGGCGCCAGGTGCGTTTAACGAAAGTCTCCTGCTGCCGCCTGAAGGCGACGAAATTCGCATTAGCAGTAATGAGAACCCGGTGGGTCCAGGCCCAGCAGCGTTTGAGGCGTTAGTTGAGGCTTTAGACGAAGGTGCCGGTCGTTATCCGACCAACGCGCGTCCGGGAATCGGAGATTTAGTATCGACTATCGCCAGCAAGTGGGGCGCAGAAAGACAGCACATCACGATCGGGACAGGCTCAGGTGAAATCCTCGAAAATGCCACCAAGGCGTTCACGGGACCGAACCGAGCACTGGTCACGGCTGACCCTTCGTACTTGCAGACGGTAGGAGTTGCTCTGCAGTGGGGTTATCCGGTCAAGTCCAGCCGAAGATTGGCATCGAGCGGTACGGGATGGTTTTTATGTGCAACCCGAACAATCCAAGTTCCACGGTGGTGGGAGCATCGGATGTTGAGGCATTTGTCTCAGAAGTCAGGCGCGTCTCACCGGAAACCTACATCCTGATCGACGAGGCATATGCCGATTACGTCACCGACCCGAATTTTCAGACGGCCATTCCCCACGCATTGCGAACGCCGAATGTATTCGTCGCACGTACGTTCACGAAAGCTTACGGGATGGCTG
>CAZMUA010000022.1:0-31643 GCA_964569695.1 uncultured Woeseiaceae bacterium
CCTCCATCTCGTCTTCGTCGGGAATCCGATCGTCCATGCCGAGGACTGCACGCCGAATACTCCCGTGGCCAATGAGTAAAGCCACGTTAAGACCCAGTTGGTTGACTTCGAGTTCAGCCCGTTGAGCCGCAAGATCGACTGGACCACCACCGTCTGGGTTGGCAACAATAGTCGTCACACCCTGCGCTAACAGTGGGCGTCCCTGACCCAAACCAGGCCGCGCTAAACCCACGCCAGCATGCGAATGAACATCGATGAAGCCCGGTGTCACAAGACGACCCTCAGCATCGATCTCGTTAGCAGACTGACCTTCAAGCCGACGCTCGATCGCAACAATCTGACCAGCGCGGACACCAATATCGACTCGAACCCAGGGGTTACCAGAACCGTCCATGACGCGACCATTGATAATAAGCAAGTCGTACGGCAGGTCCTGAAGAGTCTGGGCGCCTAGGGAAATAGCGCCCAGGAAAACAGCTAAAAAGGTCGATAGGAAAAATCCCATTGGAGTAGCCAGTAACAATTAAGCCTTAATCGTCACAGCATCAAGAAATGGCATCATCTTGCGCAACTCGGCTCCAACACGCTCAATTTGCTGGTCCTGCTCTTCCTGGCGGGTTTTGTCGAACCAGGGGCGGCCAACCTCGTTCTCTCTAATCCAATTTTTCGCGTATGTGCCATCCTGAATCTCCGCCAACATCGCCCGCATTGCTTTTCTGGTTTCGTCTGTGACGATGCGCGGGCCACCAGTGTAATCACCATGCTCAGCTGTGTCGCTGACGGAATACCTCATGTAGTTCAAACCGCCCCGATACATCAAATCAACAATCAACTTGAGCTCGTGCATACATTCAAAATAGGCGATCTCGGGTTGATAGCCAGCTTCCACGAGCGTCCCGAAAGCCGCCTTGACCAACGCGCTCACACCGCCACACAACACGGCCTGCTCACCGAATAAATCTGTCTCTGTCTCTTCGGCAAATGTCGTTTCAATAACGCCGGCACGTGTAACGCCAAGCGCCTTGTCATACGACAGCGTCAAACCTCGTGCTTGGCCGGTCGCATCTTGATCAATTGCCAACAGTGCAGGCGTTCCACCACCTTCCACGTAGACTTCACGGACGCGATGACCAGGTGCCTTTGGCGCAATCATCGTAACGTCAACATTTTCTGGTGGTGAAATCGTCTTGAAACGAATATTAAATCCGTGACCAAACATCAACATCTTTCCGGCAGTTAAGTTTGCCTCGATCGACTCTGCGTAAATCGCAGGTTGCTTAGTGTCAGGCGCCAAAATCATAATGACGTCCGCCCAGGCCGCCGCTTCGGCAACCGATGCCACATCAATCCCAGCAGCTTCTGCCGTCGCACGAGACTTGCTATCGGCGTGCAGACCGACCTTCACCCGCACTCCACTGTCTTTTAAATTAAGTGCGTGTGCATGACCTTGTGACCCGTATCCCACCACTGCCACTTTTTTGTCACAAATGAGTCCAAGATCCGCTGCGTCATCGTAATAAATCGTTTTCATGAATCGATCCTCGCCTGAAGGGAAATAAAAAATAGAGAAACAGCCGACTCAATTTCTCTATACAGAATATGAAACGTTTTCTTCGTCGGTCAGCGTGCCATCTCGCTTCGCGACAGTTCTCACGCCTTGCACCACGCCACTCTTCGGTCCTCGTGACATCGCCACTCGTCCCGTACGCACCATTTCGATCACCCCATACTGCTTGAGCACTTCGACCAGTCCATCGATCTTATCTTCAGTGCCGGTCGTCTCAATAATGACAGAGTCTGAGCTTACGTCGACGACACGGGCGCGAAAAACATCCACAAGTTGCATGACATGGGCACGCGTCTCCGGCGTGGTCTCCACTTTAATCATTGCCAGATCGCGTTCCACCGACCCCTTAGTCGTAATGTCGTCAACCAGCAGTACGTTAACCAGTTTATACAGATTCGCCTCAAGACGACGGGCACCCGATTCATCAGTATCAACGACGATTGTCATTCGAGAAACGCCGGACGTCTCGGTGTGTCCCACCGTAAGGGACTCAATATTAAAGGCTCGCCTCCTGAATAACGAGGCAACACGATTTAATACACCAGGTGTATCCTCAACGTACACTACGAAAGTGTGACACATAGCTCTTATCCTTCGCTAATTAGTCGTTCGTGTTCCCTCTCACTGTTACACATCCGATCCTGTTTCAGCGATGGGACTCGGACTTGGACGACGAATCATGTTGTCAAGATCGGCACCAGCAGGCACCATTGGAAAAACGGAGTCTTCTTGCTCAACTTGAAAATCCATAATGACCGCACCGTCATGATCGCGTGCTTTTTGCACGCTCGGCACGACCTCGGCACGCTCGGACACTCCAATCCCGAGTAACCCATAGGCCTCTGCGAGCTTCACAAAGTCCGGACTTAGTAACGGTGTGGCTGCATAGCGTCGCTCATAAAAAAACTCCTGCCACTGCCGAACCATACCCAGATATCCATTATTAATGATGGCAACATTGACTTTGATCTGCTCTTGTTTGATGGTCGCCAGTTCAGCTTGCGTCATCTGGAATCCACCATCGCCGACAATCGCCCATACCTCCGCTTGCGGACACGCAAATTTTGCACCGATCGCCGCTGGGAGGGCAAAGCCCATCGTGCCGAGTCCACCGGACGTAATCAATGTTCTGGGTGCGTCATGCTTATAGTATTGGGCCTCCCACATTTGGTGCTGACCGACGTCAGTTACAACCACTGCCTTGCCATCAGTCATTCTCCATAAATCGTTAATCACATGTGCTGCATAGAGATGCCCGCTATCGGGTAAATTTTGGATGTCACGAACTGCACTGTCGCCCTTCAATTCATCGACCTGCGCCAACCAATCCGAACGATCGTTAGATTGTATTTTTGGTAGCATCTCTTCCAACACAGTCCGCAAGTCACCAGTCAACTGAACATCAACCTTTACCGTCTTGTTGAATTCAGATGGATCGATGTCGATATGAACCTTCCGGGCATTTTTTGCGTAAGTTGCCAAGTTTCCAGTAACACGATCGTCAAACCGCATCCCAAACGCTAGTAACAAATCGGCTTCCTGAATCGCCGAATTCACCCAAATTTCGCCATGCATCCCCATCATGCCGAGATTCAATGAATTGTGTGCGGGAAACGAACCGATGCCCAACAATGTCGTCGCGACTGGAATCTGGGCACGCTCAGCAATCACCTTCACAACATCCATGGCGCCCGATAAAACAATGCCGTGGCCAGCGAGGATGACCGGTCGTTTAGCGCCATTAATAAGTTCTAGCGCACGCTGGTACTCTTCAGGTGCGGCATGCAAGTCAGGGCGGTAACCCGGTAACTGCACTTCCCCATCATCCCATTCGAAATCACAACTCGCCTGCTGCACATCCTTCGTCACGTCGATGAGCACCGGACCTGGTCGACCTGATTTAGCAACGTAGAACGCTTCGTGGATCGTCCCAGCTAAGTCCCGGACGTCAGTAACCTGATAATTATGCTTCGTGATAGGCAACGTCACGCCAGTGATATCGGTCTCCTGAAACGCGTCGGAACCAATCAAGCGGCTGCCCACTTGGCCAGTAATGCAAACAATCGGCGAAGAATCCATCATGGCCGTAGCAATACCAGTTACCATATTGGTAGCGCCTGGTCCCGATGTTGCCACTGCCACACCCACCTCACCGCTGGCTCTGGCAAAACCATCAGCCATGTGAGTCGCACCCTGTTCGTGGCGCACGAGAACGTGCTTAATGGGATACTCAAGCATCGCATCGTAGGCTGGCAAGATGGCCCCGCCAGGATACCCAAAGACAGTTTTCACGTCCTCGCGCACCAGGCTTTCCCAGATGATTTGTGAACCAGTTCGTTTCATAATTGCCTCAATCCAACCGTCGGCGGTTTCGGCTGATTTCAATCGACACTCTAAATCACTAGTGGTTCGGGACCATTTCGCAGGCGTAACTTGTATCTCAACCCGTCACCGCTCCCATCGCTGCTGATGTTACGAGCTTCGCGTACTTGGCCATCACGCCATTCTCGAACCGAGGTGCTGGTGGACACCATTCAGCCAGGCGCGCTTGAATCTCTTCATCGCTCACCTCTATCTGTAACTCACGCTTCTCAATATCAAACCGCACGACGTCACCATCGTGCACTGCTGCAATGGGTCCTCCTTGAGCCGCTTCAGGTGCAACATGACCAGCCATCAATCCATGTGTAGCTCCGGAAAAACGTCCGTCTGTCAGAAGCGCAACGGAGTCACCAAGTCCAGCGCCAACAATCGCTGCGGTGACCCCTAACATCTCTCGCATGCCTGGACCACCCTTCGGACCTTCGTAGCGAATGACCACCACATCACCTGCTCGGATTTTTCCTTGTTCCACCGCTGCAAATGCTCGCTCCTCACCATCAAACACGCGAGCTGGACCTCGGTGTTCAATCATTGTGTGACCGGCCACCTTAACCACTGCACCATCCGGTGCCAAATTACCCCGAAGCACAACCAGGCCACCTGTTGGTTTTATCGGGTGATCTAAGGGACGCACTACAGTCTGACCGGTCGTTTCTTGAGCCTGTTCGGCCTCACTCCCAAGAGAACGCCCAGTAACGGTTTTCGCGTCGGTGTGTAACAAACCAGCATCGCAAAGTCGTTTCGCAACCAGCGTAATCCCACCAGCCCGGTACAGGTCAGTCGCAACAAATTGTCCGCCAGGTTTGAGATCTGCCAGCAGGGGCACGCGTCGATTAATCCGATCGAAGTCATCGAGTTCCAGCGTCACATCAGCTTCGCGGGCTATCGCGAGAAGATGCAAGACGGCATTGGTGGAACCGCCTGTCGCGGCGACCGCAGCGATGGCGTTTTCAATTGCCTCTCGGGTGAGAATCGACCGCGCCCGATCTCCACGCTGTAACACATCCATAACTAGGCGACCTGCCTGCTCCGCGACGCCATCCTTGTCGGCATCCGTCGCTGGCACACTCGCCGACCCCATCGGGGAAATACCAAGAAACTCGCAGACGGTCGCCATAGTGTTCGCAGTAAATTGTCCACCACAGGCTCCAGCTCCAGGACAGGCCTGATTTTCAAGCGTCTGAAGTTGCCCATCTGTAATCCGCCCAGCAGCATGCGCACCAACCGCCTCAAAAACATCCTGTATGGTCACATCGTGACCTTGCCAGTTACCGGGTGCAATTGAACCACCGTAGAGAATTAGGCTTGGAAGATCCAGACGAGCGAGCGCCATTACTCCTCCAGGAATCGTCTTGTCACAGCCAACCAAGACGATCAACGCATCAAACAAATTGCCACGCGCTACTAATTCGATTGAATCAGCAATAACCTCACGACTCACCAAAGAGGCACGCATACCCTCGCTCCCCATCGTAATTCCGTCGGAGATTGAGACCGTGTTGAATTCCATCGGTGTTCCACCAGCGGCCCTAATACCTTTCTTGACTTGTTCACTCAGCTGCCGGAGATGAAAATTGCAGGGTCCGATTTCGATCCAGGTGTTTGCGACACCTATGAGTGGCCGCTTTAAATCCTCATCGTCAAAACCAACAGCTTTGAGCATCGCTCGGGCTGGTGCCCGACTGGGCCCTTCTGTCAGTGCCGCACTTCGGGATTTCAATGGCAGCCTGCTCATGATGCGTTCACCACTCCTTCAAGTTCGCGTCGAACCATCCAACAAGAAAAAAGGCCCTCACCCAGCTCTGGATGATGGCCTCATGGGTTTTTCGTTCGTTGCACGCTCGGCTACATCATCCCGTGACTACCCTCCGGCATGACCATGCCGGTAATCTTAACGACGATGAGCAATTCGTTCGTGCACATCCTGTTTTCATTAGACAGCGAACCGCTTATGCAGTCAAATTTATAATGTTTACGATTCTATAAATATTACTAATGAACTACTCTGGCCGATATCGCAACTGCACAGAATGACCTGATTGCGATTCCAAGGCGTTTCATCGAAAAGCTCTTCCAGAATTTTCTATCTAGTGAGACGGTCAATGAACGCCAAGGTCTCGGTGACGACTTCAGCCGTAATCCGCATGTGCCCTCGATCCGCATAGTGCAAGAACCCACGCGTTACGCCGCTCGCCGCTAGCGCCGCTTCCATATCGATTGCCTGTTGGATAGGCACCGAACGATCGTCATCAGAATGGATGATTAAAATGGGTTTGGTCTCCACCGTAATCTGGTGGATTGGTGAAGCAAGCCGCCTAGCCTCCATTGCATCTCCCTCGATAGGTGTCCATAGGTCACCCCAAGAGAGCGTATTGAGTTCATAAGGGCCCGCAACACTAATCGCTGCTCGTATATCAGACCGCGCTTCGTCCCAACCACCCGTGCGTTCGAAAGGTCCTTCTCCAAGCGTTGCCGCAAGTGCTACCAAGTGGCCACCTGACGAATCGCCGATCAAGTAAAGACTATTCGCATCGATGTTGTACTCATCGGCGTGCGCGTGCACCCAACGCACAGCAGTGAGCAGATCCTGGTACGCCGCTGGCGCTGGCGTACTTCCAACAAGTCGATAATCGATCGTCATCGCGAAGTAACCGAGCTCGGCCCACTGTGCAACATCCAGACTCTCGCGATAGTCACGAGAGCCACCCCGCCAGCGTCCTCCATGGACATAGATAATGGCCGGTAGCTCATTACCCGCTGGGTAGCCAATATCGGCGAGCAGCGCCGAACCGTCAACCTGACCATAGATCACATTCTTTTCGACAGTAACTTGGAGTTCTTTCTCGCTGGCGACACTAACAGATGTGACCGCCACAATGAGCCCTAACGCACACAAAATCGGTCTTGGCATCAAGTTCTCCATTCTTAACAACACGCTACACGACAGTTTGGAATGCGTCGAGCCAGGCTTGAGCCATCATATAGTTCCCAGCTGGCGCAGGATGCACACCATCTGGACACCAGTGTTCCACCGGAGCCCGCTTCAAGGCTTCATCGAAGATCGACTGATAAGCAATCCATGTTGCCCCGTAGTCCTCCGCGATCCGTTTGGCGGCTTCGCGATAAGCGGCGTAAGCGGGATACCACGCCTCAGTAAGTGCCGTCCCTCCCGTCACAGCAAAAGGTTCACCAATGATCAAAATGACGTCCGGCAAAGCCGTGCGCGTCCGGTCCAACAACGCTCGGTAATCCTGCTCATAGGTCTCCACCGTGCCAGTGTAACCATGTGACAAGGTATGCCAGAAATCGTTCACACCAATGAGAATACTCAGGACATCAGGCTTCAGCGCAAGGCAATCGGCCTGCCACCTATCTGCCAACTCAAAGACCTTGTGTCCACTGACTCCCCGGTTGTAACACTGCCAGCGGTTTTCTGGCGTCTCACCCAGCAATTGACCAACCGCCATACCCGCATAGCCTCCTCCAAGACCAGAAGGATCATTAAACCCCAGCTGTTCGCGATTCCGACTGGAATCCGTCACGGAATCACCCTGAAAAACAATGATCCGAGATTCATTTGAAGTCGCTTGTGCTTGCATATGTGTACTCGGGGCTCCTGCGGACAGTCCCGACCAATTTGCCGTCAGGCCAACGCCAAGGGCTACCCGCTCCAAAAAATGTCGCCGACCGATGTGAAAAAACTGACTACTCATCGCACCCATTGATGAAAACTACAACCTGCCAATATTTTGGAAGATTATGACACATACGCACAAAAAATTTTGTCACGAGATTCGTCAAATTGTCAGGACAGAAGAGTTACACTCTAATTAAGATCCATTCAGCAAGACGCATCTGTCTCATCACAGCAACCTCACTATTGAGGTTGACATGTTGTAAACCGGGGAGGCTTTATGAAGGACGGGACATCGCATTCAATTACGCTGGAGTCAGCCAAAGTGAAATTCTTGGACGATATGGTTACACAGCATGGGTTGCCCGACACGAACAAGGCGATCCGATGCCTGATCGACTATGCGCGTGCCAATCCTGATCGGCAAAAAGAAATTTTTGCCGAGTTCCGCTGTCATGATTGTGGATAGGAGATTGGCTAGTGCTCGTACTACAGAACCATGTGCGCCCGTAGCTCAGTTGGATAGAGCATCGGCCTTCTAAGCCGAGGGTCCCAGGTTCGAATCCTGGCGGGCGTACCATATACACTACGATGAATCACCAAACACTTGAGATAGGAATCACACTGACAGTCTAGGAGCTTGAATGATACTGCGTAGCGTACACGTCATGGTGTTGGCAATCTTGATGGCTTCACCTGGGCACACCCAGACCACTGACGACCCTTTTGCTGAATCAATCGGTGCCCGTCAAGCCGCGCTGGAGGTTAGGATTATCGAGTTCGCCACAATCCCGGACAGTGACGGTAGTGCACCCCGCATAATGTTATTGGTTGACGAACCTGGGACCGACCGACTCTTCGTGAACGACATGCGAGGCCCCCTGTACAGCGTGAGTTATGACGGCAAGACAGTAACCCCGTATCTCAATCTCAATGACCCCACCTGGAATGTGAATGTCGAATTCTCCCGAAATGAACAGGGCTTCCAGAGTTTTGCTTTTCATCCGCAATTCGGCGAACCTGGCACCCGTGGTTATGGGAAGTTCTACACACTGACTGACACCAAGAACATGGCACCGCCGCCAGATTTTCAATCTGGAAATTCCGATAATACTCACGATACGGTCTTACTTGAATGGAGTACCAACGCTCCGCACGAAAGTATTTATGCAGGACAACCACCTCGCGAATTAGTCCGCTTCGAACAACCCTTTCGCAACCATAACGGTGGCCATCTCGGGTTTAATCCGCTAGCGGCACCTGGGAGTGACGACTTCGGGTTGCTGTATATGGGCAACGCTGATGGTGGAAGTGGTGGCGATCCTCTGAATCTGTCTCAAAACCCCATGTCCGCCTTCGGAAAAATTTTTCGCCTTGACCCGATGGGTTCCAACAGTGCAAATGGCCAGTACGGGATTCCATCGGATAACCCCTTCGTCAATGAGAGCCGGAGCGAAATACTCGGTGAGATTTATGCGTTGGGTCTTCGTAACCCTCAACGCTTTTCCTGGGATCCCCAGAACGGCAATATGTTTGTCGCCGACATCGGTCAGAACATCGTAGAAGAAATCAGTCTTGTCACCGCTGGAGCAAACCTCGGCTGGAACGTCTGGGAAGGCAGCTTTGAGTTTATTAGTCGGCGCGCCGTGAGCTTGATCAACCGACGGGGCGACTCCAGGATGTCTTACCCTGTAGTCGAGTACGGACAGCTGGACCCGCTGCTACAGCGCGGTTCAGCAGCGACTGGCGTTTACGCCTACCGTCAGAACGACATTCCCCAACTTACGAATCTCGTATTATTCGGTGACAATCCGAGCGGCGAGGTCTTCTCTTTTTCGGCGGATGACCTCCCTCACGGTGGACAGGAAGCGATTCGTCGGGTGCTGTTCAAGAATGGCGAAGAAGTCAGAACCTTGCTTCAATTAATCCAAGCCCAGAATATTTCTCAGGGGAAAGACCCCGCAACTCGGGCCGATATGCGCATGAGCATTGGTCCTGACAGACAGCTCTTCATCCTTAACAAGCGCGACGGCACCATTCGCCTACTCGTCCCAGACGAATCTTGAGCATCTCTAATCCCTATGAACACACAAAACACACAACGCACCCAGATCCTTACACTGTTGTTAGTGACAGGTCTGGCACTGCTAGATACGACTGTCGGAAACGCGCAAGTTTCAAGCACTGCAACAAAACCTAACATTCTGTTTATCGCAGTGGACGACCTGAACGACTGGGCTGGCTTTATGAATGGTCATCCGGAGATGACTATCCAGACTCCCAACCTCGATCGCCTTGCCGCGTCATCCATGGTCTTCACGAACGCTCACACCCCAGCCCCGGCCTGTGCTCCCGCTAGAACCGCAATCCTCACCGGAGTCCATCACGCTCGGTCAGGAGCAGAGAAGGTGTTCTGGGGAGATGAGCCGAAGTGGCGGGAATTCGAAATGCTGCGGAACGTGGAAACGCTTGAGCAGTTTTTCAAGAATCGTGGTTATAAGACCTTGGGGGCTGGAAAGATCTATCACAGCCAAGCCCCACCATGGGCACCCACCAGTCAAGTCGAACCGGCCAATTGGGATTTTTATTACCCCAGTTCCTACATTTCCCACCCCTTCCAGATTCGAGCTCCCAATGAAGTGATTTACCCGCCAACGGTGAACAACGCAACTCGGCCCGGTGGCGGTGAAGGCAGTTGGTGGACGTGGGGACCGGTGACGGTGCCCGACGAAAAAATGGCTGACTATCATGTCGTCGACTGGGCCCGTTACCAACTCGACCAAAACCACGATAGACCTTTTTTCTTGGCAATGGGGATTTGGAAACCACATGACCCGTGGGAGGTACCGCAGAAGTATTTTGACTTATACCCTTTGGAAGACATTGTCCTACCCGTAACCAAGAAAGATGATCTTGAGGACGCCTTTGACCACGGACGTCGTTGGATCCATCAATGGGTGGTGGATAACAAACAATGGAAGCAAGTGGTCCAATCCTATGCTGCGTCGATCACATTTGCCGATGCCATGTTGGGTCGAGTATTGGAGGCCTTTGAGCATTCAGAGTACGCCCAAGATACCATCTTGGTTGTATGGTCCGATCACGGTATGCATATGGGTGAAAAGGAAAATATCGAGAAGTTTACGTTGTGGGAACGATCAACGCGAGTGCCACTCATCGTTTCAGCTCCTGGGATAACCCAAGCTGGGGCATCCAGCGACCAGCCTGTCAGTTTAATGGATCTCTATCCAACCCTGGTTGATCTCGCAGGATTTAATCGACCGTCACACCTCGACGGAACCAGCCTGGTGCCTCAGATCAACAACCCCGATGCAGAGACTCCACCAGTTGTGACCAGCTATCAATTTAGTTGGACCGATGAACCGGTTGTGGGACATGCCGTCAGAAGTAAACAGTACCGTTACATCTATTATCCTGATATCAATCTTGAGGAACTTTATGACCACGAAAATGATCCACATGAATGGGATAACGTGGCATATAAGGTGACCAATGACGAAATCATCGGTGATCATCGGCAAGTACTCAAGGCCATATTGCCGGATCTGACCTGGACGGATGAACCTAAAGGATATTCGATTGATCGAGACGGGAATGTGCGGAAGATTGGATTTGTTTCCTATTGAGCCATTGTGTTCACGGCCGAAGACTTTCAGGGTCCCAATCGAGACAAGGTGCCACCATGCCACAGTCGACTAATCATCGTACGTCGTCAACTTCACAGTCTCCGGACGAACCAACCACCTTCAGTCGACGGCAACTGCTCGCCGGTTCTGCGGCACTCCTGCTCGGGGAAAGGATGGTCCAGAGTCAGGCGAGTTTAAGTAACACCATCGTCTTTGCTCATACAACCGTAGTCGGCGTCGATGCGGTTCAAGACGATGTAGCCCTTGCAGTCAACGGCGACAAGGTCGTTGCAATTGGCCCTACCGAGCAAGTTCTTGAGACCTATCCGAACGCCGATGTCTATGATGGACGGGGAAAGGCGCTACTACCAGGCTTGATCAACTGTCATGCCCACATGGCGGCGGTCCTCGCCCGTGGCTTCAATGAAGACTTCGGATTCCCGAATTCTGCACGACTGGCTGTCCGACCCAATAGTCTCCTTGAAGGTGAGGAAGCTGCCCTGATGGTAACCGTCGCTGCGCTGGAAGCCATCAAGACTGGGACCACCACGATTGTCGAGAACACCGGAAACATCAGCCCAAACGCTGCAGCCTTGGCGCAGACAGGTCTGCGCTGCGTCTTCGCAGAGTCGGTGCGCGATAGCGAGAATGTTGCCGGACCGATGTCCCCGGGAGGACTCGCAAACAGTGCACCCCCCAGGTTCTCCGCCAAGCGACGGGACGAAGGATTGCAGCGTATCAACGACTTGTTTAGTACGTGGCACGGCAAGCATCAAGGTCGCATCTCCGTGTTCCCGGCCGCTGCGCTTGCTGAAACTTCATCACCCGAACTGTTACGAGCCATCCGGACGTTCGCTGACAAACACGATCTCGGATACACGATCCATCTGTCGCAGAGCGTCCCTGAAGTGGAGTTCATGGTGCGCTACCATGGCCTTCGTCCTCCAGCGTTCCTTGATCAGCATGGTTTCCTCGGTCCTCGGCTCTTCGCCGCACACTGCCGATATGTCAACGATGCCGATATCGCACTACTTGGGCGAACTGGTACCATCATTTCGCATCAAGCAAATATGGCCGCGAATCGAGGAGTGATTCCACCGATTGCAAAACTCCGAGAAGCCGGCTGCCCAATCGCAAGCGGTACCGACAACAACACTAACGACATGTTTAGCGTGATGAAGGTTGCTCTCCTCACGGAACGCATTTCGCGCAATGATGTGATTCCTGGCACGCAACCGCAGCCAGAAGACATGCTTGAAGATGCGACCCAAGGCGGTGCCCGCGCCGTGAATCAGGAGCAGCTCCTCGGTTCACTTGAAATTGGGAAGAAGGCGGACCTGATTGTCCTTGATACCCAGCAGGCCCACCTGGTGCCGGCGGGCCGTATTGTGTCCGCGTGGATCCATAACGGTCAACCGTCCGACATCGAGTCCGTTATGGTCGACGGCCAGTTCGTCATGCGCAGCCGCAAGGTCTTGACGATGGACGAGGACCACATCATCGCAGAAGCAGACAAGGTGGGACGGCGGATTTGGAGCCAGGTGGAAGCAGCGGGGCCCATTACGGTGCCACGCCTGCCTCGCCGGCAGTGATTATCAGAACCTCCTGCCTCTGTTACGCTTCACTGCTTGTCGTCGTAGTAACCCTCCGTGGGAATCATGAGATGCGCGTATTTCGTACCACGGAACATGTTATAGGGCGCGCCTGTCGTGAAGTCGCTGGTGAAGTTGTCCAGACTCGCAGGGTCTTTAGGCATCAGCATCAGGTGAGGTCCTGATTCGATCCAGTTCGCTGGATCTTCTGCATCGGCCTGATTCCTGACGAACGGGGTGCTGTTGTCCTCACCCTTATCACCATGGAGCATCCACACATAGGTGTCGCGCTCAAGTTGCGGGGTCTCACCGGTCAGATAGGCGCCTATCCATTTGAAGCCTTCTTCGTCTCCGCACAAGGGCATTGCTTCGAGGGCATCGATCCAGCCGTTCTCCGGGTCGGACATTCCCCGTGGGTTGGCGGCAAGACAGGTCCAGCCATTCGTGCCTTCTCTCAACACATTATTGTCGCCATCCAAGATCGTCGCAGTGTCGCCAATAAACGAAGGGGCGGCAGTGGAATAGGCCCAGAGCTGCCACTCGGCTGAGGTGTGCGCACCGGAAGGCTCCCCCGTCTCGGCGACCGCCTCAGTCGTCTCCACTGCAGTTTCTTCGGCCACCGGTTCGACTTCCGATTCAGTGGCGCAGGCTGAAAAGCCAAACCCAGCGAGTAAGGTAACGGCGAGCACAGCAACAGGTAACTTCGCGTTCATCGTGATCTCCTAGGATAAGGTCCCTTGCTTCTATGTTTCTTTCGCGCTACAGCCTACCGCCCTCACTATCAAAGATCAAGGAGACGCGGTCGCACGATTCCGCGTCACGCTCATCAGACATAATCGTGATGTGAGACCAGTTATTCCAGCAAGGTCTCAATCTTTTCTTGGGGGCTCCAAATCCAGAACGGCCTCAATCTCTTGTGGCCCGGACTTGTCGTCGTCGAGCGGTTTATATTTCGATTGTGTAACCACCTTGAGTTTCGCCAGTCTCTTGGCCTGAGGACGAACCCGATCATCGTAGCTTTTTTTCGAGGCGTTGTAGGCATCGACCGCCTTCTTGAAATTCTCACCGACATCTGCATAATGTGTCGTCCAAATTTCAACCCGTTTTGCTAATTCAACAGCATGGTCTCTAATTTCCTGCGCATTACGATTTGCCTCGTCGTGTGTCCAATAAACTCGAACTGTTCGTAATAAGGCGACCAGCGAGACTGGACTGGTGATCAGAATTCTATTCTGGAAGGCGTATTCTTGGAGTTCTGGATCCACGTCCAAGGCAGCTGTCAATAAGTGATCGCCGGGCATGAACATGACCGTGAAATCGATATCACCGTCAGCAAATTCCGAATAGTCTCTTCCAATCAATGTTTTTACGTGCCCTTTAACCGCCGCTGCATGAGCCTTCAGGAACTCTTTCTCGTTCTCAGGGTCAGTTGCTTCTTTAGCCTTCGCATAGGATTCAAAGGGACATTTTGAGTCGACTGGAATTCCAGCTCCTCCTGGAAGAAGGATCAGCATGTCTGGACGACTACCATCGGAAAGCGGTTCCTGCACCTCGAAGTGAACATGTTCTTTCATACCAGCGAGCTCGACGATATTCTGCAGAAGGTATTCTCCCCAGTTGCCGCGTGCCTTGCTGGAACCCTTCAGCAAGTTCTGCATCTTCTCCGAACTCGTCTGCATTCTTTGGGCTTCAGCCAGCATGTTTTCTATCTGCTTACTCAGCTGGCCGTAGTCGGTTGCCCGCGTTTTTTCCAATTCACCAGTTTTTTTCTTTAACTCCTCAAGAGCTTTATTTAGAGGTGTCAGTTTAGTTTCCGTGGCCTCAAGGAACCCTTCCTTATTGTCTTTAAGTGCATCACGGGCCGCACCCTGGAATATGGACTTCATTTCACTGAGGCTGGTATCAAAGAAGCTCTTTTGCTGAGAGGCTAGCTTTTTCTGAAAGTACGAGCCTAGCCAGACTCCTATCCCGAGTCCGACCACAAAAGTTGCGAGTAATTCCAGGCCTTCTGTCATAAAAGGTTCCGTCCTAGTGGATGCGCACCAGGAAGACGACGCAAGCGAGTGGTAGAGTTCCTAGTCAGAATGGCCTCCCCAAGGAGGTTTAAAGCCGACGCCGTGATGACTCAGGAAGAACGGAGTGATCGCTTCACCAGATTCTGCATGAGCGGAATCTTGTAGTGGTTCGAGTTCAACGGTCGTGCACCATCGGCCGCCGCTGCCGCTGCCATCTCTGCGGTTTCTTCATTCGGCGCTCGTCCCTTAACTAAATTTTCGACGTCAACCAAACGACGTGGCGTACACTGCACGGCTCCGCAGACGATTCGCGCGTCCTCAATCATGCCGCTCGCGTCGAGCCGCATAGCAGTCGCTACACTCACTAACGCGAAGTCCCATGCATTCCGATCCGCGACTTTCTCAAAATAAAACGCGGCATCGGTCCACGATGCAGGAATGCGGATGGCCGTCAGAATATCTCCAGGTTCTAACACCGTCATCCGCGTGATGTCCACGGCTTCCGGCATAAAGAACTCCCCAGACGGCACAACGCGCTCGCCGGAAGAATTTCTGATGACCATCGATGCGTCGAGCGCAACGAGCGCTGTAGCCGTATCCGACGGCGACACCGCTACGCATCGGCTCCCCTCGAACAAACTGTGCTCCCTGTTCATGGCCACCGGCGTGTCCGCGTAACAAACATTACCTCCAGCACGATAGCAAGTCAGCCCGTATCGGTAATACCAGCACCGCGTATCCTGACAGAGATTGCCACCCAAAGTACCCGTGTTCCGGATTTGAGGACTCGCGACGCGGCGAGCCGCATCGGCAAGCAATCCACACCGCTGGCGTAACATTGGGTCTCGTTCAATATCCGTCAGCGTCGTCAAGGCACCGATTTCGATGCCATCAGCGGTCTCTCGAATCCCGCGAAGTTCTTCGATGCCCTCCAGATCGATCAGGGCCTGGGGCTGCTTAATGCGCTCCTTAAACCATCCGAGACTGTCGTGTCCGCCAGCCAATTTCCAACCCCGATCACCCCAGCGGTCTAGGAGTTCCAAAGCGGTCTCCAGATCCGTCGGCTGGAACAGTTCGAAGTGCGACATCATGTCATTCGCCATGAGATTCCTCAGTCGGTGTGCATATCCAACGGCTTATGTGACTGTGGTCGCTTTGAAGCCGCGTTGAGAATCATGTCTGGTAACACGGGAACTCGGTTGAAATAGTGCCCGCCGAGCGCATCCGAGATAGCACAGAGTAACGCGGCTGCCGCGCACCCCATCAAAGGCTCTCCAATCCCTTTTGCCCCAACCGGGTTCTGG
This sequence comes from uncultured Woeseiaceae bacterium, assembly GCA_964569695.1. Taxonomy (GTDB): domain Bacteria; phylum Acidobacteriota; class Vicinamibacteria; order Vicinamibacterales; family UBA823; genus UBA8106. Next base: position 16,142 of record CAZMUA010000022.1, read on the forward strand.
GGATCCGCTTTATCGACGGCATCCGCACCCATCCCCACAGCCACATCCAAGTAAGACGGTGGCTTGGCCTGATAAAACCCAACTGCCCCTGGCAAACCAAATTCTGGGTCGAAGACTTGGCGCTCGAGAGCGGCCTCCCCAAAGCCCATCACCGCACCACTCCGCACCTGGGCTTCGAGTCCTTGGGGATGCATCACGGTCCCGCAGTCAGCCACACCTAAGTAATCAAGAATTTCAAACTTCCCGGTTTCCAAATCTAGCTCAATCCGAACAAAACCCGCCGCCAGCGCCGGCACCATCCCGGTGCGTTCGAGACCATCCTTCGCCGCGCCAATCAAACCGGTACCCGCCAAACCTCGCACGGAAGCCTTCGTCATCGGATTCAGGTCTTCGGCCATCTCCTGCCCGGAGTACGCCCCGCCCAACTCGATGGCCCGCTGGGCCGCCCTTGCATAGGTCAGTCGCCGTGACGGATTACCCCGGCGATACACCGTCTCGTTCCCAATCTCATAGTTGTCAGGCGATCCACCAAGATCATTTGCAGCAATAGCCTTCAGCTTCGCAACTGCATCCATGGCGGCCGCGTAGTTAGTCCGCGTCATCGTGAACGACGTATTGCTGCCGAACTGCCCGAGGTTCCACGGTAACCCACGACTTGAATCACCGCGCTCGATAACACAGTTGTCCCAATCAGCCTTTAGAACTTCCGCGGCCACCCGGCTCGTCGAGGCGTATGAGTATGTACCGAGGTTCCCAACACCGGTATGAATATGCAGTTTCCCATCAGGCGTCAGCCGTACTAACCCGTCAAAGCCATTGGCTCCCGCCGAATGAAAGGCCTGCCCCACACCAACGCCGATCACTTTCGACCCTTGACGTTGCCCACTGGTAGCCCGTTTTTCGTCCCACTTGAAACTCGCCGCGCCCTGGTCTAATGCTTCGCGCATGTAGGCGCTCGTCACAGGACCTTGATCCCCTCCGTATTTGGAGTCGTGGTCCGGCGCATTGATTCGACGTATCGCTACCTGGTCAAGACCAAGCTGCTGCGCTGCCTTATCCAGTAATGGTTCAACGGCCGTCGCAATCTGGTTTTGTCCCGGCCCGCGTTGTGCGCCTTTCGGCGGTGTATTGCCCAAGACCGGTATGCCACGGAATCGCATCGCTTCCGGGGTGTAGACCAGTGAGACGGCGCTGGCGGCAGCGTTCCAATCACCGAACCCTGTATACGGACCGTTCTCCTGCACAATATAGAGGTCGCACGCCAGTAACCGTCCGTCCTCTCTGAATCCCAATTTGATGCGACCCTGAAACCCTGACCGCGCAACACCAATAGCGTATTCTTCGGCGCGACTGATTCGCATCATGACTGGCCGCTTTGTTTTCTTGGACATTAACGCTGGCAAAGCTTGAATCGGATATGCCGCGCCTTTCGACCCAAACCCTCCTCCACAGTTTTCGCCGATGAAAACCAGCTGGGCAGGTTCAATGCCGATCAAATTCGCCAAACCCGGCACAATGAAACTCTGACTTTGATTGGACCCATGGACGTAACACTTGTCGTTGTCCCAGTACGCCATGGCCGTCCGAGGTTCCATCGAGTGATGTGAGTTCCCCGCCGTCACAAACGTCTCGTCAAGCACGACCGCAGCATTTGCAAAGCCGCCGTCCAAGTCCCCGTATGACCAAGTTGAAGCCGGCTCGCCCATCGGCAATTTACCTTCGCCCGCTGCAGCAAAATCCTCGGCCGTCCACTTAATTTCCTTGAGACCTTCCTGAGGAACCATAGCATTGCCAGTCGTCCGCGCATTCGACCCACCAGGACGAAGACTCTCAAGCGGATCTACGCTAAACGGCAGTGGTTCCAAATCCACCTTAATCTTCGCAATGGCCTCTTCAGCCGTGGTTTCGTCGACAGCGGCCACCGCCAAAATCGGCTCGCCAACGTAATGGGGTTCGTTGGTCAGAATTGGAGCACGAGGTGCGGGCACTTCCGGCAGCTCATCCGCCGTCAGTATCGCTACCACCCCCTCCATTGCAAGTGCAGCTGACGCATCAATCGTGCGGACCCGCCCATGGGGCATTGGACTGGTTAACAGTCGGCAAAAGAGCATGCCCTCAGCGCGGAAATCCTCGGCGTACTTTGCCTTCCCCGTCACCTTGCCATAGACATCAGGCGGCGTGAAGTTCTTACCCAACAGTACATTCGCCATCGCTACTCTCCACTCGCTGCGCGCATGACCCCATTCAAGTAATGGTCATACGCACCACACCGACACAAATTCCCTGCCATTGCTTCACGGGTTTCCTGGAGACTTGGATTTGGATTGGCTTTAAGCAAGGCCACCGCTGACATCACCTGTCCAGGTGTGCAGAAGCCGCACTGGGGACCTAGTTCATCAATGAACGCCTGCTGCACCGGATGCAACTCACCTGATGCGCTTTCCAACCCTTCAACTGTTATGATCTGACGTCCGCGGACGCGGTGTGTGAGCGTCGAGCAAGAATAGTGTGAGACATCGTCGATCATTACTGTACAAGCACCACATTCAGCACGATCACAGCCAAGCTTCGTCCCCGTCAATCCGAGTTTGTATCGAAGCGTCATCGCTAGCGTTTCATTCGGCAGCACATCCACGCGACGAATTTGTCCGTTCACGTTGAGTGACAGAAGGCGTTCCACCCCACCTGGCGGACCAGCCATCGACTGGGCCCAAGTTGCAGGAACATAGGCGATACTCGAAACCGTGACGCCGGAAGCAATGACGCCTTTAATAAAATCCCGGCGTGACACACGGCCGGAGGGTTCAGGCGGACAGAAATCACAGTGATCGGTCATGAGTAACTCTCAGCTTCGCGAAGTTGTGTGTGAATTCTTTTTAATTACGACTTACCACACCGTAAAATTGTGCCTTTTCATCTAAGGTCAGCCAAAACCCTTAGGTACACAATCCAGTATTGGACAATACCATGAATCTCCTAACAGGTGGACTTTAGGATATCTCACCGGACCCGAACATTTAGAAGTAAACATCACCACACTTTCTCCCTAGCCCTAGCCAGTCTCAGCCAACTGATTTCAAGCCCAGGATCTCTTCGAATTTTTACTGAAAGTTGAATTACAGTGACGATTTTTCTCCATTGTTACTAGCTTCAAGTCTGTTACTTGATAATCAATTATCTTTTATTCATAATTAAATTTATCTAAAATTAAGGCCATTAAACCACGTTATAAATCAAACGTTCATTTGTAATGAACGTTTGAAATACGATAGACTCGTTTCATTAATGGATATCGAAACCAAGGCAAGGATACTGGATTCGGCAGAGCAGTTATTTGGAGAGTACGGGTTTTCGGCGACTTCAATTCGGCAAATTACGAACGAGGCTGACGTAAACATTGCTGCGGTGAATTATCACTTTGGCTCCAAGGAAGAGCTTCTGCACGCCGTATTCAAGCGACGAGTCGGACCAATCAACACCGAGCGCGTTAAGACGCTCCTTGCCCTCCAAGAAGAAACGAAAGACGGTGAGCCGGACCTTGAACAAGTAATGCGAGCCTTTCTTGAACCATGCTTTCATTCGACAGAGTGGCATGGATCTCAAGGGGCGAAATTCCTGCAGTTGGTCGGTCGAATGCATTCAGAAACCAACGAGCAGTTGCGCGATGCATTTTTTCAACTATTCGATGAAGTCGCCCAACATTTTGGACCAGCTTTCAAACACGTCCTACCCCATCTCTCAAAAGAAGAAATTATTTGGCGAGTGCACTTTGTTATTGGGTCGCTAGCTCACATTCTAGTGTGCACACAAATGAAGAATGCCGGCATGGGCAACGTGAAGATTGAACGGAGTGACGCGCTGCTTGACGCACTCGTGCAGTTCTGCACCGCAGGGATGGCTGCCGTCGTACCAACACAAACAACGGTGCAGTCAGTGTGATACGAAGGTAAATACACCATGAATCGTCGAAAAGAACTAGCTCTCAAGATCGGATTACCAGTAGCAGTCCTGCTTGTGGGATTACTTGTGTCTGCCACAATGTTCACCCTCAAACCAGAAGCGCCAACCCGAACCCCAGTGACTGTAATCCCTCAAGTTCGTGTGGTTGAAGTCGATATGATTGACCTTCCACTGATTGTCAGGAGTCAAGGCACCGTCAATCCGCGAACCGAAAGCCAGCTGGTCCCCGAAGTGACTGGGCGCATCATAGAAGTCTCACCATCATTTGTGGCCGGTGGCTTCTTTGAGGCTGGCGACGTACTGTTAAGTATTGACCCGCACGACTACGAGCAGGTGATCGTGCAGCGCGAAGCCGAGATTACAGCGGCACAGCTCCGCATCGCGGAAGAGGAAGCTGAAAAGGAACTGGCGCAGTGGGGTTGGGACCGCATTGGTACCGGCGAAGCTCGATCGTTAACGATGCGGGAACCTCAAATTGCCAGCGCGAAAGCGAGTCTAGCCGCAGCGCAAGCCAATCTCGAAACCGCACGCCGAAATTTGGCTCGTACGCAGGTCCGCGCACCCTACGCGGGTCGCGTCCGCGATAAAAGTGTCGATCGGGGGCAGTTCGTAACCATCGGCACACCAGTCGCCAGGATCTACGCAGTAGATGTAGCCGAAATCCGACTTCCACTGCCGGACGACGAACTGGCTCATCTCAATTTGCCATTAAATTACCGCGGTGACGCTGGCCGAATACGTGGACCACGGGTGAAATTGCGGGCGAATTTTGCAGGCCAAGTGTACGAATGGCAGGGACGAATTGTCAGGACCGAGGGCGAAATCGATACACGGACACGGATGGTCCATGTCGTCGCTGAGGTGAACAATCCCTACGGCCGTGGTACCGATCCAAACAGACCACCATTGGCGGCCGGCATGTTCGTCGAAGCTGAAATCGAAGGACGTATCGCAGAACAAGTGGCCGCATTGCCACGCGCGGCCCTGCGGGGAAACAACCAGGTCCTTGTTGTAGACAATGACGACCGACTACAGCATCGAGACGTCACCCTGCTACGCACCACCCCTACCCACATTATTGTGACCAAGGGACTGGACGCTGGTGAGCACGTCAACCTCTCATCAATCGAAGTAGTCTCGGACGGTATGGAGGTCCAGACATTTCTAGTTGAGACAGAAATGCCTATGACCGTCCCATCCACGACCTATACGGAGGAAGGCTTATGAAGAGCGCCATTGAGTGGTTCGCAAAAAATCCTGTGGCAGCCAACCTGCTCATGGTTTTGATCTTGGCGGGTGGCCTCTTTACAGGCTTAACCCTTAAGAAAGAAATATTCCCTGAGTTTTCTCTCGACATGATTACAGTGCAAGTATCGTATCGCGGTGCTGCTCCAGAAGAAGTTGAAGAAGGGGTGTGCATCAAGATCGAAGAAGCAATCGAAGGACTCGATGGGATTAAGCGGATCACGTCGAGCGCGAGCGAAGGCAACGGCAGTGTCAGCATTGAAGTCGAATCCGGTGCCGATGTTCGTAAGCTACTTGAGGATGTGAAGGCCCGCATTGATGCCATTGAGACGTTCCCGGAAGAAACCGAAAAACCGGTCGTACAAGAACTTACCAACCGTCAACAAGTCATCAACGTAGCTGTTCATGGAGCTATTGATGAATCGAATCTAAAAATACTCGCCGAACGTGTGCGGGACGAACTCGCAGTAGTTCCTGGTCTCACACAGGTTGAGGTTGCCAATGCCCGCTCCTACGAAATTTCAATCGAAGTCTCAGAAACATTGCTGCGCCGACACAACCTAACGTTTGACGAAGTGGCCAATGCCGTCCGCCGATCATCACTCGACATGCCTGGCGGTTCGGTGAAGACCGATGGCGGAGAATTCCTCCTGCGCACGAAAGGTCAAGCGTACCGAGGTTATGAATTCGAAAACCTCGTTCTCCTTACCCGAAGTGATGGAACACACCTTCGCTTGGGAGACGTTGCAACCGTAGTGGATGGCTTTGAAGAAACCGAACAATTTTCAAGATTCCAAAACGAACCGGCACTCGTCATCGCAGTCTACCGAACTGGTGATCAAAGCGCCCCAGAAGTCTCAGCTGCAGTCTATAAGTACGTTGAGCAAGCACAAAGCCGCCTTCCGGCAGGAGTCACCTTGACCCCAATGGGTGATTCGGCCTTGGTGCTTAGCGACCGACTGAACCTACTTGTTCGAAATGGTTTAACTGGATTCGTGCTCGTCTTTATCGTGCTGACCTTGTTTCTCAGGTTTGGATTGGCGTTCTGGGTCAGTCTCGGCATCCCAATATCGTTCTTAGGAGCGTTGTGGTTACTGCCTGCGCTTGATGTCTCAATCAACATGATGTCGCTTTTTGCATTTATTGTTGTGCTTGGCATCCTTGTCGATGACGCAATTATCGTTGGTGAAAACATCTACACACACCAGGAACGAAGCGGTAATCGTCTCCAAGGCGCCATTACTGGCGCTCACGAAGTCGCAACACCGGTGACGTTTGCCGTGCTCACGAGCGTGGCAGCGTTTGCTCCGTTAATGTTTATTTCCGGCGTCATGGGAAAAATGATGATCGTAATGCCGCTGGTCGTCATGCCTTGCTTGATTTTTTCACTCATTGAATCGCTTCTCATCCTCCCAGCGCATCTGTCGCGCCATCGCAATGATCGCTCTCGGTTTGGTTTCGGCAAAGGAATCCGTCGCCGGATCGATGGCAGCCTCCAGCATTTCATTACAAATGTTTATCGCCCGTGGCTAGAACGCGCTATCCAGTGGCGCTACGTCACAGGAGCACTTGGTTTGGCTACCCTAATGCTGTCGCTAGGGTTGGTCGGTGCTGGTTGGGTCCGAGTCGTGTTCATGCCAGCAACGGATGCCGATTATCTGACCGCGTCTATTGTCATGCCACAGGGAACACCGGTCGAATCAACCGAAGCTGCAATTCAGCACATGGAAGATGCTGCCGAGTCTGTCCGGCAAGAAGTCGAGGCAGAAACTGGTCGCCCGCTTATCAAATCCGTGTACTCGATGGTTGGAAGTCGAGCACCACACTTGAGTGGTGGGTTCGCACCTCGGCAACAGGCACCGGCCGCTTCCCACCTCGGCGGATTGTTTATCGAATTGCAACCATCAGAGGTGCGTGGCATCGGGAGCATCGACCTTGTAAACCGCTGGCGCGAGCAAGTGGGCCTTATACCTGATGCAGTTGAAATTAGGTACGACGCAGAGTTGTTTACGGCTGGTGATGCGGTCAACGTGCAGCTGACTGGTCCCGATATTGACGAATTGCGCGCGGCCAGTAATGCAGTAAAGGCCGGACTGGCTGAATATGCGGGTGTCTATGACATCGCCGATTCGTTCCGCAGTGGCAAGCAGGAAATCAAATTAGGCATTCGGCCAGCAGCTGAAATGCTTGGCCTGAGCTTGTCGGACCTTGGTCGCCAAGTGCGCCAGGCGTTCTATGGAGAGGAAGCCCAGCGTATTCAGCGTGGCCGCGACGACGTCAGAGTCATGATTCGGTATCCAGAAGTAGAGCGCCGGTCTGTCGGCAACCTCGAGAACATGCGGATCCGAACTCCCGAAGGTGAAGAAGTACCGTTTTCTCAAGTCGCGACGGTCGAACCAGGGCGAGGATTTTCATCGATCAAACGGGTTGACCGACGACGAGCCTTAAATGTGACAGCAGCCGTAGATCAATCGATCACTACGGCTGGCGATGTTACCGAAGACCTTGATGTCCGCGTGCTTCCCGAGATTTTATCCGCTTATCCAAATGTGTTTTATTCGTTTGAAGGCCAAGTAAACGAATTCTCAGACTCGTTTGGTGGACTTACGCAGGGATTCATGATTGCTCTACTTTTGATCTACGTGCTCTTGGCGGTACCGCTCAAATCGTATGTTCAACCACTGATCATCATGACGGCCATCCCGTTCGGTCTCGTAGGAGCGACCCTGGGGCATCTCATTATGGGAATGGACATCAGTCTTCTGTCGATGTTTGGACTCGTCGCACTGGCGGGAGTCGTCGTGAATGACGGATTAGTAATGGTGGATTTCATAAATCGGTATCGTAAAAAATTGGGCACTCTCTCATTAGCCATTCGCGAGGCGGGAGCTGCTAGACTCAGACCGATCCTCTTGACTTCCCTCACCACATTCTTTGGTCTCTTGCCGCTTATGCTGGAAACTAGTATGCAGGCGAAGTTCTTGATCCCTATGGCAGTTTCGCTAGCATATGGAATCATGTTTTCGACAATCGTTACGCTGTTTCTCGTGCCAGCCAGTTACGCAATCGTTGAGGACCTCAGACGCCTAACAAGTAGTCGGCGATCGACCAATATTGAAGGTCCGAGCAACGACCTAAAGGTGGAATCAGACAAGGATACGTTTGCCGCACCGGCATAACCAAAGCCCTATCAAAAGAACCTTGACTGGCGGCGTCCCAACGCGAGAAAACCTGTCGAGAAACTTGAACTCATGATAACTCGCCTTGTCCGGACACGCGGAAATCCTTTCACGGCAGTTTTGTTTGTGGTCTTTTATTTATCGATCGCGACCGGCAACCACGTGACCGCTCAGAGTTGTAATAGCGGAGTTCCCTGCTATGAGGACACTCGACCAACAAGTCAACCGAGAACCAGTGTCAAAGAGGATCCCGTAAACACAAAGACGGGGTTCAGCATACCTGACAACAACAAGCTTCGCGTGCGCGTCAAATTTATGGCAGCTTGGGGTCACGATTCCGCGCAAGCTTCTCTTGGACTTGAGAAACAAGGACGAATCGGCTACGCAATTGTTGAGTTATTCGGCAACATCAACAAGGATCTGTCGTACGTTCTTGAGATTAATCCAGTCACTGAAACAAAAGCATTAGCAGCTTGTGGCGAGGAACATTTCTTTTTTCCTAACGGACCTAGCGCCATCGGTCCTCGGGTAAACTGTGAGCCAGATGGTCGCACACGCGTCGACGACTACCGCTTCATCGCGTTCGACCTGGTCGACCAGCAAGGCGCCATTCGACAGGCCCATCTCAATTATCAGCGTGGGAAGTTCGGCGTAAAATTTGGCCGCTTCATGTTGCCCGTAGGCTTTCATTGGGAAGATGCAGGGTCCTTCACTTCGAAAGACGCCACGCACATACAGCGTATCAATGCTGAAACAAATTTCGGTGTGGATCTATCGTTTACTCACACCAGAAAAGGTCAATATCCGTCGGTAATAATCAATTTTGCGACCTTTCTAGGAGAAGGGAATCGGCGGTCTGACTATGATTACTTCTATTTTCTCAATCCGGACCTAGACACAAATTCTGCAGTGACAGGCCTCCTTTCTGGTACGTTCATGCCCTATCAGAAATTAGAGTTTCGAGCAGCGCTGAAGCGCGGGTTTACTGGATCGAAAGTCGAACGGCTACCTAATTACTTTGCAAGCAAGCGCCACGACTCGGCGCTAGTCTTATCAGCACGTTACCAGCCATTCACATATGTAACCGCATTCGGCGAATGGGCTAATTACACTTGGGGGCCAACACAAACTTCCGCAAAAATGTTGGGGTTCACCACCGAGCCAATAGAGAAATCTGGTTATTACGCAGGCGTCGATGTCTCAGCGCCGGTAACAGACGCTCTGACCGTCGGTATGGTGGTGACCCGCGAAGAATTATCGCGTGACGACTCCCTCATCAAGTTCTTGGCGGAACAAGATCGCCTCAGGGTATCGATGGGGAAAACAGAACGCTCCACGGTATTTCGCTGGTATGCACAATTCGCCAACAGTGTCACACTAGCGTTCTATCGCAATCTGTTGTCAAACCCATTTCCATGGGTTTCAGGCATTCACCCCATCAGTGGACCGCGTGCCTTCACCGGCCGCCGCGGTTCCGACAAATGGGGCTTCGTTGTACGGTTTCAAGTTCCGTAATACCAACCGCACCTGTACCACTTAGTGCCGCTTCTTACTTGACCGCAATGAAATCGATTTCGACTGCCGCGCCAATTGGCAATGCGGCCACACCAACCGTTGAACGAGATGGCTTGACGTCGACTTCCTCAAAGAAGTCACCATATACCGCATTCAACGCGCCATAATTTTCGATATCATCAAGATAGACCGTTGCTCGTACTACATGGCTTTTCGAAAGGCCTGCTTCGGTCAACAACTTATGCAGATTCTCTAAAGCTTGACGGGCTTGAGCTTCAACACCGTCGTGTAAACTACCCGATTCTGGATTAATTCCTACTTGCCCTGACAAATACACGGTCTCACCAGCATCAACACCAGGCGAGTACGGAGCAAGAGGCCTAGCGCCACCATAGATGCCTGTGTGTCCAGATTGTAAGGCCACCACTGAAGCAGCAGACTCCGATCGCTCCATTGTGTTTACCGCGTCACCACTAACAGTCTTGCCAATCAAAAACGCTGACACCAAACCCACCGCCACTACGCTGATTACATAACTTTGAACTCTCTTCATGAGTTTATCTCCAGTTGTCACGCCGTTTATTTTTCAGGCGATCGAGGTTGTGCGAACCAATTACAACAACTTGACACGGGCGTTTCACGTGGCTGTTACGCCTGTGTTACACTCGAGTTTTTAGTGATCTCGTGCGCACCATATATGGTGAGTGTAGCTCAATGGTAGAGCGCCGCACTGTGGCTGCGGATGTTGCGGGTTCAATCCCCGTCACTCACCCCAATTAATAAGATTGAGCAATACACGTTACTCCTCAGGTCGCGGCACGTACTTTTTCAGCGCTCGCGGACCGACTTCGGCACCATAAATATTGCCTTCGAAATCAACCGCAACTCCTTCCGCCGCACTTGTTCCTGTTGCATCTTCGTCAGGGTCTGGAATGAAATACATCACCGTACCATTCACGGCACTACCAATACGGATTCCCCGCTTCCATGCACCTTGGCTAGGAGCGACCGAACCGGACTCCGAATCGGCTACATAAATCATGTCATTCTGATCGATGTAGATGCCGCTTGGTCGGCTGAATTGATACCATTCCTCAATGAAGTTACCGTCCTGATCAAGGATCTGAATCCGGTTGTTACTCCGATCACCCACAAACAGTCTGCCCATCGAATCCATAGCCAGCGCGTGAGGACCATTAAACTCTCCGGGACCGGAACCTTTCGTTCCGAACGTTGTAATGAGCGTCCCGTCACTTGTGAATTTCATGATGCGTGCGTTACCACGACCATGGCCGTCAGCGACGAAAATTGTCCCGTCGGTCGTCACAAGCACATCGGATGGCTGATAAAAGTAGTCGGGCTCTGCCGCACCACCAGGCTCACCTAACGTCATGAGTAATTCGCCATCCTCACTGAACTTGAAGACTTGGCTACCCTTCGTGGCGCCTTCTGGCGGTCCTTTTCTAGCCTGCGCTTCGGCTCGCGCCGCCGCTCGCTCCTCGTCTGTCTCCGGACGAGGCGCACGAGGTGCGTTATCCATCCAGTCGGTCACCCAAACGTTACCTTCACCATCCACGAAAATTCCGTGAGGTGAGGCAATCAATCCCGCACCGAAACTCGCAAGAAGGTTACCCTCTTTATCAAAATGCAAGACAGGCGGAAGATCGGATTCAAGACAGCTGTTGGTTCCACACCGCTCAGCAACCCAGATCGTTCCATCGGGGGCGATGTCAACAGCACTAGTGGAACCCCATTCCCTCCCCTCCGGTAACTTTGCCCATCCCTCAACCGGCAAATAAGGATTTTGATGGGAATTCGTTGGCTCCGGCTGTACCTGGCTTACAACCTCGGCCTCGGCGTTACTCTCAGTGCTATTTTCAGCGCCAGCGCAGGCAATGGTACCCACCATTACCGTTATGGAAATTCCGTATGAGACGAAAATTCGATCAGCCTTTGTCATGGAAATACTCCTTTAGCATTCTATTACGCAATCTCGTGCAAACAATTCTCTGGCCCCTCAGCACAACAGTCAACCGGTTCCTACATTGGCGTCTAAACTGAACTCTAGGGCCAGGTCTTTTATTCAGCCCAACTTAGGCCATAATAACTTAATGCGTGGAATCCAGGCGTGGCGGTGGACCCGCCGGTGGTCTTGGTCGATATCCCTGCTAGTACTGTTATTGCTGAACTGCAGCTGGGGTTATAGTCGCTTCTCGTCCGTGCACGCACACGGAAGTCAGGATGTCATGACCGGTCAACTTCCAGGAGCTTTACCTTTCGACAGCGAATTGGTTGCATCGCTCGAAGCAGCATGGGTGGCGCGCGATGCGGATTACACACCACGCACACGTCACCTAAATGACGACAAAACACCGAAGTATACAAATCGGCTGTATCTCGAAACGAGCCCCTACCTGCGACAACACGCTCATAATCCGATGAATTGGTTTCCGTGGGGCGATGAAGCATTCGAGCACGCACGCAAACTCGGGCGACCGGTACTTCTTTCGATTGGTTATTCAACTTGTCATTGGTGCCATGTAATGGAGGAGGAATCATTCGAGGACGAAGAAATCGCGCAGTACATGAACGAACATTACATTGCCATCAAGGTGGACCGGGAAGAGCGCCCAGATATCGATGCGGTGTATATGAACGTCGTGCAAATGCTCACTGGTCGAGGTGGATGGCCGATGACGGTTTGGCTGACACCCGATCGGGAAGCCTTTTCGGGTGCAACCTACATTCCTGCTCGCGATGGTGACCGTGGTGCCCGCATCGGCTTTCTGACAATGCTGAAGCAGCTGAAGGCAGCCTATGACAGCCAACCTGATCGAGTCCTGGCGGCCTCTGCAGAAATCACTAAACGAGTCTCCGAGCGATTAATACCCCCGCCGGGTGAGCGAGGCTTAGCCGACACAAGTACGATCGATGCCGCTGTTGCAGCCTACGACCAAGGATTCGATACCACCTACGGAGGGTTGCAAGGTGCTCAGAAATTCCCCAGCAGCCTCTCCATCCGTCTTCTGCTCCGCCATTACCGACGCACGAACGACGAACAAGCCTTACATATGGCCACACACACACTCGAAAAAATGGCAAGCGGTGGAATGTATGACCATGTCGGCGGAGGCTTTCATCGTTATGCCACTGATCCCCAGTGGCTGGTGCCGCACTTTGAAAAAATGCTCTATGACAACGCGCTCCTCGTTACAGCATATCTGGAAGCCTATCAAGCGACTGGCGTCGAGGGCTTCAAAGCTGTGGCACAGGACATATTGCGCTATGTCGAACGTGACATGAGTTCACCAGATGGTGGATTTTATTCAGCCACTGACGCCGACAGTCTTGGACCAAGTGGAGAGCGCGAAGAGGGGTGGTTTTTCACATGGACCCCAGACGAATTAAGCTCAGCGTTACCTAAACAACAGGCTCAATTAGTTTCTGCATACTACAACGTTACTGCTGCCGGGAATTTCGAAGGTCGAAATATTCTGAATACACCTCGTCCACTGTTAGAAGTGGCGGAGGAACTCAACATTCCACTCGACCATGCGGAGTCATTACTCAAGACGGCCCGCGAAACACTGTACAAGACACGAACCACCAGACCAGCGCCACTACGAGACCATAAAGTTCTGACCTCCTGGAACGGCTTGATGATCTCAGCCTTCGCCCAAGCCTCTTTGATCCTCGATCGGCCAGACTACGCAGAACGGGCTGCCGCGGCGGCTAATTTTCTATTGACTCATTCGCGTGTCGACGGACAATTGCGTCGGACCCATGCCAGCGGCCAAGCTCGCATCAACGCATACCTGGACGACTACGCGTTTCTCATCGCCGGACTTCTTGATCTGTACGAAGCGACAAGTGAGCCACGTTGGCTCGAAAATGCATTCGCGCTCGACCGTGTGCTGGAAAGTCATTTCGAAGATGAAGACGGTGGATTCTTCATGACGAGCGACGATCATGAAACCTTGCTGGCACGCGAAAAACCAAATTTTGACGGTGCTGAACCCTCAGGAAATTCCGTACAACTCCTCAACCTGATGCGCCTGCATGAATTTACTACGGACGACCGTTACCGACAACGGGCTGAACGTAGTCTACGCGCGTTCGATGGTACTCTGTCGCGGGCGCCTGTGGCTCTAGCGGAGATGTTACTTGCGGTTGACTTCCACAGTGATATACCAAAGGAAATTATTATCATTACACCTCAATCACGTGATGAGGCCGCACCGTTTCTTATGAAATTACGGAAGACCTTTCTACCAAATCGTGTGTTAAGTGTGGTTCCCGAAGGCGACACCTTTAACGACCACGCGACTCTCATTCCACTCGTAGAGGGTAAGTTTGCCCGTGACGGCCAGGCTACGGCTTACGTCTGCGAAAATCGAATCTGCGATCTGCCAACAACTGATCCTGAAGTCTTCGCTCAACAGATCGAACGGAAAGCAGAATTTTAGGAACCGCAAGGCGTGAATAAGCACCTCGTTAATCATCATTTTTGGTCTCTTTGCGAACTCTAGTGGCGAACGCACGTATTGGTATCGATCTCGGCGGAACAAAAATAGAAGGAATTGCCCTTGTGGATAGAGGCACCGTGCTCTTGCGTCAACGGGTGCCTACGCCCAAAGACAATTATCAAGATGTCCTACAGGCGATCGCGACACTTGTAACATCTATTGAAAAGGAGATCGACGCAACCTGCACGGTAGGTGTTGGTACACCTGGGGCCATCTCTCCAGCTACTGGATTAATCAAAAACTCAAATTCCACGTGTTTAAATGGCAAGCCACTTGCTAAAGACCTCTCACGCCTACTGGAGCGACCGCTCCGTTTCGGCAATGATGCAAATTGTCTCGCCCTCTCAGAAGCTACTGACGGAAACGCTGCAGGGGTAAATGTTGTCTTCGGTGTCATTCTTGGCACCGGCGCAGGTGGTGGAGCTATCGTTGACGGTCGACCCATTATGGGAATTAACGCCATTGGAGGTGAGTGGGGACATAACCCACTCCCATGGCCACAGACCGATGAATTACCAGGGCCTAACTGCTACTGCGGTAAGCAGGGCTGCATCGAAACGTTTCTCTCGGGGCCGGGCCTCACCCGGGATTACGAATCGCTCACGGGTACACAACTCAAGGCTGAGGCAATCGTTGTGGCAGCTGAAGAAGGCGACGTTACTGCTGAAACAGTACTCACGCGTTACGAAGACCGACTTGCCAGGGGCTTGGCCACTGTCATCAATGTTCTCGATCCAGACGTGATTGTCCTAGGTGGTGGTATGTCCAACACCGAACGGCTGTACGACCACGTCCCACGCTGTTGGGGACGGTACGTGTTTTCTGACCGTGTGGATACGAAACTTGTCAAGCCGATGCACGGTGACTCGAGCGGTGTGCGCGGCGCAGCTTGGCTGTGGGACAATCCACCAAGCTTGAGGTAAGGTAGCATCACAGAAGTCAAGTTGCCTGGAATACGAGTCACACCAATTGTGCAAGCACTGTTATGATTGAACGTTCTACTGTGTAATTTTTTCATCTTGCGCGCCTGTAGCTCAGCTGGATAGAGCGCCGGGCTTCGAACCCGTAGGTCGGGGG
>CAZMUA010000023.1:0-28303 GCA_964569695.1 uncultured Woeseiaceae bacterium
GGTAGAGACCGAGGGATTCCGTGAACACAGTGCGGCGAAGGTTCGTCGAGCTAACTTCGTGATGCGGGTTGAGCTTTCGCCGTCCACGGAAATTCGAGGCATGTTTAATCTCTTTGATATGCCATTTGGAGAAAGTGCCAGCACGGTCAACGAGGCCGATGCGCTTCAGAAACCGCAGAGCGTACGGAGCCTCGCGATTAGCCAGGGATGGGGTGAAGACGCAACCCAGGGACAAGGGGGAGTCACCCTTGAGCACAGGTTCAGTAACGGGGACGTGTTTCGCGGTACAGGCTGGGGAACATGGCGAGATCTCTGGAACCCAATTCCATTCCGCATTATTGATCTTGGTCGGACTGCGTCGGGTATTCGATCGGAGTATATTGGCGCTCGTGAAATTGGGACGTTCCCAGTTACGTGGACAACAGGTTTTGACGTGTCATATCAACGTGATGCCCGGGCCGAGTACCGGAATGCAGGAGTGCCTAGTGGTGGCACGCGTACCCAACAAGGCAATCTTATACTTCAGCAACTTGAAGAGGTGCGTTCTCTCGCACCGTTTGCGCAAATGACATTGACGTTCCATCCGCGCTGGCTAGCTACGGCGGGCGTTCGGTACGATTATTATGATTTCAGCGCGACCGACCGATTCCTCAGTGATGGGGACCAGTCTGGCTCGCGGACCCTTGACGCCTTGAGTCCCATGCTGGGGCTCACTTTCGTCGCATCGGATGAGTTCAACCTTTACACTAATTTCTCAACGGCTTACCAGACGCCGACGACCGTAGAGTTGTCAAACAGACCAACCGGCGAGGGAGGGTTTAATAAAGACCTGAATCCCGAAGATCTGCGAAATGTTGAAGTTGGTGCCAGGGGAATGGTGGCCCAAGGGCGTGTCCGGTACGAACTGGCTGCCTATTTTGCGACATTGGATAATGCGTTTGTCGAGTTCCAACGGGCTGACGAGCAGACATTTTTTCGGAATGCCGCGAAATCCTCACGGAACGGACTGGAAGCCCGTATCGACTGGACCCCGTTTTCCCGCGCGAACACTTATCTGTCGTACACTCATCAAGACTTTACGTTCACACGCTTTCAAACTGGGACGACTGACTACTCTGGGAACGTGGAACCTGGTGCTCCACCGCACCAGTTGTTTCTTGGAGGCAGTTATGAAACCGACTTTGGCTTGCGAGCCATTGGACAGTTTCGATGGGTGGATGCCTATTCCGTGAACAACGCCAACACGGCTTCTAATTGGTCGTACAAGGTGATGGATGTCAGACTGGGCTGGGATACTGAATGGAACGGTGTTCGCGTGCGACCGTTTTTCGGCATCGACAACCTGTTCGGCGAGCGGTACAACGCTTCCACTATTCCGAATGCCTTCGGCCGACGGTATTATGAACCAGCCCCGGGCCGTGAAGTGTATGTTGGCTTTCGGATAGGCGCTGGTCTCTAGCGGTTCCAGATTTGTCGGAAAAGGTCGCGGTTTCCGCCACCGTTCTGGTCGTTGTTCCGTGAGGGCTTACCATGCGGCAGACCCAAGGCTCCTTAGTTTGTAAATGCGGAAAGCTCGTTGGTATGAATGAGCCGGCGTGTCCATTCTGTGGCGCGTGGCGACCGGGTTTGTACGGCTTGGCCCCGGTGTTGCAGTCGCTCATTGGGCGCCGCCTCGACCTGATTGCAGCAATTGTCACAACTTGTGTCGCGCTGTTCGGAGTGGCCTTGCTGCTTCAGCCAGAGGCTATCACCAATCCGCGCGGTCTCATGTCCCTCCTATCGCCTGGCACACGCGCGCTGTATCAACTGGGTATGACCGGCGGTGCTGCATGGCAATTAGGTTGGTGGTGGACGATGTTTACCGCTATCTACTTGCACGGTGGCTTGTTACACATTGTCTTCAACGTGATGTGGATTAGAAACCTTGGTCCGGTAGCGATTGAGGTCTATGGTCCAGCGAGGACGTTCGTGTTGTTCACGGTCGCTGGTGCTTTTGGGTTCCTCCTCTCCAATAGCTTTAGTCCCGCACCGTCAATTGGGGCCTCGGGCAGCATCTTTGGTCTCCTGGCTGCGCTCATTGTCTATGGTAAACGCCGAGGTAGTTCACTGATGTCGCAACAACTCTGGCAATGGGCGATCGTACTTTTTGTGTTTGGATTCTTAATGCCGAATGTCAATAATTGGGCGCATGGTGGGGGTTTCGTGGCCGGCTGGATTGGCGCGCATGTGATGGGGTTTATTGACGAGGAGCGTGAGGGCAACGGAATGACCCTTTTAGCTCTAGCCTTCATCCTTATGACGCTTCTAGGCATTTTTCTATCCTTTACCAAGGTAACTACAATGTTGCTCGGTGCTTGATTTAGGAACGATCAGCCGTGATTAGGTAGACGGACCAGTCCTGCCACGACCTCTGCGTTGATGTCTCCGAGGTCGCCTTCGCCGAACTCCCTTGCGGGATGTCTGAGGTCGAGTGTTGGCCATCAGTGCACGCCAATGTTTCACAGCGTCTGGGGTGTGCTTTTGAATTTCCATCCAACTTAAAGCTTCGGGTAAGATTTTTCGATTCAGGAGCGCGCGTTGCAGGTGTTGGGGTAGTCCTGGATCAAGCAAGCGGGCTTGGACACTGATGATCTGCTGCACCTTGTCAACCTGCCCTCGAGCAATTGGGAGTGCACCGAGCGTTAACGGCGCTACGGTGTCGCTTGGTCGTG
This sequence comes from uncultured Woeseiaceae bacterium, assembly GCA_964569695.1. Taxonomy (GTDB): domain Bacteria; phylum Acidobacteriota; class Vicinamibacteria; order Vicinamibacterales; family UBA823; genus UBA8106. Next base: position 2,712 of record CAZMUA010000023.1, read on the forward strand.
TACGTCGGGGTAAGAGACCACTCGGGACTATCAGGCTGCCAAGGAGAATCGAGTTTGTTAGCGTATCAGGTGCGGCCTGAAATCTGGCCCGATAGGTATCAAGCGCTCTGAGTGATTGCCATAAGTGGTCGTTCTGATGCTTGTGGAGTTCCGGGCTGATGTATTTGAGCAAGTTGACTTTCGCCAAACTGCGGAAGGTGCGTTCCGCTGACCCGCTCCGCAAGATCTTATAGAGCTCCTCGAGCATGCGGGCAGGAGCGCTATGTCGTATTGCTCCTCGGTGTTTGGTGATAGCGTCAAGCACCAGTTTGTCAATCCGGAAATCCAGGCGGGCCGCAAAAGCAACGGCACGCACCATCCGGACTGGGTCTTCAAGAAATCGCACATTTGGATCGCCGATACAACGAATCAGGCGGGAGTCGAGATCTTTCAAGCCGCCAACGTAGTCGATGAGTCCAGAGGTTGCAATGTCGTAGAAAAGAGCATTCACGGTAAAGTCTCGCCTGAAAGCATCTTCTTCGGGTGTGCCAAATGTGTTATCGCGCCGGATGATTTTGTTTCTTAGCTGGTCTTGTTTTGTCTGCGTTGAGGTTCCGTCCGAGACCGGTTCAGTGTCCGGGTCACGTTCGGACCCTGGCGTGACGAGTCGTCGGAAGGTTGCAACCTCAATTGTTTTCTGGCCGAATTTGACGTGTGCTAAGCGGAATCGTCGACCAATAATCCAACAATTACGAAACAACTGTTTAATTTGATGAGGGTGAGCTGACGTCCCAACGTCAAAGTCTTTCGGGTTTCTACCCAACAAGAGATCTCGAACACTACCACCGACGAGATAGGCAATGTGATCGAATTTACTGAGACGGTGGAGGACTTTTAAAGCATCCGCATCAATGTTCTTACGGGAAAGTGAATGGTCGTTACGGGGAATGATGAGGGGCTGAGCCATACTCTGCCATCATACCAAACGGGTCGAGACTCGGCTTCATGGCAATTGTGGTCAAAAATCACCACAAAACCCTATGTTTTAGCCTCCTTCCAGTTAGGTCCAATTCCGAGGTCGACCGTCACTGGGACTCGCAGCGGTACTGCCTGTTCCATACGATTTCGCACGATCGGGGCGAGTGCATCGGCTGCCGCTTCCTTCACTTCAAACAACAGTTCATCGTGGACGGTGAGAATCATACGAGCGTTCAGATCAACGGCCTCACCGCTGGTTAATTCCTGCTGAATATCTATCATGGCTCGTTTGAGGATGTCAGCAGCCGTTCCTTGAATTGGCATGTTAACTGCCTCCCGCTCCGCCGCCGCACGAATCTGGCCGTTGCGACTATTTACGTTCGGCACGAGTCGTCGGCGGCCGAACATGGTCTGAACCGCACCACTGTCCCGAGCAGCATCAAGCGTTTTATCGATGAATTGGCGCACAGCAGGGAAGCCTGCAAAGTATGCTTCAATGAACTGCTGTGCTGCCTGCTGTGTAACCCCAATGTCCTTGGCAAGGGTAAATGCTGTTTTTCCATAGAGTAGGGCATAGTTCACGATTTTTGCCCGTCGTCTAAGTTCTTTTGGGTCGAGGGTGCTTTCTGAACCAAAAATTTTTGAAGCCGTCTGGTCGTGAATATCATCGCCTCGCTGAAAAGCTTTGATGAGTGTGGCATCTTCGGACAGATGTGCAAGGACGCGTAATTCGATTTGGGAGTAGTCAGCTGAAATCAGGACGTTGCCAGGATCGGCGATGAAGGTTTGTCGGATTTCTCGACCGAGCTCGGTACGGATAGGAATGTTTTGCAGGTTCGGTTCACTACTACTAAGGCGACCGGTTGCCGCTACCGCCTGGTTAAAAGAGGTGTGCACGCGACCGGTCTCAGGGTGTACAAGTTGTGGCAAGGCATCCAGGTAGGTGCTCTTCAGTTTTTGCAACGATCGCCAATCAAGCACCAGTCGAGGCAGTTCGTGCGTTATCGCAAGTTCTTCTAGTACACCAACTGCAGTGGAGGCGACTTTCGTCTTACCGGTTCGCTTCAGCGTGGGAAGTTTAAGTTTCTCGAACAAGATCACACCCAATTGTTTGGGGGAGTTAATATTGAATGCTTCACCAGCCAGTTCATGGATACGATCACGCAACTGTGAGAGCTTGCTTTCCAGGCGGCTTGATTGCTCCTTGAGTTGCTTGCTATCAATTCGGATACCGGCGATTTCAATGTCCACCAACGTCTGGATAAGCGGGAGTTCGAGATCGCGATAAAGGTCCGACAAGGATTCGCGTTCCAGTGAGTTGTTGAAAGCATCCATGACCCGCAGTGTCAGGTCAGCGCGTTCGGCTGCAAAGGATAGAACAACTTCCAACGGTAACTCGGTGAATGACTTGGCTTTTGCACCCTTACCCCGAATCGACTCGTCCGTCATTGCTTGATAGGTAAGTGTGTCAAGTGCCGCATTTTCGATTCGGTGTGCTGACCTCGTCGAGTCAAGGACATAACTCGCCAGCATGGTGTCGTCAGCAAGCTTGGCCAACTGAATCCCATGCTGCCGAAGCACGATGGATAACCACTTTAAGTCGTGTCCGACGATGCTACTTGCCGGATTTTCTAACACGGGCTTCAGGATCTCGAGAGCTTCAGTTCGGCGGAATGCTACCGGTAACTCAAGGCTTGTATGCATGCAGGGAACGTAGTAGCCAGACTGTGGAGCTGTTGAAAATGCAAGACCAATAATTTCTGTCCGCATCGCAATGGACGTGTCGGTCAGTACGTACACAGCAAATCGTTTAGTCTGCAGGAGCTCAGTGCTTAATGAACGTAAATCGTCGATGGTGGTGATGGCGCTGTAGTTTGTCTTACTCGTATTGACGTTGGGAGCATATTCAGCGATTAATCTTCGAAACCCAAGTTTAGAAAACAGGTCGAAGCATCGTGTCTGTGATGGACCGACAAACTGAAGGTGCTCCAAATCGAGATCAATAGGTGCTTCCGTGTTGATTGTGACGAGTTCTCTGCTTTTTCGCGCTAAATCGGCGTGCTCGGTGAGTGCGGTGCGGTGGCTCGGTTTCGTGACTTCTTCAGGATGCTTGAGCAATTGGTCTAGGTTTCCATGCTTACCAATTAATGTCCGCGCACCTTTTTCACCGATTCCAGGGACACCTTTGACATTATCGACCGCATCACCCATGAGTGCTAAGACGTCGACGACTTGGTCTGGCCGCACGCCAAATTTTTTTTCAACACCTGCTATGTCGTACCAAGTGCCATCATCCCTTGGGTTGAAGACCGTGATGTGTTTATTAACAAGTTGGAAAAAATCTTTATCACTTGTCACGATGACCACATCAATTTTCTTGCTCGATGCCTGCTGTGTCAGCGTTCCGATGACATCATCGGCCTCGTATCCGGAAAGCGTGAGAACAGGCACTCCTAATGCCTCACATGCTTCGTGTATCGATGGAATCTGTTCAACGAGATCATCCGGCGTTGCCGCTCGGTTAGCCTTGTAGTTCGGATCTAGTTCTTCTCGAAAAGTTGGACCGGAAAGGTCGAATGCAGCAGCAACGTAATCAGGTTTTTGGTCGTCCAGAAGTTTACGCAACATCGTAACGAATCCATAGACGGCATTAGTCGGTTGTCCATCAGGTCCGGTCAGGCCCGTAAGTGCGTGGTACGCGCGGTACATTTGTGCACTGCCGTCAATCAGTAGTAGTTGTGGGCGTAAGGCTTTCTTCATTTAACCGTTAAAAAAATGAATGTTGTCAAAACGCCTGCAGAGATCATAGCGATCTGACGCAGGGCTCCAACATTAGCTTCACCGCGGTGTAGGTCTGGAATGAGATCAGCCATAGCCACATAAAGGAAACTTCCCGCGGCTATTGGCAGGATATAGAGGAGGGCATCGGGCACGGTGCCCGCCAAGACATAGACGACGAGTGCACCACCGACAGCCGATAAACTGGAGAATGCATTTAGCAGGAAAGCGCGAGAACGCGAGTATCCGGCGTTCAGCAGTATGGCGATGTCACCGATTTCTTGAGGGATTTGATGAGCTGCTACAGCGACTGCCGTGCTGATTCCCAAAGGCACCGAGACTAGCGTTGCGGCGCATATAATGGCACCGTCGGTGAACAGGTGAAGTCCGCCACCTATTAAAATTAGGGTGGCACTACTATCGTGAACATCGCAGGCCTCAGTGTGGCAGTGCCGCCACAACACAAGCTTCTCGATCACAAAGAATGCAAGAATACCTGCCAAGAGTGCACCACCTGCGTGCACTGACGATAAGTTTTCGAGTGACTCTGGCACGAAAGCGAGTAACGCGACACCCAGCAAAGTTCCCACCGCATAACTCAGGAGCCAGGGAATGAGTTTTGTGCGCGCACTGTTTGGGAGCAGGAATAATGCTGAGCCTACGAGCAGTCCACCTAGACTTCCCACCAAGCTCAATCCGACTACAATCGAAAGCATTTGCACGCGGGGATGATAAACCAAGCGTCAACAAGAGTCGACTATTGTAATTAGTGCCGCAAGTCTTAGCGTTGTCCCTGGTTTCTTTTCAGGTCTAACCATTAAGGAAAGACTAAATGCTAATCAGGCGGACGGACTCCTTCAATAAAGGCAGTGCCATCTCGTTCGGCCAGTCGTCGCACAGCTCGAAAGCCTTCTGCCTTAAGTCCTTCCTCCGCACCAGAGGTAAGGTAAGTTGGATCGATAGCTGATGGTCGAAACAAAGCACCAAGTCCACTTCGAAGAGCCGGTTCTATAATGACGCAGCGCCCCCCTGATTTCAGCACCCGATAGGTTTCCTGTAAACATGCTACCCGTTGTTCTGGTTCCATGTTCCCGATGATGTGATGTATAACCGTTAAATCAAACAGCGAGTCGTTAGAATTGAGTGCCGCATAACTTCCGTGCTCAACTTCGACAAAAACACCAGCTTTTTCAGCGGCGGTCTTTGCTCGTTCACAGGCAGTATGTTTGTCGTCAATACCCAGTGCATGCCCTGTTAATCCAACCTTGGACGCCAGTGCAGCGAACAATTTGCCGTTCCCGCATCCCAATTGAAGTAATTGGTCGCCCATTTTGACTCCGCTCATTGCCACCCCGAGGTCGTATGGGCCAATACTTGATCGAAAAATTTTCATAAAGAGTGCATACTCAATGAATCGGTCATCATGATATAGTTTTTCGCTGTGAAAAACATGACAGAAATCACTCCTGCAAAAGGCAAACTCGGCGTTTTACTCGTAGGTCTGGGCGCAGTTAGCACGACCTTTATTGGCGGTGTCCTCGCGATCCGCAAAGGTCTTGCTCAGCCGATCGGGTCACTTACACAGATGGGCACGGTTAGACTCGGCCAGCGGACTGAGGCCCGATCTCCACTAATTAAGGACTTTGTCCCACTGGCTGATCTCAATGATCTTGTGTTCGGTGGGTGGGACATCTTCGAAGATAACTGTTACGAGGCAGCCTGCACGGCAGGTGTTCTCGAGGCTGATCTCTTAGAGAAACTACGTGACGAATTGTCACAGATTCGGCCGTGGCCAGCTGTTTTTGACCGTCAGTACGTTAAACGCCTCGATGGTCCAAACGTCAAGATCGGAAAAACCAAGCGCGATCTTGCTGACCAAGTTAGGGCCGATATTCAAAAATTTAAGACAACTCATAACGTTGATCGCATTGTTATGGTCTGGTGCGGTAGTACTGAGATTTTCATGACACCCGGGAAGGCTCACGAATCGGTTAAGGCGTTTGAGCAGGCCATGGATGCTAACGATCCGGCTATCTCATCCAGCATGATTTATGCTTACGCTGCGTTGAAAGAGGGTCTGCCGTACGCGAATGCGTCACCCAATCTGAGTCTTGATACTCCCGCGCTCTTGGAATTAGCTACACAAACGGGATCAAGTGTAATCGGCAAGGATCTGAAAACCGGTCAAACCTTGCTTAAGACGGTCGTGGCACCAGGGTTGAAAGCTCGTCTGCTTGGCGTGTCCGGCTGGTACTCGACGAACATCTTGGGAAATCGAGATGGGGAAGTGCTGGATGATCCTGATTCGTTTAAAACGAAAGAAGAAAGCAAGAAATCAGTCTTGGACTACATACTGCAACCCGAACTTTACCCAGCTTTGTACGAGAAACTTTGCCATGTTGTTCGCATTAATTACTATCCCCCTCGAGGAGACAATAAAGAGGGTTGGGATAATATCGATCTCTTCGGATGGCTTGGTTATCCAATGCAGCTAAAAATTAATTTTTTGTGTCGTGACAGCGTATTGGCCGCACCGATCGTTCTGGATACCGTGTTGTTTCTCGATTTGGCGAAGCGTGCTGGCCTTACCGGCATCCAAGAGTGGCTCTCATTTTATTTTAAGAGCCCAATGCATGCTCCAGGGCTGTATCCTGAACACGACTTATTTATTCAGTTGATGAAGCTTAAGAACACACTCCGCCACCTGCGAGGTGAAGAGCTCATCACACACCTTGGACGCGAGTACTACGACTAAGCTGCTGTTTGGGCGCACAGGTTGCCGTCCCAATATTGCATGAGGACACTGATTCTCAGGCAAGCAATATTGGCTATCGTTTGACACCTGCGGCGACCTCGCTCAGGAGAGTTTCCATGGCAGACAAGCCCAACAGGTTAGAGGAAATCGACGCACTACTCGACGAGCAACGGAGTTTCCCTCCGTCTGAAAAATTTCGTCAGACAGCGCGGGTTTCTGATACTTCGGTCTATAAAAAAGCCGCTGAGAATTCTGAGGGGTTTTGGGAGAGCTTTGCTAAGGAGCTCGAATGGTTCCAACCGTGGCATCGAGTGCTTGAATGGAAGCCTCCGCATGCACAGTGGTTCGTCGGTGGGAAGTTGAATGTCTCTGTTAATTGCGTGGACCGCCACATTACCTCTGCTCGAAAGAATAAGGCTGCTCTCATTTGGGAAGGTGAGCCTGGAGATCGGCGAACACTGACTTATTTTGACTTGTACCGGCAGGTGAGTGCTTTCGCAAATGTTCTCAAGTCGCTTGGAGTGGAACGAGGCGATCGGGTAGCACTCTATATGCCATTGGTTCCAGAATTGGCTATTGCCATGCTGGCCTGTGCTCGGATTGGCGCAGTGCATAGCGTCGTCTTTGGAGGCTTTAGTGCGGAATCGCTTCGAGATCGCATTAATGATGCCAAAGCCTGTCTACTGGTAACTGCCGATGGTGGATACCGTCGCGGTCAGATTGTGCCACTTAAAGCTATGGCTGACGAGGCGCTTGCTGGTACCCCGTCAATTCAACACGTCGTAGTCGTCCAGCGCGAAACCCATGCGAGAGTGCCCTGCGACATGCAAGAGGGGCGCGATAGTTGGTACCACGATTTGATGCGCGATGCCTCCGTCGTGTGTGAGCCGGAAGTGATGGATGCCGAAGATATGTTGTACATCCTTTATACATCCGGTACGACTGGAAAGCCAAAGGGGATCGTGCATACCACGGGGGGTTATCTGGTTGGCACTTATGCCACTACGAAGTGGATCTTCGACCTTCAAGATGAGGACGTGTTCTGGTGCACGGCGGATATTGGTTGGGTGACCGGGCACAGCTATGTGGTCTATGGGCCGTTATCTAATGGTGCGACCGTGGTGATGTACGAGGGAGCCCCCGATTGGCCTGAGCGAGATCGATTTTGGGAAATTGTGGAACGATACGGTGTCACCGTGTTCTACACGGCACCCACAGCCATCCGGGCGTTCATGCGCTGGGGAACGTCTTGGCTTGAGCGGCGTGACTTATCAACGCTTCGTCTACTAGGTTCTGTTGGAGAGCCGATTAATCCAGAGGCGTGGATGTGGTATCACCAGTACGTAGGACGAGAACGGTGTCCCATAGTGGACACATGGTGGCAAACTGAAACCGGCATGATTCTCATTACACCACTTCCTGGCCTGACTACATTAAAACCAGGCTCAGCCACACAACCATTTCCCGGGATCAGCGCTGAAATTCGCACCGATGACGGTCGTGTGGTTGAACAAGGTGGTGGCCTGCTGGCACTTACGAAGCCATGGCCGGCTATGCTCCGGGGTATCTATGGTGATCCAGAAAGATATGTCGCGCAGTACTGGAGTAAGTGGGCGGATGGAGCGTACTTCACCGGTGACGGTGCCAAGATAGATGCATCCGGGTATTTCTGGGTGCTTGGTAGGGTTGATGATGTACTGAATGTAGCCGGACATCGTATCGGAACGATGGAGGTCGAAAGCGCGCTGGTCGATCACAACGCTGTCGCTGAAGCGGCTGTTGTAGGTCTAGCTCATGAGGTCAAGGGTCAGGCAATTGCAGCATTCGTCACAGTCAAGGATGGCGTGACCACCTCGGACCCTCTGGGCGATGAGCTTAAAGCACATGTCGTCTCAAAGATTGGGGCGATCGCTCGACCAGAAGTCATTATATTTGCCCCGGATTTACCGAAGACGCGTTCGGGTAAGATTATGCGACGTTTACTTCGGGACATTGCTGATGGGAAATCACTTGGCGACACGACAACATTGGCTGATCCCAATGTTGTCGCAAAGTTGAAAGAAAAATATGAAGACGAAGCGTGACGAAGGAGCGGGTTAATTCCACTCCGTAACGACAAAGTCCTGTTTGTGACGAACTACCTGTTGTTATGCCAAGTCTCGGTATTCACCGAATACCACACGTAACGCATCGCTTATTTCACCCACGGTACATCTTGCTTCGACAGCAGCAATAATCGGGGGCATAAGGTTCGAATCTTTGTGTGCTGTGGCAGTAACGTTGACTAGGGCTGCGGAGGCTTGAGCAGAATCCCGGTCGGCGCGGAGACGTTGAAGGCGTGATCGCTGTACTGACTCGGCACTGGTATCTATTTGTAGACTGTCGATGTTCGGTCGAGTTTTAGTTGAAAATTTATTAACCCCCACCACTATTTGCTCCCCAGCATCGATTTGTTGCTGCGTATGAAATGCTGTGTTTTGCAATGTGCGTTGGATCTCTCCATTTTCAATTGCAACAACCATGCCACCGAGTTCATCGATCTTGCCTAGGAGCGCTTGAATATCACGTTCCAGTTCGTTTGTTCGGAGTTCGATTGCATAGGAACCTGCCACTGGGTCTACGTTGTTAGCAACCCCTGTTTCTGTTGCAAGAATTTGCTGGGTACGGAGTGCAATTCGCGCCGACTCCTCTGTTGGTAATCCAAGCGCTTCGTCTCGTCCATTACAATGGAGCGACTGGGTACCGCCGAGGACAGCGGCAAGTGCTTGTAGGGCTACGCGAACGATGTTGTTGTTCGGTTGTTGCGCAGTCAAGGTGCTCCCCGCTGTCTGGCTATGAAAGCGTAACTGCTGAGCGCGTGGATCGGACGCGCCAAACCGATCCCTCATTAAACGTGCCCAGAGTCGCCGGGCTGCACGGAATTTAGCGATTTCCTCGATTACATTGTTGTGCACTGCGAAGAAGAATGAGAGTCGCTTGCCGAAGGCGTTCACGTCCAAGCCTGTTCTAATGGCTGCTTCCACGTAGGTAATGGCATTGGCCAAGGTGAATGCAACTTCTTGAACAGCGGTGGCGCCAGCTTCACGGATATGGTACCCGCTGATTGAGATAGGGTGCCACCTTGGCGCCTCATCTTGGCAAAAGGCAAAGACGTCAGTTATAAGGCGCAGGGAGGGGCGCGGAGGATAGATATAAGTGCCGCGAGCAATATATTCCTTCAAGATGTCATTCTGAATCGTACCGCTCAGTGACGTAAGCGGTACACCACGCCGGCGAGCCGTTGCGAGGTAAAGAGCCAAGAGAATTGGTGCAGTTGCGTTGATAGTCATTGATGTGGAAATGCGGTCGAGCGGAATTTTCTTAAATAGCTCTTCCATGTCATCCAGAGAGTCGATGGCTACGCCTACACGCCCAACCTCGCCAGCAGCCAGTTGGTGATCGGAGTCGTATCCCATCTGCGTTGGCAGATCGAAGGCGATACTCAACCCGGTGACGCCTTTTGAAAGCAGGTATCGGTAGCGCTCGTTCGATTCGGTAGCCGTGCCGAACCCTGCGTATTGACGCATCGTCCAAAGGCGACGTCGGTACATTTCAGGGTAAATACCTCGCGTAAATGGGAAAACGCCAGGCTTCCCTAGATCGTGGTCAGGGTGCCAGTTATCCAGATGACTAGGTCCAAAGGCTGACGTGGTCATGGTGCCCGCATTGTAATCCAGCGAGAGACTTCAGGTAGTCACTTATCTGATATTGCAAGGGGAAATTAGCCTTAAGATTTGGATCGTCTTGACAGCCTCAAAATCCACGTTTACAATGCGCCTGTTTTTAGTCATAGTTCACAACAATAGAAAGAATGTCTGCGCTATCGTGACTCCTCCAATTCTTATATTGCCGACACTTCGATTCCGAAAGAGTCTGAAGCATGGATGACGTCCCCAGTAAATTGTCTCGCGAGTTGGCCAGCGCCATAGCTACTGCTATTGCTAATGATGCGAAAGTTGAGGCCTGCCGAGAAAAGAGTCGTGCTGCTGGTTTTGAAATGCGGATCTCAATCGAAGCTGTGATTGGGTTCGTTAATCGTTTAAAACCACAGGCGTTAATGAAAGTTGGCGCGCCGGTTCAAGAAACAACACCGGAATCTAGCATGGAGATGAATGCGAACGATCGACGATTTCTTCGTTCGCTTCGGATCGCGGTAGACGATACCCCCACAGACTCGGACTAGCCAGTCTCGGTTATTGCTAGTAACTCCGTACTAGTCAAGAGACTCGCAAGTCGCTTCCCGTCATAGCTGAAGCTGGTTGAATACCCAGTATTGACAGCATTGTGGGTGCAACGTCGCACAAGGACCCTCGGCGCAGTTGACCTTGCTCCTTCGATATGTCTTTCTTAACCATGACTAATGGCACAGGATGAGTGGTGTGTGCGGTGTGTGGGCAATTCCGTTCTCGGTCCCAAAGCTGTTCAGCATTTCCATGGTCCGACGTTACGAATAAAGTCCCGTTTGCAGCTATTACGGACTTTGCAATTCGACCAAGGCATCGATCAAGAGTTTCAACTGCACTGACCGTCGCTGTTAAATCACCTGTATGTCCCACCATGTCTGCGTTGGCAAAATTACACACGATAACTCGATGTTGCTGAGTGTCGATATCCTGCACGAGTTGGTCCGTGATGAGGGCAGCACTCATCTCAGGCTGCTTATCGTACGTGGGTACCTTCGGTGAAGGCACCAGGATGCGGTCTTCGCCAATGTAAGGCTGCTCTTCACCGGAATTAAAGAAATAGGTTACATGGGCGTATTTTTCTGTTTCTGCCAGTCGTAAGTTTGTGACTTGGTTAGCAGCAAGAACCTCGGCCAGATTGCCACTGAAAGCCTGTGGCACGAAAGCCACAGGCAGCTTGAACGTAGCATCGTATTGAGTCATGGTGATGACGTTCAACGAGGGATGGTCTCGGCGTGCAAATCCATCAAACTTTTCAAACGCGAGTGCTCGTGTAAGCTGTCTCGCTCGGTCGGCTCGAAAGTTAAATATGATTACTGAATCATTTGTAGCAAGGCGACCCAATGCTTGCCCCTCACTATTAACAATCACTGTTGGTTCGATAAACTCATCAGTTACATTTTGGGAATATGATGCCGTAATGGCGTCAGGCGCAGACGTTGTTTCTAAACCGGTTCCGAGCACAAGTGCATCGTAAGCACGTTGTGTTCGTTCCCAACGACGATCACGATCCATGGCGTAGTAACGACCACAAACCGTTGCGACTTGGCCAACTCCAAGTTCCTTCATCGTTCGTTCTAAGGCAGCCAAGTAGTCGATGCCTCCAGTTGGAGGACTGTCTCGCCCATCCATGAACACGTGCACAAACACGCGAGCAACTTTTCGCTCGGCAGCGATCCTAAGTAGAGCATGAAGATGACGTTGGTGACTATGGACGCCTCCATCCGACAAAAGGCCCACTAGATGAAGCGCGTGCCGATCACGGCATCGATCTATTGCCAACGAGATTTCGTGATTCGTGGAAAAAGTGTCGTCATGAATACTTGCGTCGATACGACTAATATCCTGATAAACGACTCGACCAGCACCTAGATTCAGATGTCCCACTTCAGAATTGCCCATTTGGTCTGCAGGTAGACCGACAGATTCTCCACTGGCTTCAAGCGTTGTAAATGGAAATCTTTCTAGGAGTTCGTCGTAGTGTGGAGTTTGAGCGACGGCAATCGCGTTGTGGTTGTGATCACGACGAAGGCCCCAGCCATCGAGAACGACTAGTACTAAGGGTGGCAGCATGGGTAGCATGGGAACCGTACGAACTAGGATGGATGATAACACGCTACCCGCATATTGTATTGCACGGGAGTTAAGGAAAGCACTCTCCTGCAAGGTTTGACTTGTTCGAGTGAGGTCGCCTATGATCGCAGAACTTCTTAATATTTCGACTGATACATGGTGAATATCAACGTGCTTCGGCTGACTCCTTCTGGGTTTGGCAGGCTTTCCCTGTTAGCAATGATTGGTTTAGCCCAGCTAGTTGTTTTAGCGGCTGACGATATGCACTCGGTTCACAAGGAGAACCTAGGGCAGCAGGAAGCCGGCAACATAACTAGCGCCGGGACAGACCTAACCTTAACGGCATTGCAGAATCAAGAAGCTACTTTATTGGCTAGGATTCTCGATGAAGCCATGTCCGACCCGCAGGTAGCTTTTAGACGTGGTCTAGACTGGGATCAAGATGTGCTAAAGGGAGCTCAGGGAACCGTGTATGTGCCGTACACACTACGTATTGATCCGGATGTTGTCGGCTCAGAATCGATCATTGCGGGGATTCGTGTTGTAGAGCGAGGTGGGACTGGACCTGAGTCAGCGACCATTCCACAGACTCAAAGTAACGCGCTTGAGCAGGACTCCACCGAGGGGCAGTCGACAGCCTCGACGGCTGGACTTGGAACAGGGTCGTCTGTCACTGAACCCCCTACGTATGCCTTTGAAGACTTTCACTTCGTCACGTTAAGCGATGTGCAGATGCAAGATGATGCGTATCAATTTAGTCGAGCGCTTCAAGTGCCAGGTGGGCAGTACGATGTCTACGTCGCACTCAAGGATTTACAACTCGTCGAGACCGCAGACGAATTAATGCAGAACCTATCTACTGAGGTTCGCCAAGCGGTTTTTAAGTTTGCAGTCAATATCCCGGATTTATCGAATGATCTCTCCACGAGCTCAGTGATGGTATTTGATAGGACTGAACGCATATCGACAGCATTGACGCCTGCGCAATTGCGCGAAGATCCATATGCGATTGGATCAATGAGGTTCGTTGTGCGTAATTCGGAGAATTTTAGTACCGCCGATGAGTTAAAATTTGGATTCTTCATCTATAACATGCAAGTCGACATTAACGGCAAACCTGACGTCACAGTCGAGTATAATTTTCACAGACAAGGTGAGGCTGGGGAGGAGTTCTTTAATGCCACCTCGCCGCAGGAGTTTAATGAGGACACGCTGCCACCACAGTGGAATTTGGCAGAAGGCCACCAGTTGTTAGTAGGGCAGGATGTGCCGTTGTCCGTCTTTCCAGTTGGATCGTATCGTATGGAAATTTCGGTCGCAGACAACACATCGGGTAATTTGTTAACACGCGACGTACACTTCACGGTTGGTGAGTAAGTGGAATCATGAGAATGTATCCCCGGAGAAATCAATGAGTTATGTGAAGCGATTTGGCAGGATCGTTTTGCTAGTGGTTCTTGCCAAGACCGTTGTGATTGGGCAAGTAGCTGTCGAACAGATTGCTGATGAGAAGCGGGGATTAATCCACGGAATTGTATTGGATGTAGATGGTGCACCTCTCGAAGGAGCAATAGTCTCTGCAATGGGGGTGGATGCGACTTTAATGGCAGTGACTGGGACGGATGGCGTTTATGAGTTGGAGCCACCCACGCCGGGATCGTATTTTCTGCGGGCACATCTGAGCGGTTTTACGGGGTCAGGTCGTAACTTGGTAGAGGTAACCCCTACTAACGAAATTCTTCACCGCTTCGTGCTGCATTCTCAATCAAGTTCATCTGATGTATCGATGCCGCCCGTCTTGACTGCGGGTTTCGTCGATGCTGCGGCAGAGGTGCAAGAAGGTGAAGATCTCGAAGCCCCCGAGTTAGATGCCGAAAGTGTGCAACAAGTACATGACCACAGCGAATTAGCTTGGCGGTTGCGGCATCTTCGCCGGAACGTGTTAAGGGAAGCGACGCAGGCAGCAGTGGCCAGTACTGCAGAGTCAAGTTCGTCAAGAGGCGTAGTGGCTAGGCTTGGCCGCGCCGTTGCTTCACCCGCACGTTTAGCCTCTTCACTGTGGTCACAGATACCGGTATCTGGCGAGGTAAATTTCCTGACGACTGGGTCATTCGACAGTCCGGCTGATTTGTTTTCAACGAATGCCGGACCGAGGGGTGTGGCATTTCTCGAATTAAACACACCTGCTAGTAATAATGGAGAGTGGTCTGTTCAAGGAGCGATGACCCAGGGCGATGTTTCATCGTGGATTCTCGCAGGGTCCTACAGATCAGAGATGACCACTAGTCATACTGTGGACCTAGGGTTGTCTTATAGTACTCAGCGGTACGAGGGTGGAAATCCTGTAGCATTACCGGCGCTCCAGGCCGATAGTCGAACAGTGAGTACTGTACATGCATTCGATTCGTGGACGGTGTCACCGTCGGTAAGCTTAGATTACGGGATTGGAGTAGCAAATCACGATTATGTGCAGGGTGCAGCTCTCCTGAGTCCGAAGGCGAGTGTAACCCTTTCACCCATGAAGAACATTCGCATGCGAGGTACCGCAATGCAGTCTGTGCGAGCCCAAGGTGCGGAGGAGTTTTTGCCACCAACGGGTACCGGACTTTGGTTGCCTCCGGAACGTACGTTTTCATCATTGTCGGCAGATTCCAGATTCCAACCAGAGCGGTTGCGTCACATAGAAGCGGTGCTTGAGCGCGACTTCGGTAGCTCCTACGTCATCGGTGTAAGAGCCTTCCGTCAGTCGGTTAATGATCAAATTGTAACGCTGTTTGGTATGTCTGACATTGCTGGCTTTCAGTCCAATGTAGGCCATTATTTAGTAGCCAATGGCGGGAATTTCGACGCTGGTGGCTGGGGTGTTTCAGTCAGTCGGCAACTAGTCAACCGTATTGGGGGCTCGGTTGATTATTCGTTCACTCGTGCGCGCTGGGAGTCTTCATCTGAATCAGGACTTATCGCTGCACGGGCACCGTCCGCGGCCAAGTTTGGCACTGAAAGCTTTCACGACATTACGACCGTTCTGAATGCAGATGTTCCAGAGACTGCAACACGGTTGTTTGTTGTTTATCGTCTCAACTCGGCATTTGCTAATTCTGGCCGAGGTATGACGAATCGAAATCTTGCGGCACGGTTTGATGTAAAACTAAAACAACGGTTACCTTTCTTACGTTTCTCGAATAGCGACTGGGAATTTCTCGTAGCGGTTCGAAATATGTTTAGAGAGGAAATTGGTGTTGGTGCCTACGACGAGTTATTAGTGGTGGATCCACCTAAGCGTATCGTAGGCGGACTACTCGTTCGTTTCTAAGAGGTCTTGGTCGGCGTAGTTGGCGTTTGAGGAATAGATCCGAATCGCCATCGGCAGCCGGCTATCTTTTTGCAATTTTTTTGGATTCAATAAATTGAAATTGTAATTCAAATATTTGGATGACTCTTCTGGCGAGATAAGAGTAATACGAGCAATGCAAGAAACAGATACCACTCCTAGCATCTGGAAGCGATATCGACATATTGGAAAAATTGCCTTGGGCAGCCTGTTTGTCTTGGGATTGGTATGCCTCGCGATTGCCAACATTGCTGTTAGGTCAAGCTGGATCGAAGTTGAAGATGGCGTACTGTGGGTTTCTAAGCCGGAGGGCTTGACGGCTCAGGAAATTGACCCAGGGTCGGCAGCAGCCAATGCAGGCATTCAGATTGGCGATGTACTCCTTGCCATCAACGGACGACCTGTGGATTCCACAGATGAGGTGCTTGCAGCGCTTCACGCTAGTGAATCCGGTGAAAAATCACGATATGCAATCCTTAGTTTAGGGTCACAAACCATTCGCGAATTAACATTGCAACCAGCTCCATCTGGCAACCAAGCTCTGTACCTGGTGTTAGCCGTATTGGCTACTTTCACACTTCTAGTTGGTGCAGTGGTGGTCTTAAGACAACCACGTATTCCAGCAACGCTCCATTTTTTTTGGTTGACGGTCGCCTTCTTTGGTGTGTTTGCTTTTTCGTTTAGCGGCAGACTGGATTGGTTAGATTGGATCTTTTACTGGATTGATATCGTTGCGCTGTTGTTGTTGGCGCCATCGTTCATGCACTTCGCCTTGGTGTTTCCAGAACGTTCCCCTGGCTGGCTGCAGAATAAACTTGGTCGTTATGGGCTTTCCGTCCTCTATGGACCGGCGTTGGTGCTAGGAGGGCTTCGCACGGGAGCCTTACTGGGTAGCACTCAAGCAGGAATTCAAGTCACGCAGACCATCGAAGTCATAGAGCGCCTCGAAGTCTTCTATCTGCTGCTGTGTATTTCTGGTGGTGCGGTGGTGATGATTCATGCGCTGCGCAAGTTGCAATCGGTGACAGCACGCCGACAGTTACGATGGATCATTTGGGGCACCCTGCTGGGCTGTCTACCGTTTATGGTCGGCTATTTAATTCCATGGGTATTGGGATTTAATCCACCACCTCAAATGGGTTTTACGGTTGTGACACTCGGTCTCGTGCCGCTAGCCTTCGCTTCAGCAATTACTCGTTATCGTCTGATGGATGTTGACGTCATTGTCAAGTGGGCTGTGGTTTACAGCGCGGCCATTCTTACCATTGTCGGTATCTATACGGTGCTACTTCGTATCGCAAGCGAAATGTTTCTCGGTGGTTCGAGGCAATACAATTCAATCGTGGCTGTGCTGGCTACGCTCGTGGTGGTGTTGTTGGCAGCACCGGTTAAAAATGCAATTCAAGCAGCCTTTGATCGTGTCTATTATCGTGATCGTTATGATTATCGAAGAGCCTTGATCGGTTTTGCTCGAGATTTAAATCGCGATCTTAACCTCGAACGATTAAGTGAGCAGCTCGTCACTCGGGTCACCGAAACCTTTGTGGTGGAACGGATGGCATTGTTGCTCGCGCCGCTGGACAGTGCGGATCAGGAGTTTCGGGTGATTCATGCTGTCGGATTTGACGATCCCATTCCACCTTTGTCACGAAAATCTGCAGTGGGTGAACGTTTGGGGGTAACCAGAGCTTTGGTTCTCGATGAGCTGGCTAAACGTATTGACAGTGATGACGTTGAGGTATGGCTGGAGTCTGGCGTTCATTATATTGTTCCGAGCGTTTCAAAAGATAAGACTCTCGCTGTGATAGCTCTAGGACGCAAAGAAAGCGGCGAGCCACTTAGTAGCGAAGACCTAAGTTTGCTCGTGGCAGTTGCGGCTCAAGTTGCGACTGCTCTTGAGAATGGACGTCTTTACGGACAGTTGCGTGCTAAGGCTGAAGAACTCGATAGACTGCGCGAACTAAGCGAGAACGTTATCGAATCATTGAATGACGGGCTGGCTGTTGTAGGGTTAGATGATCGTGTCATTCGTTGGAATCAAGGACTTGAGCAATTGTACGGAGTAGAGCGCAAGGAAGCTTTAGGCCAGCACCTAGGGTCCTTGTTTGATCCGTCCGTCGTACACATGTTCCAGGAAGCGCGAAAAGAGTCGCCGACCGGTGCGATTCGATACCGTGTCCCCATGACCTCTCGGCACAAGGAAGGTGGCCAGCGCCTGTTGATTAATGCCGCAACAGCACCGTTGCGTGCGCCGGATGGTGGCTTGGGGGGAACGATAATCATTTTAGAGGACATCAGCACCCGAGTGCGTCTTGAGGAGCAGTTGCAGATATCAGAAAAGATGGCGTCGGTTGGTTTACTGGCAGCTGGGGTAGCACATGAGGTCAACACCCCATTGACCGGTATTTCTAGCTTCACACAGATGCTTCTGGAGGGCGCAGACTCGGATGACCCGAAGACCAAAGTGCTGGAGAAAATTGAACGACAAACTTTTCGAGCTGCCAAGATCGTTAACGGACTTTTGAACTTAGCAAGGCCTGTTAAAGTCGAAACTGGCCCCGTTGACGTTAATGCTGTTGTCAATGAGGTATTGGTGTTATTGGAGCATCAACTCAAGACCTCACATATTTCTGTGCGTAAAGATCTCGTCTCTCCACCACCCATTGCAACTGGTCTTGATTATAAACTTCAACAGGTTTTCTTGAATCTCTTTCTGAACGCCCGTGATGCGATGCCTAAGGGTGGCTGGTTATCAATCGCGACGCGCCGTCATGGTGATCGTGTTGTTATCGAGATTGGAGATACCGGAAAAGGCATTTCAGCTGATCACTTGTCTCGGATTTATGATCCGTTTTATACAACTAAAGAACTCGGTCAAGGTACGGGACTTGGTTTATCGATAACATACGGAATCGTGCAGGAACACGACGGTACTATCGAATGCGAGAGTATTGAAGGTCAAGGTACTCGTTTTTCGATTACCTTTCCGTTGACGGCGTCGGCATTAGCCCGTCAGAGTGATCTGAGTTCGTGAGATGACCAGGTTGGTGTGTATGAGCCTTGCGTGTAATGGTGAAAACAACCAAGGCTAGATGTGGTGTCTAAAATGGCAAATGAAGCAGCTATTCTTGTAGTCGATGACGAAGCTGTGATGCAAGAAGTTCTTGCAACATTGCTGGCTAAAGAAGGCTACAAGGTGTATGTAGCGGCAACCGGTGAGGCCGGCATCGATTTGGCGAATGCTGAATCAATTGACGCTGTGATTCTGGATGTGATGATGCCGGGGCAAGGTGGCATGGTTACACTCGACAAGCTACAAAAACTGGATAACGAGTTACCTGTTGTCATGCTAACAGCGTATGGGTCGGTCGAGAGCGCCAAAGAAGCTATTCGGACGGGGGCTTTCGATTATATTACAAAGCCGTTCAAACACGACGAAGTGCTAAAGGTCCTTCGAAATGCTGTTGAACGAAGACGGTTAGTCGTTGAAAATCGTACGCTTCGCCAGAGCTTACAGGCGAGCACGCACAAATTTTCAGACATTGTTGGTCGTAGTTCACGGATTCGAGAAGTGTTCGACCTAATAATGCAGGCAGCGCCCAGTCGAACGACGATCCTTATCGAAGGACAAAGTGGGACTGGTAAAGAATTGATAGCTCGGGCATTGCACACGAATTCGACTCGAGCTGGCTGTCCGTTTATTACGGTGAATTCAGGTAACTTACCGCATGATTTGTTCGAGTCCAACCTGTTTGGCCACGTAAAGGGTGCATTTACTGGTGCTTTGCAGGCGAAAAAGGGTCTTTTTGAGTTAGCAGATACTGGAACGATTTTTTTTGATGAAATCAGTAACATGCCGCTGGAAACACAAGCAAAGCTACTGGGTGTCATGCAAGAGCGTGAATTTATGCGTCTTGGCGGCGTTGAAACCGTCAAGGTCGACGTTCGCGTCATTGCTGCGACGAATATAGATTTAAAGCATATGGTCGATCAAGGCCGTTTTCGCGAAGATTTGTACTATCGGCTGCACGTTATTACTGTCCAGTTACCCTCGCTTCGAGAACGTAGGGAGGACATCCCCTTGCTCGTTCAGCACTTTCTTAAAAAATACGGCGACGAAAATGAAAAACCAGATCTCGAAATTTCTCGAGACGCGCTCGACTTGATGACGGAGTATGCGTGGCCTGGGAACGTCCGTGAGTTAGAGAATGTGATCGAACGTGCTGTTGTGCTAACGTCGGGACCGCAAATCCACCTTGACTTAATTCCAGACTATGTCCGCGAGATGCAGAAGTTTCAGATACCGTCCATTGCGGTACCTCCGGAAGGACTTTCTTTTAAGGACGTAATTGCGAAATCAGAGAAGCAGTTGCTTGAGTCAGCTCTTAATGAGGCTGGAGGCGTTCAAATACGTGCTGCCAAGTTGCTGCAACTGAAGCCGTCAACTCTAAATTTGATGCTTAAGCGATACAATATTAAAGCCAATCGTCGCAGTGGACCGGTCAATAAAAGTCTGTCCAGTGACGCTCGGTTGCCTTTCAATTCTGGGAATGAGTCTCCTCTTTCTTCACCGCGTGTTGCGAAGGCTAACCAAGACGAATAATTACATCATTGCCGTCGTTTAGACGAGTCCCGCTGGCGTTTGTTTGTAGTTGAAAGTGAGGGGCCTCTGACGGTTGCAATCATGCGTTCGTATTTACCTAGGATGACGTCCCACCTATAATTCGTTCTGACATAATTCCGCCCTTGTATGCCCATTGCAGTCCGCAACCGTTTATCTAAAAGCAACAGTTTAAGGCACTCGATAAATTCATCACGATCCGCATAATACAAACCAGCATTGCTTTGGCAACAATGACTCACTAGAACGTCACTTCTCGCATTAGCCAGAATGGGAGTGCCGACTGCAAAGGATTCTAATGCCAGTAGCGATAGGCTTTCTAATGGAGAGGGCACAACTACCACTGTGGCTGCTTCGAGCGCTTGTACACGTTCCCTGTCCGGGAGCAGTCCAGCAAACCTAATGAAGGGTTCCTCAGGTAGGGGCATAAGTTTTGCACCCATAAGAGTTAGCGTGGCATCACCACCATCTTCTCTGTAGGAACCGAAATATTCGATTAATTCTTCGCAACCTTTCCCAGGGTCAATACGACCACCGTACAACACGATAGGACCGTGTAACCGGTAACGTCGACGAAAGGCCTCGTTACCAGTTTGCCGTGCTTGTGGCCGATGATGTTCGCGCTGACCCAATTTAGTTTTTCCTTCCAATTCTTGAGAAACGTCTATGGATGACGTTGACGTTGGAGTCGTGGCGGCACGTTTTTGGTAGCCCTGCAGCTGTGGTAGATCAACGCCACAGCCGACGGTCTCCTCTGAAACCGCTCGTATCGTGAAGTTCGATTTCAGGAATTGTCGCTCCACTGCAGTGTTGTAGGCAATACCAGCTGGTAGAGTAAACATATCTCTGTAGATCTTCAACTGTATCGCAGGTTCGTCATGGGCGGTTGGAACAAGAATACTTCGACTGGGTGCTACGCGAAGTCCTAACACCGTTGGAGCGTATAGATAAGTAAAGAAGATCAAGGCATCATAAGTTGCGGCATACTGTTCAAGATATTTGATTAAGGCTGGACACCACGGTCCTTGACGTCGAAGCCACTCTACTTCGTCGTCGTCCGTATGTGGATTGTGAAAAATCCAGTCTGAGAATTTATTAAATTCCTTGATATCTCGTGTTTCGGAATTTGCAAAACGTCGAACTGTAACACCACGAACTCGATCTTCCCCCTCTGGATAGGCGTTCTTCCAGGTTACATAATCCTGCGCACATGTCGTCAAAACTTCTACCTCGTGCCGAAGTGCCAAACGTTCAGCAATAAGCCGACAGTGGTATTCCGAGCCACCTAATATTTCTGTACCGTAGCGTTGAACAATAAATGCGAGTTTCACGTGTGTGCGACCTGGAAGATGTTTAGAAATATTAATGGTCTACATCGGTATATCATGAGAACCGTAGTAAGAGTTCTTTTAATGCTCGTGTTATTTTTTCAGGCCCGAAATCCAGCAATCGTCGACGCTGGCCAGCCAATACTTCTGATCGAAGATCCTCATCGTACACTAACATTCCAAGAGTTTCGGCGGCGTACTCCAAATCTTTTGGAGCGAACTGAACTCCAGCATTCCCCAAAGTTTCTGGTACTGCAGCAGCGGAGTAGGCAAGAATAGGTACATCGGCCGCCATCGCTTCAACAAGGGGAACGCAGAATCCTTCGTGTTCGCTCAGCGAAACATAGGCGTCAGCCATAGCATAGTATGTTGCGAGATCGTCGTCAGGGACTCGTCCTGTAAAGAGGAATCGATCGGGAGGCATCTGATATTGGGAAATTAATGCCTGAATGGTACCGAAATACTTCGGAACGAGGTCAGTGTTACCAACAAAGATGAACCGGTAACGACTGTCAACATACCTCTTGTAATGCTCAGCCAATCGAATGTGATCCTCGATGCACTTATTTGGGGCGATTCGTCCTACGAATAAAATATTCGTCAGTCCGTCATTGAGCATGTGTGCCAGTGCTGGACGTGGCACGTTAGAAGCGATTGACTTAGTATTCACGGCAATTGGCATGACATCAGTTGGCGCAAAACCTAAAGAATCCAGTTCAACTCTGTTGTACTCCGAATCTCCGAGAGCGAGATCGACTTGGCCAATCAGTGTAGTTAACTCCTGTCTTCCGAGTGTTGCCAGCCTGAACATTTCTGGATCGTACGGTGCAAAAAAATGTGCTGGAGTCACGTTGTGATATTGGAGCACTCGCTTACCCGACAATTGTGTAAATGCTGCAGTCATGGGTGACGGTAGTGCGTAGTGAAAGATGGTGAGATCTCCACCTGTAGCAGTTTCACTACTAAATGTGCTTACATCGCTTTTGCATTCATCGTCAATTGTTAGCGCATAAATGTTCGATTCGTAACCAGCGAGACGGAGTATATTTCGCACCTGCCTCGCACTATTACCAATGGCATCACCGTGATGCGCTGCTGGTATCCACTGGTTGATAATCATCGAGTTCGAATCCAGGACATTAATTTATTGAAGGTCGTGTTCTCTGGCCTGATTGATTCTAGACGTCGCGATGACGTTAGACCTGTTGGGCGAACGCGGTCTGTTAACTGGTAATCGTACTTGAGCTTTTCTATTCGTTTATAGCGTTCGAACTGCTGCCAAAAGCCTTCCCTAATTGAGGCTTCTGGTAAAGGAGGCGCTTGGCGAACTTGTTTGACGAAGTTTAGCAATGTGCCTACAAAATCTTTTGCTTCTAATCGAGTTAACGCTTCATTCTGACTGCGAAGCACATTCTCGTGGAGAGATGAATCAGATACAACCTCGTTAAGAAGTGAGGCTACAATGATTGGGTTTTTAGTGTCGTATAGTAGGCCTCCCCCGTCCATCGTAGAGGGCACAGCTGTTGCTGCATACGCCAGAACAGGGATTTGGTGATGAAAGGCTTCGATAAGAGGTACACAGAACCCCTCGTGTTCGCTGGCGGATAAGTACACATCAGCGATCTCATAGAACGATACCAATTCTGCATCTGTAACCTGTCCTACGAAGTGTACCTCTGGGAGATGTAGGCGTGCAGCTAGGTCATGTAACGTTGCCCGATAATTTTGGAATCCGACATGAGAACCGACAATGATTAGGCGAGACCTAGAGTTGTGCATGTGATGGTATGCACCAAAGATTCGAATAAGGTCTTCAATACGTTTGTGTGGAATTATTCGACCTACGAACAGGATATTTGTAAAGTCATCGTCAAACGATGATGTCAATGCGTTTTCTGTTCGAACGTTGAGGTGAGGAAGGTTTGGTAAAACCGGCGGTAATACGTCAGTCTGTGGAAAACCAAGTTCTACGAGTTCTTGTCGATTAAAATCCGAGTCTCCTAAGGCAAGGTGACATCTTGATCGGTACGCCGATAATTCTCGTCGTCCGGTGTAGCATTGCCAAGCCACTGATTTAATTTCTGGGCCTTCAATTAATCCTGAAAAATAATGTGGTGGTGTGATGTTGTGATAGATGAGAATCATTCGACTCGGTAGCGCAAAAGCAATTCGAGATGCTTTTGAGCCAATCGAAAAATGATGAATAATGACACTCTCAGAGTCACACGCGGTTGGAAGCTCGAAACAGTTTCTGGTCAGTGGTTTGAGTCTGTAATCAGCAGATTCGACAAAAATATCTGATTCGAAGCCAGACGATCTGAGGATTTCTTGGATTCCAAGGACTTCATGCCCGATGGCATCTCCATAACCGAGCTGTGTTAGCACTTGGTGAACTCTAAAAGTTCCCTGTGAATCGGCAGATGCTCTCTTACTTGCCATGGTCAATAAAGAATATTTCTTGAAGGCACTAGAAACAAAGAATCCCTACTTATATTTATATGAATGTTTTTTCACCGGCGTCGGCTATTTCTTGGTGGCCGCCTGGCATTTGGCGCTGGACCAGTTGGTAACGCCTTAATAATATCGTTTGCCGGAGGTAAGAGACGTCGTCTGCGGGTCCACCACCCTGGTGTCTTTTCCAACTTATGTGTACCGTTGGTGGCAACATCATGCTTCTTAAGCCGTTCGAGCATGGTGAGATATTTCCGATTGATAACAGGCCATGTGTAGTGACGACTAAAAAAACGACGTCCGTTGTGCCCCAATCCTTTTCTTAATGGACTGCTCGTTTCTAGGGCGTGCAATGCTTCTGCAAATTCCTCGTAATTATCGTAGTACAAACCTGCGTTACTCCGGAGACACTGTCCCTTAAGCACATCACAGCGGCCGTTCGCTAAGACAGGTCGACCTAAACTCCATGCTTCTAGAGTAGCCATTGAGAGGCTTTCATACTGGGAAGGGATGACTAACAACTCGGCTGCTGCCATGCCATCAAACTTGTCCTTGTCTGACGTAAAACCAAGATGGTGGATTCTTTCGTGTGCCGGTATCGGCAAGACCGAATTGCCTATTAAAACAAGCGATAACTTGCCTGAAACATTAGTCGCATAGCGTATGAAATATTCGAAAAGCTGCTCACATCCCTTATTGGCATCAACGCGACCTACATAAATAATAAATGGATGATCAATTTTAAATTTACGCCGAAATCTTTCGGGAGCCGTATGGTGTGGCACTCTTGAGCCGACTCCCACTATGACGCCTGGCACGTGTGCGTTGTCGGATACAGCATTGATTAATATCTGTTCTTCAAACGAGTTGTACATTATCGCCCTTGCATTTCTAAATATTTGGCCGAAGATGTTGAGACCAAGTGCAGCATCACGTTCAGCAGTCGGAACCAAGACGGCACGATCCCCTGCAGCCAAGATTCCATGGAATGCGTGATAATAGCGATAACTAAAGAAAATAAAAAAGTCGAAATCTTCTGCGTTAGTACGAATATATCTGATCAGTGCGTGACTCGCGGGCCCCTCACTATCAAGCCACGCCAGTTCGTCGTTTATCGAATGTGTGCGGTCAAACACACGTGTCGAATGACGTGCAAAAGATTCAGGGTTCCGTTCGTGATGCACAGGGAATCGACGTATAAACACTCTGCCAATTTGTTCTTTAGTTACTGGGAGTTCATTACGCCAACTGATATAGTCCGTGGCGCACGTAGTTAGGACGGTTACATCGGCGTGGTGTGAGAGTTGTTCCGTAATGTACCGAGCATGCAATTCAGCGCCGCCACTAATGTTGGCTCCGTAGCGCTGGACGACGACTGCGAGCTTCACGGCTTCACTACATCGGAGTCCCCATGGTCAGATTCCGTTGCTGCTCCGGCCTTAGGCGCTTCTGTCTCTGGGGGAGTACTAGCAACCGCCTCTGGTGCTGGGGGAGCACTAGCAACCGCCTCTGGTGCTGGTGGGGGAGCACTAGCACCCGCCTCTGGAGGTGGGGGAGCTGTAGGAGGCGCCTCTGG
>CAZMUA010000024.1:0-26082 GCA_964569695.1 uncultured Woeseiaceae bacterium
GTGCTCGGAACCAATCACGTATTCACAGAAAAGTGGAAAAGCCACTGTCGAATCGCAGTAGGTGACCACAGTGTCGGGTAATACCCCAGGATTCACTTTACCCCAGCTGACAGCTTCCGACGGCGTAGCGCCAGAAAGACCTCCCCAAACTACCTGGTCGGTCGTAATCTGAATGAAATAATCGTTACCACCTTTCTCGATGCCATACACCTCCCATAACGTCGGCTGTCCTTGGAGATAGAAGTTCTTAGGAGATCCACCGCCAAGAATTACACAGCCATTTTGGTGACCAGCCAAGATAATCGCACAGACTTCATTCACGTCACGATTAGGATCGATCATCAATCGACTGTCGTTTAGTAACTCATGAGAGGCGATATTCATACCGATGGAACTATCCCCAGGCGATGAAGTGTAAAGTGGCACTCCGGCCAGCGCTGCCCGGGCTACCACGGAGTGCTCTTCGCAACCTGGAAATTTAGCCAAAAGGTCCCGTCCCAGTTGTTCATGGAACTGTGCGCTTGAGATTGGTCCGTCAAGTTCCGTGCGCTCCAGAAAATCCCTGATGTAAGCATCTGTCTCAAGGAGAACAGACGCAGGAAACAAGACATCGTAAATGCGAATAACCCCACTCTCGAATAATTTGACATCATCAAGAAATGGCGAGCCACGTCGGAGCGTGAAGTTCAACGCATAGTGCAGATCGTGATAGAGATTTGCACCGGTACTGATAACAAAATCGACTAAACCGCGATCCATAAGCTCGATTAGACATCCTCCGAGTCCCGCCGGTGTCATTGCGCCCGCGACGGTTAAACCGATCGTAGTGTCATTAGCCGGAGCTAACATTTTGTCAGCAAAGATGTGACAAGCCTCAGAAAGACGCCCTGCATTGAAGGCTTGAAATCCTTGGTCAATCAAACGACGAATGTCAGCACTGCCCTGCGGCCGGTAGTAACGAATAGGATCACCAGTCAGGTAGTCGGTTGATCTCTCGCTCGATGAACCTGGAATACGGTGTGGCACGGCAACTCCTTCGCACGAATTGAACAACTATACCCTGACTCGCGTTCTAAGGCCCATGAGAGTCCGGCATGTCTGGATCCAGCCAATCAGATTGTTTGCCGTCCAGACCAATCTTAAGAAGAGCGAGTCCAGTTGCGCCAGTCACGAGGCTATATCCATCGGTGAGCCACGTTTCCCAGCGATAATCAAAGGCGAACAGTACTAGCGCAGGTGCTAAAAAGGTAATGCCAGAAAAAACAGCAAGTCTTCGATTGCGTGCCAGTCGCAACAGGACGCCACGCAATCGCCGGAAAGATCGAGACATGGGTCAATTAGTCTAATCAGAAATCTTACAAGACCAGAAACCGATAATGCTACAAGCCCATGGCGTGATAACCGGCATCGGCAAGTAATACCTCACCCGTCACCGCACGTCCAGCCGGCCCTAACAAGTACAGAGCTGCATCAGCTACTTCAGAAGCTTCAACATTTCGACGCAACGGAGCTCGTTCACGATAAACAGACAAGATGTCAGAAAATCCTGAAATCCCTGAAGCCGCAAGTGTCTTTATTGGCCCAGCAGACACAGCATTAACTCGAATTTGTTGCGGTCCCAATTCACTTGCCAGATAGCGTACCGAGGCTTCGAGGGCAGCTTTCGCGACACCCATGACATTGTAATTTGGAAAGACGCGGTCACTGCCCAGATATGTAAGTGTTACGATGCTGCCCTCACCTCGTGAAACCATAAGCGGCGCTACTGCACGAGAGAGAGCCACCAGCGAATATGTACTAACGTCAAGCGCAACCTGAAAATCCTCACGCTTCGTGTCAAGGAATGGTGCAGAGATGGCATCCCGAGGAGCGAATGCCGCTCCATGAACCAGAAAGTCAAGGCCACCGAACTCACTCTTCACCGAATCAGCTAGTTCGTTAATTTGTGAATCCTGGGCAACATCACAAGGCACGATGAGCGGCGGTCGGCTTAAGGTTGTCGCAAGTTTACGTACATTTCTCTCAAGCCGTTCGTTCACATAAGTTACCGCCAGTTGAGCACCGGCACGATCAGCCGCCTCTGCAATCGCCCAAGCGATCGATCGCTTGTTAGCGACTCCGACAATAACGCCATGCTTGCCTGACAGATCAAACATTGGATAATTACCCTTACGAAAAAGTGATCACTATTCCTCAATAGGATGACACGATACAACCTAGCAACGAGTCTCTTTATTTTGGATGACTCTGTCCGTGCCGAACAGCTCCACCCCTTCGAGCTGAACGCTTTCGACTCTTGTGTTTCCGCTTCCGTTTTCCAGTTCCGTTTTCACTATTTCCCTGATGACCAGTTTGCTTGCCTGACTTTAGAGTTTTGTGGTTTGAATTCCCATTGCGTGAATCACTCTTGAATCCAGCAGCTTGGGGAACGGTAAACTCAGGCGGACGGCGCACTTGTACCTGACCTTCCACGCGAGGCAGAACTGCGCGAATCAAGGGTCGCCGAACGGCGCTTTCTTGACCAACTTTTTTCATACCTTCCGATTCAACTTCCCCAACAACCTCCGAGCTTAGCACTTCGGCTTGCTCGTCTCCCGTCGACATCATTGCTGCCTCCGGTAGTCCGACTGGTTCCGAGTCTTGTTTGGTTTTCCGTTTCACTGGTGTTTTCGCTGCCTTGTATTCGTGCTCGGCATCACAAGTCGTACAACGTGTTTGCTTGACTTGATCATCAATCATCGCAACAACAGCATGATTGGTGATCCGTCGTTCTCGTGGACAGTAATCGTCCAATATGTCACCGAGCCGCAGCGAACGCTGTTGCATCAAATGTTTATCCAAGAACTTACTAAGGAATGGTGGCGCAGGTGCTCTGAGTTTAACAAACGTCCCGTCAAGGACGCAACTCTCAGCTTCAAGCGATTTAGACCTCGATGTTTACCTCAGGCTTCGACTGGTACCCGACTGCGCGCGAGCGCTAGCCACTCTTGGCATTCTTCCAACATCACGCCGACAGCTTCCGGATTCGTCGATTGGGGTGTCAGGCGTGCCTTCACAGCGGCCCGCGCCGTCACTCGCTCGAGTATATCATCACTGAACAGCGGGTTGACAGCACGCCATTCTTCGAGTGACAAGGACTCAAAATCACGACTTTCAGCCAGTAATTGTCGCACAAGACGACCCACCACGCTATGGGCATCCCGGAACGGCATTCCTTGGGACACAAGATAATCAGCCACATCGGTCGCTAGCAGCAGACCCGAGGCCGCGGAATCCGTCTGCTTCCGCGACAGGACTAGATTTTGCACTACAGCAGTTACCGCCGGCAGAGATGCTGACACTGTATCTTCAGCATCGAAAACAGCCTCTTTATCCTGCTGTAAATCTTTGTTGTAGCCACTTGGTAGACCTTTCATTGTGGCCAGCCAACCCGCTAACCCACCGATGGTGCGACCGGCTTTACCTCGAACGAGTTCTAAGGCATCTGGATTCTTCTTTTGCGGCATCAAGCTACTCCCCGTTGTCACGACATCCGCTAATTCAAAGAACGCAAACTCTTCACCGGTAAAAAGCACAAGGTCTTCTGCTACTCGACTCAGATGGACCATCAACAAAGCACACGTGTGAAGAAACGAAGACACGAAATCACGATCGGAAACAGCATCGACACTATTTGAAACCACTCGAGAAAACCCAAGGCGAGACGCTAAGCGCTCGGTGTCTACTGCATAACCGGAACCAGCAATCGCCCCCGACCCCAACGGCATGGCATCAGCTTCGTCACGGACGGTATCAAATCGCTGATGATCACGCTTGAGCGCAGCTATGTGAGCAAGAAAAAAGTGAGCTACTAAAATTGGTTGGGCACGTCGAAGATGTGTGTAAGCGGGCATCAAAGTCGATCCCGCTGCATTAGCTTGGTCTACCAGCGCAGATATCAGTTCCAAGGTGAGGCCCTGCAGGCCGTGCACGTGCCGTCGAACATAGAGTCGGAGATCAAGGGATACTTGATCGTTTCTTGATCGACCTGTGTGTAAACGTTTACCGGCATCGCCGACACGCTCAACCAGCTGACGCTCAACAAACGCATGAACATCTTCATCGTCACCAGTCACAAATGCAGGATCCGAGAGACCTCGATTAAGAATATCGTTCAGCCCATCAGTAACAATCTGCGCCTCTTCAGAAGACATAACCCCTGCATCAGCAAGTGCCCCAGCCCAGGCCAGACTGCCACGAATATCGTCTTCAAAGAGTCTCCGGTCGAAACTGAACGAAGCCTGAAACCCGAAAACGTCTGTATCAGGCGCTTGTTCGAAACGTCCTGACCAAAGATGATCTGCCATTAGTAATACCCGCACCTAGACTGAGCTGCTCTATTTTGATTAAGTGGTCGACTTCTTCACTGGTGACCCGTAGCTATTCGGGGCACGCCTTGCAGCCGTTTCGACCGGCAACCCAAAAATCTTAATAAAGCCTTCAGCGGCTTCATGATCAAACTGGTCTTCAGCATCGTATGTTGCGAGGTCTTGATCGTAGAGAGCATAAGGAGACTTCCGTCCAACAACTCGACACTCGCCTTTGAATAGTTTCAGCCGAATCATGCCAGTTACGCGAGTTTGCACCTGGGCCACCAGAGCATCGATCGCTTCACGCGTAGGAGTAAACCACAGGCCGTCGTAAACTAAATCAGCGTAGACACCGCTCAAGTGACCTGTTACACGTTCAAGATCACGAGGAATGACAAACATCTCAAGCTCACGGTGAGCCATATGTAGGACGGTCGCGGCTGGTGCCTCGTATATTTCACGGGATTTGATGCCTACAAGGCGATTTTCGACCATGTCAAGACGTCCGACACCGTGCGCTCCGGCGATCGTCTCCACACTATTAATGAGATCGATCAGTGGCATTGCCACACCGTTGATTGCCATTGGCACGCCCTCGTTAAACTGGATTTCGACATAGGCCGGTGTATCCGAACAATCTGTGATTGAACTTGTCAACGTATAGATATCCTCCGGCGGTTCCAACCACGGATCTTCAAGTACGCCACATTCGATTGACCGGCCCCACAAGTTAGCATCCGTACTGTAGGGACTCTCGACAGTTGCGGGAACTGGAATGCCACGTTTCCTTGCGTACTCGATTTCATCGGGTCGACTCATTCCCCAGATGCGTGCCGGAGCGATGACCCGAATTTCTCGATTGAGTGCGCGCACTGATACATCAATCCGAACCTGGTCATTCCCCTTCCCCGTGCAGCCATGAGCAATAGCAGTCGCTCCTTCTATTTCTGCGATTTCCACCAAGCGTTTCGCGATCAATGGACGTCCCAACGATGTCGCCATTGGATAACGACCCTCATACAGTGCACCAGCTTGAAGCGCCGGCAGAATATAGTGCTGCACAAACTCTTCACGTACGTCTACGACATGGCAATTGATCGCACCAACGGCTAAGGCGCGTTCTCGTACATCGTCGAGTTCTTTGCCTTGGCCCAAATCAAGCGTTACTGCAATAATTTCAGCATCGAACCGCTCGGCCAACCACGGAACGGCGACTGAGGTATCTAATCCGCCAGAGTAAGCCAGCACTATACGTTCCACAGCGTGCTCCTCTTAGCCTTAGACTCGTTGACTAGATCCATAATCGTTCTAGAAACCCAATAGATCATATTACTCACTCTCTACCCCAATCGTCGAAACGGGTTGCGATGTTAGCCGCTGCCTGTCGGTGAAGCGCAATCACCAAAATCGTGTCATCACCACCAATTGTCCCAACCACATCTTCAAATTCTGCATCATCGATGGCAAGAGCGAGTAGCTGTGCTTCGCCAGGATTAGTCTTAAGCACGACTAGTTGATCAACACATTCAACACGTTTCAGATATTCTGCCACCGCTCGACGTGCTGCCACAACTGGGTCAGAATTCCGACGAGCTCGGCTGACACCCAGTCTTGAATAGGCACCGTCCGCCGCCCGTTTTACCAAGCCCAATTCCTTGATGTCTCGAGAAAGGGTAGCCTGAGTCGTATCGAAGCCTCGCGCTTTCAACTGGCGTCGCAAGGCTTCTTGGCTGCCAATCGCCTCATTGGACACGATATCGATGATTGCTGTCTGTCTAAATTGCTTCATAATTATTCAACTATACGAATTATTATACATTATCAAGACATAATGTTTATGTCAGTCAGCACCAATTTATTTGACTGGATTGGCCAATTCATTTGAAATACATTTGATAATGTATAAATATACATAATTGGAATGAATATGCAAAAGATACGAGTTGGGGTCGCTGGTGCGACTGGTTACGCGGGTCAGGAGCTCGTCCGCCTGCTCGGGCGCCATCCGAATGCTAATCTTACCGTCGCGATGGCCTCGACCGACGCCGACAAAACACTTCCTCAGTTTGCTGGGATCTGGGACGGCGAAATCTCAGCTTTTTCTATCAACGAACTGGTAGAGCAAACGGATACTGTATTTCTTGCACTTCCGGAAGCCGCAGCCGCTGAAGTTGGTCCCGTTTTACTCAGTCAAGGTGTGCGGGTTTTCGATCTTTCCGGTGCGTTTCGCCTCCGCAATGAGAGTGCGCGTGCGCGCTGGTATCCAGAAACGCCAGATGGAGTAACAGCGGTCTATGGCCTAACTGAACATAATCGGGGAGCTCTCCGTGACGCACAGTATGTTGCTTGCCCAGGGTGCTATCCCACAGCAGCCTTGCTGGCGCTGCAGCCATTGGTACAAGCCGGACTTGTGATGCAGGACATCATCATTGATGCCAAATCAGGAATTTCTGGAGCAGGAAAATCACCCTCGACACAGACACATTTTTCAGAACGCCACGGTAACGTTGCCGCCTACGGTGTTTTTGCTCACCGACATACCGCGGAGATAGAACAGGAACTCGCTAAGTCAGTGACATTCGTACCTCACCTAGTGCCCATGGACCGAGGTATTCTTGAAACAATCTACATCCATTTGGGTAAACACGATCTGAATGGACACGACATCAATACATCGACGATAGAAAAAATATTTGAGGGAGCTTATGGTGATGCGCCGTTTATTCGGGTACGAGCTTCAGTTTTGCCAGACGTCAAGGCCGTCGCTTATACAAACTTTTGCGACATCGGATGGAAACTCGAAGAAGACGGCACAAGGATGATACTCGTGTCTTGCCTGGATAACCTGCTTAAGGGCGCAGCCGGTCAGGCAGTTCAAAGTTTTAATGTCGCATCCCATTTCAACGAGCGAGACGGACTCCTGTAATGGAATCCAGTTGGACAGAGCCAGACATACTTGTTCTGAAACTCGGCGGCGAACTGATTGAATCAGGTAGTGATTTAAAGCGAGTAGCGGGCAATCTTGCCAAAGCGGCAGAATGTCAACCGACTGTGGTCGTGCATGGAGGTGGTCACGAAATTGACGCCGAGATGAAACGTGCTGGTATCAGAAAACAGGCCGTCGACGGTCTTCGCATTACCGATGAATCTACATTAGAGGTTGCCGTCAGTGTCCTTGCCGGACGAGTTAACACGCGACTAGTGGCAGCTGTCAACGCGGCAGGACGACCGGCCGTTGGACTGACCGGCGCCGACGGGAAAATCGGTCTTGCGGAACTCGCACCACCATATCGCACCAATGCTGGTCATGTAGTACAGCTTGGCTTGGTGGGCAACCCAGTGGCCACTGCTCCGCCCAAACTACTTAGTCAGCTGGTTAACGCAGGATACACGCCGATCATAGCGAGCATAGGAGTGACACGAGATGGCCAGCTTGTTAATGTCAACGCTGATGCTCTCGCTGCACAACTTGCGGTGAACCTTCACGCGACCACACTTATGGTAGTTGGCACGACAGCTGGCGTGCTGGACATCGATCAACGGTCACTGCCACGAGTAAATGATGAGGACATCGAACGCCTCGTGGCGAACGGCGTTATAAGTGCTGGGATGGTCGCGAAACTTACCTCGTGTCGTGCAGCACGGCAGGGTGGAGTTCCAAACGTTCGCATCATCGATGGCAGGACTAGCATTGATGTCAATGGGGGAACCGGCACAATTATCGACACCGCGACGGTAGTTCCGGAAAAGGAGAAAGCTAAGCTGTGACCACTGATAACGTGCAGCACCTAGAAGCCGGTCATGTCTTACAAACCTACCGCCGTGCACCAGTTGTCTTCACACGCGGTCAAGGTATCTTCATCTATGACGAAGACGGTCAGCAGTACACCGATTTGATTTCTGGGATTGGAGCGGCCTCATTGGGACACTCCCACCCAAGCCTTGTTTCGGCAATCGCGGACCAAGCGCGGACCCTATTACATACATCAAACCTCTTCTTTCATCCCTTGCAAGGGCTACTTGCAAAACAGCTGGCCGATATGTCCGGTTTGTCTCGCACTTTCTTTTGCAATAGTGGCGCCGAAGCCGTCGAAGCGTGTCTTAAATTCGCCAAGCGACATTGGCATACCAGAGGAGATGCAAAACGAACCGAGGTCATTGCTCTCGAACATTCGTTCCACGGCCGGACTTTCGGTGCATTGTCTACAACGTCCAGTGAGGCTTACCGTGTCAGTTTATTCCGGTGACTGTCGATGCACTAAAAACTGCGGTCTCCTCGTCGACTCAGGCAATTATCGTCGAACCGATTCAAGGAGAAGGTGGCATCCGACCATTACCCCCAGCCTTTGCGGAGGCCTTAAACGAGGTGTGCGCCCGCTTTGACGTGCCTTTAATTGCGGATGAGGTTCAGTGCGGTCTCGGCCGAACAGGCAGGCCGTTCTACTATCAAAAGCTCGGACTAAAACCAGACCTTGTAGCCATTGGCAAAGCGCTCGGCGGAGGCGTGCCAGTCGCTGCAACTCTTGTCAGTGAACGGATTGCGTCTACTGTATCCTACGGAGATCATGGCAGTACTTATGGTGGTAACCTTTTGTCCTGTCGTGCGGCGCTTGTGTTTCTTGATGAACTGATCAACAAGGGACTTCTTGATCACGTTGCCACGATCGGCCCACAGGTTGAAAAACGCCTTAGAGCCCTCGCAGAGCGTCGGACAGAAATTGTTGAGGTGCGTGGGCAAGGATTGATGTGGGGGTTAGAAGTCAACACCGACGTTGATGCAATCGTCGACACTGCACGAAACCATCGATTACTTATCAATCGAACGTCTGGCTCTGTCGTTCGACTACTGCCTCCCCTGACCATCACTCTTGAGGAAATCGACCAGGCACTCGAAACACTTGAAGCAGCTTTTACCGATGTGGCAAATAAGAAATCATGAATTTTGAAGCCGTGAATAGCGGTATCACGGGACCAGATGGATTTCGAACGGCTGGTATCGCCTGTGGCATTAAGGCTTCGGGGCTAGATTTGGCCATTATAACTAGTGACGATATTACAAATGCTGCCGGTATCTTCACAACGAATTGCGTGACTGCAGCGCCCGTCCAGGTCTCACGCGAACACTTAGCACAAACCCAAGGACGGGCTAAGGCTATTGTCGTGAATAGCGGCTGCGCTAACGCTTGCACAGGAGATGCTGGTATAGAGATCGCACGGGCCATGACGACGGCAACGGCCACTCAGCTTGGATGCACCTCCCAAGAAGTTTTAGTTGCTTCGACTGGCGTCATCGGTGTTCAACTGAACACCGACAAACTTAGGACAGGTATCGATGTCGCGGCAAGGCAACTGAGCAAGGAAGGCCACCGGTCAGCAGCCGAAGCCATTATGACGACCGATCTCGAACCTAAAGAGTGTGGTATCGAAGTCACTACGGGACAGGGAAATTTTCGGGTGGGCGGCATGGCTAAAGGTGCCGGTATGATCGAACCAAATATGGCCACTATGCTTGCCTTTCTCACAACTGATGCACGGATCGAAAGCGCTAAGTTAAATCAAGCGTTGCGTGATTCTGCAGCTGACACATTTAATGCCATTACAGTAGACGGAGAGTGTTCCACCAACGATTCAGTCTTCGCCTTAGCTAGTGGCCAGAGTACTGTAGTGATTGATGACGATTCGTATCCTATCTTCGTCGAAGCGTTCCGCACAGTCTCCAGACAGCTCGCATTAGACATTGTTCGCGGCGGCGAAGGCGCTACCAAAATCGTGTCCATCACGGCTGCAGGCGCACGAACCGAGGATGACGCAAGACGCGTAGCGCGTGTTTTGGCAAATTCCTTGCTAGTAAAAACAGCACTGCATGGCTGCGACCCGAACTGGGGCCGTATCGTCGCAGCGGCTGGTCGTTCTGGCGTAGCGTTTGATCTCAATCAAGCGGTGGTTCGCATCGGTGACACCGTACTGTTCGAAAAAGGTCAACCTTATGACGAACGAGCATCAGTAGCGGCCACCTATCTTCAACAAAACCAAGTTGAGCTCACTATCCACTTGGGCGTCGGCAACCATAACGCTACCGTGTGGACCTGCGATTTATCGGCTGATTACGTTCAGATCAATTCCGAATACCGAACATAGCGAGACTATTAGTGGCCATCACACCAGCGGAGACATTAGACGTGACCCTGCCAAAGGATCTTCTATCGATTCTCGACTGGTCGCCAGCTGATCTTGAAAAATGTCTGGACGTGACTGGCTCTCTGAAGCGCGATCGACGCCTCGGCCGTCAGGCGCCAACCGCTAACCGGTTATCTGGTCAACATGTAGCCATGCTGTTTGAAAAACCATCGCTCAGGACCCGGGCAACATTTGAAATCGCCGTTCGCGAATTAGGTGGCGATATCATTGAGCCACAGCTGACCGCTACGTTCGGCGACCGCGAGGCCGTGGCTGACGTCGCGAAAAGTCTCGAACGCTGGGTGACCGCCGTCGTTATTCGTACGTTTGCGCAAGAACGACTAGACGAGTTTGCCCGTGCAACAACGACACTGCACGTCATCAACGCACTTAGTGACACAGAACATCCATGTCAGGCACTTGCGGATGTATTTACCCTGCAAGAATATTGGCAATCGTTTAGGAACCGGACTATCGCATTTATTGGTGATGGCAATAATGTTGCAACTTCTCTAGCACATGCCAGCGTTATGCTAGGCCTCACGATCCACATCGCATCACCATCGGGATTCAACTTGCCAGACTCTGTCATTGATGACATCACTCGTATAGCAAAGAAGGGTGCCTCCATTAAGCTTTTCAGTGACCCTTGGGCTGCCGTGAATAATGTCGATGCTGTGTATACGGATGCCTGGACATCCATGGGTCAGGAACCAGAAGCCAAAGATCGTCGATCTGTGTTCTTACCGTATCAAGTAAACACCGCCCTCATGGCAAAGGCCAAGCCAGATGCCATCTTCATGCACTGTCTGCCTGCACATCGTGGTGATGAGGTAACCGATGAAGTTATGGATGCATCAACATCGGTAGTTTTTGATCAAGCGGAGAACCGCTTGCATACCGAGAAAGCCCTGCTAGCCCTGCTTCTTAGTAACGAAGGTTTTTGAACTGATCCTAGGAACTACGTTCAAATAACATCGAGTTCCCACTAGGAAAATAGAGCGTCAGCTTCTCACCGTCACGCATAACCTGACATGGCTCTTCTGGTGCGGTGCCATCGACTCCACGGGCGACCATGCGTAGATCACTGGCAGGTAACCCCTCCATTGCTTCGCCAGTAGACAAATGATATCGATGTGTCAAGACCAACTGATCTCCCGACAGCCGATAGGTGCCACCCTCGCCTGAGCCACGCTTTATCTCTCCATGAGGATCTGTCACAAAGAACAGAACACTCCAGTCACGTCCTGTAAAGAAAATTAGTCCATCAACCGTATGCGTTATACCGTCATCTAACACATAGGTGTGCGCTCGCCACGCCCCACGCACATCGACATCCTCTTTCTGGGCTACAAGGACTGACCCCGTGACTAGTAGCGTGATCGCAGCAGTTTTGAACGCTGTTGACCACTGTCGAAACAGGTAATGTTGAATCTTCTTAATCATGCTTCTCTCCAAGTGTCGCTTCAGACTTCGTGGATTCCAGTGGCACACCAAGACCAGCCGCGAGTCGATTGACAAATGCGTAGTACCCCGTAACAAGATTCAGATCTAGGATGGCACGGTCAGAAAATCCAGCCGATCTAAGCCGATCCAAATCGGCCCGACCCGCAGCCCACGGCTCTCGTGTGATCATCACCGCATAGTCCAACATTACGCGGTCAGGAGCATCCAACTCCGCAGTCAGGTAATTGCGTAGCAGTTGATCGACCAACGTATCGTCGCGAAGGAGTCGCCGCAACCCGGCAGCGTGGTGACTAATTCAATAGTGGCACTGATTAACTGTCGATACGACCACAGCAATCATCTCCCGCTGCGCACGCGATAAAGGAGATGGTCCGTGCATTACAAGCTTGTAGAAATCATAGTGCACCTGTAACGATGCAGGATGCAAGCTATGAATTTTTAGGATGTTATCAACGTGACCATCAGGCTCGCGCATTTTGTCGTACATGTCACGTAAGATCGGATCGAGATCACTACGGTCCTCGTGTAGCATTTCGATCCACGCTTCTGGTTTTCCATCAGTCCGATCATGTGGTGAGGACATTATCAAGCTCCATATAGGTGTCACGGTATGCGATTTGCACGGACACGTGCAAGCGTGACCTATGCGTATAGGGACCTCGGATGATCTTCACGGCTAGGGGGAAGGCAGCGAGATACGTCTAACACTACCTAAAAATATCAAACATGTGACTGTACTTGAGAGTAAGACTTCGTCCGGCTGCAGCCGGAATCAGGCCTTCAAGGCCGTGTGTGTCGTTGTAGACGAGAAATAGCCCAGTATTGGCTTGCCCCAGAACCCCAAAGCGGAAGTTACTCGACCACAATTTGGCCTTATCGTTGTACTGGATCAAGCTCTGAACGAAGACCCGCGGCGTAAATGAATAGGAAGTGCGCGCAATAATGAGATTAGTTACGAATGTTCCACCAGGCAGATTGTACGCGTTCCGACTCAAACTCACTTCAGTATTAAAGGCCTCACCCATGCGATATCGAATCGATGGTCGAATCGTGACGCGGTCTCCCCCAAAGGCACCACCAATCCAGCTGTACACCTGCCCGCTCAATGCCGCACCTTGATTCGTCATGAGCACGAGTTGCAGTTCCCTGTGCTTGTACCGACCGACTGGAACAATGACATCCGGCATAATATTGAAGGCAGCTTTCACTCCTTCATTCGTAAGGTTTATCCCACTGTGGATCTCCGTCCCATTCTTGAATTCCCAATGATTATCGATGTGCGCACGCGCGCTTTCCTGGAAGCCGTTAAAGTCCCAGTATGAGTACACACTGACGTGAGGTCGAAGTTCGTGCAGATTCAGCGGAGCGTTGGGACCAAGTCTGAAGTTGTACTGCGTCCGACTATTAAAGTTCCGGAACCCACTGCGCCTAAGGAACCCTGCCTCGGGATTAAAATTCTCCCCAACTTCACTGTAATTGTAATCGTGCCACCACTCCTGTGAGGTGTACCCATACCGCAAGGTGTAAGCGTGGTCATTGCCAACCTTTCCAGGGGTCTGAGTGCGAGCAATAAAACCATTAATGGTCGCATTTTGCCCAATCCCCCATCGTCCATCAATACCGAAGGTCCGATTGTAGTCATTCGACCCAGCTAGATCGCCAGACGCCTGTCGATTGACAAAGATAACGCCAAGATTTGACCGATTTGCAAGGTCCTTGCGTACTCGAGCGACGGTGAAATTGTTTGATGGGGAGACACCTGACACTTCCTCGGTCTGCATGCTGAGGACTCCAACATTCACATTACCTCCGACCTGGCCAGACAGTCGGACCCCTCCCCGAATCGGAATCGCGACTCCTTTCGGTCCGATACCAATACTACGGCTGAAAAACAGCTCGGTCGTGCCCGAGTTGCCAACACCGAACAGGCCAGAGTTTTCAAGAAAGAATGGGCGTTTCTCTGGAAAAAATAAGTTAAACCGATCCAAATTAAT
Source organism: uncultured Woeseiaceae bacterium (assembly GCA_964569695.1). Classification (GTDB taxonomy): domain Bacteria; phylum Acidobacteriota; class Vicinamibacteria; order Vicinamibacterales; family UBA823; genus UBA8106. The sequence continues at coordinate 13,988 of CAZMUA010000024.1, forward strand.
CTGCTGGTCATCCACTTCAACTTGTGCGAAGTCTGTGTTGTAAGTCACATCGAGCGTGAGACTTGGTGTCACGCTGTACTTCGCATCGATACCAATGTCCCCAAGAAGGGGAGTACTCCCCTTGACAGCAGCTAAGTTCGTCGCATCACCGAGAACATATGGCACAATTTTCAGGTTCTGCTGGGGAGGCACCACCAATTCAGTCAATCTACCAGCCATAGACAAGCGATGGAGACTGTACTGCCGTGGCAATGGTGCCCAAAACGCGCGTTCGTTGCGCCGACGGATGTTACGCTGAAAATTTATCCCCCACGTTTGTGACTCATCACGAGGATAACGGAGCGTTCGAAACGGAATCGCGAATTCCGCATTCCAACCCAAATCGGTTACCTGCGTTCGAACTTCCCAAGACCCATCCCAGTTAATATTAAACCCTTGACCAGAACCACGTTGTTGCCGACCGCCACCGCCACCATAACTGCCGCCAAACCTGCCACTACCCTCACCTTCATTCGTAACTTGTCCGTCGTATTCAAGTCCTGATGGATTTGTGCCGAACACAAAACCATTCTGTTGATCAAGATACGTGTCTAGAATGATCTGGAAACTGTCGGTTTCACTGAGTGGTGAATCGCGACGACTATCCGAAACTATGATGGTTGACGGATCGCTGTCATAAAGAATCACACCAAAAAAGAGCGTGTCTTCAGAATACGCAATGCGGACTTCGGTGCGCTCGGAAGCCAGCGCTCCTTCGTCAGGAGTGGTCTGGCGAAACCCTGTCACCGGTTCTATATTGCTCCAAGCTGGATCGCCGACCACCTGACCGTCGATCATCGGCGAGTCAGAAACGAACTTAGCCACGGCACCTGGCACCGCAGAGTTGTCGCCGGGCACTTGTTGACCGAATGTTGGCCACGCCGCCACTACAATGACGGTAGTCCACAAACAAATGCCTGTTTTCCCGACCAGAAAATTTCCGAAACGCACGAATACTGCTCCTAGAGGTATCCCGCCGACAAAATGTAAGCTGGATTAGAGTGTTCCTTATTTTAACTGAATCCGTACGGAAAATATTTACTTGAAAAACAACTTTACACATCCATAAATATCGACTGGATCATTGCGCGGAACTAAAACTGCAGTTTTGAGCCACACATAGAATCTTAATCTCAAGAAAAGTTTGTCTCGTGCTAGCATCACAACTTCCGTGATATCCACAGCGCGTTTACTTACGTATCTAGTCTGGCTCGGCACTACGATCTTGTGGGGCACGACGTGGGTTGTGATTCGGATTGGTTTGCGCGATTTGTCTCCTCTTGCTTTCGCAGCAGCCCGTACTACTCTCGCCGCTGTAGTGATTTTCTTGGTTGCCCATTTCTTAGCACGCGCCGACCGTCCTCAGCGTCACGAAATTCGTTTCTGGATGCTCATCGGTGTCCTGCAATTAGGATTTCCGTACGCACTTATCTTCTGGGCAGAACAGTCTATCTCTGCCGGCTTGACGGCCACACTGTTTGCGACATTTCCTGCCTTTACCGTAGTGATTGCGCACCTGCTCCTGGATGACGAACCGATGTCGTGGGTCAAAATGGGAGGAGCCCTGCTGGCTTTCTGTGGAGTCGCCGTGCTGGTGGGACCAGATCGCGGCACTAACCCATCATCAATCTGGCCGATTCTGGCCGTGATGACTGCGGCAGCCTCAGGAGCATTTGCCGCTGTGATCGTTCGTCGCCACGGTCGAGAAACGTCCACTCTTTGGTTAACCACCCTGCAAATTTCGTCTGCTGCGTTATTCCTTATTCTGCTTATGTTTCTTTTGGAACCCCAAATACAAGTACACGTCACCCCACGGGCAATCTGGAGCGTGGTGTATCTAGGAATTGTCGTGACGATTGGCTGTTATCTTGGTGTGTTCTGGCTACTGAAACGTATGGATGTCACCTTGGTGAGTATGAGCGTCGGAGGAGAAGCTGTCATCTCGGTGTTCCTCGGCGCGACCTTACTTGGAGAAGCTCTCGGAGTGCGTGCGCTCGTCGGTCTGGCGCTCGTCGTCCTTAGCGTCGTGCTGGTAAGTTTACGGAGTAAATTGTCATTCGGGCCGTCAGCATAACCCGTATATCTGTACTATTGATGTCATGAAACGAAACCTTGAAGTGTTAGACACATTTTTGGCTGGCCTCCCTCGAGTGTCGCTCGGAATATTTCCGACACCTCTTGTGCCACTTGAACGGCTCAGCCGTCATCTCGGCATCGACTTGTGGATGAAGCGAGACGAGTGCACCGGTCTTGCCCTTGGTGGAAATAAGACACGAAAGATGGAGTTCATCCTGGCAGATGCCATCAAGCACGGACATGATACTGTTGTGACCACCGGTCCACTCACCTCAAACCATACGATGATGACCGCCATGGCGGGCCGGCGTCTTGGGTTGAAGGTCCACTGCGTCATCGGCGGTGAATCTCCGAGCCAACCATTCGGCAATTTACTACTGCTTGAATATCTCGGAGCTACGGTACATTACACGACTCTCGATTTTTCGAAGCCAGAACCCACGGCGCTGGCACGATACAAGGTTCGGTGCCGTGAAGTGGTAGAGGAAACTGGTGGCTACTGGATTCCTGGCGGCGGGACTATGCCACAAGCTGAGCCCGCCTACATGCTTGCCGTCTCCGAGATTGCACACCAGCGTGATGAACGATTTGATTTTGATGACGTGGTGCTCGCAATTGGCACAGGCTCAACGACAACCGGACTTTTGCTAGGTTTGGCGTTGGGTGGTTTTGACTGCCATGTCAACGCGGTCGCTACAGCAGATCGGCACTCAATCGAAAACATCTTTAAACGCCGGTCGCCAGCAGAACAGTTCGTAAAGGCCTCTGCCGCGCTAGGTATAGATCTCGCGGAGAAAAATGTACCGCCATACGACGTGAGATTTGGATTCGCCGAGGAAGGTTACAGTATTCCAAGTGTGGGCGGTGACCATGCAATTCGATTGTTAGCACGCGAAGAAGGATACTTGCTCGATCCCATCTACACGGCCAAAGCCTTTCATGGCTTACTGACTATGGTCGACGATGGACGAATTAAATCTGGGACGCGCGTCCTGTTTCTGCACACCGGTGGTCTGTCGATGACGCCAATAACGGAGCGCCGGTACAAGCCCTAATGAAAGAGTTATACTGCTCACTTACATAATAGGAGGCACCATGGCACGCTGGATTGCAATATGGCTGACTGTCCTGTCAGTTCAGGTGTTCGCGCAAACATCTGCCCCTGCAAATAATTCCATTCAGCAATCAGACCTGAAAGCAGATCTGTACTTCCTCGCTTCTGATGTCATGCAGGGGCGACTTACCAATACGCCAGAAAATCGACTGGCCGCTGAATTTATCAAGTCCCGCTTCGAGCGAATGGGGTTGCAACCGGCAGGACCGAACGAATCCTATTATCAACCCTTTAACCTCATCACGACGACCTTGGGTGATGACAATCGGTTCGTCATTTCAAGTATGGAGCAACCGGCCACAGAACGTAGCCTACGCCTTGGGCAAGACTACTACCCGCTCACCTTGAGCGCGAACGGACGAACGCGTGGTGAACTGGTATTTGCCGGCTTCGGCATTGACGCGCCAAGGTTGGCACATGATGACTATCGCACTGGGTCAGTTGAAGGCAAACTCGTGATGATTCTCGATCACGAGCCCGGCGAACGGAATCCAGAGAGCCCGTTCGACGGCATGGTGACCTCAGAATTTGCACGCACCCTGCGCAAAGTCGTAACGGCGCAAGCACGCGGTGCACTGGCGGTGCTTTTTGTCTCCGACGTACACAACCATCCCGAGTCGATAAATTTTGAGGCCGTTGCTGCTCGCACCTGGCCAACCGCCTCCGCCCGCGTGCCCCGGTACATGCTGGAAACCTGGATGAACAAGGTGAAAATTCCAGTGGTGCAGATCTCACCGGCTATCGCCAACGATTTACTACGTGTTGACGGTGCAAGCCTCGACGAATTGGCACAATCGGCTGAAGCGAGCGGTGGTGTGACGCTGCGAACAATCACGGGACAGCAACTTGACCTTGGAACCGCCGTCAACCGCCATACGGTCCCAGACCGCAACGTCGTCGCCATGATCAAAGGTTCTGACCCAGATCTGGCGCATGAATTCGTGATCGTGTGCGCCCACTACGATCACAACGGCGCAGATGGGACGCGTATCTTTAACGGTGCAGACGACGATGGTTCCGGCACGGTCGCACTGCTCGAAATCGCCGAGGCTTATGCACTCGCAGCGGCAACAGGTCTCCGTCCACGCCGATCGATCTTGTTCGCAGCCTGGAATTCCGAAGAACGTGGGCTACTTGGTGCGTGGGCGTATACTGAAAATCCCCTTGTGCCTCTGAGCAATACGGTGGCCGTGCTCAATATGGACATGATTGGTCGCAACGAAGAAGTCCCCGTCGGTGGTGGCGGACGATTTCGTGGTCTTGAGGTCCAAACTGCCGAGTCTAACAACAACGCACTTAACATCCTCGGCTACACCTACAGTCCAGATTTACTTAATGAAGTGGAAGAATCGAACGAGGTGTACGGCCTTGAATTAAAAATGCGATACGACAACAATCGCTCAAACTTGCTTCGGCGAAGTGACCAGTGGCCATTCCTGCAGAACGATGTCCCGGCACTATTCTTCCATACCGGCCTACACCCAGACTATCACACGACCAACGATCGACCAGAGAAGATCAATTACGTGAAGATGGAAACCATCGCGAGACTTGTCCATCAAGTGAGTTGGAATCTCGCCCAAACGTCCTCAAGGCCTCGTTACATTAAATAGTCCACAAAAACGTTGCTGCGTATACGGTGGCTAATTTTCTGGATTGAGTAAATGACGGTCAAAAAACCCGACGACTCGGTTTGAAAATTCTTGAGACCGCTCTCGCTGAAAATCCACATGGCCCAAGTCGGGTTCGAACCAGAGCTCCTTAGGTTCGCGAGCGGAATCATAGAGCAGTTGGCCGCTCTCAGGGGCAACAACGACATCGGCTCCACCCTGCATTAGCAAAATCGGTTGCGACTCCAACGCAGCGATCCACACGGTAAAGTCCAATAGGTCAGGCTGCATCGCCCAGTCCTGTTCCACCCAGAAAAGAATCATTGGAGTGAACGGAAATGGAGGCAACCCGGTGAAGTAGGCAATGCTTGTTTCCACTGTACTGCGAACGGACGCCACCGCACTGTGCGTTACGATCGCTTTAATGGACTGTGTTTGTGCGGCGAGTTGAATCGCCAGCGAGCCTCCTAAAGAATTCCCGAAGATTCCAATCCGTGAGGGATCCACGCCCTCAAGTGTCTGAATGAATGCAAGCCACGCCGACAGATCCTTCATCTCTTCCAGGCCGAACGAAATCACTTGACCATCATTCAGATCGTGAGCTCGCAGTGATGATAGCAACACGCCATAACCACCTCGCTCCAACGTTGCTGCAATCTCAAGTAACTGTGTCGAGCGATTCGTTTTATAACCGTGCTGCACGATCACCGCTGCACCGTTCTTAGACGGTGTCCACCAACCAGCTAATCGCAAGCCGTCTGAAGTGGTAACTTGGACATCACGATAATCCATTCCGACATCAGCTGGAGTGCGCTCCATGGGAGGGCGCTCGTCGGCGAGGTGTGTGACTAATCGAGCGGCCTCGCGTCGTGCTACCCAGAACATGCCAGAAGTCATTAGTGCAGCCACAACAAGTACTAGCCCAGTCGCGAGTTTGAGTCGTCTCATATGTCTTTCAAGAAGATCGACGGTCACTTAAGCTGGTTTAAATGCTCGGATTCGCAGTCGCACATAATCAACCACCCAAGTGCCCTCAGCATCTTGAAGTGAACCACTTAGCACTTGACAAATCTCTTGAACGGTATCAGATCGAACCGCATCATCAACTGCTATAAGAAATGGATGAGCGAAGAGTTCTAACCAGTCACTGAGGGGGCCGGTAATCGGCGTCGGTCGGTCGAAAAGCTCCACCACTTCGACGTGAAAACCATGCTGCTCAAGACACAGCCGATACTCTTCCTTGGTCGGAAAGAACCACGGCATTAGTTTTGCCGCATCAATATCACGCCGTTCAAAAACTTCCGCAATTGCTGCACGGACTTCGGCGATGTTTCCGTCGCCCCCGAATTCAGCTACAAATCGTCCGCCTGGCTTAAGTGCTCGAAAAACTCCCTTGATTACAGCCTCAGAGTCCTTCACCCAATGCAACGCCGCATTACTAAAAACTGCATCGAATTCGTTATCGAAATCGAGCTGTGCAGCATCAATCACCCGAGTATCTAATCCACGCGCCTGCGCAGCTCTAATTTGGTCAAGGCTGCTGTCGACAGCGAGGACACGACATCCCGCCTCTGCCAACTTCTCTGTGAGCACGCCATCACCACAGCCGAGATCTAGGACAGATTCCTCCGGTTGAGGAGCAAGTAGAGCCAGTGCATCCATGCCAAGGTCTGACACGAATCGAGCAGTGCGTGCGTATCGTTCAGAATTCCACTGTTGTAAGGAGGTATCCATGATCACATTGCCTGCCTTGAACCGACCTTAACGTCGTCCAATATATGTTCAGACTAGTGCGATATCCAAGAACCACAGAAAAAAGCTGAGGTGCCATGTAACAGCATTCTGGTGCAGCACATCCATCGACAGCATTGGGTCAGATTAGTCTAAGGCTATCTCCGGAATCGCCAAGACCAGAAATATTGATCAAGGCCGACGAAATACTCAGCCCGTCCAACTGTCATTAGGACAATAAAAAACTAGAATCCCCGTTTCCTACCACGTATGTTTCGACGACTGCCCTTCGGTTTTGCTGACTTGCCTGGACGAGCACCAAAGCCTCCGAACGGACCATCATCGGGAGAAAAGGCAGGGCGTGGAGCGCGGTCCCGAGCTTCGCTTACACGAATCGTTCGGCCTTGAAGATCGGCACCGTCCATCTTTTCAATGGCTACCGAGACCGCAGCAGGGTCACTGAACTCAATGAACGCAAAACCCCTGGGCTTTCCAGTAGCTCGGTCGATTGGCAAGAACACCTCACTGATTGTTCCAGCTTCGGCAAATAACGTTTCAAGATCCGTCTGTGACGTATCGTAGTTGAGATTCCCAACAAAGATTTTTGAAGAAATGATGTCCTCCTACTTAATAATATCCAGTTCAGTATGTGCTTCAGTACACCTTCAATATGGCAGGTTGGGCTCGTAGATACAAGTTGTCAACCAGCTTTCCCAGTCTGTTGTGACACATCAGCGCAGATTACGCTGCTCCACTGTCCGATGCGACACTAATTGCCATTTCTCATCACGTTGGACGTAGACCCGAACATAGCGAGCCATAAACCAACGTTCCTCTCCCTGGAAAAAACTGTGAATATGTAACTGTCCGTAGGAGACGGCCAGATCACCGTGCATTTCCACTTCAAGTGTCTCATGTTCACGCGACACATAAATTGACTCTCCGGTGCGCAGCGATTCAAGCCAGGCTGTCTTCCCATGGACCACCCCGGTCCCATGAGTGAAACGAAAGTCATCAGCGTAAAGACGTTCTAGGGTCTCGAAGTCTAACGCAACAACCGCTTCGGCTTGGGCATGCTCCAGTTTAACAATGGCATCTTTCGGATCATCAAACGCACCTAGTGAGACACTCGCAAGCAGCGTCATGATCGCAGCGGTACAATATTGTTCAACCCGGCCACCACTGTTTCGTCGCACGGGACTTTTCCTTGTGGGAGATGATTGACACGTCATCAAATGCTGCACCAAGCTCTAAAGATAGTCGGATTTGGATACATCGTTCGACCTCTTCGTCTACCAACTGACGAATTTGTACATGAGGCGGATCAACTTGTACGCTTCGGTCATAGTTTGCGCTTCATACGCGACCGTCATCCCATCTATCCGACTCACGCCAGGTATTGACTGCAGGATGTCTGCTCGTGTGGTTGTAGCAAATCGAATACGCACGGTTACTGGTTCCGTTACGTCAAGTGGTTGCGTATTCGTTATAGCTTCTAGCGCCTCATGCGTTGTTGCGCGAAGACGCTGATGCACCTCCGCTGGATGGTGCAACTGCGCTACCAAAGAACCGACTGCCTCCTTCGTCACAACTGTTCTGGTGTTCACGAGTTCACGAAATTGGCGAGTGAACGTCAGGTCACCACTGGCCAAGACGATCGGCACCCCATGCGCACCCGCATAGTGAGCATTCATTCCACCTTCTCCGACCTCCACATCATTCAGCCACAAACCTCGAACCGAACCGGAGCCGGTATGCGCCAAAAAGCCATCTTTCGTGCCTACACGAGCATGGTAGCCAACAAAGATTGCGGCGTCGAAGGACTCATCCAAGCCTTGCACCATACCTAGAGGTTTAATGTGACCTTGGATGTACTTGACACGCTCATCAAGACGTGTGTGCAAGAGGTTTTGCATATCTCCATGCGAATCGTTGACCACCACTTCTGCAGGGCCAAACTCAAAGATAGCGCTAACGATTGCGTTAACATCCTCTGTCATTAATTCCCGTCCGAGCGCATAGTCCTTCCCCGATCCGTTAGTCATCTTCGGTGTGCCGATGCCGCTGATGCCCTCCATATCAACCGAGATAAAGATCTTCAGTGGAGGATTCGGCACCTGAACGATTTCAGCACCGACTAGCATCGCGTTAAATAAAACGGCTAGACCAGTTAAGACTAGAACGAACGAATCGCGACGAAATCGCCAATGAGTTACAAGGCGCATTGATTCCTCCCTTTGGGCTTTATGTTTTCTCAAAACCAGACGAAACGCAGCCAAGACGCTGGGGGCTTCCATATCGTAGCTCACCTTATGAAGTTTCCCAGACTCTACTCTACAGTTCGCACGATCGGATACACAGCGGCACCTACAAGGACCTCGTCAAGCAGATTCCAATTGACGAAACCGTCGTCAGACAGAGGCTCGAGCAACATAAAAACCAATCGACCAAGCGGCTGATCAAGTGGCACGACTCTCGTACCAGCTGCCAACACAGCCTGTGTTAACTCGTATGAACCAGTTAGGGTTCGTTCGCGATGCCCTTGAAATTCACGATCAGTACTGGAAGTTGATCCAATCTGAAATTGTTCAACCTCCCGTGTAGACTCTGCGTCAAGCAACTCTGTGTGAATTCCATGCGCTTCCAGTCGTTCAATAACATTTTCGAGATTGGAGGGAACATAGTAGGCGCGGGGAACCCGTTCAAGTGCCGACGCGGCGAACGTTCCATACTCATACATCGATGTGGTTGTCTGGATGTCGAGACGTCGAAGCATTGGTTGTCCCGTATAGGGATGCCGCTCTGACATCACCTCGCCAAGTAAAATGTCGACCGGCTCCACCGATTGTTTGAATCCAGCTCGTACAGTAAGTTGCTGTCCAATAATCGATTCGTCATTGGCAGACTCAACAACCGCACGAATCGCTTCTCCGTGCGTCTCAACATAGTTAAGAATTTCTTCAACAAAACGTTTTGTTACGGTTATGCGATCCTTAAATGGGAGGTATGAATAGGCTTCGCTCAGAATCGAGACGCGATTACGAAGGCCGCCGTAGTTATTCCCAAAACGTGGACGGTGGTCGAACGTATACCAACCAAGTGCACGTCCAGACCCAGGCCTGGGGGTGTTTCCGTAATAATAAAAATCCCACCCATCAGTATCCTTAATAGTTCGCGTTACAGTTGGTAGCAAGCGCTTGCGAAGCAAGTCCACTATTGGAACAGCGGTATTCGGATGCAAGGGTGGTGCATACGTTAGGTGATAGCCATGATAAGTGCCATTGGTTGCATGGAGATCCATCAAAACGTGCGGATCATATTCCTTAAGCATTTTCACAAATGACCGTGCCTCTGGAGATTCAAGCTTCATATGATCTCGATTCAGGTCATACCCTTGTGCGTTTGGTCGTTGGCCTACACCACCAATTGGACCGTGCTGCCGACTACGATGGGTTAACGCAATCCGCTCGTTGCCATCTGCGTTATAAATCGGGGCAATCAGCAAGAGCATTGTTTCAAGCCACTCACGATGCTCGCCGTTCGCCAGCTCACGAAGCAACATGAGCGTTGCTTCTTTCCCTTCGACTTCACCACCGTGAATGTTGCCTTGAATGTAAACTCGCGTGAGGTTGCTTTGTCGGATCGCCGCAGGACTCATTTCATGCAGCTCACCAACAACTGCTAATAAGAGCGGGCGACCTTCATTTGAGTAACCGAAGCGATGAACTGTAATGTATGGTGAGGATTCTGCAATACTTCGCAAAAACAGTGAAGCTTCATCATACCTGGTCGTCTCGGTATAACCTGACTCTTCCGCTCGTGTCAGCAACCCGTTAGCCGGTTGCGCCTCTACCTGCCAGACAGTTGTCAGCAATACAGCTAACGTTAATAGTGGAAAAGAGCGATGCCGTCTTAAATTGAATTTACGCATTGTTTATGTAACGTCAGCTGTAATGACCGACCACATTAAGTCTCGCCACACACAATCAATCCCCACAAATCCCGCTTCCTGCAATAAGCGGAAGTGAGTGGCCAGTGGCGTGTGATGGTCGTGTGCTTTCGCGTGGTCCAAGAGACCCTGAATCTCCGCATCCGTACAGTTACCTGGCGCTCGCTCGAAGTCAAGCATACCTTGCCACATCCGTGCATGGTTTGCCTCGGTTCCACCACTGAGTTGATCAACAAATCGAAACGTGCCTCCAGATTTGATCGATTCACGCACACGACGAAACAAGGCGCCCTTGTCTTCCACGTGATGCAGGCTAATTGACGACGTGACGACATCGAACTGGTCAACTCCCATGCTGTACTCTTCAAACCGTGCTGTCGCGAACGTCGCCCGACGCGCCGTTTCTGGAAAGTCCTCTTGTATACGCGCGCGGGTTAACTCAACCATCTCCTCAGATGCGTCGACGAATGTGAACTCGCAATCAGGCACATGCCGGACGAGTGGTACCGATAACCCGCCTGAGCCGCAACCCAGTTCAAGGACGGTTTGCGGATGCCGCGGAAGATACTTGATTAATTTCCCGATCATTGCATCATAGCAAGGCACGGAACGATGAATCAGGGAGTCGTACTCAAAGCCCATCGCACCGAAATAGTCTGAAGCCGTCCTGGGAGAATCGCTCATTAAACTCGCTTTATTTCGCGTATTGCTCGCAAAAAACCTTTAGTGAAAGACGAAACCATTCATGGCGTCGTCAAGTGACCAGGTGTCACATGGCCCAACGAGCTGCACTAAACCACAGAACGGTTCCAAAAAGCGCCAAGGCTGCATGTGTTTCCCATGCGATTAAACCGGAAAAAACAAAAAATGCTGGCACCAGCACGAGTCCAAGGCCCGCACATGCAACTACCCGTGCAACCCAGATCACCTCACCTCCTGCACGATTCCGCCTGGCTTCCTCAGCTGTTGGATATAGCAGAACAGTACGTAAAAACCCACAGCAAGAAACCAGCCAGGCAAACCAAGAAAAAAGATTTCCATAGGCAAGAAGGCACAAACTGCCAGCGTTCCCGTCCAAGTCAAGGCAGCAGGCCAACTAAATTGCAGTCCGTGGAGCTCGGCGAAGTGCGACTGTAAACCCATCCTTGGTAGCAACCAAAAATCAGCAAAAATGACGACCCCCATTGGCATGAGAATTAATCCGTAAAGAGCCACAAAATCGAGTAATTGCATCATGAGTGCGGGAAAAATTGCTGCGGTTGTCGTGACCGCACCTGCTGCGACAGTTACCTTCCAGCGTTTCCAGTTTGGTGTTGCAGTTTGAAGTGCCAAGCCTGCACGATAGAGCGTCGGATTGGCTGTCGTCCACCCCGCAACAACAACCGCAATGGCGCCTGTAACACCAATGCCCATATAGGCGATGGGTCCCGGCGCGATCTCACCTAGAGCAGCCGCGCATTATATTCCGGAGGCGACCCAGGCAACGAAGTGACCCATGTACATTCGGAAGGCGCTCAAGAACCCGTGGGTCCAATGCCGCGCATACCGGAGAATGGTCAAGTCAGCCATACCGATA
>CAZMUA010000025.1:0-25583 GCA_964569695.1 uncultured Woeseiaceae bacterium
TGCGTCATTCACTGTTTATCACTTCCGCAGGATGGTAAGTTCGCATTATACCACTGTAGCCAAGGGCCAGCGTCGGTGGAGAAGTCATGACATTCTCTGCATAGGCTGAATAGAAAGTTGTATCAAAGTCATTTGTGAGGCTGCTTTTTCTATATCTTTTCGTATGGGCTTTCCATTTTTATAACCAACTTTAGCAAAAAAACCGTCTATCCGACTGTGTGAACAAAGAGTATCTAGTTTATCGGCAATCATCTCATTGTTTTCATGCTCGACGGCAACTAGTGCATCAGTTAGTGTGCCTTTGTATAAAATTTTAATGCTAGAGGCTTGAAGAAGATTCCTCCACCAGATATTTCGTCTATCGGTTACACAATGTAGTTTTCCCTTTGGGTCTTCAAAATAACTTACTGGAAGAGCATAATTTTTACCGGTCTTCATTCCCGCGAAATTCAAGACTACAAGGTTCTGACTAATCAGGAAATGCAAAGGCGATTTTGCAATTGCAATCGTAACCGGATTTATTATTTTCCAAAACATCTCAGGCGTCCCCCTAATGCATGTGCCGCCAGCGCCTCAACATGCGGTTGTGTGCGCCATCTCTCTTGGGCAACAACCGGATCTACGAATGCACTCATTCCGACGACGAAAACTGCCACAGATAATTGAACGCAACATCGCTGCGTCATAGCGTTACTCATCACCACCCGCGTCGCTGTTCCGGCCAGAATCTCTTGGCCCAGCGGCTTCAAGTGCTTCGAGCGCCTTGGCATGATTCCACTGTCCAAGAAAAATCTGTCCGGCTTGGCCACCAGCGCGATTTGACGTCCATGTTAGAACCTCGCCATTTGGTGACGGTACAGGCAATCCATCGAATCCGTCGGTGTAGGTGATTCGTATCGGTTCCTTTCGACCATGGGCATCGACAATGTACAACTCAAAATTCGTGAAACCCAGTTTGTTCGATGCAAAGAAGATGTATTCGCCTGATGGATGGAAGTACGGTGCCCAACTTATCGAGTTAAAGTCAGTGACCTGCTTCTGATCGGTGCCGTCGAGATTCATCGTCCAGACATCGGCAATCAAACCTGCCTCGTCAAAACGCCGCCAAACGATTTGCGAACCGTCAGGGGAAAAGAACGGACCGCCGTCGTACCCCACAACATCGGTAAGCCGGCGCTGCCCTGATCCGTCGGCACGCATAATGTAGATTTCAGCAAAGTACGACGGGTCTAGTTCTAGTTGCTTTCGCTCATCATGACTCAATTCTCGGTTGTAGGCGTCACGCATCGACGTAAACACGAGCCATTCTCCATCGGGTGAATAGCTTCCTTCAGCGTCGTACCCGTAGACGTCTGTCAATCGAGCATATTCACCGGTGTCCTGGTCGAATGTATAAATCTCCATCTCCGGGTCGTAGTCCCACGCGTATCGTCGTTCTTGCCCAGATTCGCGAAAAGCAATCTCGGCAGCTTGTAACGCCTCGGATTTTGAATCGTGCTGAGTTGAGGCATACATGATGAGCGCGCTGCCAGGTTGGAAAAAAGCACAGGTCGTCTTACCATGACCTGGTGAAATCCGGCGTGAGTCACCTGTCTCCATATCAAGAACGTAAATCTGATAGAAGGGGTTCTCGGATTCTCGTTCACTTTGAAAAACAAGCATGCCACCGTCTGGTCGAAAATAGCCCTCTCCAGCTCGCTTGCCTGTGATCGTCAGTTGCCGGATACGCGTCAAGAAGTCAGATTCAGAGTAATCATCGTCATTCTGACTAGCAACGAAGGTCCCCGACAACCCTAGAACCAGCACCACCGCTACAATTACTACCCTGCACATCCGTCTCCCAAAGTTTGGCATATTCCAACCCATAATTAGTAACCTCCTTGTGATCACTTTTCGAGTCGAACCGGTGCTCGGGATTGCCCGCCCGTATCAACCCCAAGAAGGAAAGGGCCAGGAGAGCACCATGAAGCGTGCCAATGACCTGCGAACTGAAGTGAGTTGCTCCAGCCATATTTATGCCATAAAAATAACATGTAAAAACAATGTTCCCTATGACCTGGGTCATTCGGTTTAAACGATTAACGTGGTGGTTTATAATTCGCGAATGATTAAAAACATCGCGGAAATGATTCAAAAAATTCCGCTGTTTCGCCATCTGACAAATGACGATCGACGTTTATTGGAAGGGGCCGTGAGCGTCAAACAGTTCTCGAGTGGTGAGGAGATTTTTAGGGAGGGCTCAGCTTCAGACAACTTTTTTTTGATTGTGGAGGGTTGCGTAAAGGTCTTTAAGGTGACCCCAGCAGGCAACAATGTCATTCTGGAAATCTTTACTGAAGGTAACCAGTTCGGTACGGTAGCAGCATACCGAGGAATCCCGTATCCAGCTTCAGCGGTAGCCCTTAAGGACACGACTTGCCTGCTAGTGAAACAAAAAGATTTTTTCAAGCTGCTCGAAGCTCACCCAAAGCTCGTCCGCGGTTTACTTCTCAGCTTGACACATCGTTTGGTTGACTTAACGGGTCGGATTGCCAATTTGACGGGTGGACGGGTCGAGCCAAGATTTGCACGACTATTTCTCCAGATGGGTTCTGATGTTGGCACACAAGGACCAGACGGACGGATCGTACCTGTTGCGCTGTCGCGTCAGGAGTTGGCTGACTTGACCGGCACCACGGTCGAAACCTGTATACGTATCATGAGTCGTTGGTCTAAGGAGGGCATAGTGCGCACCGAGAAGGACGGTTTTGTCGTGCTTAATTCGAAGGTGTTAGAACGGCTCTCGTTTGAATGAGGGCTGTCTCACGTGACGACGGCTGCATGATGCAGATCATACGTGTTTACGGCTTGCACCTTGTAAACTTGATAAATGCTCCCACGGGAGGATAAGGCAATCCTCCAGACCCGTCTTCGCCTCACACACCGGTCCCTGCTTCGACGACTCCAGGTCGATAGAGAACTATCTCCAGAGGCAGTGCTCGATATTGGAGCGGCAGTCCTATTTCACGGTGCACTCGAAGAGTGCTCAGCCACCGCAAATGCGTCGATCATAGATGAAACCGTCCTTAAGAACTTGGCTGCCGAGCATGGCCAAATTGCTGACGATCTCGAATTTCTGGAAACTTTCTATGAAACAACGCCTGAGTCGGATGATGTTGACTCGCTTTGCCTCGCCCTGCGAGAACGTCTCCGATCGCATATCGAACGAGATGAGCGTCTCTTTTACGAATCGCTACCGAAGTTGCAGACCGCCCAGCGAACATCGAATAGTTCTTGGTCTACCGATTGAGTCGAGCAGGAGCGGTTACTCTAAACTGGTGACGCGGAGTGTAATATGGCACTCATAATGGTGAAAACTCACAATCCACGGGGAAGTTCGACTTGCCAGTTATCCGAGCGGCTCAAGGGACTCCCCGTTGAACCCTCCACAAACCAGCAGCAGTATGTTGGGGTGAAAACAGGAAAGACACTCGAGACTCTCAAGACAACCTTAGATCAGGTTCCAACTAGTGGAAATTATAGAGGGACAGAGAAACAACGTCCGGTCGGATGGCCTGCCGCCTGCCAAACTTGCTTCCGGGTGGGTGTTACCGCTAGCTGGAAATGTTACGGGTCTGCTATCTGGTGTATCGCCAAACGGTATGGCGTGTCTAGGCAATCACGTTAATCAGCCCGCTCGACCGGTACTTTAAAATACACATACCAGAAACCAATTAAGCCAACTAAACCCACAAGAATTCTTACTTCTGTGATTTCAAGAGCATGCAACACCGCGTAACCGACGAAAACGACGATCAGGGCTAGAGCGACGATCTTGGTCTTGATGGGAATTCCTGCACCTTCGCGATAATTCTTGAGATAAGGCCCGAAGGTCTTATTTGCGAGCAGCCAATCATAAAGTTCTTGGGAAGATCTAATAAAGCAGGCAGCAGCTAGGACTAGGAATACAGTTGTTGGCATGCCAGGCACAAGGACTCCAATGGCTCCTAGTCCAATAAGAAAACAACCAACCGTTATCCAAATAATTCTGACTAGAGGGTTTTTTGCTTTATTGGCGATATGAACACTTTGGTCTTTTTTCATTGCTAACGTTGGATAATTCCAAACCTTGTAATCTAACGCCGAGTTGGACCCTCCACCCATGATCTGGGTCATACAAACTGGCTAGGATTATCTGTAATATCCGAAAATCGATATGAAAGTGCCCCGAGTTATATTTAAAACCAGAGTTGGCGACATCCGACCCTTGGGCGGAGGTTGCGCGATTGGCGGTGACTGGAAAAACGTCTCCACTGATGATTTATTTATGGGAAAAAAGGTGGTGGTATTTTCATTGCCTGGTGCGTATACACCAACTTGTTCTTCACAGCAGTTGCCGGATTATGAGAAGAAATTTGATGCACTGAAGGCAAAAGGAATTGATCGAGTTTATTGCGTGTCGGTAAATGACGCTTTTGTCATGAATGCATGGTTTAGAGCGCAAGAGATAACCAAAGTGAAACCGATTGCTGACGGTGAAGGAAAATTCACGGAAGGCATGGGCATGTTGGTAAACAAGCCCGGGCAAGGATTTGGGTTGAGATCGTGGAGATACGCTGCAGTCATAGATAACGGCGAAGCAACCAAGATGTTTATTGAAGCCGGAAAAAATGATGAGAGCGACGATGACGATCCATATATTGAATCAACACCTGAAACAATCCTCGAATATCTAAAAAAAAATTAGCGACAAGAAGTAGTCCAAGAGCCGAGTTTTGAATATGTTGACGTCCCTAAGGGGACTTGCAACAAAGGGGAACCCGAACTGGCGAGTCCCTATTGAAGGTGAGGTCACACTTGCCAGCTAATCCAGTTGTAGATTATTGGTCGTCCTGAGAGTCATCAATCTCAATAATCTCAATCGGCATAGGTGCATCTGACGAGCACCTAAACCCGTCGTTCTGGACGATGAGGACATCAAGATTGATTGTTCATGCGATAGCGCCTTCTGGCCACTGGTTCTAGCTGCGGTCCTTCAGCGTTGCTCACTACCACTCGCTCAAATCGTTCTTTTTTATTATTTTCCAAATTATGGATTACGAAATGGCTCAGTTGTCGAAGTGAGTCCCAAAAGATAGCCGCACATTTTACTCGCGGAGTGACGCTACATTTCTTGTCGCGTTCGTATGATTGCGGTCATACAAAATGCCTAGTCTTGTCGGTAAGATTTTCCGAAGTGATAAGGGATGAATTCTCATTTAAATAACCCTGACAAAGTCGTTAGAAGATCTGAGAAAAAATTATGCGAAGTCAATTAAGACAATACCTTGACGGCCAAATGTCGCGCCGGGATTTGTTTCAACGACTTCTCGCGACAGGTTTAACGGCTAGCGCCGCACAGTCGATGATTGAAGCCGCGGATGTTGACACTCAAAAAGCCATGAACGATCCAATGTTTTACATGCAAACGGGAAGTGGTGGTGACTTGCTGATGGAACAAGTCCGCGCAGCTGGCACTCGATTCATATTTTCCAATCCAGGGTCAATGGAAACCCCCTTCTTTGACGCTTTCACTGACCGGCCAGATCTTCAACTCATTATGGGTCTTCACGAAGGAATTGTTATTGCAATGGCGGATGGATACAACAAGGTTTCGCAGGAACCGGCTTTTGTGAACATTCATGCCGCAGTTGGCACCGCTCAGGCTGGTGGTCAACTTTACAATGCACACTTTCATGGTTCGGCGCTTGTCGTGACAGCCGGAATGAGTGACACAACAATTTTCAGCGATGACATGGCGTTAGCACCACGGCCAGGTTTTACTCAAGCCGACATCCCAAAACAGTTTACAAAGATTTCCTGGGAGGTCCGAGAAGGTTCATCTAGCGCGGCCGCTATTCGACGGGCTTACAAGCTGGCTTGCGCATCTCCAGGCGGACCCGTCTACGTGGCGTATTCGAGCAAGGGTTTAGGTGAACGAGTATCGGGTCGCATCTGGCCTGGCGCGAAGTTCATGTACCAGCCGAAGCCACGACCTGCGGCAGATCAGGTCGAATCCTTGAGTCGCATGTTAATTGAAGCGAAACGACCAATAATTCGATTCGGAGATGAAGTTTGGAAAAGTAAGGCACAAGCCGACGCAGTCGAGTTAGCCGAACTTCTGGGCATAGCGGTCTCCTCAAGCAGACGTGCGTTTCAAAACTTTCCAACCAGTCATCCCCAGTATGTCGCTGGAAACGTTGGTCGAAATCCGGTGTACGAAAATGGCTACTCGGACTTAATGGTTCAGTGTGGTGCGCGCGATCCTGGAGGTTCGAGTATTCCCGACGAACCGATTACAACGGCTGGCAGTCGATACGTTGCTGTCGGCTTGGACACCAATAATATGGGCCGTACCCAACCGCTGGATCTTGCAATGGTTGCTGACTGCGGTGAGGCAATCCGATCGCTTATTGATTCTGTAAAATCAATGGTTACAAGTGGTCGCCTTGCGCGCATTCGTCAAGAGCGTCTTAGCATAATCGAGCCAGAGGTTCTTCGCCGCACAAATGCAATTAAACGGGCAGCCCAGCGAAATCTTGGTAATTCAATGATTCATCCAGATCGTCTAGATTACGAGATTGCTCAAGCGGCCGATCTGAATGCAATTATTGTTGAAGAAAACTTTACTGGTCGACAAAACTTTCAATCGTATGGATATCGAGACAACGAGAAACTTTTATTAACAAAGGCAGGGTCACTCGGTTGGGGCGTGGGAGCCGCCGCCGGAGCACAGATTGCCGCACCGAGCAGGCAGGTAATACTGAATATCGGCGATGGAGCGACCATGTATTCTTCTGCTGGCTTCTGGACCATGGCTCGCTACGAGATTCCAGTCTTAACAATTGTGTGGAATAACAAGAATTATCAAATGGTTCGAAGTGCCTATTATCGATACAAAGGAAGAATGGCGGACTCTGATCACTTTCACGGCGCTTACTTAGGAGACCCGGACATTGATTTTGCGAAACTAGCTGAAGCCCAAGGAGTAAGTGGTGAACGTGTGACGTCGCCGGCTGACTTAGGTGCGGCTCTTAAACGGGGCGTAGCCGCGACCCGTGACGGAAAACCTTATCTACTGGACGTCGCGGTTAGTCGACTTGGCGGAGGGGCCTCATCAACCTGGCACCACAAATACAGTGTTGCTGAAAATGCGAGGACCATGAGCCAAGACGAAGACTAGAAGTTACGGATGCCGCCGTAGTTAATCACGTCGACAGAAAGAGAATTCGCGCCTTTGAGGAATATCTTGATTTAAGCGGGCAGTATCTCGATGAACTACAGGAAGAAATTGCTCAGCCGAACGATTCACTCGATCATCTAGCTTGGCGAGATCGTGACGGATTAGAAGAACAGATTGCCGAAACCCGAGAGGTGATTGCAAAACTTCGGCGAGAACTGGGCGACGGAGAATAATTTGGCGCGTCGAATTACGTTCGCGAGACCATAAAGGTGGCGCATGGAACCTGACACAAGACGTTTCGGTCTCCTGTCAAAAGTTGCTTTCCCGGCGACGATGCTAGGTGCTTTCGCGGTGAGTACCACGCTAGTGTCGATGGGATGGTCGATTCTGGGAGCTTCGTATGTTGCGGTCGTGTTGGCGGCAGCTGCCGTCACGTGTTTTGAGTTCGTCATTCCCTATGACAAATCCTGGCAACCGCGGTGGACCGATGTAAAGAATGACCTATTGTTCATGGTTACGATTCAGATGGTACTCCCGCAACTGCTCGGATTGGTGGCGGCATTGACGGCACTTGGATACTTCGAGTCTCTCGATTGGTCGTTCAAGCAAATGTGGCCTAGCCAGTTGCCGTTGATTCTTCAAGTAGCTTTGATGCTTTTGACCGCCGAACTGTTTCGGTACCCGCTGCACGTCGCGGCGCATAACACTAAAACCCTGTGGCGACTTCACGCAGTGCATCATTCACCCAAGAAGCTCTACTGGCTCAATGTTGGGCGGTTTCATCCTGTCGAAAAAGCACTGCAGTATTCGCTCGACACTCTGCCGTTTATGTTGGTTGGAGTCGGTGGGGATGTTGTTGCTCTCTATTTTCTCTTCTATGCAATCAACGGCTTTTACCAGCATTCCAATGTCGATGTCTGTTACGGGCCTCTCAATTATTTAGTGAGTGGACCTGAATTGCATCGTTGGCACCATTCGAAGCTGGTGGATGAATCGAATCGTAACTACGGTAACAATCTGATTGTCTGGGACCTTCTGTTTGGCACTTGGTTCTTACCCAAACATGTGCGGGTCGGCGAGTTAGGTCTCTTTAATCGTGATTATCCATTGGACTTTGTCGGCCAGATGACGGCACCCCTAACCCCAGGTCTCGACAAGCACTCACCACCTCATGATCGCTAACACGTTGCTCAATTGCGCACTCTGGGTGCGCATGCAAATCCTTCTCTATCGATATCCATAAATGGCATTAGAGCCTTTCACATGTTCTCCTGGGACAAATGAACAATGTGTTTCGGCAGTTTAGGATCAGATTGCTTCTGGCTTTCTGACTGGACTCTGTTAAGGAAAGTTCGTGGTTCAAGACGGCGACCTTTCGGAAAGCGTCGTCCCTCTCGTAGTGTTATCCACAACAGTATCGGCCCAAAAGTCTTGTTAATCAACGACCTCAATCCACCCATTTCACGTTCGATGTCCAAACGTAGTGTGCGAATCTGTTTACCAATTAGTGGGTGGGAAGCTCCCAGGTAGTGTTCCATAACCCACAGCGCAATTCCGTAGCCATAGAAACCTTGTTTTTCAATCGCCGCCATTGCTCGAATGCGAGGGTCCGTGTCATCACGATATCGCAGCCAGCCATTGAATTTCGTGCGAATTAAACGGTACAGACTCGGCCCGTTACGATCGTAATCACGTCGAAATGCGTCATCAAGGATCTCTTTTGAGAGTTCTCGAGAAATAGCTGGGTGTTGAAAATTGAATTTGTCCTGCCCGTGAATGTCCGCAAGGTTCAGACCTTCAAGTAGACGCTTTTCCTTTTTCATTCTGCCATAGAGTTGGGTCCCCGGCATCGGCGTATACAACATGAACTGGTGAAAATCGACATTGTGATCGATTGCATGCGAAAGTTCTTGGGAAATATTCTCAGGAGTATGATGGGGAAGACCGACAATCGTTGATCCGAGCACCGAAATTCCATGCTCTTGCAGTTCCTTTGTCAGTGTTTTCGTATCTGTGCCCTTCAATTTCTGATAGTCACTATTTGGTGACTCTAATCCAAGCCAAATCCAGCGAACCCCAAGATCGACCAGCTCGCGCATCGTGTATTTCGCTATAGCATTCGCTGACGAAAACACATAAAGAGACCAAGCTTTACCATGTGTTTTCATGTGGTGATGTAATTCGAGAGCTCGCTTCTTATACAGAAGGAAATTTTCATCCATTATGAAAAATGAGGAAACACTTAACTGTTCTTCGGCTTCACACATTACCTGAAATATTTCTTCTCCGCGTTGGTAGAAGTTTACGAATTTGCCTTTTCCACCAAAGAAGTCTGAAGTGGTGCAGAAATCACAGCCCATGGGACAACCGACCGAAGGAATAATGGTCGCTGCACGATTACCACCTCCAGATGGCAATCTAATGCCCATGAGGCGGAAGCCAAATGATGATGGAATTACTGGATGTTTAATTGGGCGATTAGGTGTTTCGCCGAGGAAGGTTTGAAACCAGCGAATACCTTCACCCTTTACAATGTGGTCGGCATCAAGGAGCCGTTCAACTCCTGGGATGGCAGTGACATGTCCGCCAACTACGATGGTTGAACCTGGGGAATGCAAGCGCACTAAGCGGCATAACTCCTGGACTTTTCCTACATTCACGATGATTCCAGAAATTCCGACAATGTCATAGTGCTTGATTCGTAACTCCTGTATGAAGCGAGCGCGGGTAGGAAAATCTAGGAGTGTCGAAGATGCTGAAAGATTTTCCTGGATGAGCATTAACCCCCATGACCGATGATGCATTCGTAATGAAAATGGTCCTTGTTCTCTCGTTACTTGATTGTGGTACAGCTCCATTGGATTAATTGCTCGGCTGCCGTAGTCATCATCTTGTCCAAAAGGACCAAACACCGAAGTTAAAAGTACATTGGCGTGTGAACCTCTTGGATGTGGTGCGATGGTCATGTGAATAGCGCCGGTGGTTCTCTAAATTGGTGAAAGAAAATTCAACTAACCAAAAGCATGTCCAGTGAACTTTAACTTTCCTATGACCGATGTCATACCACTGGAATTCAAGATTAATAACAATGTCAACATCTTCAAACAAGAGAGGAATAGACGTGATCATTCGACACTCGACCCCGAGACGTCTCTGTCTGCATGAGGAACCGAAAGGTGTCTATGGGTTGTTGCAACATTACGTTGCTGACTTGGTTTATGGAGGAACTGACGGCGTGCTGACCACCTTTGCGGTTGTAGCTGGTATCACCGGTGGAGCTTTGTCGGCTCGAGCAGTGGTCATTGTAGGTCTCGCAAATCTTCTTGCGGAGGGCCTCTCAATGGGCGTCGGTAATTACTTCAGTATTCGGGCCCGTGAAAGTGCATTAGAGCGCCAACATCAGCCGGAGGTAGAATCCCAGCCAATACGTCATGGACTCGCTACCATGCTGGCCTTCATCGGTGCCGGCATAATTCCCCTTGTACCCTATCTCGTGCCTGATGTCGCAGACCGCTTTGCAATGGCGATCGTCTGTGCCCTGGTTGTCCAATTTGGCATCGGCGCGGCTCAAACGGTCGTGACTGCTGGTCGATGGTGGATCAGTGGAACAATCATGCTTTGCCTCGGAAGTCTTGTCGCTCTTGTGGCCTACGGCACGGGTTCAGGTGTAGCGTGGATTCTACAAAATGAATAGTGGATTCAAGCCAATCGATTGAAAAAGACGGATGATCAGAGAGAGCATCTGTCGAGCGTGGATTCACTATTATTTGCCGTCGACAATGGCCCATGCACTTTTGGTGAAGTCTGTTTCCAGTATGTAGTGATGATAAAGTTCTTGAATCACTCCTTCCCGATTTATGAAGGCAATTATCGGCACATAATTAACTTCGTAATTTCGAAGCAAGGTTGGATTCTTGCCAGCCAGCATAGGAAACGGAAGATCGTAAGCTTCCTTGTAGCGTTTAATTAATTCCCCTTCGTCTGCCCAAACATTGATAGTCAAAATTGCAAGGTCGGTGCCCTGGTATCTGGTTTGGGCACGTTTTAGAAATGCAATGATTTGCGTACAGTAATGGCACATATTGTGGGTGAAGTAGAGGATAATTGGTTTTCCAAGATAGTCCTCTAGGCTATGCAGATTCTGAAATTCATCGGCAAGCGTAAACGGTGGAGCAGTCTGTCCAACCTCGGCTACTGATTGAGGTGTGGCGTTTCTGGTGTTAGCAAGAATCATCAATCCACAGATTGCAATTAGACAGATCTTTTTCAGCACGATTGCCATTGTCGACTTGACCTCACCCATAGGCGTAAATGGTAAAGAGTTGGAACCATAATCATTCGGCATAACCCAAATCTAAATTTTCAAGAGAACTCTACATTGGTAACAGTGTATTTAATAAGGTTATGGTAGTTAGCAAGGTACACAAGCGGTATCTCGTCTGCTTCGGCATACGAAAACGCAAAACTCGACAAAGGATCGCCGCCTTGTTTAGGGTTCAATAGGACCGAGCGCCCAGTTGAAACTTGGAATCGGTTTGGTGAGAGGTTACCGAAATAGAAATCTCCGTCATCTGAGGTCTTGTCTGCCTCAGAAACATCGACAGGCACCCATCCGTACTCTGGAACATAGAAACTCACCCAACAGTGTGCCCCAGTGCAATCACCCTCAATTAGGCCGCCAAATTCTTCGTTTTCTTCTGGGAACGGGAGTGGAAACCCCTGTTCCCATCGGACAGGTATTCCACGAGAAACCATGATAGCCATAAACAGTGCGTGGTAGTCATCGCACTTACCTCGGCGATGCTTCATGGTCCACGCGGTATCTCCAGTGCCGCAGCCCGGGATGGTATTATCGTAAGTGAGTAAAGATTGAATTCCTTCAAAAACCAGTCGACCAATCTCTAATGGATGGCTTGCCGTACCAATGATGCGAGTCGCGAAAAGTTCAACATCAGGAGTCATGCGAACCGTCCTAGTGGTTTGCAGGTAATCAGCTAGAACCCGCCTATTTGGGACTTCCGCATGCACTCCAACTCGTGAGCGAGCGACATGATAACGTGCTTCGATCTTACAGGGGGCTTGTGAAGCTTTGGCCTGAACGTGCAATGTGTCACAAAGAAAAGTTTCAGTTTGGGTCACGGCGTAGGACAAGGTGCTTTCAATCTGCATGTTGGAGATGTGTTGTGCATGATCAGTAGAGGGTAACGGCATCCAGACATTGAATACTTTGGCATCACAGGGAAGACTGCTAATTTCGGTTGTGTAACTAACATCAAATTCCATAAGGCGGCAGCTAGCTATATTCTGAGCATTTGCGCCTTCGAGCACTGGAAAATAGCTTGAAGTGACGAGTGACGCACTGCTTAGCCCAGCCACGCGAAGAAACTCACGACGTTCGGTTCTTGACGGATAAGCGTTGAAGGACATTTGTCATCTCCTGATCATCCCAGAAATAGGTCTCAAATACGGCAGCTATCGCGCCCTGTTGATCCACGACATAAACTCGAGTTGTGTGTTCGATTAGGACTCCTTGATCGACTGAGGTGCGAGTGATTTCAATCCCGATCTCTGCAAGAAAACTTCTGATCTGTTTCTTGGGGCCATTCACAAATAACCATCGTGGATCTTGATTTGCGTCGATCGCGTGATCACTGAAGTGACTCAGTATTTCCTCCGTGGTGTCTTCTTCGGGCTGAATGGAGACATGAAGATACTGAATGGTTTCTGGGCTCTGCAGTTTTCCATCCAGTTCGATCAGCCGTGAAGTGATCATGGGGCACGCAAATACACATTTCGCGTAGGTAGGCACGACGACTGTGACTTTGCCAATAAGACTCTGATTGGTGACAAGTTGATCGTCATAATTCTGAAACGCGAAGCGTGGTAACCCCTCGGCTTGCACCGTAACGATTAACGCGAGAATGATTGCAAGGCGAGTCATCATGAGTCCGACACCTCGACCGATTTCCATATTGAGGTATCTCCATCTTGCCAAATCCAGACTTCATGCGTCCCTGCCGGAACTCCAGGAATATTAAAATCACCATTTGAATCAGTAACCGTCACAAATGGGTGATCGAACACAAGAACCGTCGCAGATTCGGTGGGATGAGAATTACAGCGGACATCGATGACTCCAGTGTCAGCGCTGAATCGAAAATATGGCTTAACCGGCCGGCTCACTTCCATGCCAGGTTTCGGTAGCGCGATGTTGTAGAGCGTTGCACCGTTCTTGATGGGGCGTCCCGACACTTCTTTTTGATAGGCCAATTGGAGATAAAGATGCGTCGTATGTAATTGGTCATCCTCGTTTTTAAAAACGAACTGTTTTCCCACGTAGGCAACTGCCACAGCTGGTTTGAACTCTCCCCCAACGAGGTGTGTAATGACCGTGTCGTCTTTGGGAAGTGTTTCACCACTGACACCTTGCACGAATACGATGGCCGGACTGGAATCCCGAGGGAGGGAAACGCGGCCTTTAAGGTCTCCGCCAAGGCTTGTTCCGAGACCAGTGGCCAGAAAAGTGACAAGAAAGAACAGCGTGCGAAGAACGTTGAGCGTGTTTGGAGTCATAACAATCTATCCTTAGCTAGACGCGTCTGAAATAGACGGTGGCTCAGCCACAGCGGCACGATGCCCCATAGGACTAAGAAGCCTGCGAGTATCTCAACTGGAAAAGGCTGTGCGACCGTGCCTAGGCCAAGAGGCGAGGCAGCGGTGCCTACCCAAGAGAGTGCAAGCAAGCGAAAGATGTCAGTTGGATTCAGCAATAAGATCGTCCCAAAGGCTGCAGGGGAGATCTCGCCTTGGTAGAGTACTAGGGCTCCAACGAGTACCAAGTCGTAGACAAAGACAGACAGAACCCACACGAGGATGGACAAGCCGACACCTCGAGCGTGATCGCGGGAAAGAATCGAGATAAAAAAAGAGATCGAGAGAAAGACGACCCCTAACGAAAGGACAAGTAGTAGCAACAGTAGATATTCTGTGGGATTAATTGCAGTGGTTACTACTAGCAGAATGCCTGTGGGCACGAAACTTGCCAAGAGCGCAATCGACAAGGCCCACACATACCCGACAAATTTTCCGAGAAAGTACTCGGCTGATGACACGGGACAGACGAGAAACACATCTAAGATCCCGCGCTGTTTCTCGTCAATGATAACGCCAGCACCCATGACGAGAGCAAGGAGTGGGACCAAGTAGACAGCTAGATTTAGAAGGCTCGCCATGATGATTTCTGATCCGCGTGCACCAATGACTCCGACCGATACCGAACCAAGAAAAGCAACAGCAAGGGACGTTATCAGCACGAGGGCACTCACCGTCCAGATCCAGCGATTGCGAACACGACCCGCGAGTTCTTCTCGAGCAATTGTCCAAACAGCGTCAACTCGTTTCAAGTAGTACCTCCTCAAGTGAAGGTTCCTCGATGCGAACGTCTTGGACTATGGCATCAAGTTTCGCCAAATCGGCGAGAAACTGGACTTTATGCCGTTGAGACACTTTAACGATCACTCTTCCATTCTGACTGACGATCGATGCGGAGCCGAGTGCTTGTAGCGCCTTGACCACCTCTCCGTTGGAAGCGACTTCAGGATGGAGTACGACGCGTACTGGAAGCTGAAGTTTCTTGTGGAGGTCGTCTTCGGTGCCGATCGCCTTGACGCTTCCATTACTTAAAACACAGACGCGGTCCATATATCGTGAGAACAATGACAGGCGATGTGAGGAGATTACAACGGTACGGTTTTGATCGCTTTTCAATATTTCGAAAAACTCCCGAACACCCTGGACATCCAGGCCTTCGATCGGCTCATCAACAATAAGTAATCGCGGGTTCCCTAGAAGTGCTTGAGCAAAATTGAGGCGCTGAAGCATTCCCTTGGAATAACCGCCAAGTTTTCGTTTCGCTGCATTGCCCAGCCCTACTCGTTCCAGCAGGGGGCTAACTTCGGCTTCGACTACACCCTTGAGCCGAGCGAAATAGCGAAGCATCCGGTCTCCTGTCAGGTTCTCGAAGAACGCAATGCGTTCTGGCATGAAACCGAGCGAATGGCGAATTGCGCGCCAGTCTTCAGCAGACGGCTCTGTTCCATAGAAGAGCACTCTTCCAGTTGTCGGGGAAGAGAGGCCAACGAGCATGCGCAGCAGAGTCGTCTTGCCGGAGCCGTTTCGCCCAACGATGCCGAGCCACTCTCCATCATTGATTTCAAGATCGAGGGCCGTAAGAGCTTCGACCTCGTCGAATCGCTTTGAAATTCCTTCCAGGCAATACATCAGTGGTGGCTCCCAGGAATATGGGGAAGTTTTTCCATCTCTAAGTAGTACTGCGACGGCTGAGCTGGATACTGATCCAGCAGAGCTTTCCAATTTGTCATCGAGGGAGACATTTGTGGTGACAGATCCGCAATTGTTGGCACAGTGATGACGGGGAACTCACGCTCGGCAACTGCCAAAACCTGAAAGGCTGGGCTTGCCAGTAACAGCTTTGAGAGAGGGTAGTTCCAGAGCAGCGCATCCACTAAAGTGTTAGAACGATACGGCACCTCACCACGTCCGTCATCGTCCATATCCCAACCTCCGTAGTCGCTCCAGTAATTGCTGTCCCACACTTGATCTTTAGCGGCGACGAATTTCACCTGAATTTCATTTTCGATGAAAGCGTTGTCTCGCATGATATTTTCCTCAGAGCCACCCCAGTAATGGCTGCCAAGGTTGTTGCGTGCTATCAGATTCCCGCGGATGGTGTTGTATAGAGAGTTATATACAAACATCCCCTTGGTGTTTCCGATTATGACGTTGCTGTCGGCGCTTCCCCGTGTTACCTGCACCCAGAGCAGGCCATGGGCACGATTGTTGTGCAGGATGTTGCCTTTTGACTCGATGCGTGTAGCAAACATAAGGGCGAGACCTACGAGATTGCCGTGGGTGTAGTTTCCGGAGTATCGACCGTTATCACACCACATCGAATGGACGCCATATCTCGACTGGGTGATGTGATTGCCTGCAACCTCTCCGTCACTCGTGAGCTCCATGTAGATACCATCACGACAATGCGAGAGTTCATTGTTGGTCACGCTTGCACCGTCGGCATCCCATAGATGGACACAGTCGCCGCGCGCAGTCTGATTAAGCTCTTCAAGTCCGACTACACGATTGTTTGCGACTTCGGCTTGGCTGGCGCCGTGAAGCCAAACACCGAAACGGCATCCTTTAATGGTGTTACCGGCGACACGTGCCTTGGTAGCTGTTTTTTCAACCCAGACGGCCGCGTCGGAAACCGTTTCGCTGACTCGGCAATTACGCAACGTCAAGTTTTCGATCGCTGCGCCGGGCGCGTCAACGACAACGATGTGCCCAATCCCAAGGCCATCGATGATGGAATCGGCCTCACCGCGAAGTGTGATCGACTTAGTAATGTGGAGTGGACCTTCATGAATCCCAGATTCCAGAAGAAGAAGATCGCCCGCGTCAGCGGAGTTCAGCGCTTCGGAGAGTGTTCCCGGACTTACCCGTCGCGTCTCTGCATGAATGGCGGTCGGCCAAACAAATAGAGTCAAGAGACCGCTGGCGACCATTAAACGCACTGGCCGGCTCACCTTCTTTCTCTTGATGAGTTCCGGACAGACATTCTCATTGAGGCCGGTTTCCTGACACTCCCAACATTGCAGACATTCTTGATAATTGATTCGGCCTGTTTCGAAGGAAATGGCTTTGGGCTCACACGTTCTTGCGCAAATTTGGCAACTCGTACACGTTTCGTAACGGAACAGTGGAAATAATGGCGCCCTGGTTGAGGCAATCGCAAGTGCACCACCTAACGGGCAAAGGAATCGGCAGAAAAAACGATAGCTCACCACGGACGCGAGCGTGATGATCGCGAAGTATAGAACGAACACCCAGGGTCGTAGGAGTCCAAGAAGGAATGTTTTGAAGGGTTCGATTTCGTTGAGTGCCTCCGCGACTGGGAGATTCACCAGTGACACCAGTAAGATGATGGCAAAAATTAAAAATTTTGCGCGGGAAAAATATTCTGGTGGTCGCCAACTATCGATGTTCTTTTGGAGTCCGTTCGGTGCTACCTTTTTCCACGCGTTTCGCAACGATTCGAGCAACGCTCCATAGGGACACACCCATCCGCAGAAAAACCCTCGTCCCCAGATCAGAAGCGTGATCGCAGTAACGATCCACATCGTGAAGATGAGCGGCTCAGAGAGAAATGTGGTGGTCGGAAATTCAAATCGCCGAAGCGAGTTAACCAACGTTAGGATTTGAGTCGTGCTCAGTTGGGCTTTCAGCACCAAGCCAAATATAACGGCGACCAATATTGCGGTCGATCGCTGCAGAATGCTACGTTGCAAAATCAGATGTCTCCGTGCCGCGAAAACAAAAATCAAGAATCCAAGCATTAGCAGGGTGAAGAGCACCGCTACCCAAGAGACTTGCCACCGAGTGACCCAGAATGGAACATTGGATTCAACGAATCGACTGGGAAGCTGGTGATCTGCGACGAATGTTTCGTAACGTCTCTCGTCTTGCACGCGGTAGGGGACCGTTAGGCGAAACGAGAACGGTTGAGTCGGGTCGAAGGTTTCGTCCGTAAAGAAGATGCCGCCTTCCCGAAATCTTGGAGCACCTAGGGCTGTCAGCACCGGAAAGGCGATATAGTCGAGGTCTCTAAAAACGAAAAGATTGCCGGTTTGTTCAAGCACGAAACGATCGAAGATTCCTCCACGTGCGAAACCAGCCCCTTTGAATGACAAGTCTCCAACACCGCCAATGTAAATCGCACTTCCGCCATTTTGTTCCTGTCTCTGCTGGACAAGCTCGAAGAAGTGTTTTCCTAAAAGGTTCTGGCCGACGGTCGGCGGGTCCAGAACTGCGAACCTCACGTCCACGGATTGGATTCGGTCGCTATTACCGAACTCGTCAGGTCCTACCGTGAGGGCGCCGATGGCATCGAGAGAGACCAACTGTTTCCAACTGAGCGTCTCGAATGCTGAGGAGGGACGTTCCTTTCGCATGGCCGCCGCCGATAGAACACCCTCGGCCCGACCGACGAGACGACTCGCTTCGAGAATAGTTAGATTTGCCGCAACAGCGGTTACTGTGGCTCCGCTAATACCGTCAATACTGACGTAGTCAGATTTTGGTTGGTCATTAATGAGAATGCGATTGGCGATCTGTTTTCCTGGATACTGGGCCGTGAATTCGTGCACAGACGCTTCACTAACACCAATGAGAACAATCGGTTCAGAATGACCAACGATCTGGATGCCGGTGATCGTTCCTTGAGAGTCCATTCCGACGAGAGTATTTATCGTCTCGCCGGAATACCCAGGAATCTCAACCAAATCGTCGGTGAGAAAGACGTAACCAAGCAGTTGGCTCCGGCTTTCGGATGCGTAACCTTTCCAGTGGTGGTCAACACGCTCAAACACCGATGCGCCGGGCAGCACGTTCGAGAGTTCATACTCGTACCGCTGCTGACCGAAAGGAATCTGTGCCCATGAAGAAAAGGGAAAGCACAGCACACCGAAAGCCATAACGAGGTAAATGATTTCCGTCTTGCGTTGCGTCATTGATCATCAATCACATTTCAGGATGATCGGGCACGAACGACGAACCGCATACGCATCTCAAGGTGTAAAGCGTGGCAGAAGGTCGTACAGTAGATCCAATAGACGCCTGGTTTGTCTGCAATAAAGGTTACCGACTTCGTCTCGAACGGGCTAACAATCAACTGAATGTTGTAGTTCGAGATGGCGAACCCATGAGAGAGATCCGGAATTTCATCAGTGTTTGTTACGATAAAAGTGACTTCGTCACCTTCATTGACGACCACCTCTTGCAAGCCGTACATTGGGGCTGTCGCTGTTACACGCGCCGTTACCTTGTTCCCGTCACGCACGACAGAACTTTGCGTAACCGCCTCTGGATGGTCTTCGAGCCGGACACGATGGAGCACTTTATCTTCGATGATGTCGCGTCGAACAAGAATAATGTCGTGTGGTTCGACGTAGACCGACTCGTCCTTGAGTAGAACCATGCTGTCCCCTGAGATGTCAATCAGCTGGTCGTTTTCCGGCTTGAGAGGGCCAACGTTGAGAAAGCGGTCTTTCGAGATCTTATTGAGCGAGATCAGGTACCGCCCGTCAGCTTCATTCGTTTCAGCCATCGACGCCATGGTGTGGCCAACTTGGTAGTGAACATCGAGGCGGTCGACCACTGCAGTTTGACCCTCCTCTGGATTGGCCTGGAGCTCAATTGCTCTCTGAAGATTCCATTTCACCTCTTGGCTATCGATGAAAAGTGAGGTGTAGGCGTTGCCACGGCCATCGAACGTGGTATGGAGTGGGCCGAGTCCAATTTCTGGTTCCGCCACGACCACCTCGCGCGGTTCGAGATTTCCGGCAAAGACATCGTCAAGTTTTGAGATGTCGATCACTGAAACGGTCGGCGAGACCTTTCCAGACACTACGGCGTAATTTCCGTCCGGGGACACGTTGACGCCGTGCGGATTCTTCGGGACCGGGATGTAGGCGGTAAGACTCGAACCTTCACTTCCGTCGAGAATCGGAATGCCATCAACCGTTTGGTAATCGTTACTCGATAGGGCATTCTTGATGCGCTCCCAGTTGAAAACCACGAGGTAGTCCAGATCGCTGGCCAGCATTTCGGAGATCGTCGCACCGCCCTCGCTGTTGTATGAGGTGGCGAAGGAGTATTTTCCGTGGTAGTCGGTCGCGGCGAGGTCGAGATTTACACGAGTCTGAACTTGAGCCACGATTTCCATGGTCTCGGCGTTGACAATCGTGTGGATGCCGCCATATGTCGATTCGTCAAGAAGAGACCCGCGTCCATCATTGACGAGCGGCGTCCGGAATTCACTATTTAGAATCACCCATTCGGTCTTCGGTGCCCGTTGAGGGAAAGTCCCATGCGTGCCTTGCGTATGGGGAATCTCCAATGTGGCATCAACTTGCATAAGGTCAATTCGAATCCGCGCAAGGCGGTTATTTGCCTTGTCGTTGACGAAAAGCCACTTACCGTCATAGGTGCCGTCGACATACGAACCATGGACATGGTGGGTATCGCCGACCACCTTGCCTCCCATTAGTGATTTGCTCTCGTTTGTGATACCCCAGCCACTGGCGGAATCAAGATTCCATACTGGAATGCGTTTGAAAGTGCGCATTGATGGGATGCCAAGGACGCGCACTTCGCCTGATTGGCCTCCGCTCGAGAAGCCATAATAATCGTCAAGTTCACCCGGTGCGACTTCATGAGCAGCGTAAGGTGACTCGCTCTCAGAAGTGTTCAAAGGTGACTCGCTCTCAGAAGTGTTCATTGGTGGTGGGGCACCACAATTCAGCGAAAGACCCGCTGCGACGATGGCAATCCATGTGGCGAATGAACGAGATGAAATCATGAGTGGGCTCCTTACTGTAGGATAAACATCCGAAGCACTAGTACAGGTCTTGGGTTAATTTTCTTGCATGTTCGTTGCACTCTCCATCAAACGAACGATATAGGAAACGAGATGCCATCGGT
Source organism: uncultured Woeseiaceae bacterium (assembly GCA_964569695.1). Taxonomy (GTDB): domain Bacteria; phylum Acidobacteriota; class Vicinamibacteria; order Vicinamibacterales; family UBA823; genus UBA8106. Next base: position 20,759 of record CAZMUA010000025.1, read on the forward strand.
CTTCTTCGTTAGGCATGGCTGGCTCATACGATGGCATTGGCGTGCCGTCCAGGCCCGTCATGAAGGTGCGGTAGATCATTTCCGGTGTAGAACCACCCTTGAGGGGGCCCGAAGTGAAATCAAATGGAAGAATGCGGTCACCCCAGCTGTCTTCCAATTCGGCAGACGAGGGGCCATCGCCAAGCCCCGTTTCACCGTGACACATTGCACAACGCATGGTCTCGTAAACGGTCACTCCTTGTTCGGTGGAGTCGGCTGACCCGACATACGACGGTGGGGCGGCGATCGTGAATGGATCGCCGGGTTCATCTTCTTCCCATCGCGGAGAAAACGTTTTGATGTAAGCGATCACGTTCAGGCGGTCCGTTTCAGATAAGTCGGTGTGCGATGGCATGCCGGAGCGGCTAATACCCTCAGTGATTGTTCGATAAAGATCATCGTCGGTGGGTAAAGTGCCGGTCGGCGTACTTCGAAATTTGAAAACCCCCGCGGTGAAATCTCTTGGGTAGATGGTCACGACCATTCCGGATTGCTGTGCTCGATGCACGATGCCGATGAGCCCGAGACCATCTCCTTGTTCGCCATGACAGATAACGCATCGCGAATTGTAGATGGCTTTTCCTGACTCGAGGTCTTGAGCAGAGGTGCTTGACAGCGAAAATACTCCTATCACAAGAAGAGCCGGGAGAATCCGGACTTTAACTTTCATTATTCGAGCCTCCTGTTTTTTAGGTGTTTAGGGTCGCAATTATTAGTTTGTAATTATTTTCACAAACACCTGCCTCAAGCACCCAAACCCTTCATTTCAATACCTTAAACAACTGAGAAACGACAAGTGATTAGGGTTTCATTCCTGGCTCTTTAAAAAGCGGCATGCTTCATGATGCCCTCCCCAAGGTGAAACGTCACCGCCCCGAACAACCTCCGTATGGTGTCATTAGGGACAAACCGCTTTTTCAGGAATGGCAGCCCGTCTTCCACCCGTAATGCAGATTCCGAAGAGGGCATCATGAAGCATGCCGGTGACCTGCGACTCCAGTGAGTTGCTCGGGCCATTTTCATGACCATACTTATGTCACGGATCGATCGTGACGCGTATGATCAAGATCATACGAATAAGAAAATCAGAATTGTCTGTGTGCCCTTACAAGAAAGTAGAGATATTTGTGTAGACGCGAGCAAAACTCCCTAGTTGGGTGATCCTTAAACCTGAACGTTCGGGTTGGCAGAGCCTACATTGAATCCAACAGCAACCAGCAGTAGACTTTGGAAGTCATCGAAACTTTTCTGAGGAGTTGCCATGACTAATCGGGCTTGGCAAGTATTCCTCTTGCAAGTTCAGCGAACAATTCTTGTGACACCATCTGTAATCGTTCAAGGTGCGATATGGATCTGAACAAGATGACCCAGAAGGCGCAGGAGGCGATCCTGTCGGCCCAGGAATCCGCTTACGAGGGCGGACATCCTGAGATTGAGCCGGAGCACCTTCTAGCCTCATTAGTAGACCAACCGGACGGGATTGTGCCGAGTGTGATTCGGAAAATGGATATTGACCCTCAGCGTGTGTCCGATGCTACGACCGCTGTACTGGATCGGCTACCTAAGGTGACTGGTGGGGCCCAGCGAAACGTATCTCCACGGTTCAATGAGGTTTGGACACGCGCGAGATTTGAAGCTGAGCAGTTCAAGGACGATTACGTCAGCGCGGAGCATTTCTTTATTGCCATTGCATCGGAACCAGGAACTGCACCGAGTGCAAAGCTACTCGCTGAGCTCGACATCACGCGTGAGCGGATCCTTGAGGTTCTCACGTTAATTCGTGGATCACAACGGGTGACTGATCAGAATCCAGAAGCTAAGTATGACGCTCTCGAGCGCTACGGCTCTAATCTGACACAACTTGGTCGTGAGGGTAAACTTGATCCCGTTATTGGTCGGGACGAAGAGATTCGTCGTGTTATTCAAGTTCTCTCACGGCGTAAGAAGAATAATCCGGTGCTGATCGGTGAGCCTGGTGTCGGAAAGACCGCTATCGTCGAGGGCCTTGCTCAGCGCATTGTGCGTGGAGATGTGCCTGAAGGTCTCAAACAGAAACAGATCATCGTGCTCGATATGGGGACCCTCGTCGCCGGTGCAAAGTTTCGTGGAGAGTTTGAAGAGCGGTTGAAAGCGGTATTAAAGGAGGTTACGTCAGCTGACGGTTCCATCGTCTTGTTTCTCGACGAACTGCACACGATCGTTGGTGCTGGTGCTGCCGAAGGCGCCATTGATGCCTCGAACATGTTGAAACCGATGCTGGCGCGGGGTGAGCTACACATGATTGGAGCTACAACGTTAGACGAATACCGAAAGTACATTGAAAAAGACGCGGCATTAGAGCGACGGTTTCAGCCCGTGCTCGTTTCGGAACCGACCGTGGAGGACACCATTAGCGTACTTCGTGGTCTGCGTGAGCGATACGAAATCCACCATGGTGTGAGGTTTAAGGATGCTGCACTTGTTGCTTCTGCTGTAATGTCTGATCGGTATATCAATGATCGGTTTCTTCCTGATAAGGCGATTGATCTCATTGATGAAGCCGCATCGAAATTACGCACTGAAATTGATTCAGTACCGGTAGAGCTTGATGAGGTACAACGTCGCATTATGCAATTGGAGATAGAACGAGAAGCGTTACGAAAGGAATCTGACTCAGCATCGATAGACCGCCTTGCCAAACTCGAGAAGGAACTCGCTGATCGCAAAGAAGTCCGCAATGAACTGCAGGCGCAATGGGATCGAGAGAAAGAATTGATAGAGAATTCAAGCCGTCTGAAGACTGAAATCGATGCGGTCCGACACGAAATTGAGAGTGCGCAGCGAGATGGCGATTATGCGAAAGCGTCCGAGTTGCAATATGGTCAATTACCGAAACTTCAGGATCAGTTGGCCGCCAAGGAGAGTCGATTGCACGACGCGCCAACGCGGATGCTCAAAGAGGATGTCAACGAAGATGACATTGCGGCGGTGGTGAGTAAATCAACACAAATTCCGGTCAGTAAGTTGGTTGAAGGTGAGGTCGAAAAACTAGTGCACATGGAAGGTCGACTTCGTCAGCGTGTTGTCGGGCAAGATGATGCGATCACTGCGGTGGCAAACGCGATTCGTCGCGCACGGACCGGCTTACAAGACCCCAATCGACCGGTTGGCAGTTTTATCTTTTTGGGACCCACTGGTGTCGGAAAAACTGAACTTGGACGTGCTCTTGCTGAATTTTTGTTTGACAATGAGCACGCCATGATCCGTATTGACATGTCCGAGTATCAAGAAAAGCACACGGTGTCCCGCCTGATTGGCGCGCCGCCAGGTTATATCGGACATGACGAGGCGGGACAGTTGACCGAAGCGGTGCGGAGAAGACCGTACGCCGTGGTGCTCTTTGACGAGATCGAGAAGGCTCATCCGGAAGTATTGAATGTCATGTTGCAACTGCTCGACGATGGTCGTTTAACCGACAGTAAGGGGCGTACAGTTGATTTTAAGAACGTGATTGTGATCATGACCTCGAATCTGGGGAGCCATTTTATTGCGCAGCAAGATCCATCTGAGACGGATGATGGAGACCTTACCGAGGATGTTCGTAGCCAAGTCACCGATGCACTTCGAGAGCACTTCAGGCCGGAGTTCTTGAATCGGATTGACGAAATCATTTTCTTTCACGCGCTCGCTCGGTCGCATCTCAGTGCGATCATTGATATTCAGTTGCAACAATTATCACGCCGCCTCGAAGATCGTAAAGTGAGACTGGAGTTGACCGAGGCCGCGAAAACGATCATTGTGGATGAGGGGTTTGATTCGGCGTACGGCGCACGTCCATTGAAGCGTGTGATTCAGCGACGAGTCCTTGACCCTCTTGCGATGCGTATACTCCAAGGCGAATTTGTTGAGGGGGATAACATTGCGGTTGACAGCGACGGCCTCGGGGTAACATTTTCGAAGCAGTAGTCACGACGGATTCGTGTCGGGATTAATATACAGGCTAAATTTCGGGTTGGCAGTTAACCGAGAGTTTTCTCGGCCTCACGTTGAAGCCTGCACCAATCAGCAATAGAATCTGAGTGTCCACCGTTATCGTTGTCGGCGTCTGAGGCATCCTATGACCAATCGTCGCCTGCATCACCCATGTTTCGTTGTGGTTATTCTGTGCTTCATCGTTATCACAGGAGCCTGCACTACTTTCAAGGACCCCGCGTTTTGGGGAGCGGTAACGTCGGAGATTACGGGTGATTTTCCAGTGTATCCGGAGCTCCTCGTGTTTGGCGGTCAAAACAACGATGTTTTTCTGGGATGTCTCAATTGTTCGAAATTTGATCGTGACTCCGTCTTGAACCGGTACGGTGTGCACGGTAACCGTTACGGTACGAGGAGCCTTTTGAACTCCTATAGCAGTTACGGCTCGCGATTTTCGTCTTATAGTGCTTGCAACCCCTACGCGTCGAATCCTCCCATTGTTGTCGATGCTCAAGGGAACTCATACGGGCACTTGACGCTCAATCAATTCAACTCTCAAGTTCGGTATTCGACTATCGTTGCTTGGCTCACGGGAATGTGCTCCCGTTAACCGACCTGAACTTGGATATATTGAAAGGAAAGTGGCGTCCCCAACCCGACACAATGCAAAGTGGAACCCGAACTGGAAAGTCCGCATTGAAGGTGAAGTCAAGCTGTCTGCTTAACCCCAGAAGCCACTCTCTGATAAAGCCTTAGAGAAAATCCATCCTATGTTGGGTGATCCTTGAACCTGAACGTTCGGGTTGGCAGTTAACCTAGCAGTCGTCCGAACCCT
>CAZMUA010000026.1:0-18766 GCA_964569695.1 uncultured Woeseiaceae bacterium
CGCGTCCTTGTTTGGTGCTGTAATTGCTGCCAGAGTCTCACATTTGAAACCTGAATTCGTGGTGTCTCCAGCTCTTGGTGGAGTCGTGATAGGGCTGGAGGTGGCTCGCGGACTGAATACTCGAGCGATCTTTGTTGAGCGACGAGATGGCACGATGGTCCTTCGGAGAGGATTTAAACTGCAGCGTGGCGAACGTGTGCTCGTAGTTGAGGACGTGGTTACAACGGGTCGTTCAACACGTGAAACTATCGAGGTCGTGCATGGTGCAGGCGCTGAGGTAGTTGGTGTAGGCGCAATTGTCAATCGAGGGGGCCCCGCAGTCTCGTTGGACGTCGACCTGCAAACCTTAGTGAGCCTGTCGTTACCAACTTACAAACCGCAGGATTGTCCATTGTGCTCAAACAATGAGCCGCTTGTTCAGCCTGGATCACGACTAAAAGGTAGTGCATAGGCCGAGATGAGGTGATTGCCGTTTTTCGCATAAGCGGCTCCTCACCGAAACGTTCTTGGAATCTTGGTGATGTTCAGAACCATCAAACTAATCGTAGCCTATGATGGCGCGTCGTACGTGGGATGGCAACGACAGGAAAATGGTAAATCCATTCAGGCTTACGTTGAGGAAGCAATCGAACTTGTTGAGGGTCGGCACGTGGGTATCATTAGTGCTGGTCGCACAGATGCCGGTGTTCATGCGATAGGCCAGGTTGTTAGTGTTCAAATGCACAGAGAGATCGGCGTAGCGGCACTGGTTAGAGCTTTGAATGCGAGCCTGCCGCGGGATATTCGGATCTTACAAGCTCAGGAAGCCGCCTCTGATTTCAATGCACGTCGAGCTGTAAAGACTAAACATTATCGATACCGGATTGTTGTTGGTGACAGCATTAGCCCATTCGAGTACCGGTATGCATGGCATGTGACACAGAATCTTGATTGTTCAGCCATGCTTGAGGCTGGCGCTTTGTTGGAAGGCGAGCATGATTTCGCAGCCTTTCAAGCAGCTGGCAGTTCAGTCCAGACCACCCTGCGTCGCATTCTTCGACTTGAGATTAGTCGATGTTCTTTAGGGGATCGCACGATCGACACTTTTCCAGTCGTAGATGGTTCGCTCGTTACGATCGATGTTGAAGGAAACGGATTTCTTCGGCATATGGTTCGAATCATTGTTGGAACGCTCGTTGATATCGGTGCAGGCCGACGACCGCCGGAGAGTATTAAGCACATAATCCAAAACCGTGATCGTAGCGAAGCCGGGCCAACGGCACCAGCCCGTGGTTTGTTTTTGGTAAGAGTGAACTACTGACTCATGACATAAATTCTTGGCCAGCTTGAACACCCACCTAACACCTTGTATCATCAAGGTTTGTTAGGATTCGTTGCGCGTAGATCGTCTTTTCAAGGCTGGAGGATTGCGCCGCATTATGTCACTTGAAGATGTTCTAAATTGGGTTGATCCTGAATCGATAGAAGCATCTTTGGCGAGGCAAATTGACTTTGATCGGCTTCCCACACATGCCGCAATCATCATGGATGGGAACGGTCGTTGGGCCGCGCAACGAGGACTGCCACGGGTGCAAGGTCATAGTGCTGGTATTGACTCAGTGCGTGATGTTGTGGAGGCATCTGCCAGACTTGGGATCCCAGTGGTAACCTTGTACGCGTTTTCGGTCGAAAATTGGAAGCGCCCGCAAAACGAAATCAAGACTTTAATGGGCCTGTTGAAGAAGTATCTACGCTTGGAACTACGAACGCTATTAAAGAACAACATTCGCTTTCAAGTGATCGGGCGTGAGGATGAGCTGGCTGATGATGTTCGTCGAGAATTGGAATTCGCCCAAGAGGAGACCAAGGGTGATACGGGCATGGTCTTCAATATTGCGTTGAATTACGGTGGACGAGCGGAAATAGTTGATGCAGCACGTCGAGCCATTCAGTCTAATGTTCAAGCCAACGAATTAGATGAAACGCTCTTTGCAGAATTTTTGTACACCAGTGGTCAGCCAGATCCAGATCTTTTGATTCGTACGAGCGGCGAGATGCGTGTGAGCAACTTTCTGCTCTGGCAGATAGCCTACGCAGAGATCTGGGTAACCGAGACTTTGTGGCCAGATTTTCGTTGTCGCCATTTATTCGAAGCGTTACTTGCTTACCAGAAGCGCAATCGGCGGTACGGTGGTATCGCTAGACCGGCTGTTGTTGGCTGACTGTTACACTGACGAGTGTCTTTGACTCAGTTCTCTTCCATTCTCACGCTCCTCTTTGTTGGTACCGTATGGTTTGTTCACCTCGGTTGTACCCCTATGACCGAACCGACAGAGGAACGACGTAACGTGCCAATAACGGCGACAAATGTCGAGGGTGTTATTGTCAAAGGATTAGCGCCTCCAGTGGCTGGAGGATTTCATTCAGCCATCCTATTCGAGCAAGACGGACCTCAAGCAAAACCATTACCAAGAGCCACAGTAACCATGGATCAGCGTGGTTTAGTATTCGTTCCAGGTTTACTCGTCGCCCGAGTCGGACAGGAGGTGGCTTTTACGAATGGAGATGATGTGCTGCACAACGTTCACGTAACGAATGCAGCCACACTTGAGACGATCTTTAATGTCGCTACTCCGAGTAATGGGGCGTATCTTCATATTTTTGAGAGTGTTGGGACCTACAGTGTGTCTTGCGACGTGCATCCGGCGATGGCCGCGTACATATTGGTCACAGAAGCAGACTATGCGGTAGTCGCTCAACGGGGAGGTCAGTTTGCATTATCCGATATACCGCTTGGTCGTTATACAGTGAGCGTTTGGAATGTTGATGCCAAGCGCCGTAGTGTGCGTAAAATTGACCTTACAGGGGAGACAGAACTGAATCTCGTAACACCAGAGTAAAGGTGGCAAGGGAAAGTGATAAATCCAGAATCCAAGTTCATGCAAATACCCTGCAACGAATCGAATGGCGTTGTCATTGCCCGTGAAGGGTCACTCTAAATGACTCGTGTCCTTAGTGGTGTAGTGATGATTGCCATCGTTGTTGGTGCAACATGGTGGCTGCCAGCAGGAGGTACACTCGTACTGGCTGGAATCGTCTTGGTTATTGCCGGGATTGAATACTGCAGACTCACTTTTAATCTTAGTACTCGCTTACTAACTTTGTTGGTCCGGCTGTTAATCATAACGGCTGCACTAGCAACTAGTGCGTTAGTTGCGAGGGTTGAGATGCCGACCGCAGCGGTAATGGCTACAACGTTTGCAATAGGTTCTATTGCATTGACTCGTCAATCGTTACGGCACGATGAGCGTTGGTATGCTTTGGTAGCTATCATGTTTGCGCCACTCTATCTTGGCTTACCCATGGGGTCATTCGTAGCGATTCGAGCAGAGTTTGGGCCCGAGGCGGTACTTCTTATACTGGCGACGCTTGTTGCGAGCGATACCACACAGTACTACGGGGGTCGAATGTTTGGACAACGACTCTTGGCACCCATCACTAGTCCGAAAAAAACCGTTGAGGGTGCGCTGGTAGGTGTAGTTGCCGGAACGCTGGTTTTTACAATTATAGGGGCGTGGTGGTTTCCAAACGCTGTTTGGTGGCTTCGCGTATTGTTTGGACTTGGATTGGTTGGCGTAGGTATTGTTGGAGATCTATTTGAGTCTTTCCTGAAGCGCGCAGCCAGGGTTAAGGACGTCTCTGCGTTGATTCCTGGACATGGGGGTGTGCTTGATCGTCTTGATAGTTTCTTGTTCGCGATGCCACTTTATTATCTGATTTTGGGTACGCTGTAAGGAAGTATTAATGAAACACGTTGCCATCCTGGGCTCAACGGGGTCAGTGGGCACGAGTGCCCTTGATGTGGTTAGTGCGCATAGCGAGAAGCTGTGTGTGGTTGGACTTGCCGCTGGGGAAAATGTAGAGCGTTTTTCAGATCAGGTTGAGAAATTTAAGCCCAGCACCATTGCCATGGCAACTCCAGCGGCTCTCACAAGCGTACAGAATCGGCTTCATGAGGCAGATATAGATGTGAAGTCAGCTTCGTTCGGGACGGAAGGATTAATTGCAGTGGCAACTCACCCGGACGCCGATGTTGTCTTGTGTGCGTCCTCGGGTACGGCAGCACTTGAGGCTGTGCTAATGGCCATTGATGCGGGAAAAACGATTGCGCTGGCAAATAAGGAAGTTTTAGTGATGGCTGGAGGTCTTGTGACCGAGTTGGCGCGCCAGCGGCAAGTTTCTATACTGCCTGTGGATAGTGAGCACAACGCTATTCATCAATGCCTGCAAGGCCAGACTGATGCAGATATCAAGCGCTTAATTTTGACAGCTTCCGGCGGACCTTTTCGAGGTCAGTCGGGCACCGCGCTGCAAGACGTGACTCCAGAAAAGGCGCTTCGTCATCCCACATGGACCATGGGGGCTAAGATCACAATTGATTCAGCCACGATGATGAACAAGGGGCTTGAAGTCATTGAAGCGCACTGGCTTTTTGGAGTGCAACCGAACAACATCGACGTTCTTATACATCCTCAGTCGATCGTTCATTCAATGGTGGAGTTTCGTGACGGATCAGTAATTGCTCAACTGGGCATTGCCGACATGCGACTGCCTATCCAGTACGCTTTGTCCTACCCGGAACGTTGGGATGGAAATCTGCCAGGACTCGACCTTACTCAGTGCGAAACTCTGCAGTTCCAGCACCCGGATCACACGCATTTCCCTTGTCTTGAACTCGCGTATCGAGCTTTAAAGGGTAAAGCGGAGATGTCAATCGCCTTAAATGCGGCCAATGAAGTCGCTGTAGAGGCATTTCTCGACGGTGAATTGGCGTTTATGCACATTCCGACCATCATTGAACGAGCTCTCGATGCTCGTGATCTGATGGCACCAATGAACATCCGTACGGTAGGTGACGTTCGGGAAATTGATCGCTGGGCTCGGGATTTTTCCAATGAGCAGGTGACCGAGTTAGAATCAAAGCAGTAAGTGCAAAGCTATACAGGCCTGTGTGCTCGATCCGCGGGTTGCAATTGAATGAGAGAGTGGTCGGTCGCACATAATTTTTAGGACGCGAGGTTAAGAATTTTGCTGACAAGTATTGCGGCATTCACGTTCGTACTTGGTGTGTTGGTGTTCGTGCACGAGATGGGTCATTTCCTGATGGCCAGAAGGATTGGGATAAGGGTGTTGACCTTTTCATTGGGATTTGGACCAAAGCTGCTAACCGTAAGACGTGGTGATACGGACTACTGTATTAGTGCGATTCCTCTCGGTGGCTATGTGAAGATGGCCGGCGAGAATCCTGATGATGTTCAATCAGGGGCCGATGACGAGTTTCTCTCGAAAACGAAGTGGGAGCGTTTCCAGGTTCTCATCATGGGTCCCGCCATGAATATCCTCTTGGCCTTCGTCGTTATGGCAGTGGTGTTGTATCAAGGAGCGGATGTGCCCGCCTACGAGGAACAACCTCCGATTGTTGGATACGTCATGGAAGCTTCACCGGCTGAACAAAGTGGGATTCGTGTCGGTGATCTAATTCTTAGCATTGGCGGTCGACCTGTTCAGACTTGGGAGGAATTGTTTGTCGCAGTCATGCCGAGGGCTGAACGTGAACTTGAAGTGGTGCTCAGGCGTGGCTTGCAGGAGGTGACAGTTCAGGTTACACCGGAGGCTCAAACACAGTTCCAAGTTGGCGACTTGGGTGTCGTGCCGATTATGCAGCCACAAATTCTCAATGTGATGACTGGTGACCCAGCGGACCTCGCCGGCATTAAACCCCGCGACGTCATTACAGCAGTCAATGATGAACCGATCACGCGAGATAACCCATTTGTAGAAACTATTAATGCAAATGCTGACGTAGCTTTAATGTTGACAGTTGTTCGCGGCAGCCAGACACTCAAGATTGAGGTAACCCCTGCCTTGCGTGGGAACGTGGGCTTGATTGGTGTCGAACTGAGTCCATTTGAAGTAAGAACTATTGAGCCGGGACCACTGCAAGCCATCCAGATGAGTTTTGAGAAGAACTACGCATGGTCTGGATTAATCTTTCAAACTCTTGGTGGATTATTAACAAGTGAAACCTCTCCGAAGCAATTAGTTGGGCCGTTGGGAATCGCTCAGCTCTCCGGAGGTGCAGCCCAAATAGGCCTGGTCGCACTCTTTACGTTAATGGCTATGATTAGTTTGAATCTGGGTATTTTAAACCTCTTGCCTATTCCTGTGTTGGATGGTGGGCACATTTTCATCATGGCTCTTGAAGGACTCTCGCGTCGAGATTTCAGTGTTCGAATCAAGGAGAAAATTCAACTGGCCGGGTTTGTCGTAATTTTGATGTTAATGGTCACTGTGATCTACAACGATTTAACACGAATAAATTGGGGAGAGTGGCTTGGGTTATGGTGATGACAGCGAGGTTTGAAATGAGAAATCGCATCATGGTTGCTGTACTATTTGCACTCTGGTTGGGAGTTGTGCCAATTGCTGCTGACGAGCCTGTTGATACTGAGGTCAACTGGCGAATTCGTCAGGAAGGCACAGCGAATTCAAAAATTCTTCACACCTTACACTACCTAACGGATGTTTACGGCCCACGCTTAACCGGTTCCCCTAATCTTGAAGCAGCAGCACGGTGGGCTGTGGAGCAGCTTGAAGAATGGGGTCTTCAAAATGGCCATCTTGAAGCTTGGGACTTCGGTCATCCGGGCTGGCTCAATGAACGACTTACGGCTCATATCATCTCACCTGTTAAAGATCACCTTGTCTGTGAGGTGCTAGCATGGACTCCGGGCACTGAAGGTACTGTAAAGGGAGATGTATACCAGCTTCGTCCGCCGCTGCGCCCGACTGAAGAGGAATTGTCGACGTACTTTGACTCGGTCCAAGATGCTGTTGCTGGAAAGATCGTACTTCTTGGGGAGCACCGGTTGGTACCGGTTACGCTGGCTGGGAGTGCTCGGCGTCGTGAGGAGTCAACACTCCGAGCGGACTACAATCCGGAGGGTAATAATCCTTCTACGCAAGTCAGTCCGCAGCGTCAATCGACGTCAGCGGAGACGGACGTCCTATCGGCTCGAGAAGTTACCCAGCGGGTAGCAAGATTTTTACGGAGTAGCGGGGCACTGGTGCAGGTGAACGATGCCGGTCGAGATCACGGGCAAATTAGAGCCTTCTCGAATCGTACGTATGATCCTGAACAGGTCTTGCCGACCGTCATTATGCGGAACGAGGACTTTGGTCGTATTGCGAGATTATTGGAGCATGATGCGGTTGCGCTTGAGTTCAATATAGTCAATCGCTGGTATCCAGAGGGAAGCACTTCGTACAATGCCATCGCTGAAATTCCTGGAACAGATAAGGCGGACGAAGTAATCATGTTGGGCGGTCACCTCGACTCTTGGCATGCAGCCACTGGTGCTACTGACAATGGAATTGGTAGTGCTGTCATGATGGAGGCAGCTCGTATTTTGCAGGCCATTGGCTCAGCACCACGCCGTACTATTCGAGTAGCACTATGGAGTGGTGAAGAGCAAGGGCTGCTAGGTTCACAGGCGTATGTTGAAAAGCATTTTGGTACTTTTGAACAACCGAAGCCGGCATATGGCAAGTTCGGTGGGTACTTTAATATCGACTCAGGTACAGGACGAGTTCGCGCCGCGCAGGTGTTTGGACCGAAAGAGGCTGCTGACATACTCCGCACAGCACTTTTACCCTTTCAAGATCTGGGAGTTGTGGGTGTGAGGGCAACGGTAAGCCGTCGCCGAGGTGGTTCCGATCACACTTCGTTTAACGAAGTTGGCTTACCTGGGATTGGGATGCGGCAGGACCCCATTCAGTATGGTACTTATACTTGGCATACGAACCTCGATACTTACGAACGAGTCATTGAAGCGGATGCCATAAAATCTGCCATCTCGATTGCGGCAGCGGTTTACCATCTAGCTATGCGTGAGGAATTGTTGCCCAGACTTGAAGGGTCAGACATGCCCTCGCGTTCAGGTGGATAGTTTTTATCGACTCCAATCACGTTACGGCCAAAAAACATCCGTTAATAACGCCCGCAGGTTGTGTCAGCATCTTAAGAGCGACCGGCCGTAGCTGGCAGTACCAAGCATTGTGGGCCACGGTTGTTCCATTCGATCAGTAGGAAAGTGCAAAAGTAGCCTAGCAGGCCATTACCCAATGAACCCATTTCATCATCACTTGCGATCGGAAATAAGACCGATGCTTGCTCTGGCTGTGCCGATGGTTCTGACTGAGCTTGGATGGATGAGTATGAGCACGGTCGATGTGCTGATGGTAGGACCACTTGGACCTGAATCGATTGGCGCTGTAGGCGTGGGAAGCATGCTTTTTTTGGCGTTGGCGGTGTTCGGTATAGGGATATTGCTAGGGCTTGACAGTTTAATTGCACAAGCTTTCGGCGCGAAGAAACTTGATGAATGTCGCCGATGGTTATTGCACGGCATCGTGATGAGCGCGTGTCTGGCGCTGCCATTAATGCTCTTGGTTTGGCTCGGGCTGCCATTTCTAGATTTGTGGGGATTTAGCGCTGAGGTTTTGCGATTGACCGTTCCTTATCTTGAGATCATCACTTGGAGTACATGGCCGTTATTACTGTACGTAGCCCTTCGCCGTTATTTGCAAGCGATGGGTGTTGTGCAACCCATCATGTTTACCTTGTTGAGCGCTAACCTGATCAACATCCTCGTAAACTGGGTTCTGATTCATGGTCACTTCGGCGCTCCCGCACTTGGGGTAAATGGGGCTGGCTGGGCGACTTGTATCTCGCGTTTGTATATGGCAATTAGTCTCGTGGTTGCGGTTTTCCTCCATGATGCCAAGAGTGGGCACCTATTTAGGCAAACGGTGTTTCGCATCGAGCTTTACCGGATGTGGAAGTTGTTGAGGCTCGGTTTACCTGCGGCCATACAGGTTACCCTCGAAGTTGGTGTGTTTTCAGCTTCCACTGCTCTTGCTGGAAAGTTACCCGCCATAGCGCTCGCCGCGCATCAAATTGTACTGAATATGGCGAGTATTACGTTTATGGTTCCCTTGGGTATGGCGTCAGCAGCTGCGGTTCGAGTCGGTCACGCGGTAGGCCGCATTGATCCTGCCGGGGCAAGTCGTGCTGCATGGACATCTGTAATGCTGGGCGTTGTTTTCATGGCTGGTGCAGCCGCACTGTTTCTATTGCTTCCGGCCCCATTAATGCGTTTGTTCACAACTGATGCTGCTGTGATCACTACTGGAGTATCGCTGCTGTTCGTGGCCGCGATTATGCAAATGGTTGATGGTCTACAAGGTGTATTAACCGGCGTGTTTCGAGGGGTAGGGGACACGCGGACGCCGATGTTGTGGAACTTGGCTGGTCACTGGTGTCTGGGTCTTCCCTTAGGGTATAGCCTCTGCTTCCTATGGGGTGTTGGTGTCATTGGATTATGGATTGGCCTCTCAACAGGATTAGCTGTGGTGGCTCTGATTCTTTTGGCAGTTTGGACTAACCGCGCCAGAGGATTAGCTAACTGGCTATCAAGTGATCTTCAAAAATCCTGATCTTGTACTTGGGACTCAGATGGATTGAAAGACAAACTGTTCCATAGCTGTTGCGAGTCCACCATCATCGTGATTGCCGGTGACTGGCCAGCCACGTGATTTCAGGTCTGGGACGGCGTTACCCATAACAATCGCTAGTCCCGCGAATTCGAGCATGTCACGATCGTTTAGGTTGTCACCAATTGCCATAACTTCGTCGCGACTTATTGCAAGCCGGTTCGCTAAGCGCTGCAGTGTTGTGCCTTTCGAGCATCCGGCTGCCAGTACGTCCAGGAGTGAAAAATCTCGATGTACGTACTCGGTGAGGGTGTGTGAGAATTCGTGTGCTCTCGGCAGGCTAGTCAATACTTCGGCCAGTGTGCGCATGGCGTCAACGCTACCATTGAAACTTACTTGGATTGGATCATGTGATAATGCGTCGAGTAACGAGTCAACTTCTAGAATAATTGATTGATGCAGTTCGTAATAGGTCTGTCGATTTGGGTGATTCCAATCAATTCCTTCAGCAACAAGCTCGTATTTTTCGGGCTCGTCAAACATCATTAAGGCGCCCTCACGTGCTGCACGCGTCGCTTCAATGATGTACGCGGCTGTAGCCTTGGATATAACACAGCGTTCAAGTGTTTCACCACTCGAGGACTTAACCAATGCACCATTATTCAGGATAAGTTTTACCGAGCGGTGTAGATTGTCAGAGATTAAACGTGTGTGGTGAAAAGATCGTCCCGTAGCTAGTACGATCTTGATCCCACGGTCCAAAGCATGGTTAATGGCAAGGTGGTTCACTTGGGGTATTTCACCGCGACTGTTGGTTAGTGTGCCATCAATATCGATCGCGATAAGCTTAATAGCCATTATTGGAAACGAAAAAAGTCGAGAGAAAATTATTGCTAGGATTGGGCGTGAGCGTTTTTCTTAATGTAGTGTGTCACGACGTAATCGTCGATCAAGTGTTTAAACTGATCGAATAATTCACTATATTCCCCACGCAGTGTTGTGACATGTTGACCATCGACGTAGACTGGGCACGTTGGAGCCTCGCCCGTCCCAGGAAGACTAATACCAATGTTTGCTGCCTTCGATTCGCCTGGTCCGTTAACGACGCACCCCATCACAGCCAATGTCAAAGTTTCAACCCCTTCAAAATTCAGTTTCCATTCTGGCATCATTGTACGTACGTATTCCTGAATACGTTCAGCAAGGGCTTGAAACGTCGTACTGGTAGTTCGTCCGCAACCTGGGCAGGCCGTTACGCTCGGTGCGAATGAACGAAGTCCAAGCGCTTGCAATAGTTCGCACGCAGCATACACTTCGTCACGACGGTCGCCAGCAGGCTTCGGAGTGAGTGAAACCCGAATTGTGTCGCCAATTCCTTCTTGCAAAAGGATGCCCATTGTCGACGCTGACCACACGAGACCTCGAAGGCCCATTCCCGCTTCGGTTAGTCCAAGATGTAATGGTTGATCAGTCCTTTTTGAGAGGGTTCGGTAAATACTACAAAGATCACGCGGTCGAGACACTTTGCAAGAAATAATGATCCGATCCTGTGTCAACCCCGCCGCTATTGCGAGTTCAGTTGATCGGACGGCAGAGACCACCATACATTCGTTAATGATTTCCTCTGAGGATTGGCCAAGATCGCGAACTGTGTTTTCCTGCATTTTGGCTGTAACCAATTCTTGGTCAAGCGAACCACCATTTACTCCAATGCGAATCGCCTTTCCATGGTTTTTGGCGATTTTACAAATGGCCGTGAACTGTTCGTCTCGGCGATCACCGGTGCCAACGTTTCCCGGGTTAATTCGATATTTATCAAGTGCACGGGCGCACTCAGGGTAACGAGCTAATAACTGGTGACCGTTGTAATGGAAGTCGCCTACGAGGGGCGTTGTGAAACCCTCTTGCTTCAGTCGACGTTTAATTTCAGGCACAGCCAGAGCTGCAGGAGGGACATTTACGGTAATTCGCACGAGCTCCGATCCTGCTTGCGCCAGCTCCATACTTTGCTCAGCTGTAGCAGCTACGTTAGCCGTGTCTGTGCTCGTCATCGACTGAACTGCAATGGGGGCGCCACCGCCAATTTGCACCTCGCCAACCGAGACGCCGATAGTTCGATGTAGCTTGAGTTCGGTCACGTTAAGAATCATACCATTGCAGGCTTTTCCGCTAAATTGTCACTCTGCAAAGGGTTAAGCTTGAAACCTCTGTTGAATCAGACCTGAAGATGCTCTGACGCTAGGTTACAACTTCATGCGCTGGCTGAGCGGTCTCAGGGTTGTGACCACTACGCTCGTTTAGCCGCATGCATCGCTTTCTGAGAAGCTTTGATTGTGTGTTCCACATCTTGGTCGGTGTGGGCTCCAGAAAGAAACCAAGCTTCGAATTGCGACGGTGGGGGATAGATACCCTGATCGAGCATCGCATGAAAGAATGCTGCATATTTTTTGGTGTTAGCTCCGACCGCACTATGATAATCATTCACTGGTTTCGCCGTGAAAAACGGTGTCAGAAGCGATCCAGCGCTATTGACTTGAACGTCCACGCCTGCATCCTTGGCGGCTTTGGTTAAACCAGTTTTCAGTTGCCCACTCATACGGCTTAGTCGCCGATATAGAACATTGGAGAGACGCTTGAGTGACCAAAGTCCTGCCGTCATCGCGAGTGGATTGCCTGAGAGCGTTCCAGCCTGATAAACCTCACCCATCGGAGCGACCAGAGACATGAATTCTGCTGCGCCACCGTAGGCACCAACCGGTAGGCCTCCCCCAATGATCTTTCCGAGGCAGGTGAGATCAGGATGTACGTCGAGCAACGATTGAGCGCCGCCCTTTGAGACTCGAAAGCCAGAGATAACCTCATCGAAGATCAGAAGGCTATCGTTTTGATTGCACAGTTCTCGAAGGCCCTCTAAAAAACCACTAGCAGGTGACACCACTCCCATGTTCCCAGCGATCGGCTCAACAATAATGGCTGCGATTTGCTGCCGATGCGTTCGAAATAGGTGCTTCACGGAATCAAGATCATTGTAATGGGCCACTAGCGTATCGCTGGCGACGCCTTTTGGTACACCGGGGCTACTAGGTATGCCGAGCGTAAGTGCGCCGGACCCAGCATCAACGAGAAGAGAGTCAGTGTGTCCATGATAACAACCCTTGAATTTGAGAATCTTGTCGCGTTTGGTAGCTGCTCTTGCCACGCGAATCGCACTCATTGTGGCCTCAGTCCCCGAATTGACAAACCTTAACTTTTCAACCGAGGGTATTAATGCACACACATGTTCGGCGAGAGTCGTCTCTAGGATTGTTGGGGCACCGAAACTCGTGCCTTTCGCGGCGGCAGCAGTCAAGGCACGTGTTAATCCAGCAGGTGCGTGACCATGGATAAGAGGACCCCACGACATCACGTAATCTAGGTAGCGTCGACCATCTTGGTCAGTAAGATGGGCACCTTTACCTCGAGTGATGAAAGGAGGTCGACCCTTGACGGCTGCGAATGCGCGGACGGGACTATTCACCCCGCCGACTAAGATTCGTCGCGCCCGTGTAAAAGCTTGTGAGGAGGTTGATCGAGCGGAAGGCATGCGATCAAGATATCACGTCTCGACGCACGAATGAGAGTAGGAACTCTCTGTTTTCAAGCACTTCAGGGTTTAAGAAGGATGCGTCGGGCCCATTCTTTTAGCGCAGGAGTCGCGCTGCCTCACGGGCATAATAGGTGATGATGATGTTTGCGCCGGCGCGTTTTATCGCCAGTAGAGATTCGAGTAGGGCGGACGACTCTTCTAACCATCCGTTTTGCGACGCCGCTTTGAGCATCGCATACTCGCCACTCACCTGATAAGCTGCGGTCGGGCACATGAACTCTGCTTTAACCCGCGCAATCACGTCGAGATATGGTCCTGCTGGCTTAATCATGATGATGTCTGCACCCTCTTCTAAATCGAGAGCCACTTCTTTAAGAGCTTCCTCTGTGTTTGCAGGATCCATTTGATGCGTTCGTCGGTCTCCAAAGCTCGGTGATGAATTAGCTGCATCTCGAAAAGGTCCATAAAAGGCAGAACAGTATTTAGCTGCATAGGACATGATCGCGACATTGTCGTACCCTTGGTTATCCAAGGCTTGGCGGATGGCTTTCACGCGACCATCCATCATGTCGGATGGTGCGATTATGTCGGCGCCAGCTTCAGCATGTGAGATAGCGATGCGTACCAGCTGTTCCACAGTAACGTCGTTGGCAATCTCATCGTCAACGATCACGCCACAGTGGCCATGCAAAGTGTAACCGCACAAACAAACATCACTTACTAGGATTACCTGCGGAAGTTTTTCCTTGAGCGTACGGATTGCAACTTGCACGGGATTCTCAGGAGCCCACGCTGCAGAACCACTTTCGTCTTTTTTGTCTGGTACGCCGAAAAGTAAAATCGAGCGCACTCCATCTTTTAGCGCTGCCTCAGTTTCTTTAATCACTTCATCGACTGACAATTTGAATACGCCAGGCATGGACGGCACTTCCACGCGGACGTTCGTCCCCTCACAGACGAACAATGGATACACGAAATCGTCTGCTGACAAATGTGTTTCTCTCACAAGTGTTCGCAGAGCTTCCGTTCGCCTCAATCGTCGAGGACGTTGAAGTAAGTCAAGAGTCGTTTGTTGCCGTGAGCGTGTCGACGCACTATCTCGGATCGTCATTACTGTTATTTTATGATCAGCTTCAAGTTTGAGTGAAGTGTTCAACCAAGGCGTCCACTAATGCAGGGATTGTATATTTGGTTGGCATAATTGAAGTTTGAATGCCAAATTGTTGGGCAGCTTCCGCGGTAACAGGCCCAATTGATGCAACTGGCACTGTTTGTAACAAATCGGCAGCAGATTCGGCGCCAAGATACTGAACAAAACTTTTGACAGTCGACGCGCTTGTAAAAATGATGGCATCGATCCGCTCTTGGAGGAGCAACTGATATATGTCTGGATCGCCTGGCAACTCTGGCATTGTGCATAAAGTTTTGTAGGCGGTGACGTCTTCAACTGTCGCACCCGCCGATCGTAGTTGCGTGGGTAGTACATCACGGGCGATATCAGCACGCGGGAGCAAGATCCGAGCACCGGTCAGATTTGTCTTCACCTGCAGTGCGCCTGTAACCGCTTCGGCCCGATGTTCTTCTGGGATGACGTCAACCGTAAGTCCACGTTTAATGAGTCGATCGGCTGTCGCCGTTCCCACTGCACATAATCGTACTCCTTTAAGGTCTCGAATATCACGACTATCAGTTACGAGATGTTGAATAAAAGCTTCGACTCCGTTTGCGCTAGTGAAAACAATCCAATCAAACTCTTTCAGGCGTGTACATGCCTCATCAAGCGGACGACTGTCATCAGCCGGCACGATTTGAATACTTGCAGCCTCGATCGGTTCAGCACCGAGGTCGGCTAATTGGTCTACAAGATCTCCGGCCTGTTCGCGTGCGCGTGTGACAATGACCCGCTTGCCGAAGAGAGGACGGGTATCAAACCATCGTAGATATGGTCTCAAACTAACCGTTGAACCCACGATGAGTACAGCTGCACCGACCTCGCCTGAATGCTGAATTGCTTGGTCCAATTCCTTGAGTGTGCCTTCGATGGTACGTTGGCTTGGGCTAGTTCCGTTGTATACCGCTGCCGCTCGGTCTGTTGGCGCGCGACCATTTTTCAGCAGTGATTCGATGATGTGAGGTAGTTGGTTAGCGTCAGCGTAACAGACGATTGTATGGGTGAGGTCGGCTAATTTCTTCCAGTCTACGTTAGGCGCCTTACTGGTTTCGTCTTCGTGACCTCGCACGAGTACAAGGGCATCACCAGCTTCCGGATAGGTGAGAGGCACGCCGGAGTAACATGGGACTCCAACTGCCGCAGGGATTCCCGGTACCACTTCGAATGGGATACCTTGCTCGTGTAGAAACATCGCTTCTTTTGCGCCGCTATCAAAGACATAAGGATCACCCCATTTTAGGCGAACAACGAGCTTACCTTCACGAGCTTTGTCGGCCAGAAGAAAACTAATCGCATCTTGTTCGAGCGATTCGTGCAAGGCGGCTGCTCCGGCATCAATGATTTCGGCATCGCTTCGTGCCATATTCAGTAATCGTTGATGAACGAGGTGGTCATGAACTACAACGTCAGCCATTTTGAGATAGCGAAGTCCTAGAACGCTGATCAGCAACGGGTCTCCTGGACCGGCACCGACAATGAGAACGCTAGGTTTCGGCATGATTAAGAGTGTGGTTCCGGCATTGTCTGTGCGCGATACGCATCCTCTAGAACTGACTGCGCTCCTTTGGCAATCATTTGGTCAGCGAGTTCTTGGCCGAGTAATTCTGGAGTCGTCACGGGTCCGCGCTGTCGGCACACTATTGTTTTTGTGCCATCCAAGGTGCTTACTAAAGCCCACATGTCGAGATTTGAATCATAAGGTAATGCGAGTGCGCCAATTGGTGCTTGGCAGCCACCATCAAGTGCGGCTACAAGCGTTCGCTCCGCAACAACTGCTGCTGCCGACGCGTCATCATTTACAGATTCCACGATCGATTGCGCATGTCGATCATCGGAACGCACCTCAAGAATGATTGCGCCTTGTCCAGGTGCAGGCACGCAAAGGTCGATAGGTAAGGCGATGGAGATGCGTTTTGTGTATCCGAGACGTTGAAGACCAGCCACGGCAAGAACAATCGCGTCATATTCCCTCGCATCGACTTTTTTGAGTCGAGTGTCGAGATTACCCCGAATCGAATCGAATCGAGCTTGGGGGAGTATGCGTCGTAATTGCGAGATTCTTCTAACGCTGCCGGTGCCGACTCGTGGTGTGTGTCCAAGGGAAGCTATGATTCCTGAGGTATCACGTTCTAGTTTTTTCAAGTGGATTGGTAGCACTAGAGCATCAAGAGGATCGGCACGTGGTAAGACAGCGCCGATTGCTAAACCTTTTGGAAGTTCTGCGGGCATGTCCTTTGCGCTATGCACCGCAACATCCACTTCGCCATTCAGCAGCGCCTCTTCAATTTCTTTGACAAATAATCTCTTGCCACCGATCGCTGCAAGCGGTTTCTGGGTAAGGCGATCTCCGGTCGTTTTAATCACCGATATTTCGGTCGAGGTTCCGTTGCGCTGCTCAATCGTTTTGGCAAACGTACGGGCCTGAACCAGCGCCAATTGGCTGCCGCGTGTTCCAATTTTGAGGCTCCTCACGACGTCACCGGTGTCTTAGGAGATGTTGTTGTAGGGGAGTTAGACTCAGACTTCGCAGATTGATCAGTTTGAGGGTCCAACTCAAACAGGTGTTCAAGAGCATCGGAATATGCTGCGAGTGTTGCTTTATCGGAGATCGCCTTAAGCTGTTCGGTTGGGGTTAGCAGTATTTTTTCGATCAACAGGCGACTGATTTCTTCGACTCGGGCACGATCGGCAGCTGATAGTGAAGCTAATTTTGGTTTAAGGCGCTCGAGTTCTGCTCTACGGATATCTTCAAAGCTTTGGCGTAATGCAACCACTGTGGGTACTGCATCTCGAGAGCGTAACCAATTCGTGAATAAAATCACAGTATCTTCAACGATGACCTCAGATTTTTCAATCTGCGAATTCCGCTTTGAGAGGTTGTTATCAACGATCATTTGGAGATCGTCTATGTTGTAGAGAAACACTTGCTCTATGAAACCCACATCGGGTTCAACATTTCTGGGAACAGCGATATCAATAAAGAACAATGGGCGGTTCTGGCGTTCTCGCATTACTGCATCAATCTGACTTTTGGTTAAAAGCGGTTTGTTTGCACCAGTTGCCGTAGCAACAACATCGGTTGATGCCAGAACCGTATCGATTTGACTCCATGGAATCGCTTCACCTTCAATTTCGGTAGCCAAGGCTTCTGCATGGGCAGGTGTGCGACTCGCAACAAATATTTTTTGTACTTGCTGTGCTTTAAAATGCAAACCAGTAAGTTGGGCCATTTCCCCAGTGCCGATTAAGAGGACAGACAATTTTTCTAATTTGCCAAAGATTTTCCGTGCAAGGGCGACGGCTGCATAACTAATCGATACAGCTCCTTCACCCAATTCAGTTTCTGAGCGTACTCGTTTCCCTGCTACAAAGGACAAGTTAAAAAGGCGGTTTAGGACGCTATTGGTAGCATGCAGTTTTTCAGCCGCTGCAAAAGCCTGTTTCACTTGACCAAAAATCTGAGGCTCGCCGACTACAAGCGAGTCAAGACCGGCTGACACACGGAATAGATGTCGCACAGCTTCAGTTCCTACTAACGCATAAAATATTGGTTGCAATTCATCAGGTGAAATTTCTTTGAACTCGCAAAGAAAATCAAAAAGGTCTCTCTGCGCATCTTTTGGATTTGTGCAATGGACATAAAGTTCCGATCGATTGCACGTTGATAACACTACGACAGCGTTTACGGAGGGCCGCTTGAGTAATGCAGTTGTAGCCTTCGGAAGCTCTTGCTCGGAAAAATCAAGACGTTCCCGGAGTTCAATAGAAGCCGTTCGGTGGCTGATGCCTAAAAGAAAGATTTGACTCACGCTTTGATGCCGTTGCTAAAAATTGTGACTTGAGGTCAAGAAATAACCGATTGGAACAAAGTTTAATAAAACAATTGCAAAACCAAACGTCGACAACCAAGCGATACGGCGGCCAGTCCAGCCCATCGCTCGATGTGCATAAAGTTCAAAGGAATATATGACCCAACAAAAAAGTGCGACAAAGATCTTAGGGTCCAGCAATGTCATCGCTTGCATCCGAGGATCAGTTCCGTCCACGTGTTCTTGAGAGGTCCACACGACACCCACTATTAAGCCGACTGTCAAGAATAGCCACCCGATCGCAATAGCTCGAGTATTCATGTAATCCAGGATATGCAGTGAAGGTAACCTTGCATAAAACACACCAAGATGTTTAGCCTTGAGTTCTTTAAAAAGTAAGAGGTAGGTGATGCCGATGACACACGCGATAGCAAAGCTCGCATAGGCGAAGAGGAGCGACGAAACATGAAGAGCAAACCAAGGGCTTTCCAGTATCGGTGGTCGTTCAACAACACGGTAGTTAGTTACCGCAGGGATGATCTGGAGTCCGGCTAATAGAGGCGCAATGAACGTGCCAATAGAACGTTCATTGCTTGTTGTTTCTGTGTACAGGTAGGCAATTGCAAGCAACCAAACGAACATTGAAATAGCACCAGTTGTGCCCAC
>CAZMUA010000026.1:18776-21471 GCA_964569695.1 uncultured Woeseiaceae bacterium
GAAGAGAATATTTCCCTTGCTTCTTCCTAGAGAGGATGTCTTTCCTAGCATCAAAGTCCTCATACCAATGATGAATGTGTGGGCTAAGGTTGCTGAAGCGAGCATTGTTGTAGCGAAGCGGCCAACTAAGCGCCCTCGGTTTACAAAATGTGCAGCGTAGGCGATCCCAGCTATGAGGTACAGAACAAAAAGAATAATATTCACAACAATCAGCCTTTAAATTCCAGCTCAAGATTAATGAAGAAAGTTTCGAATTGAATCATAATTTTACTGAGATGTCGGTGCGTAATATCCTCGCTTTGTTCGGGTCGTGGCCTTCAGACGATTGGCTTGAACCACGACCTGGCGGAATTCACCGTTTCGGTTTTGATTGTTAGATGTGTAGCCTAGAGTATATTGACTCGACAATTCCTCTGCGATTTGTTTGTAAATGTCAGCCAGTTCAAGAATTGAATCCGGAAAGAACGATCGCCCACCAGTTTCGCGGCTTAACTGACGTAGAACATAAATTGCTTCTTCAGAACCTCGATTGCCACGGCGTTCACGAGTAGGCAGGCCAATTGTGTAGATTGCCGTTTCTGAGCGCTTAGCCAGTTCGAGCACTTCGTTAAATCCTACCAAGCTGGACGTGTCTTCGCCGTCTGACAGCACGACAATCGACTGACGTCGTATTTCATCGACACCCTTGGCCTTATTCTTTTGCAGTTCTTTAAGCGCAATATAGATGGCGTTGTGCAAGGATGTTGATCCCCCGGCAGAAGTTCGTCTGATGGCTCGCTCTAAGGCATCTGGTTTATTAGTGAATTCCTGCAATATGTTGACACGATTGTCGAAATCTATGACCGAAGCGAGGTCTGCTTGACGAAGTTGACGTGCAAATCCAATGGCAGCCTCCTGTGCTGTACTCAACCGTCGTTCCATGCTGGCAGAAGTGTCAATCAGCAGTGCGAGTGCAATAGGTAATTGTTCACGTGTGAAGAATGTTAAATCTTGCTGAATGCCGTTTTCGAAGACGCCAAAGTCTTCGACGTCTAGATCGGTTATATAGCGACCTCCTTCATCGATGACCGTTACATTGATCGAAACGATGTCCACACCTGCTTGAAACGAAGGCCTTTGTTGAGACAGTTTGTTTTCACCTGCATTCAGAGCAAGGTGTGGGAATGTGCAGATAAGAGTGAGGACCGACAGTGTGCCAGCGAGCGTAATATGGTGCATCATTTAATCCGGTAACGCCGAAGAGGTGAAGATCCGGGTAATAACGTCTTACTCGGAGTATAGGTGCCAACATTCGAGCACGTCAAGAGTTGGAAACTATTGGCACTGAACAAGTTGCTAGGATTTTGTGCTCATGAGCGGAATAGGCCAGATTCTTGACCCTTGACGCCATCACGTGCTATAACGAGCGAGTTTTGCGCCGATGTGATGCTTGTATGCATGTCTGGCTAACCCAAACCACAAGCAGTGACCGTGTAATCGAGTTTCACTCGCTACGTGTACCGGTATAAGCTTATACACTACTTGAGTTGAGTTTAAATATAGGATTTACCAACAAAGGTTTCCATGCTGGACGCCTACATACCAATTTTATTGTTTTTGCTCGTCGCGATAGGTTTTGCGATCTTCACGTTGATCTTCGCCAGCCTTATTAAGGCCGAACGCTACAATAAGGTAAAGCTCGAGCCGTATGAGTGCGGGATCGAACCAGAGACGGACGCGCGCGATAGGTACGGTATCAGGTATTACCTGGTAGCAATGCTGTTTGTGATCTTTGATGTTGAAACTGTCTTCATGTTTCCATGGGCTGTCATCATGGACGAGCTGGCGCTTTTCGGTTTAATCGAGATGGTGGTATTTTTGTTCATTTTGGTTGTCGGCTATGTCTATGCGTGGCGAAAGGGCGCGCTCGAGTGGACCTAGGTTAGTTTTCCGATGAATAACGAACAAAAACCACCAACTCCTGATGCCAGTGGGGCAGGCTCGGCTCAACCTCCCAATAATAATCACCGCCAGGCGACTGCATCTGTAAAACCAGGGCCGACTAAACCACCTGCGAAGAAGCCTCCGGTTACTCCAACCAGCCCGACTGATCCTGCTCCTCCAGACGATCTGGAAGTCCCATCTTTTATTACGGCATTGCAGGCGGCGCATCCGAATGCAATTGAACAGCTCAGTTATTGGGTTGGCGATTGGACGGTCATCGTCGTTTCCGAACATCTTGTAGCTGTTTCAGAATTTCTAAGGGATGCAACGCAGGTTGGTTTTGATCTTTGCTCTGATGTGACGGTTAGTGATTGGCCGGCTCGCGAGAAACGTTTCGATGTCGTGTATTGCCTGTATTCTACGCAGCACAGAAATCGGGTTCGACTAAAGGTCCGGACCGATGAAAACGGTGCAGTGCCTTCGGTGAGTGACGTATGGCCAGCAGCTAACTGGTTAGAACGCGAAGTGTATGACATGTTTGGTGTCAACATCACAGGGCATCCAGATCGCCGCCGTATTTTAATGCCTGAAGAGTGGCAAGGGTATCCGCAGCGAAAGGATTATCCACTGGAAGGTCCGGGTGAGCTTTTAATGGAAGGGCCACAGGATTGGCTTAGACTCCGCAACCTAGATGCTGAAAATGAAGGCGAATGAAATCAATTAGATTGAAGATGGTTGCACAACAGACATGTTACCTAGGAAGGGATAAGTA
>CAZMUA010000027.1:0-18385 GCA_964569695.1 uncultured Woeseiaceae bacterium
TGCCTCCCGTAGGAGTCTGGGCCGTGTCTCAGTCCCAGTGTGTCCGTCCGCCCTCTTAGGCCGGATACCGATTGTCGCCTTGGTAGGCCATTACCCCACCAACAAGCTAATCGGACGCGGGCCCCTCATCAAGCGCCAGGTCTTACGATCCCCAGCTTTGATCACCATCTTTCCAAAGACGGGATGTTATGCGGTATTAGCGTTCCTTTCGAAACGTTATCCCCCACTCGAAGACAGGTCACCCACGCGTTACTCACCCGTTTGCCACTCTACTTGCGGCCGAAGCCGCTTTCGCGTTCGACTTGCATGTGTTAGGCACGCCGCCAGCGTTGATTCTGAGCCAGGATCAAACTCTCATGTTTAATAACAAGAGCCGCCGGAATGACCTAATGGTCTTCCCCGCGGCAATCAGTTAAACACAAGCGCCTGTTGACTTGGCTCCTGCGTTGTTCTTCTGTTTGTCAAGTATGAAGCTCCGACCTAACCAACGTCCACTTTCAGCGAACTGAAAATTTCCGACGATCAGTTCTGAACTTCTTGCTGATACTCGACGGGCTGTGCTTGCACGTTCTATCTAGTTTTCAAAGAACCTTGGCGCTGGACGCCAGCGGCGCACCAGCAAGGTAATTACCCGATTTCCTTTAGGGAAACCTATCAAGGGTATTAGAATCGCCTCTAGCTGTCAAACCAATTCTGGGTTTCAGGGCAGCGAAGTTCCATCATTCAGTGAAAGCCGGGGCACTTGAGGAACCATGCCGGCGACCTCATCAGGAGATTAATCGCCTTTTCGCGGTTTGAGGGTCACGCGTTTAGCTTTCTTTCCAACTTGAAGAATGAACGACCTCGATGATGAGTCAAATTCGTACCACTTATCTAAAATACGTTCACCGTCAATCTTGACACCACCTTGATCGATGATGCGCCTGGCGTTAGAACTAGATGAAACAAGACCTAAGTCCACCATCAAGCTGTATAGTCTTGGTCGATTAACATCAAGCGTAATGGCCTGCTCAGGAGCGTCCATAGGAAGCTCCTTGCGCGCAAATCGCCGCTCAAACTCCTCAGCCGCAGCGGCGGCGGATACTGCGGAATGAAAATCGGTTACGATTTTGACCGCTAAGTTGATTTTTACTTCCTTCGGATGCTTCGAACCTTTCTTCACAGCTGACTGGAGTTGCTGAATATCCTTAAGTGATACATCCGTAAGTAGCTCATAGTATGTCCACATCAAATCATCGGAAATGGACATCAGTTTTCCAAACATCTCATGCGGCGACTCGGTGATTCCGATGGCGTTGTTCGCGCTTTTTGCCATCTTTTCAACACCATCAAGGCCTACGAGAAGCGGCACGGTTAGAACTATTTGAGGTTCCAAACCATGGGCAGGCATAATGTCTCGCCCCACGTTTAAATTAAACAATTGATCGGTACCACCCATCTCCACATCAGCTTCTAAACAGATCGAATCGTAGGCTTGCGCGAGTGGATAGAGAAATTCGTGTATCGCGATGGGTTGCCCCTTGTCGTACCGCTTCTTAAAATCTCGACGCTCCAACATTTGTGCCACACTATAGTGGGCTGCCAACCGGATCCACCCGTCACTCCCTAACTTCTTCAACCACTTACTATTGTTCTTAACAACTGTTTTCTCACGATCCAACAACTTGAAAACCTGCGTCTTATACGTTTCCGAGTTCTCAAGAATTTCTTCCTCAGTCAACGGTGGCCGCGTCTTCGTGCGACCAGCTGGATCACCGATGAGAGCCGTAAAGTCACCGACAACGAAAATTACTGTGTGGCCCAGATCTTGAAAGTGTTTCATCTTTCGGATTAACACGGTGTGACCAAGATGAAGATCGGGTGCAGTGGGGTCGAATCCAACCTTCACGGTTAATGGTTGTCCGACCTTGGACGAACGTTTGAGTTTTGCCTCAAGATCACTTAACCGCACAACATCAACACAACCCTTGGTTAAATAATCAACCTGCTCGTCTAACGTCCCGTGGTCACGATCCCTCAAGTTCGCCAAAGCTTCTCCTCAAGATAAATCTTCTCGCCCTGATAATATACAACCATCCTATGCCAACAGCGCCAGAGACAACACAATTCGGTCGACGGTCACTATTGAAAGGACTATTTGCGGTCGGAGTCGGAGGTCTGGCCGGGACTGGTGCCTATGGATACCTTTACGAACGGCACCATCTTGAAGTTACTAAAATTTCTATCTCCCCATTAGGACTCCCCGAACCCTTGGTGGGACTCCGGATCGGGTTTATGACAGATTTGCATCACAGTGAAACGGTACCAAAATCCCATATTGATACCGCTGTCTCCTTGATGATGGCTGAGAAACCCGACCTCATTGTCTTAGGAGGAGATTATGTTACCTGGCAAAATTTTGAATACCTCGAGGGTGTTGCTGATTCCCTGTCACGATTGACCGCACGGTATGGAGTCTATGCCGTGCTCGGTAATCACGATGACGATCGCGAAGTACCTGCTGCACTAAGTCGCAGCGGTATCGAAATCCTGGCTGATGTCCGCACCAATCTCACTATTAGGAATGAATCGGTCGAGCTTGTAGGGCTTCGTTTCTGGACCAGAAATGCTGCGGAAATCAGACGACTAATTAGTGAGGCTACGGGTTACATTATGATGCTGGCCCATGACCCTAGGCGGCTCACCGAAGCCTCAACCTTTAAGGTGCCACTACTTCTTTCCGGTCATACGCATGGCGGGCAAGTCGTCTTACCAGGCCTTGGAGCTATCGCAGCACGAAAATTTCCTATCGCTTCTGGTTTGTTAAACAGCCAGAAGACAACGCTCTTCGTTAGTCGAGGAGTAGGTACAGTTGTTCTTCCCCTACGATTAAACTGCCCTCCAGAAATCGCTATTTTGACACTAGAAAGTCACTCAAAGATCTAGCTAAAGATTGGTCTGACAATTTCTTACCAAGACACGGTAGTCGGGACATGTCTACTTACCATCGAGTATACGGGCAATCGCCTGAGGATAAATACGGTGCTCTTCGACAAGGATACGCGCCGCCAAGGTTTCAGGAGTGTCATCAGCGCGTACCGGGACTGCAGCTTGTTCAACGATCGGACCGGCATCCAGATCCACTGTGACTAAATGCACAGTGGCCCCAGACACCCGCACGCCATGCTCCCAAGCCTGCCGCTGGGCATCCAAACCTGGAAACGCCGGTAACAGTGATGGGTGAACGTTCAGCACTGCATTGGGAAAAGCATCGATAAAGACCTGGCTAAGCAAGCGCATGAAACCAGCTAGGCATACTAAGTCCACTTGCCGTTCTTGAAGGTGTTGAACCAAGACTTGGTCGTAATCCTCACGTGTAGAGTAAGCGGATTGCGGAAGGACTACGGTCTCAATGCCGGCAGCACGAGCTTTATCCAACCCAAGAGCATCGGCTCGATTTGAAATAACGATCGCGACCATTGCCTTTAAACGACCGTCTTTGATGGCATCGATGATCGCCTGGAGGTTGCTGCCACGACCTGAAATAAGTACTCCGAGTCGTCGATTTTCACTCATCGTTAACGATAAACGACCTTCTTATTGCCTGCTTCAATGCGTCCGATAATTTTGGCTTCCGTTTCGCCGTCATCGTGTAAAGCAGTAATGACCTCTTCAGACGAATGTTCATCACACACCACAACCATACCAATACCCATGTTAAACGTGCGGTACATCTCAGATTCCGACACTTCACCGGCTTCCTGAAGGAAACGAAATATGTGAGGAATAGTCCAGGCATCACGACGCACGATTGCAGAGGTCTCATCTGGGAGAATCCGAGGCAAGTTATCGGTGAGGCCGCCGCCTGTGATATGGGCGAGGCCCTTGATTACGTCGCGTACGAAGAAAGGTCTAAGACTCTTCAGATATGATCGGTGCGGCTCTAACAACACTTCGCCGATTGTACGGCCAAGTTCCGGCACACTGGAGTCAACTGTAAGATCCAGCGTATCAAACACGATTTGACGTGCCAGTGAAAAACCGTTCGTGTGCAACCCAGACGACGGCAAACCAATCAATTTATCTCCAGGCGTAATCCGTTTACCATTAATAATCCTGTCTCGCTCGACCACTCCCACAATAAAACCTGCCAAATCGTAATCCTGATCCCTATAGAAACCAGGCATCTCTGCCGTCTCTCCGCCAAGCAACACACAACAATTGTCCTGACACGCTGTAGCCATTCCTTGAACAACGGTACTAGTTGTTTCAGGCGTCAATCGTCCTGTCGCAAGGTAATCAAGAAAGAAGAGCGGCTCAGCACCCTGAACAAGAATGTCATTTACACAGTGGTTGACGAGATCAACGCCTACGGTGTCGTATCGATTCGCAAGCAACGCAACTCTCAACTTGGTACCAACGCCGTCTGCACTGGCAACTAATACAGGATCTCGATATTTGGAATTATCAAGATGAAACAGTCCACCAAATGCCCCAATGTTCGAAAGAACATTCGGAGTAAAGGTCGCTTCTGCAAGGTTGCGAATCCGCTGAACGGCTTCGTCACCGGCCTCGATATCCACACCAGACTTCTTGTAATCCATCACTTGATCACGGCGTCACAAATTATTTGGAAGCTTTAATGCAAGTTGAAGATAGGCATCCTCATCCCGTGGAAATTCCACCGGGTATTTTCCAGTGAAGCACGAAGTGCAATAACTACGAGCACGCAAGCCGACTGACGAAAGCATGCCTTCAAGACTGAGATACGAGAGACTGTCCGCATTCAAATATTCACGAATATCCTCGACCGAGTGGGACGATGCAATTAGTTCTGATCGACGTGGAGTGTCAATTCCATAGTAACAAGGTGAAACCGTAGGCGGACAACTGATGCGCATATGAACCTCGCTGGCACCTGCTGCTCTAATCATCCGAACGATCTTCTGACTTGTCGTACCCCTTACAATCGAGTCGTCAACCAACAAAACGCGTTTGCCCTCAAGGATGCTCTTAACAGGATTTAATTTGACCTTAACTTTAAAATGTCGAATCGCTTGTTGCGGGTTAATAAATGTGCGCCCGACGTAATGATTACGAATCAATCCCATCTTGAGCGGCACACCAGACTCTTCAGCATACCCAAGCGCCGCACAAACCCCAGAGTCCGGAATTGGAACGACAACATCAGCGTCAACCCCTGCTTCCCGCGCTAACACACGTCCGAGCTCTGTCCGGACTTCATTGACACTTTGCCCGAACACATAACTATCCGGCCGTGCAAAATAAACGTGTTCAAAAATGCAGTGAGCCGGTGACGCTTCTGCGAATGGTTTATATGAACGCATACCGGACTTGCTTATGACCAAGACTTCTCCCGGTTCAACGTCACGAATATAGGTTGCACCAATGAGATCAAGCGCGCATGTTTCTGAACACACGATCGTCGCATCACCCAATCGACCTACTGCTAATGGACGGAACCCGTGTGGATCGCGAACTGCGATAAGTTTCTCCTTCGTCAGCATCACAATAGAAAACGCACCACGAATTTGTGACACAGACTCAATAATTGCATCCTCAGCCATTGCCGCTTGAGACCGTGCGTAGAGATGCAAGATAACTTCTGTATCGCTATTGGTCTGGAAAATTGATCCCTCGTGAACTAACTGCTGCCTAAGTTCAGTAGCGTTAACTATGTTTCCGTTGTGACACAGCGAAATTTCTCCGTGCGAACAATCGATCAGGATTGGCTGAGCATTAACCAAGTTGCTTTCGCCAGCGGTCGAATATCTCACATGACCGATCGCTAGCGACCCTGACAGCTCGGCAAGCTTATCTTCATCAAAACTATCGGCGACATAACCCATGGCACGGGATAAAGAAACACGCTTTCCGTCAGAAGAGGCAATGCCGGCACTTTCTTGACCACGATGCTGGAGCGCATACAGGCCTAAGTAAGTTAGATTGGCGGCTTCCGGATGTCCGGAAATCCCAAAGACTCCACATTCATCTTTAAATTTATCCGCCATATCAGTCGCTAACCCTCAACTCTTGCGTCAATCCTCCAACCCTTCCGATATTACGCTACGCGATCGACAAAATTATGACCAAGTGCTTCAGCCCACATCGTTTCAAGTTCGCCTATTTCAATATCAATCACTCGAGTTCCAGAAACCGATATACGCAATCTGGAGCCACCGGTCGAGCCAATTACTCTCGCTGGAACATTTGCTGTCTTTGCACAAGCCAGCACCTTATCAACATTAGCTTTGTCAACCGATAGAATGACTCGCGACGCGGATTCACCAAACAAAGTAAGCGCCAAGTCGACTTCTGGCTTCGCAGCCATTCCGAGGCCTGGAATCAACAAGTCCGCCCCAATACCGCCGGAATCAAAACAGCACTCCGACACCGTCACAGCGAGGCCACCGTCTGAACAATCATGCGCTGACTCCACCAAACCAGACAATGCCAAATCTGTAACGAGCTGCTGAAGTGCCCGCTCCAGCACCAAATCAAGCTCGGAGGGACGTCCACGAACCAGCCCAAGGATCGTCTTGAGGTATTCGCTTCCGCCAAGTGCACCACGCAGCGCCCCAAGTTCAATGAGAACCGCATCGGTCTTTGAAAAAACTCGACCTAACACTCGTTGATCGTTTTCTACGACACCCACAACACCCAAGACCGGTGTGGGGTAAATGGATTCACCATCTGTTTCATTATAAAAACTGACATTGCCACCGGTAATTGGAATTTCCAAAGCCAGACAAGCATCTTTAATTCCAGCTACCGCTTGTGCAAACTGCCACATAATGTCCGAACGCTCAGGATTACCAAAATTTAGGCAATTGGTCGCTCCGACAGGCGTGGCGCCTGCACATGACACATTCCTGGCTGCCTCAGCAACCGCTAACATTGCACCTCGATACGGATCGAGATAACAGTAACGACCATTACCGTCAACAGACAGTGCCAGCGCCCGGTCGGTTCCCTTCAGTCGGACTACACCGGCACCCATTCCCACCGGTGTAATGGTGTTGGTGCGTACCATTTGATCGTATTGTCGGTAAACCCAGCGTTTACTGGCAATGGAAGGCGCTGTTAGTAAGGTACGGAGCGCAGCAGATACGGAAGGTAACTCGCCGAGCGTGTCAATGTCGAGATCTTGCACATGGGCAAGATATTCCGGTTCGACTTGAAGGCGATCGTAGAGCGGCGCATCATCCGCCAACTTCGCATTCGAAATCTCCGCAACAACAGTTTCTCGATCTTTGACTCGTAACAGGCCATCATCGGTAACTTGACCGATATGCACAGCATGTAAATCCCATTTATCGAAGATCTGTTCGACCTCAGATTCGCGACCTTGCTTAACCACCATAAGCATCCGTTCCTGTGACTCCGACAGCATAATTTCATACGGAGTCATGCCAGTCTCACGTTGAGGCACTTGTGAAACGTCGATTTCGATGCCACTACCACCTCGTGCACCCATCTCAGCGGTCGAACAAGTCAACCCAGCAGCGCCCATATCTTGGATACCCACCAACGCGTCCGTTTTCATGACCTCTAGACACGCTTCGAGTAATAGCTTCTCCATGAAAGGATCGCCGACTTGAACAGCTGGTCGCTTTTCAGCCGAGTGTTCGTCGAATTCGGCGGAAGCCATAGTGGCGCCATGTATACCGTCACGCCCAGTTTTCGCACCAACATAATAGACAGCATTCCCCGCACCATGTGCACTTCCCAGCATGAGTGAACCTGCTTCGGCTACACCGAGGCAAAACACATTGACTAACGGATTACCGGAATAGCAATCCTCGAAGGCAATCTCACCACCAACTGTTGGAATACCAATACTATTACCGTAGCCTCCAATTCCAGCGACTACACCCTCCAAAAGAGCACACGTCCGCCGATCATTAAGTGAGCCAAATCGCAGTGAGTTAAGGAGAGCGATCGGCCGCGCACCCATCGTAAAAATGTCTCGAATAATGCCACCGACACCAGTAGCCGCACCCTGGTAGGGCTCTATAAACGACGGGTGATTATGCGACTCAATTTTAAAAACTGCGACCAAACCATCACCCACATCAACTGCACCCGCGTTCTCACCAGGTCCCTGCACGACACGTGGACCGGTCGTTGGTAAGGTCCGTAGATGTACGCGGGAGCTCTTATAACTACAATGCTCAGACCACATCACGGAAAAAATTCCGAGCTCTGTTAACGATGGTGTGCGTCCCAGAATACCAAGAATTTTTTTGTATTCTTCCGGACTCAAACCGTGCTGCTGAAGTGTTTGTTGATCCATTATCCCGTCTTCAACATGCCATCCCTGCCCAGAGCCCCTACTACGGACTCGAACAAAACCAGTCCGTCGGCACTACCCAACATCGACTCACAAGCCCGCTCAGGATGAGGCATTAGGGCCACTACATTTCGATTTGGATTACACAAACCAGCAATTGCGTTCACCGAACCGTTGGGGTTGTTCGTATCAACTACTTGTCCGGCCGCATTGCAATAACGAAACACTATCTGACGATTCGCCTCAAGCTCACTCAAAACTTCAGGCGTCGCATAGTAATTACCCTCACCATGCGCAATCGGCATTTTCAAGATGTGTCCTGGTTTCGCCCTACAGGTGAAGGCTGTGTCAACCTGCTCAACACGTATATGCACCTGTTCACATTGAAACTTGACACTCCGATTCCGAAGCATAGCTCCTTGAAGTAATCCAACTTCCAGCAATATCTGAAAACCATTGCAGATGCCAAGAACCGGGCCACCCCTCTTCGCGAATTTAATCACCGAGGTCATAATCGGTGAGAATCCAGCGATGGCTCCGGTCCGCAAATAATCCCCGTAAGAAAATCCTCCTGGTAAAATCACGACGTCCGGCTCATTGAGTTCTTTATTTTTGTGCCACACGAACTCGGCTTGAGCACCCAACACCTTGCTAATAGCGTGGTGGGCATCGTGATCGCAATTTGAGCCAGGGAATACGATTACTGCAAATTTCACAATGGATCGACCTCGACACGGAAACTTTCGATAACGGTGTTGGCAAGTAATTTATCAGCCACCTCTGTCGCCATAGCTTGGGCTTGGTCAAGGGAACTCGCTTCGATATCCAGTTCGAAGTACTTCCCTTGTCGAACATCCTGTATTCCGTTGTATCCCATCGCATGCAAAGCATCGGCAATCGTCTGGCCCTGTGGATCAAACACCGATGGCTTTAAGGTGACGAATACCCGTGCTTTCACAATGCTTATCCTTCTCGTAATTGTTTCAATGGCAATCGACCAATTCCAACCAAAACGCGTGAACTTTTTAGTGTGTCATCTAACTATCCAAAAACTCGCTCAAAAATCTTGTCACGGTGGCGCAATTGAGTGTCAATATCGAATGCAGTTTCAAGGTCCTCTGGCGATAATACCTTAGAGACGTCAGCGTCTTCCTGCAATAAGACCTTGAATTCTTTGTGTTCATCAAATGATCGCATAGCATTCCGTTGCACCCATTCATACGCCTGTTCACGTGAGATACCACGGCGCGCCAACTCCAACAAGACGGTTCCTGAAAAAACAACTCCGCGTGACCGTGCTAAATTCTCTCGCATGCGATCCACATGTACCACCAACCCAGAAACAATGCGTGTGAACCGCCGTAGCATGTGGTCTACAGCTATAAAACTGTCTGGCAAAATTACACGCTCTACTGAAGAATGTGAGATGTCACGTTCGTGCCACAACGCCACATTTTCAAAGGCAGCCATCGCATTGGCCCGGACAAGTCGCGCAAGTCCCGTAAGCTGTTCACACCCAATTGGATTTCGTTTGTGCGGCATCGCGGAGGAACCCTTTTGCCCCTTACCAAACGGCTCTTCGACCTCACCTATCTCAGTTTTC
Source organism: uncultured Woeseiaceae bacterium (assembly GCA_964569695.1). Taxonomy (GTDB): domain Bacteria; phylum Acidobacteriota; class Vicinamibacteria; order Vicinamibacterales; family UBA823; genus UBA8106. The sequence goes on from CAZMUA010000027.1 coordinate 9,897, forward strand.
TGCAGTCCGCGAATCTCCACTGCAAATTTTTCGAGCGATGCTGCCAAAATTGCTAACCGACTCAGCAAATCTGCATGCCGATCGCGTTGAATAACCTGTGAAGCAATCGTTGCCGACTGTAGCCCGAGTGCCTTACAAACTTGCTCCTCAATGGATGGATCAAGGTGAGCATAAGTTCCAACAGCCCCAGAAATCTTTCCGACGCTAATTGTTTCCTGCGCATTCACAAGTCGCACGCGATGACGTTGGAGCTCTGCATGCCATAACGCCAACTTAAGTCCAAAGGTCATCGGTTCCGCATGAACACCGTGTGTCCGTCCAATCATGGGAGTATTTCGATGCTCCTCCGCACGGCACCGCACTGCTTCAGCAAGATTATCGACACCCTCAAGAATTAAATCGCACGCTTCTCGCATCTGGAGAGCCTGCGCTGTATCCAGCACATCAGAAGAGGTCAATCCAAAATGGAGCCAGCGTGCTGATGGACCAATATGTTCTGCCACTGCCGTGGTAAAAGCGATGACATCATGTTGAGTTGTCGATTCAATTTCGTGAACGCGGTCAGCATCAACAGCAGCTCGCTCTCGAATATCTTGAGCGGCTTCAGTCGGAATTAGACCTGCAGTAGCCATTGCATCCGCTGCTGCGATTTCAACATGCAACCAAGTTTCATAGCGGCGTTGGTCGCTCCATATGGCACCCATCTTGGGATTCGTGTAACGAGGAATCATGAAGATCTTTCTTTCTTTATAGCCATGAATAGGGTCTTCCAGCTTACATAAATGGCAGCACGTGCTGACCACTAACGTTTGGTTTTTTTGAGAATTCTTCGGGTAGAGGCAAAGTTGACATATCGATGGTCGCCGCAGCCCGCTTTTGCTCGGTCACCAAGACTTGGACGTCGGCACGTCCACGTTGATCTAACGCCTCACGACAAGTCATTTCAGCAATTGCCGGCGTGTTATTAACCCGGCTTAAATGACTCAAGACTACGCACTGCACCGACTCACCTAAATGTTCTGCGCAAAATGCAGCTAAGGCTTCATTTGACAGGTGGCCTTGGTCGCTCCCAATCCGAGTACGAAGACTTGCACCGTAGGGACTTATACGCAGTAACTCAACCGAGTGGTTAGATTCAATAACCAATACTCGGCAATCCTGAAATCGTGACACTAACTCACTGGTGACGCATCCAATATCGGTCGCAAACCCAATCGCGCCTTCTGGTGTATCAATTCGGAAAGCCAAGGTCTCATTCGCGTCATGCGGTACGGTGAATGGAAAAAAAGACAAAGCGCCACGTGACGTCTGCTTACCTGCGGTTAGCAGTTTCCAGTGTTTGATTTGCTCTGCAGGCGTGCCCCATGCGTTCCTAGTACCTGCAGTTGTATACACGGGCACTCCATGGCGACGAGAAACCGAGGCTACGCTTCGCACATGATCACCGTGGGCGTGGGTTACAAAAATTGCCGTAATCGCTTCGACAGCAACATTGAGCGCTTCAAGGCGCTCCTTTAGAGCTCGGTAGCTTAACCCGGCGTCCAGTAACACATGCTCATCCTGATATGAAATGAGCGTTGCGTTTCCGCTGCTCCCACTCCCGAGAACCGTCAAGAGAACAGCGATGGAATGCCTCCTTCCTTTATAAACATTAGCAAACGCCGAATCTTAGGTCCGCCACAGCATCATTCAGACAGGGTCACCGCCTTAGCACTTAACCGATTCGCTGAGACTTTCAAACCGTCGGTTCGGCCAAGGATTGTTGTAGACAGTAACTCGTCCTTGAACAAATCAAGGGCGACTCGCTGAACATCTTGCACTGTTACTCGATCAATGCCACTGAGTGTTTCATCCAGACTGAACTGACGTCCGAAACACATCTCTTGGTATGCAAGGTTAGACATACGGCTGCTAGTACTCTCCAGTGACAACATCAAACTACCTTTCAGGTGATCCTTCGCACGCCGTAACTCCTCACCTGGCACCGTGACATCGGACATTTCACGTAATTCTTCAACGATTAGGTCAAGAACCTCATTCACCGCTTCGGTTGCACAACCGGCATAGATTGTTAAAGCTCCAGCATCGCGGTAGGCATTGAAACCACTATAGACGGTGTAAGCTAATCCGCGCTTTTCACGAATGTTTTGGAATAGTCGGGAACTCATAGAACCACCAAGGATTGTATTTAGGACATAACACACATAGCGATCGTCATGAGCTTGTGGATACGCTGGCACCCCGACACAGAGGTGACTCTGCTCTAAATCCTTGTTGTGCAACTGCAGCCCTGGCGTTGCCTCTGGAACAGACCAGTGAACCAACTCACCACTGGTTTCCAATCCCCCGAACGCCGCATGGATAAGATCGCGAACGCGAACGTGCTCTAGATTACCAGCTGCCGACACAATAACGTTTGAAGCTACATACGATTTCTTGAAAAAATCTTGAACTTGTGTGGCGGTAAACGAACTGACGCTGTCAGGTGACCCTAAAATGGGAAGCCCAAGTGAATGACCTTCCCAGAACTGCTGGGTAAATAATTCGTGCACAAAATCATCCGGTGTGTCTTCAACCATCTTGATTTCTTCGAGAATCACTTTCTTCTCGCGCACGATTTCATCAGGCTGGAAGGCAGGGTTTATTACGACATCTGAGAGAACTGCAAGCGCATCAGACAGGTGCTCGTCAAGCACTCTGACATGATAGCTCGCACATTCCTTAGCCGTGAAGGCATCCAACTGGCCACCAAGGGAATCTATTGCTTGGGCAATGTCCTCAGCTGACCGGGTTTTAGTGCCTTTAAATAGCATGTGCTCAACAAAATGTGCCATGCCGCGTTCTTCGGCTTTGTCGTGTCGTGACCCTCGCGAGAGCCAGACCCCAATACTGACCGACCGGACATCCGGCATTGCCTCTGTCAAAAGAGACAACCCGTTGTCAAAACCCTCGCGGATAATCATCGGTTGTGGAAGACACTGTGTTTGTGCCGTCAGACGAAAGACATCGCAAACTATTGATAAATATAGGATTACGACTTCGACACGAACATCTAATATTATCATGCAAACGAAGCATCAGCAAGTAGGATCCATTCCCTAAGACCTCCTAGGAGAACACGGCGGCCGCCAGTAATGAACCAAGACCCTCATGCTAGACTATTTGCGCGGACACGCTGGTTCGCGATTGCTTGGAGCCTGCCGTGGAAGCTCGGATCGACGTCGCCGACCTTGAATTAGCCAATCTTGAGCAGTCTCTCAAAACACTCAACATTGAGACGTACCGAGCTCGTCAGATTTATCACTGGATTCACAGACGTGGAATACTTGCATTCGATGGAATGACCAACCTGTCTCGTCAACTGCAGAGTGATTTAGCGTCTCGATTCAAAGTATCAACACCAGTCATCACTGAACGGCAAACATCCAGCGACGGTACTATTAAATTTGCCTTACAACTGAACGATAGCCACCAAATCGAATCAGTTTTCATCCCGGAAAAGCCGCGAAAAACTTTGTGTTTATCCACTCAGGTGGGTTGCGCTATGCAGTGTACATTCTGCCTAACTGGAAAGATGGGTATTATTCGAAATCTCTCAGCTGGCGAAATCGTAGGTCAGGTGCGAGTAATGACTCGGGAGCTAGACCTATTTGAGCAACCGTTTAATATCGTTTTAATGGGAATGGGTGAACCGCTACATAACTACGATAACACTATGCAAGCATTACGAATGCTGACATGTTCTTACGGCCAAGCAGTTCCATTACGACGTATAACACTCTCAACTGTGGGTGTGCTTCCTGCATTAAAACGATTGGCATCAGAGCCTACCATGCCCAATCTCGCCGTTTCGTTACACGGCACGACAAATGTTCAACGCGATCAACTCGTGCCAATTAATCGCAAATACGGACTCGAGGAACTTATTGCAGCATGTCAAAGTTTTCCACTTAAACGTCGCAGTCGGATTACATTCGAGTACGTGCTTATCAAGAATGTCAACGACTCAGAGGATGATGCTAGACGACTGGTGAAAATACTGTCAGGAATGAAGGCCAAAGTGAACGTGATCCCTCTGAACACTGCATCTGGCATTCCCTTTGAAAGACCCTCAACGGAAAGAATTAACCGTTTCGGGAAGATTCTAGCTCGTCACCAACTTACAGTATCTGTAAGAAAAAGCCGCGGGCATGACATAAACGCCGCGTGCGGACAACTAATGCTCGAAAATGACCAACAGAAACCCCTTCAACAACCTAAGGGTCACATTAAACAGCTAAACAACTAATTCAGCCCGCTAACTCATTTGCCCAAACGTTCCGCCGCCCGCTCCACCTTTTCAACAAGCAGGCGTTTGTAATCCTTGAGTTTGTCAGCAACAGCAGGCTCACTGACCGCCAAGATTTGCGCGGTTAGCACGGCAGCATTAGTAGCACCACCTTTTCCAATTGCCATAGTCGCAACTGGCACACCAGGTGGCATCTGGACCGTCGCCAGGAGCGCGTCCATGCCACTCAGTGCAGTTGCATCGATTGGCACTCCAATGACTGGTTTTGTGGTGTGTGCAGCCACCACACCGGCCAAATGAGCTGCAGCACCTGCACCGACGATGAACACTTGCACGCCACGCCCATCAGCTTCCTCGACCAGACGTAAAACACGCGCTGGGGAACGATGAGCTGATGCAACAGTCATCTCATTAGAAATCCCAAATTGATCCAACATCTCGACGGCTGATTTCATGATCGACGCATCAGAATCAGAACCCATGAGAATTAGTACTCGACAGTCACTCATGCCACCCCCTCATAACCTAGCTTGTTTGAGACTTGGACAAGGCTTTCTTGCCAATGTCTCGCCTCACATGCTTACCCGTGAATGTAATTTGGTCAATCGCTTCATAGGCCTTAGCAATTGCCACATCGAACGTCTCACCTCGACCGACCACACTTAAAACGCGTCCCCCGGCGGTTTTAATGTCGTCTCCAATCTGCTTTGTTCCTGCGTGAAACACCATAACGTCTGACATTTGCTCAACGTTTTCAAGACCTCCTATTGTAAACCCGGTCTCATGGGAACCCGGGTATCCTTGAGAGGCTGCAACAACAGCTACGTGCGGCCAGGTGCTAACGGCGCATTTAGGCGTTCCCATTTCACCGTTTGCAGCTGCTAGCAGGATTGGCGTTAATTCTCCAGTTATCATCGGCAAAACGGCTTGGGTTTCAGGGTCACCAAAACGTACGTTGAACTCGACCACTTTTGGTCCAGTCGACGTTAGCATTAGGCCCACATAGAGTAGGCCACGATAGGGCGTGCCCTCCTCAGAAAGTCCATTAAGCACTGGCTCAATGATTTCACCAAAGACACGATCCTTTAAACTAGGCGTCACGCATGGCGAAGGCGCGAATGCACCCATCCCTCCAGTATTGGGTCCACGGTCATTATCGAAAATACGCTTATGGTCTTGTGAGGCAGGTAAGGCCCAAGCGGTACGACCATCACAGATGGCAAAAAATGACGCCTCTTCGCCCTCCATGTACTCTTCCATCACTATCTGGATACCAGCATCACCAAATCGACGCTCGATGAGCATGCTTCGAACAGCCTGCTCAGCAGTTTCAGCGTCAGGCGCGATAATGACTCCTTTACCGCCAGCAAGACCATCCGCTTTCAGCACAACAGGAAAGCCAAATCGTCCTTCGCGAGCGGCTTTAAGGGCTGTAGGAGCATCCGAGTACACCTGATATTGAGCCGTCGGAATACTGCGTGCCGCCATAAATGCTTTCGCAAAAGCCTTGCTCGATTCAAGCTGAGCTGCGGCCCGGGTAGGTCCAAAGATTGCCAAACCAGCCTCAGCGAACATATCGACAATTCCCAGAGCGAGAGGCAGTTCAGGACCCACTATCGTCAAATCAATAGATTCACTTACAGCCAATGAGCGAACAGCCTCAAGATTGGCGAGATCCACCGGAATGCAGCGTCCAACCTTGGCAATCCCAGGATTTCCAGGAGCACAAATGACACTTCCAGGAGGGTGTTCCTGAGCTAGTTTCCAGACAAGTGCATGCTCACGGGCACCACTCCCGAGGACCAAAACCTTCATTAATATTCCCTATCTAGTTGATTAATAGTTACTTATAAAAATTAAGCCATTTTTTTCGTCATCGACCTGTGGTAGCCTAGCATATTCAGCACCTGTAAATTTGGTGCTATTTAGAGTGGACCGGTTGTCGTGAGGAGGTGGAGAAAGGTTGGCCGAAGTCAGGATCCAAGACGGAGAGTCTATCGAAAGCGCACTTCGTCGATTTAAGAGGAGAGTCCAGCAGGAAGATATCATCAAAGATATCAAGAAACACTCTTTCTATCTGAAACCTGGTGACAAGCGTCGTGCGAAGCAGGCACTGGCGCGTAAACGTACGCTCAAAAAGCAGCGACGAGAAACCGACTAAGATTAAGTGACGAATGTTTTGTGCATGCAGCTTGTGAACAAAATGTACTAACTGAACTAGGACGTTAAGGTTGAGTAGCCCCCCTAAGCAAGCGTCCGACCGGTCAACAGTCATCAATTTACTGATTGCGCTTCGTCCAGATCAATGGACTAAGAATCTGCTTGTTTTCGCTGCGTTGTTATTTGGACAGCGCCTCTTTGACCTCCAAGCAGTCATCTTAGCTATTAAGGCATTTAGTGTTTTCTGCGCATTGTCTGGCGCTGTGTATCTAATTAACGATGTAACTGACCGTGGTGGTGATCGAAGCCACCCTCACAAATCACGACGTCCAATTGCCGCAGGGCTAATATCGCCTACACTCGCGATTATTGTTTCCGTTGTTCTTAATGCTGTAGCGTTAAGCGTCGCGTTCCAAATTAGCACGTACTTTGGAATAGTAGGAACGGCTTATGCCGGATTGTTAATTCTGTACTCGGTACTTTTAAAACATATGGTGGTCATTGATGTAATGACTATTGCAACTGGCTTTGTCCTTCGTGCTGTTGCAGGTGGTGCCGCTATTGATGTCCCAATCAGCGCTTGGCTATTAATTTGCACCAGTTTGCTGGCACTCTTCCTGGCACTCAGCAAGCGACGGCAGGAACTAATTGGCTTAGCCGACAATGCAGACGAGCATCGCCCGATTCTTGGCGAGTACAGCCCATATCTACTCGATCAAATGATTGCTGTCGTGACTGCGTCAACCCTGATTACTTACAGTTTTTATTCAATTAGCCCTGAAGTAGCAACTCGCTTTGGGACACCCTGGCTCGGCCTTACGATTCCATTTCCTTTATACGGAATTTTCAGATATTTATACCTAGTGCATCAAAAAGCTGGTGGAGGTAGCCCGACCGAGCTTTTACTGTCTGATCGGCCTCTGTTGGCATGTGTAACACTATGGGCGATAACCGTGATATTGATCATTTACCGACCCATAACAATATGACTAGGCAATGGCACAACTATTCATCTCACGTGAGTGGGATGATTTCATTACAATGACAGGTTAGCTTATGTCTGACTTCTCAATACGCGCACCCTCAGTCGACGTCGAAGAAATCATGCGGCATATCAAGACCCGTATCAGTGACAAACGCGGGGTCGACTATACGGAACAGCAGATCCAAGAACTGGCGACCGTTAAACTTGAAACATTTCTGGATGCCAACAACATACGCTCGGACTTGCGAGAACACTACAAACGAAGCCGCCCAGCTGCAAAACACTTGCTGGGTGAATTCGAGGATCAAACACAAGCTTCCTTGTCCAAAGGATTCTTTGGTCGATTTCTCACACTGGTCCGGAAGATTTTAACCCGTTTACTGAGGCTCAATCCAATTATCAATGCATTACACATCCAGGAGAAAATCAATCAATCACGCCACCAGAATGAGTTGCTCAACTACGAACTACTCAACAACCTCGTCGTAGAAATCACCAAACTGGGTATTGAGGTAAAAAATCTTAAAATGCAGGTCGTTTCATTAAACAGCCGCTTAGATTTTACTGAGCGTCGAGAACGAGCACTCGAAAATGTCGTGGCGTACCAACCTGAGACAGGACGTCGAGATTCCAAAGCCCCTAGTCGACTCAATGATGCGGAATCAGTCGAGAAGAAACAGGATTCAGTCGAAGGCAAACCCGAACCTCGTAGGCGGCGGCGGCGGCGTGGTCGTAGACGACCGACGGGAGATTACAAGTCGACTACGGAAGCAGGAACTAAAGAGGCGGTTGCTAGTGCTCCCCCAACACCAGAGGCGGTTGCTAGTGCTCCCCCACCAGCACCAGAGGAGGTTGCAAGAGCTGCACCAGCACCAGCCGCGGGTGCGGCCGGGCGGCGCCGGCGCGCCGAAGGCCGCCGCCACAGGGAACAGGCCACAGCAGGGAGGCCCGAAGGCCCCCCCCCGCCACAGGCGGCGCACGAAAAATATTTGGTGTTTGTGGGTGCCCTAATTAATTTTTTGAAAAAAGGAAAAAAGGGAAAAGGGGGGGGAAGAA
>CAZMUA010000028.1:0-4857 GCA_964569695.1 uncultured Woeseiaceae bacterium
TATTCTGATTACCGTGATGACCGTTAATAACGAAATCGGTGTAATCCAGCCGATTGCCGATATCTCGAAAGTGGCACGGGCACACGGTGTGCCGTTACACACCGATGCTGCTCAAGCGTTAGGAAAAACACCTGTCGAGGTCGGTCAACTCGGCGTCGACTTTTTGTCTATGTCGGCCCACAAGATGTACGGACCAAAAGGGGTAGGCGCGCTGTATATCAGGAGAGGAAATCGCCGGGCTGCGCTCGATCCACTTATCTATGGAGGAGGACACGAGCAAGGTCTGCGCTCCGGTACTTTAAATGTAGCGGGTATAGTCGGTTTTGGTTGTGCAGCGGAACTTTGTTCGAAAGAATTCATGACGGAACTCGACTACGTTAAACGGTTGCGTGACCGGCTTTGGAATGGTTTAAACGACCGAGTGTCTGATATTCGCCTAAACGGCTCGATGGATCGGCGTGTTCACCACAACTTAAACGTGAGCTTTGCTGGTGTGGATGGTGAGGCGCTATTAATCAGTCTCGATGATATCGCAGCGTCATCTGGTTCGGCATGTTCTTCAGAAAGTCATACGCCATCCCATGTGGTTCAGGCGCTAGGTGTTGAGGACAACTTGGCACGGGCGTCCATTCGATTTGGCCTCAGTCACGACAACACTGATGCGGAGATTGACTATATCGTGAATAAAGTGGCCGACATGGTTCGACACCTACGTGCTCTATCACCGCTTCGTAAAGATGATGTATCACATGAAGAGGATGACCCTGTTGTTGCTCGTTGGCTAGGAGATCGGTAGTTGAGGAGGGTGCTGCCTCTATGAAACACTCGCCTGATGTCATCGACCATGTTCAACATCCAAGAAACGTGGGTTCATTGCCGGTGGATGGAATTGACGTTGGGACAGGTTTGGTTGAGTCTCCAGAACATGGTGTGGTGACCCGCTTGCAGATTAAGGTCGACTCCGCGACGGGTATCATTAATGAAGCAAGGTTCAAGACATTTGGCTGTGGGTTTGCGATTGCAAGTTCGAGTATTGTAACTGAATGGATTAAAGGACAAACGCTTAATGAAGCGTTGGCAATCAAACCTGCAGATATTGAGAAGGCGCTAAATTTGAGTTCGTCGAAACGGCACTGTTCGGTTCTGGCTGAAGATGCAGTGAAGGCAGCGATTGCGGATTATCGGAAAAAACGAGATTAGCAGACACTATAGGATCTGGCGTTACCTGTTTCGGTGCGTCTGAGGATGAGACAATGATTGAGATTACAACTGCTGCTGCGAAGCGTATTCAAGAATTAATGATAGCGCAGGGATTCAGCGACGGTGGATTACGCATCGGGGTTAAGGCTGGCGGTTGCTCTGGGTTTAGTTACGTGTACGACTGGGCATCTAAACCAAAAAGCGATGATCAGGTTTTCGAAAGTGCTGAAGGCATCAAAGTGTTTGTCGATCCCAAGAGCTATGCACTCTTGGATGGCACTGTGCTTGACTGTGATGCGAACATGCTCGGGCAGTCACTGGTATTCAAGAACCCTAACGCAACCTCTTCATGCGGTTGCGGTGAGTCATTTAGCGTTTGAGACCTAAAGCTGAGTTTAACTTTCCAATAATTTCACGCTACTTCCGCTCAACAGTTTCTATTGAGTATGGTAACTGCGTGGTACACTGATGTTCGTGAGGCTATTAGCGTTCCTGCAGACGGCTCGCCACGATCCGATGCGGGGATATTATGTGGCTGCGATAGCTGGTGTAACACTTACGGTGAGTGCATTCTTACCGTGGGTAGTAGTTGGTGAAAACAACTTGGGTGGTTTTCCAGGCATGTCGGGTGTTTGGATCGCGGGGCTTGGGCTATCGGCTACAGTGCTTGCAGCGCTGAGCCTTATTACTAGAAAAAACTCCAGGCATCCGTTACTAGTTGTAGGACTGCTTGCCTTCGGGATCTTATTTGTGGTCGAGCGACTGATGGTGCGAATGGCGACTGAACGTGCTTGGGCGGCTGAGCAGGCTTCTGCCCTGGTTGGCGGTAATACCAGTCAGGGGTCAATTGAAGCTGTCGCTACTCCAGGACTTTACTTAGGTCTGGGCTCGTCGTTCTTGATAGTGTTGTTTGGTCTCACTATTGTGGTTAAACGTGCGTCGAATCCTTATACAGAAGAAACTGATGATGACGTGTAACACTGCTGCTGATTGATACCAAGTTGTATGAGTTCAAAATCATGAAAATAACAGTTGCCCACAGTCCTGACTCTGACGACGCGTTCATGTTCTACGGTTTAGCTAGTAAGAACGTTGTTACTGACGGGTTTGAGGTTGAACAAGTACTTGACGACATCGAGACCTTAAATCGAGCGGCGTTCGAAGGACAATACGAAGTAACGGCGGTATCGTTTCACGCCTACGCGCATTTAGCGGATCGTTATGCTCTGCTTCCACACGGTGCGAGTATGGGTGACAGGTATGGACCGATTGTCGTTACGACTCCAGAAGGTCCATCTTCCGTCAAGGGGGCAAAGGTTGCGATTCCAGGTACCTTAACGACTGCGTATTTGGTGCTACAACTCCTTGAACCAGAATTTGAATATGTTGTAGTCCCATTCGATCAAATCGAAGAAGCAGTAACAGGTGGCGAAGTGGATGCTGGGCTTCTCATTCATGAAGGTCAGTTAACCTATGCTGATGACGGCCTACGCAAGATTGTTGATCTAGGAGAATGGTGGGCTGATGAAACAGACGGTCTCCCCTTACCTCTTGGCGGAAATATCATTCGCCGCGACCTCGGCACTCCTATCATGAAGCGCGTATCCAGCATGTTACACGACAGCATCGCCTATGCGATGTCCCATCGCCCTGAGGCAATCGAGTACGCACAGCAGTTCGGACGCGGGCTCGATCAAACGCGCACAGATACATTTGTAGGTATGTACGTCAATGATCTAACCCTCGATTATGGCGAGCGTGGAAGAACTGCAGTCCGGCACTTGTTCAATACGGCCTATGAGCGTGGACTGATTCCAAAGCCGATTGATGTTGAATTTATTAAATAGTCTGTTTACTTAGACTCTACAGATCCTTTTCATCACGTCGAATGCCCGACTATTGTTTAAATGCGTCTGGGTGCAAGGCGCGAGCTAGGCGTTCGGTTGCCATTGCTATCCGCGGACCTGGAACGACGAGATCCGCACCCTGCAGAAAGTAGACGCGTCCTGCTTGAACAGCGGGAAGTGATGGAAGCAGGTTCCATACGGCCAGCTCTCTTCTGATATCTGTTGGTTTTAGGGCGTTGCCCGCTCTAACTTCGATTATGACTTCTGGAGCCCGAGCTAAAATCGTTTCCGTGCTAGCCTGTACTGATGGACGCGTTGTATCAGCGAAAACGTTTTTCGATCCAGCTATTTCAAGCATTTCATTGTGAAACCCTTTTCCACCGTTAGCGAATAGATTGCGGATTGATAGAGGTTCCTTAGCAAAAACAAGCAACGTACGAGGACGATTACGTCCAGCGACTCTTGCTCTAATTCCCTGTAAATCTGATTCGATCTGTCTTGCGACCTGTTCTGCTCTGGTGGCGTGGCCAGTCTGCACTCCAAGCGAACGGATCCCTGCCAGGATATGGTCAAGCGTGCCATGTGTATAACTGGAAACATTAATACCTGCGTTGGCTAGCTGTTTGAGTAGGGTGAATTGTGTTTCGTAGGCGATAACTAAATCTGGTTGTAATGACAGGATAGTTTCGACAGCAGGGTCGACAAGCCCACCCACGCGTGGCAATTGCGTGGCGGCCGGCGGATAGACATCATAGTTGCTGACACCAATTACCTGAGAACCCGCACCGATGGCGAACAAGATTTCCGTGACTGCTGGAATCAGAGAAATTATTCGCTGTGGTGGAGACGATTGTGATGTGACCGTGGCAGAAGAGATCACAAATAAAAGTGCAAGGCTCGCGCATCTATAACTTCGCATCGAAGAACTTCTTGGCTTAATTCTTGTCATTGGCGTCGTACCAGTAGCCAGAGGAAGAATGGCCCACCAATGAGGGCCGTGATGATGCCAACGGGTAGTTCGAGCGGCGCCATCACCGTACGGGCTACTACATCGCATGCTACGAGAAATGAAGCACCAAGGCATGCCGAAGCAGGCATCACAATGCGATGATCCGCACCGACAAGCAGTCTCACGAGATGTGGAATCACGATGCCGATGAAGCCAATCGGTCCACTAAGAGAGACTGCTGCGGCGGTAGCCAGTGAGGCAGTCAAGAAGGCGAGACGCTGAGTTCTCAGCACGTCCACGCCCCGCGAGGCTGCACTATCAACACCAAGTGTAAGTAGATTCAATGACTTGGGTAACCAAGCGAACCCTATAAACGCGATTAACGTAAACGGAAGCGCTGCCAGAATTGGCTGATAGCCACTAACATCAAGGTTGCCCATCAGCCACCTTACCGTCTGGAAGGTTTGGGTAAAGTCATTCAAGTACTGAACGAACATGATTACGGATGAAAAAAATGAATTGATCGTAACACCGGCAAGAAGCAGGACCATTGTTGATAAATCACGGTGTCGCAAAGTAGCCAGTGCGTACACAATTCCAGCTGCCATAAGTGAACCCAGAAAGCTGGCAAGTGGCAACGCAGGGATGACGCTTGCTAGGACAGGAGCTCCAAAAGTGATCACCAACATCGCTCCAAGCGATGAGCCTGCAGAAATTCCGAGGGTGTATGGCGTTGCCAAGGGATTACGAAGTAGTGCTTGGAATACAACGCCAGCGGCAGCGAGTGAAGCACCTACGAGTGCTCCAGTCAGAGCCCGTGGTAGGCGGGCAATGAAAAAGATTTGCGCGTCGACATTTTCG
>CAZMUA010000028.1:4957-11546 GCA_964569695.1 uncultured Woeseiaceae bacterium
TGACCACTTAGTGGATGGCGGTCGACCGACGCGTCAACGTCGTAGAGTCGCGAAATATTCTTGGGATTAAGAACAGCGTCCAGTTCACCTGCAGCTAGTATTCGACCATCGCGCAGCAAAACCACATTCTGACAAATGCTAGCGGCGAAATTGAGGTCATGAGTTGAAACGATCATCGTGATGCCACGATTAGCGTTCAGTTGCCGAAGTGTTGCACCGATCTCCATTTGGTATCCGAGGTCGAGTGATGCGGTCGGTTCGTCCAGGAGCAAGATTTCCGGTGCTAATTCCACAGGAACATCAACAGGTGAGTGTCCGAACTGTGCTAGGGCGCTCGCAATAATAACCCGTTGTTTTTCTCCTCCACTCAGTGTCATGAAGGACCGATCGGCCAATGCTGCAGTGCCGGTTTGGGCGAGGGCCGTTCTCGCGATCGCTAGATCGTTAGGTCCTTCAGTTTCGAACGGCTGCAGGTGTGGATAACGTCCCATTAAAACAATTTCTAAGACCGAATAATCGAACGCTACGTGGGTTTCTTGAGGCACGACTGCCATCTGTCTTGCCAATAAACTCCGGGGAATGTTTTGCAGGTTAACGCCATTCACTTCTACCCGTCCGCTGGGCGGTGTCAGCATTCCTGATAACAATCGCAGTAAGGTGGTTTTGCCTGACCCATTTGGACCGAGAATGCCAACCACTGTGGTTGGCTGGATGGTCAGAGCGATGTCTTGTAATACGGGTTGCGCACCGTACGAGTACGATAGATCAACGATACTGAGCAATATAGATCTCCCTAGGAACGTTGGGTGTCCAGTGGGATAACCCTAACGATGCGCCATGCTCCAACATTTGATACAAGCCCAGGAAAACCAGCAGGCTGGTCAAAAAATATTGTCTGGTAGGTGTAAAGTGCGACATGGGCTCCTTCTCGGCGTAACCACGCGCCGAACCTACCTGTTTAAGTCAAGTCCAACAGGCAGAAAGGACGAAGCCCAGTAGCCAGGTATCCTGACTTGCGGATCGACACGAATCAACTACGCCTTCCCATGCTTTTTCTGAGCACAGTGGCGGCTCTTGGTGTCCACCTCTAACTCATATGAGTCGGCCTCAAACCGATTTATACAAGTGATGTTCTGATGGCCAAGAACACAACGCTGACTCGCTCCCCGCTAACAGTGGCGGGACCGTGTGGGATTTTCACCCACTTCCCAACAGCCACTGGGAAGCGTCGAATTGTGGCCTGAGTATAGCACGGCCAATCTAGGTGTTTCAGTGAGCACAACACTCATGGCATGATAAGAATCTATAAGGAGTAAATCCGTATATAAAATAATGCGTACACGCCTCGCTAAATCCGGCCTGCTCAATATCGCGGATCGGCTAGACGCCGGTGAACGGCTCGCTTTAGCCGATGGTGTCAAACTATTTGAGTGTCAAGATTTGCTCGCAGTAGGATGGCTGGCGAATCGCGCCCGCGAAAGTCGTCACCAAGCTCGCACATACTTCAACCATAACATCCGACTCGAAGCGACGAATGTCTGCGTGGCTAGCTGTCTATTTTGCTCTTTCGCGCGACTCAAACCTGGCGATGCGGATGCCTACACGATGACCCTTGAGCAAGCATGGGAGAAGCTTCGTCAACGACGTGAGCAGCCGTTGACGGAAGTGCATGTCGTGAATGGCCTGCACCCAGACCTGCCGTTTTCGTACTACACAGAACTTTTGCGCGGCTTTAAGCGCATCCGTCCCGACGTGCATTTAAAGTGCTTTACTGCCGTAGAGATAGCATTTTTTGCAGATCTTTATCACATGACAGATGAGAACGTCCTTTGGGAATTAATGCAAGCCGGTCTCGGTTCACTCCCTGGTGGGGGCGCTGAGATTTTTGCGGAGCGTGTTCGTCGCAAGATCAGTCATGACAAATGTGGCACTGATCGGTATCTTGCCATCCATCGCACAGCACATCGACTGGGTCTACGCTCTAATGTAACTATGCTGTACGGACACATCGAGACACCAGAAGAGCGAGTTGATCATATGTTGCGTGCACGAACCCTCCAAGATGAGACCGGTGGTTTTCAAGCGTTCATCCCTTTAGCATTTCATCCTGAGAACAATCAGATGCGAAAGTTACCGGCCCCGACGGCTGCCGACACTTTGCGTGTCCATGCCGTTGCACGTCTCATGTTGGACAACATCGAGCATGTGAAGGCTTTTTGGATTGCGACTGGCATCGAGGTCGCGCAGACCGCTTTATGGTTTGGGGCAGACGATCTTGACGGTACAGTTCAGGAGGAAAAGATCTACCACATGGCTGGTGCGAGTACGCCTGAAGCGATGACAACGGCGGACATCAGTCACCTCATCCGCGCGGCTCAACGACAGCCAATAGAGCGTGACACTTTATACAAGGTAGTGTCGGAGTCAGCTTGAGCCCACTGGTAATTGTGCTAGAATTTATTTAAGTCAGATTCCACTGGACAATAGTCAGACGGGCAGAATGGTGGGACTGGCCTTTTTCGTATCTTGATATTGAGAAAAATTTCACAAAGTGTGAAGTTGAACTGAATCCATCCGACTCGAGTAGAGCAGTAGGTTAGTGATGAATGTTCAGTTATTGAATGAGGTCGAAGAGCAGGCAGACCAGCAAGTTCTGCCAGACCGCTATCTCGGGCTATCCGAAGAAGAGCTTGATGTCCGTATTGATGCTGCGCGTGCCACGCTGGGCGCGCGACTCTTAATTCTTGGACATCACTATCAACGCGACGAGGTTTTCAAGTTCGCTGATGATGCTGGCGATTCATTTAAGCTTGCGAAAGTAGCCGCTGCTCGACGGGAAGCGGATTTTATCGTGTTGTGCGGCGTTCATTTCATGGCCGAAAGCGCTGATGTTCTTAGCGCGGAACACCAGAAGGTTGTCCTTCCCGATTTAGCTGCTGGCTGTTCCATGGCTGACATGGCTGTACTTGATGAACTTGAAGTTTGTTGGGATGAGCTGTCAGAAATGGGGATTAACGACGTAGTTCCTGTGACTTATATGAATTCCGCAGCTTCGATAAAAGCGTTTTGTGGGCAACATGGTGGAACGGTGTGCACGTCTTCAAATGCGGTAGCAACGTTTCAATGGGCCTGGAATCGTGGTGTGCGTATTTTGTTCCTGCCGGACCAGCATCTCGGGCGAAACACAGCATTTGGTATGGGCGTGCCGTTGCAGCAAATGTGTGTCTGGGATCCTAATGTTACGTGGGGTGGCTTAGAACAGTCAGAACTGCATGCTGCGCGCATGATTTTATGGAAGGGTCACTGTTCCGTGCATACCAAATTCACGGTAGAACAGATCGAGCGACTCCGTGCTTCACATCCCGACATCCGGATTATTTCTCATCCAGAATGTACTTTGGAGGTTATACAAGCCTCGGATGAGGTTGGTTCGACTTCACACATTATTCGCCAGGTTACCGAGAGTCCCGCGGGTTCGATTTGGGGTATTGGAACTGAGATTCATTTAGTGAACCGGCTCGCGCAAGAGCTGGCTCCCGACCGCACCGTGATGACATTAGATGCACTCGGATGTTTATGCTCGACGATGTACCGCGTATCACCCAATCACTTGTGCTGGGTGTTGGAAGGCTTGGTGAATGGTGAAGTACGTAATCAGGTGTCTGTACCAGACGATCATAAGCGCTGGACACGCGTTGCGCTCGACCGGATGCTTTCGATCCAGTAAACTCCAATATTTTGGAATTGTTTGATCGTCACGTGACGATCGTGTGAAGGAGGAATTTTCATGGCTCACGAACTACCGCCGTTACCATATGCTTACGATGCACTCGAACCACACATTGACGAACAGACGATGCAAATTCATCATGACAAACATCATGCAACGTACGTGACGAAATTGAACGCTGCATTGGAAAAGCATCCTGAACTGGCAGAGAAGACTCTTGATGAATTAGTGAGTGATCTCGATAGCGTGCCTGAAGGTATCCGGACTGCTGTTCGGAATAATGGTGGTGGACACTGGAATCATTCAATGTTCTGGCAGATCATGGGACCGAATGCGGGAGGTGAACCAAATGGCAATATTGGAGACGCGATTAACGCTTCGTTCGGTAGTTACGACTCTATGAAGGAGCAGTTTACACAATCTGCACTGGGTCGTTTCGGTAGCGGATGGGTTTGGGTTATAGCCTCCGGCGGAACGTTATCAATTATGAGCACCCCGAATCAGGATAACCCGGCGATGGAAGGGAAGAAGTCGATTCTTGGGCTGGATGTTTGGGAGCACGCTTATTATCTAAGATATCAGAACCGGCGTCCGGAGTACGTTGGCGCGTTCTGGAACGTTATTAACTGGACCGCAGTGAATCTGCGGCTCGGCTAAAAGACAGTGCGGACCGGTCGCAGTCTGGAATTCGTAGAGGGTGCACTCTACTGTTACTGGATTCCTTTCGACTTGCATATCTTCGCCCGTGTCCTCTGGTGCTGAAGCATGTCGCTTTCACTAGTTCTGTTTCTTTTCCTAACGCACCTAGGCGTGGGCATCGCCTGGACTTTATTGTTGGTGCCTCGTGCAGCCGGCGTGAAGTTCTTTCGGTTTAATGCCGGACTCGCTGTTGTACTTTTAGTCATTGGCCTCGCCTTCGACCCAGGAATTGGTGATGCAGGGAATGTCTGGAATAGTGTTTCGGCGCTGGCACTGCGTACGGCAACAGGTGCACTGCTTTTGTTTTGGATCACCGTTGGTCGAATGGCTAAAGCATTGCAGCCTGGATTACTATGGACGACCGTTGTTGCCAGCGGCGTGATGCTGGTTGCGCAGGCTTTCGGCGTGGCGTTGGCACAGCCGGTCTCAATGCCGGTACTAGCTGTCGCGAGTTTTGTGAGTTCGGCTGCCCTGCTGGGTGGCACTTGCACGGCGATGATCTTGGGGCACTGGTACCTGGTTCTGCCATCCATGGACGTTTCCTTGCTCCAGAAGATTGTTAAGTTTCATATCGGTTCTACCATTGCTCGTATCGCTGTCGTAGGTGTAGCGGTCTACATTGCGGTGGCGAGTGTGGAGTCAGGACTGGGATTCAATTTTCAACGCTACGTTCTATCGGTTGCAGGCATATTCTTCTGGCAGCGTGTTCTGTTTGGTTTACTCGGACCAAGTGTCTTGGCGTATCTTACCTGGGAGACTGCAAAAATTCGCTCGACCCAATCGGCAACCGGTATTCTCTATGTCGACTTTTTTACAGTCATGGTTGGTGAGATTCTTGCCAAGTACCTCCTTCTTTCAACAGGCGTGCCACTGTAAATTGATCGAATCTTTGGCACTGAAAGTTTTCACGTGGAAGTAACTCTTCATTGTCCATCCTGCCGAGCGGCACTCCCTGTTACCGCAGATATAACTTCGACCTCCATTGTGTGCGGTGGCTGTGGTCGCACTCTCAACCTCACCTTCACTGATGGTGTAAAGAATGATGATGAAGTCGATCGGTGTCCGCTTTGCGAAGGTCGAGACTTCTATATCAGAAAGGATTTCAACCCCCAGCTCGGCTTGACCATCGTGATTATTGGAGCGCTTATTAGTGCTGGGTTCTATTGGTTTGAGATGGATCTCGTCGCATACGGAGTATTGGGTGTTGCTGCGTTGATTGATCTAGTCGTCTATCGCCGACTGGGGGATGTCACCGTTTGCTACCGGTGCCATGCTGAATTTAGAGGTGCGTACCGTCGCACTGCAGCAATCTTCGATTTACATGTAGCGGATGAACTCGAACCGGAATACGAACGCCAAATTGGTCTCAGGTAGTCTTTAAAACAATTTCACATCGACCGCTTCACCTTTTTCAACGATATCAGTTTGAGCCGGAATTTCGACGTACCCATCGGCCAACGACATGCTGGTGATATCACCTGAAGCTTTAAAGGCGGGCATAGCCATGCCGTTAGTGACCCGCACTGTGTAGAATTGGTGACGTCCCGTTGTTGAAACGATCCGTTCAGCGAGTGGAAGTGTCAGCGTCCGTGGATGGTACTGCGGCAGCCTACCAATTCGCCTCAACAGAGGGATTAGCAACATATAGGCGTTTGAGAGGCAGGATGTGGGATATCCCGGCATACCGAGAACTGGCATTGTGCCAATCCGCCCAAAGACGGTGGGCTTACCTGGTTTGACCGCGATTCCGTGGAACAGAATTTCACCGTGTTGCTGCAGGACGTCCACGATCAAGTCGTGAGCACCAACCGAACTACCGCCTGAAAACACCAAGAGGTCGTGCGTCAAGCAGGAGTTAATGGTTGCAGTTAACGCATCAAGCGTGTCTGCGGTTGGGGGATGGTGTATGGCTACACCACCGTGGCTGCGAACTAAGGTTTCAAGAGTGAACCGATTGATGTCATAAATTTGCCCGGGTGCGAGTACTTGGCCAGGTTCGATAATTTCATCCCCTGTGGATAGCAGTGCAACGCGTGGCCTCTTGTACACTTCAACCCTCGATACGCCAATGGCAGCTAATGCGCCGATACGACTAGCAATGAGCTGCTCGCCATCCTTTACCAGTGTTTGTCCAGGCGTGATGTCGGCACCTCGTTGTCC
>CAZMUA010000028.1:11646-15018 GCA_964569695.1 uncultured Woeseiaceae bacterium
ACGTGGGTGTCTGAATTCACGGTGCAGGCGAGGATGCGTTCGCCCGCTTCGTGGAGGGGAACTTGTTCGGTGCTCTTGAGTGGGGGAGTTGCCTCTTCTACGATGCGAAGCGCGTCGACTAACGAAATAGTCTCACGGATGGGCCGCATTTTGGCTGCAGACATAATGTGTTCGTGGTTCGGTTTTTGATTACCGGGATGCCTCGCGTACAAGGTGTCCCAGTTCCGGTAATACGAGTTTGGTCATAGCTAAACGAACCCCATGTTCAGAACCTGGCAAGGAGATAATGATCTTTTTCCGTGCTGTCCCCGCAAATGCCCGGCTTAGCATTGCCGCAGATCCAATTTCCGCGTAACTTAGCGAGCGGAACAATTCACCAAACCCATCGATACGCTTTTCAATGAAAGTCGTAATTGCTTCGTATGATTGATCACGAGACGAGATGCCAGTGCCACCGGTTGTAATAATGGCGTCGACTGACGAGGAGCTGACTTGCTCCGTGACCGTCGCCTGCACGAGATCTGGTTCGTCGCGCACAATTCGCCGTCCACGTATTTCGTGACCCGCTTCGGTTAATAAATCGATAATCGCTTGCCCTCCCGCATCCGTCTCTTCGGTGCGGGTGTCACTAATAGTTACGACGTAACAACGCACAATTGCAGGTGCCACCTTACGGTGCTCAAGGTATGCCATCAATTGATTATACAGGCCCAAACGACGATCAGAATGGCTTCTGGGTTTGCGGCGGGACTAAATTCGATTTACCATCGGCGTCATGCTTAGCATTGTGATTCATGTGGCACGAGCATTTATTGGGCTTTTGGCCGTGGTGATATTGCCGGCACTCGCTACTTCAGTCACAGCTCACACTGGGAAACAAGTCGACAGCACAGCTGAAACTTGGGTGACCAGGACGCTCGAGACCATGTCGCTGGATGAGCAAATCGGCCAGTTGATCATGCCCTCATTCTTTGGCACCTATACCAGTAGTGATAGTGATGTTTATGACGAACTCGTTCGTTTTGTGCGCGAGTATCATGTGGGTGGTTTTCTCGTATTTGGTGGACGTGTGCCAACGCCTGGCGTGTTGCTTAATCCAACATACGGATCTGTAATTCTTGGCCAGCCGTTAGCAGCAGCGTCAATGTTGAATCGTTTGCAAGCCGTTGCGAAGGTGCCATTGTTAAATGCGGCTGATTTTGAGGCTGGCGTAGGCTTTCGCTTGGCGGGTGCAACTGTCTTACCACGTGCGATGGCCTTTGGCGCCAGTGGAGACGAGCAGTTGTCTTACGAGGCTGGTCGGACAACAGCACTGGAAGCTCGGGCAATCGGTGTTCATCTCAACTTTGCTCCGGTCGTCGACGTTAATAACAACCCGAACAATCCAGTCATTAATACGCGCTCGTTCGGCGAGGATCCTATAGCAGTGGGTCGGCTGGCTGCCGCCTATGTACGAGGTCTTCATGCCGGAGGGATGCTTGCGACTCTCAAACATTTCCCAGGTCACGGCGATACCGACGTGGATTCCCACGTCGGACTACCGGTCATCCGTCATCCACGTGAGCGACTTGAGCGTGTTGAGTGGCCGCCGTTCCGGGACGGTGTTGCGGCGGGAGCTGACGCCATCATGACGGGCCACATTGAACTTCCAGCATTGGACCCGACCGTTGGCGTGCCAGCCTCGTTGAGTCGGGAAGTTGTGATGAAAGGGATCCGCGAGGGACTTGGGTTCGACGGCCTGATTTACACCGATGGAATGCAGATGGGTGCTGTCACGGCACTTATGTCATCTGGTGACGCCGCTGTTCGGGCCATTCAGGCGGGGAATGACGTGCTCGTGCACTCAGCAGATCCAGCTGAAGCCTTTAACGCCATTCGGATGGCCGTGGAACGTGGCGAAATCGACCCAGCGCAGGTGCGAGCCTCCGCCGCCCGCGTCCTTCGCGCGAAGACTGCGGTGAACTTACATCGAACTCGAATGGTTGACCTTGCTGCGCTCCCTGCTGCGCTTGGTGGTCGGGTTCACGCTGAAGTAGCGAACCGTGCCAGCGAAGAGGCTGTCACGCTCATCGCCGACGCAAGAAACCAAATTCCCTTGCAGATCGCTCCGAATGCACGCGTCTTGTATTTATCAGTTCTTGATCGACCGTCTGGTTGGTTAATCGCGGCACCGAGTCGCACGTTTGTCGCCGAACTTAAGGCTCGCTGGGCCAATGTGACAGCCATCGAGGTCTCAAATCAGACTTTGCCGGCGACTCTAGATTTGGTGCGACGTACAGCTGGTCGCTACGATGCAATCATTGCGTCGATTTTTGTTCGCACCACTCCTCGGCCAGGCGGCATGATGCTCGCACCACCGCTCGTGTCGTTGCTGCAGGATCTAGTAACGACATCAGCACGATACGATCAGCCATACGCTGCAACATTATTTGGAAGTCCCTATACCGCGATGGCGCTACCAGATTTGCCAGCTGTGCTTCTTACCTACGATTTCTATGATCGGGCAGAACGTACAGCTGTGAGGGCTCTTGCTGGAGACGTTCCGATTACTGGTCGACTCCCCATTGAGTTGCCCGGCCTGCTACCAGTTGGACATGGACTGATGCGTCCGTAGTCTTGCATCAGTGCCAGTGGGTCAATCCCTCACCAGATGTATCAATAACCGCATGTTATACTTAGCGATTTGAGAGTGGACTCTGTCCTGTGTGACACGGTCTTCTTAAGATTCGCGCCCTTAGCTCAGCTGGATAGAGCGTCTGGCTACGAACCAGGAGGTCGCAGGTTCGAATCCTGCAGGGCGCGCCACATGATCGTCATGCATGAAGCCTATATGCAGGCCGCGCTGGACGAAGCACACCGAGCGTCCGCACAACACGAAGTGCCAATTGGTGCCGTCGTAGTTGTCGATGGCAAGGTGGTAGGCACGGGCTTCAATCAGCCGATTTCGACGTCCGATCCGACTGCTCATGCGGAGGTAGTTGCCTTGCGAGCAAGTGCCCGCACGATCGGGAATTACCGGATCACCGGTGGCACACTCTATGTCACGGTGGAGCCCTGCTTGATGTGTGTGGGTGCCATCATTCATGCACGGCTTGGAACGGTGGTGTATGGTGCCGCTGAGCCAAAGACCGGCGCGGTCCAGTCAACGATGCACGCTTTCGACCAGAAGGCCTTAAATCATCGCGTGACTGTGGTGAGTGGAGTGCTTGAAGAGGAGTGTGCTGAACTACTCCAGAAATTTTTTTGCGAACGGCGCAACAAGCATGTGGCAACTGGTTAGGTGCCTATTTACCAGCTGTCGCGGATTGAAATGTTTTCGGAGAGGTACCGAAGTGGTCGTAACGGGGGCGCCTCGAAAGCGTCTTGTCGGGT
>CAZMUA010000029.1:0-10662 GCA_964569695.1 uncultured Woeseiaceae bacterium
CGCGCGTGAATGGCATTCACGAGGTCACGGGTTCGACCCCCGTCTGGTCCACCATTTCACTCCACGACTCGTGTGCCCTTCACGGATTTCAGTATTCTTCAAACATTCTTCGAATTGCCCTAATATCTCTAGTGTGAGTTAGGGCAAGCATCAGAAGAATTCGAGCCTTTAATGGTGCATGATCTAGTGCGGCTATGCGGTATCTTTCTGCAAGTTGCTGTTCCTCAGTAAGAGGCTGATCTTCTCTGGTTGTTCTAGGGGTAATGCGCCCGCTACCGGTTCTGGTGCTGACGACGACAAAGACGCCCTGTTGATAGGCATAGGTTATTGCTTCCCTTTGATCTCGACTTGTAGCTCCAGCGCCAGCTGAGGCCACGACCAGGCCACGCGCCCCGGCATCTACAGCTGCCTTGATGAGATCCCCGGAAGCCCCCTGATAGACGCTAAGAATATCGACCCTGGGCAGTACCTCGATTGAAGCAACATCGAATTCACTGTCACTTGTATGGCGTCTAAGCACTTCTCGATAATAAACCACCCGATCGTGATCAACTGTTCCGAGAATACCGTAACTCCGAGTCTGAAATGTATGAAGAAGTCTCGCGTCAGTTTTGGTGACTTCACGAGCAGAGTTAATTTCATTATTCAGGACTACGAGTACACCCTTATTTCTAGACTTTGAGGAGGCAGCGGTCCTGAATGCTTGCCGCAGGTTCGCGGCACCTTCGTACCCAAGAGTGCTTGGATTTCGCATTGCCCCAACGACAACCACCGGACGCGGATTGTTAACCGTCAGATGCAAGAAATAGGCGGTTTCTTCCAAGGTATCCGTGCCACTGGTAACCACGATACCGGCAAGTGCGGGGTCTGCTTCGAACACCTGATTGATTCGTTTTGACAACTGCAACCACTGTTCCAATGTGAGGGCACTGCTGGCTACATTTGAAAATTGTTCGAATTCTGGTGTTACATACTTATCAAGATCAGGGATGTGGTTCACCAATTCACCAGCAGTTAGGCGACCGCCACTCTGGTTCGAAATCGTTCCACCTGTAGCGATTAGCAGTACACTCGGCACGTCTTGGCCGAGGTCGAAAGCCAGTGGCTTGGATGCAGAAAGCAAGCCCAATACGACGATCGTTAGCAGGCGATTCATGGTTCCCCCCTGTAAACCAAATTAAAAGGGCACCGCATGCGACCCATTCAGGACAGTGCGGGGTCTCTATGTTAACTATATAGACTTTATGGACTCACCATGCGCGATTCTGAGCCACTTTCTCAGATGGCAGGCGGCTTCATTGGGTGTCGGGCCGTAAAAAGGCATCAGAGCGGACGTCTCCCCGGAGACCCGAGCTAAGCGAGCACGCCATGTATTGGCATCGACTGGGGAAACCTCGATGAGGTAAGCCTGCCCGTTGATGGATTCTTCAAAGCGATGAACGATCACGACGATTACATAATTAATGAAGGTAAGTATTGATATGAGGTTGTGATTCTATTGATTCAAGCGATGAGATCAAGCGGAAGAAAGCACGAAGATGGTGACGGTGTTCAGGATTGAATAATTTTTGGAGCGTTCCTGAAGAAAGAAAATTTATGTCATCAGCGTATCCACAGTGCATCCGCTGTTCTTCCACATTTTTTCCACAGCCACTTATTCACATTCACAGATGAGGCCTCTGACGCCTTGCAACTGTGACTTTTTTCGCTGCAGTTTCATTGTTTTTTGTTATCTCCTGAACGTTGTACCGGCCTTTGAACTCTGACCACGACCTACTTGACGGGTTGCGACAGGCGAAATACGCTGAGTGCGGTTTCCATGTTTTTATAGACATTGTCGGCAAGGACGTTCGCGCTAGATGCTTGGACGTGACTGGTCGTAACGCTTTTCTAGTAATGACGAGATTACGGTGATCACGCCCCGTCGTACCCGCCTGTTGCGAGCGGTTGATCTTCACGCGTTTCAACGCAAGATCGCTGAAGTTGCGAGCTCCAACGATCCATGGACAGCGCAGGACTGCGTGGTCATGGTACCGACTCATGCCGCGACGGAACAACTTAAGCGCACGCTGGAATATCTGCGCTTTACTCCTGACCACCCAAAGCAGAAAACGGCCGTTGCCGGATCGCACCTGATAGCGTGGCCTCATTTCGTGACTCGCCGTGCCTGGTACACATTGATGCACGGACGTTTAAAAAGTCCACCTCGACTGCTAACGGATATTGAACGAGAAGTCCTGCTCCAATCTGCCTCGGAAGACACAATACGGTCTGGGGTAGAGCCGCCATTTGAAGTGCGACCCGGGTTATTACCGGAAATCCTAGTGTTTTACGACACTCTTCGACGTCAGCATAAGACGGTCAACGCGTTTGAGCGGGTAGTAACTGAACAATTGGAGCTCGATGTTGAACTTGATCGGGGTGCGCGTCACCTCCTCGAACAGACTCGGTTCTTGGTGTCGGTCTTTAGGGATTTTGAACAAAAAATTGAAGAATCGGATGGCCTGGACGAGCATGCTTTGCGCGCATTGCTTTTAACCAACCCGTGTCTACAACCGGTCCGGCATGTGGTTGTGACTGTTCCTGATCAAGCCGCCTCCGAGAATGGTCTCTGGCCAGCCGACTTCGATTTGCTGACGCGATTACCGGGTCTCGAACGGGTCGATGTCATTGCAACAGAACAGATGCTGCAGTCGGGTTTGCTTGAGCGCATTCGCGAGCGACTGCCAGGCATTGAGGAAGAACAATGCAGTCGCCTAACGGACCCGACTCCTGTGCGGTTGATGATGGTCGATGGCAAACGGTGCCGGGTTGTCCGCGATCGAGAAGAAGAACTGATTGCGGTGGCCAAAGATGTCAAATGGGCTCGACAAGACGGGCCAGAATCTGGCGATGGCGTTGATATCGCTGATGACAGCACAGCCGTGGTATTTCAGCGACCGTTACCGTATCTATATCTGGCAAAACAGGCATTTGGGGCGTGCGGTGTGCCGTTCGAAACATTTGATTCCCTGCCGCTTGCCGCGGAACCATACGCTGCGGCACTGAATCTCGTGTTTGCATGCATCGATTCGAAATTTTCGCGGTCAGATCTTGTTGCCCTGCTGCGCTCACCACATTTTAAATTCCTTGTGGATGAGTCGGCAGTAACATACGAGGAAGTTAGTGCGCTTGATCGCCATCTTGCTCAATTCCCCTACGATGATGTTCCAATTGAGCTAAAACGCCTACTGACAGAAGCGCAACCGGTTCAGGATCTGATCCAGCGTGCTGCACGTGCTGCCCTCAAGATTGTGGAGGAACTAACACGCTTAGCGTCGAGGGATCGGACCTCCGTACTGCTGACAAGTGTGCTCAAATTCTTGACCAACCATGCGACTGTTTACGATGAGACCGACAGTGTTGACCGACGGCTATTACAGGTACGCGCGAGAATGCATGGCGTGCTGCATGATTTACGGACTGCCCACGTGAGCCATCATGATCCAGAGGCTGACCTTGCTGAGGTCTGGGCGAACATTCAAGTGTGGATTGAACAGCCGGCAGTCCAGTTGGAATCCGATCACGATCAGGGAGGCGTTCAATTGCTTGATGCGCAGGCAGCCTGTTACGGAAGTTTTACGTCAGTCACGATTGTGGGCTTGATCGAAAAGGACTGGCCGCAACAAGGCTCTCGAAGCATTTTTTACCCCTCATTAATGCTCGAGAAATTCTTTCAATTCTCGTTAGTGTCCGAGAAACTTCCTGAGTCAAGCCAAGTGGCGAGGAATCGGGCAGAGCGTGCGCGCTTCCGAGATCTTCTGGGTTTGTCAACCGACCAGCTCCGGTTATCGAGTTTTACGCTGGACCATCTCGACCAGGATGAGTTAGTCAGTCCGTCGACGTTCATCGAGACTCTTAAAGCCCTTCCGGAATCTGAGCAACCGCTATCCAATGTGAGCCCAGTCGATGAGGAAGCACCTTCCACACGCATCAAGATCGACGAAGCCCTGATGCTGGGCACGGTCGACCCGTCCGTTGTGCAGGGAGAAGCGGCTACATGGTTGTCTCTCCGGCTGGCGACCAATGATTTGTCTAAATCGAAGCGTTCGTTGAGCCACGAAAACGGACCTGAAGGAATAACCTTTTCACCAACCAGGGTAGAACGGTACCTGGCATGTCCATTCAAATACTTCGCGGGCAAAGAACTAGGCCTGGAAGAAGAACGCGAAGAATTTTCTCGGGTGTCGCCCTTGGATCGCGGGACTTGGCTTCACAAAATTCTCCAAGAATTCTACAGGGATTGGCAAGAGGCTATTAACGCCGAGAATATCGATCTTGCACTGGATCGCTGTGCTCGCGTGATGGAGGAGGTCTTAACAACGCACGAGACAGCGAAGACGCTCCCTCAAGCTGAACGTGCTCTTGAACGGAGTCTCTTCCTAGGATCGATTGCCAAGCGAGGACTCATCGACCGAGTGTTACGGTTCGATGCGGAGCAGGACTTAGCCGTAGTTAAACGGTTACTCGAGCACGAGCTTAACGACAAGTTCAAGTTCAAATCCTCTTCGGGAACGCGCTCAGTGTCTCTTCATGCGATTGTGGACCGCATTGACTTGCTCCAGGACAACACGTTTCGAGTGGTTGATTACAAGCTCGGTTCGGCCCCTAACCCTAAACTTGCTGTTCAGTTACCGATTTATGCCGTCTGCACTGAACAGTATCTCGCCGATCGACGAACTGATGGGCCCTGGAAGGTCAAAGACGCCTATTACCTTGCGTTCAAAAAAGAAGGTCTGGCAGCGCCGATGGTCAAAAAGGGTGAGCTGGAACAGGCGCTCGACGATGGACAGCAGCGGTTTTTGGACGCAGTGGATGGCATTTCCCAGCAAGAATTTCCCGTTCGCCCGGCGGAGCCCTTTAATTGTAAGTATTGCGGCTACTCAACCGTCTGCCGCAAGGAGTATGTTGAGGATTCATGATCGCGGTGGAGCTGGGACGCTATGAATAGCGTTGACAACTCGGAGGCGTGGCATTAAATGAGATCTCAGACGGACTCGGATGCGTCGAAGAACGCAATAGATCCAGTAGATCCAGGGCGGAATGTCGTCGTGAAGGCGTCTGCCGGTACCGGAAAGACCTATGTGCTGGTGGAGCGCTACCACAAGCTACTGCGGGTTGGGGTGGACCCGGCGAATATTCTCTGCCTGACCTTTACTCGGCAAGCCGCCGCAGAAATGCGGGCGCGTGTCGTTAACAAACTCCGGGAAGACGACGACACCGTAGATGGGAAGGAACGCTGGCAGACACTGCAAGATAAATTGGGAGATTTTAATATCGACACCATTGATGCGTTCTGTCATGGACTCCTCCATGAGTTTCCTCTTGAAGCCGGGTTGGAACCTAGTTTTCGGATCGCGGACGAAACCGAGATCTATCGGTTTACAGAAGATGCCCTTGATCGGGTCATGCAGGAGGCTCCGCGCATCGCACAAAAGGACAGTGATGTCGCATTAACGTTAGCTGAAATGACAGCGCCCCAATTGCGTAAGTCTCTCAGCAATGAATTAAGGCGTCGTATTGACTCACGCAAGGCTCAAGAGCTTTTTGGTACCAAAGGCCGACGCACCGCCGAGCAGGTCGAGGAAGCCACCCGTCGAGCCTTACAGGAATTTTTCCAGTCGTTGCCAGGCGGTGTTGAGCGTTTTGTCAAAGAAGGCCCAATTGGCCATCCACGCTTTGCCATGTTGGCTCATGATCTTTCACGACTGTCCGATATAGATCGCCTGACAGGAGCCCAACTCCGAAGTTTGCTTGAACGGGTTGAAGCGCACTTTCTGACACTACCGCCAAAGCGAACGGCCCGCAAGCAACGTTGGAAAGAGAGAGATTATTCAGTCGATATGTTTCCATCACCCGAGGATCGAGATTCCCATTGGGAAGTGGTCAAGGAGTCGGGTAAGCGCCCGCACAATATTCAGAAAGTTAGTCAGGATTTTCGTGCTGGGCTGAATGGCGCGCAGGCGAGAGGCTTCTATCACCTCTTTAGCATTACAGAAAAAGCGTATTGCCAGTCACTTGAGCGTCATGGGACGCTCGATTTTCCAGAGCTGCAAGACCGAACCCTCAAGCTCTTGAGGCAGATGGATGAGTTTGCTCGGAGTCGATATCGCTTGGAGTGGAGGTACCGCCATGTGCTTATCGACGAAGTGCAGGATATAAGCCAGGCGCAGTGGGATCTGGTGAAGTTGTTAACCGAATCTTGGGGAGAAGGTCTTGGTCTGTCCTCGGAGACATCCATTTTTGCAGTGGGTGACCAGAAGCAATCAATCTACAAATTTCGGAATGCGAATGCACAGGTGTTTGACGATGTGGTGCACCACATCAGTCAGTTGCGTGCTGAGCAGGATGTCACGATGTCGATCAAGAAAAGTTGGCGGTCAGTGCGACCCCTGTTGAATTTTGTCAACGATCTGTGTGACGAGCTTCAAGAGGAAGAGCGGTTCGATGCCTTTAAATACGGGTCGGAAGATCATTTCCGGATAAAACCGTCAACGTCCGACGATCATCAACTCAGTCTTGGTCTCGCGATCGCTGATGAGGAAGGACCATGTGCGGTGGCTGTGGCCCAGGAGATTCAGCGGCTATTAGACGATGGAAAAGTGAGGGATAAGAAGTCGGGCGAACCCAGACGAGTTCGGCCGGATGATGTCGGGATTCTTTTCCGGTCCCGAGCAAGTCATCGCGAGTTTGAGCGTGCATTGGCGGATCAAGGCATTCCAGCTGCAGTCTATAAAGGACTGGGATTTTTTGAGGCTAATGAAAGCAAGGACCTCCTTGCCTTGATACGATTCTTGGCCGATCCTGCTTCAGATTTGCGCACCGCCGCGTTCCTGCGATCCGGATTTATCCGGTTATCGGATGGAGCGCTTCAGAATCTGGCACCGCACCTTGCGAGTGCCCTTGTGGCCCCGGTAAGTCCGAAACAGATTTCTAAGCTTGATGATCACGATCGACGCATTCTGGAACAGATTCGCAGCGCTGTAGCAACATGGCTGAAGCTGGTGGATCGAGTGCCGGCAGCGGACCTCCTTGATCGCATACTGCAGGAGTCGGCCTATGTGTATGAGGTACCGCAAACCCGCAGTACGCAGGCGCTGGAGAATATTAAGAAAATGAGGAGTATGGTGCGGCGCATCCAAAATCGTGGGTATGCCACCTTGGCACGCATTGCCGATCACCTGGATACACTCTCGCTGGATGATGAGCCAAATGCCTTCGTGGAACCATTAAACTCCGTGCAGTTGATGACGATCCATGCGGCCAAGGGTTTGGAATTTCCTATTGTGTTCTTGGTGAATTTGGCTCGCGGGACTGGGGGAGGTCACGGTACTAGAGTTCGGGTAGTGCCTGCGCACGGCGGTCGGGACCCGTCGGTGTCTGTGGGAGAGTACAAGACACTCGAGGATGAAGACGAGACGGCATCAAACAAGGAAGAAACGAAACGGTTGCTCTATGTTGCGACCACACGAGCTCGAGATTACCTCTATTTTTCGTCAACGCTCGACGAAGGTGTAGTGAAGGGGAGGCCAGGAAGTATTGCCCAGGTGTTACCTGAGACGTTTCTCTCCGTCTGCGAGCGAGCCGCGCAGGTACCGGAAACAGAAGACACTGTGCAATGGATGGTGAAAGGCAAGGGAACCCATAGCTTTCGGGTGTGCAGGGCGTCAGACACGGTGATCCCTAGACGAGATTCCGACAGTGACCGCACAGTGGCTAGCCGTGATAACGATTTTGCAACACTAAGTCCTCGAGTCCGGTTACCGCATGATGCCGCGTCAGTCGTCGGTTCTGTCGAATCTCCTAATAGAGCTCTGACTGAGGAGTCTTCGACGGCAGGGAAAAGCTCAAGGTTACTCGGCACGCTCGTGCACCGACTACTGGCTGTGCAGCAACGTCCAGAGGTGACACAGCCTGAGGAGATTGGAAGACGACTTCGAGAAATTGCGCAGCCGACCGAAAGCGTTGCGTTGGATGAAAACGACCATGCATTAAGTGATGCCGTGACCCTTTATCAAAATATTGCTGGGCAGGACGAAGTGGTGCAACTGTTACAACAGCCGTGCATTCATGAAGTTCCCTTTTCGTTTTTCCTACCGGGGGAAACACCACGGGTCATGCGAGGGATGGTCGATTGCCTGGTGAGAGAAGATGAAACCTGTGTTGCTGTCGTTGAATTTAAGACGGGGAAGCCTCGTGACGAGGACCGTGCCCAACTGGAGGAGTATAAGAAGGCCGCTCGAATGTTCTTCCCAGATCTTCAGGTGCGGGGGCGTCTGATTTATGCAGATCAACCTGCATCAGAAAAATAATTTTATGAGGTGCGTAGCAGAGTCGCCAGATGAGTGATTGGAGTGCGGAGAGCGAACTATTTGCTGCCGGTCGCTTTGCGTTCGGCCCATCGACGGGCGCGTTCTTCAGCTTGCTCTTGGTTTGCTCCAATCAAGATTACTGCGTCCTCAGGTTTCTGGCTTTCGCTATTCTGGAGCCATGCGACCCAGTGTGAGCCTCTTTGTTCACTTCGAATGTCGAATGTTTCTCTCGCTTCTGCACACATAATTTATTCAGGGCCTCCTCTCCCAAGGACCAATTGTAACTTGAATGAGCCTGAGGACACCTCGTGCTGTATCGGTTTGGATGAAGCGGCATAGGGAATGCAGAAGCAACTCGATGTGATGCAGGCTTGCTGACGCTGAAAACAGTCAATTTCAGAGCGATCTGGCAACTTCTTCATTGCGTGCTGGTAAGGTATTTCATACACTCTAAAAGAGTTAGAGAGTTGCCCCATCCTTGGGGTGCGCAGGGACAATGTTTGGAGAAGGCGAATGGCACTAATTTGCCCAGATTGTGGCAACAAACAGAACTTTCAGGTTAAAACCCTCAGGATGCACATTATCCAAATGGAAGGGTCTCGGGTGGAAATAGCTGATGAAGATCCGCCGGCTGTGCTGGAAGTGCTCTGTGATGAGTGTGAGTCACCGCTGCAGTTTGGGGAATTGGACCCGGCGTTGCAACGTGAAGTGTTGTTAACGATTAGTGCTCGTTAGAAAACCTTTCAAGATTGGTGCAGGAAACTGCTCCGTCGGTCTCAGTTTCTTCCCCTCGTACATTTGAACTTACTTTTACAATATACCGACCGTCGGTTGAGCGACGTTAACACTCGTGATGCATGTTCGTTTAGATGCTGCTGCTCACGTAATCCTCTTGACAAGGCATTACCTCATTTCTATCGTACATGGTCATGCTCGAATCTTACTGGGTGATCGGAGTGTCTCGTAATGCCCAGGCTGATGAGATCCGCCAGGGGTATCGTCAATTAGCGAAATTTGGCGTCTCACTGTCCAGTCCTGAACAAAGCGAGCAGTTCGAGCGAACGGTTCAGCATGCGTATGAGGTCGGGTCTGTCGATAGTAGTGAAACCCAATCAGGCATGAAACGTTTCATACATCCATCCCTCATGGAGCGGACGCTGCATAAGTCGCTCATCGCTGACGAGATCGATATTGATTTTCCCTCCGTGGCGGCGATGACCGAACGTGCAAGATGTGTGTTTGTGGATCAAGATCGCAACCTTATACCACTGAAAACCGATGTCCAGATCACGTCGAAACAGGCTCACCGTGGAACCACGATCAAACTGGATGTTCCGGTACAATGTACCTGTGTGCTGTGTGGTGGACGAGGTGAAATTTGGGAGGAGTTGTGCACAGTATGTTATGGTGCGGGTTCGAAGTCGTACTCTTCCGAAGTCCGGTTGATGGTGCCACCTGGAATTTCTTCGGGTGCAAGATTTAGGTTTGAGATTACTCCGGACTACGCGGCTACCACGATGGTTGAAGTACAAATCGAAGTCAATTCAATAGACTGAGTGTTGGTTCAGAGCCAGCAGTGTTGCGATGAAGGGAGCGAAGCGGTGACAGCAGGTATCGACGAGGCAGCTGTTCTGGAAGCTTTAAAAGTTGTAGTGGACCCAGACCTTCATCGAGATATTGTCAGCTTGGGGTTTGTTAAGCAGGTGCGCATTGAAGATGGTGGGAATGTTGGGTTCACCATTGAACTCACGACCCCCGCGTGTCCGGTGAAGGATGAGATGAAGGCACAAGCCGAAGCTGCGGTGCGGCAGTTGGCTGGAGTTACCGGTGTCAGTGTTGAAATGACCGCGAATGTGCGCTCAGCTGCGGGAGGCCCGGAAGGGCCAGCTCCTCTGGAAGGCGTGAAGAACGTGATCGCTGTCGGTGCTGGTAAAGGTGGTGTTGGCAAGACGACAGTCTCTGTGAATTTAGCCTGCGCGCTCGCTCGCCTTGGTGGGAAAGTTGGTATTTTGGATGCTGATATTTACGGTCCAAATGTGCCGATCATGCTGGGCGTGCAAAAGCAGTTGTCGACCGACGGAAAAAAAATCATACCGGCAGAGAAGTACGGTCTCAACGTGGTCTCGATGGGATTCTTGACGAAGGAGGAGTCACCCGTCATTTGGCGTGGGCCGATGCTGCATGGAATTATCCAGCAATTTTTTCGTGAAGTGCACTGGGGCGAATTGGATTATTTGGTTGTGGACATGCCGCCTGGGACCGGCGACGTCGCCCTGAGTTTGAGTCAGACTGTGCCGGTATCTGGTGCAGT
>CAZMUA010000029.1:10672-12557 GCA_964569695.1 uncultured Woeseiaceae bacterium
GTGACGACGCCACAGACTGTCTCGCTGGCAGATACCCGCCGAGCCGTCCACATGTATAAGAAATTAAACATTCCCGTGCTTGGCTTACTGGAAAACATGAGTCATTTTGTTTGTCCTGAGTGCAGTCACGAAAGCGACATCTTTGGGAAGGGAGGGAGTGTACCTGTTGCGGACCAACTCGAGATTCCGTATTTGGGTCAAATACCTCTATACCAGCCCATTCGTGTCGGTGGTGACGAAGGTGAGCCGATTGTGCTCGGTGAACCTGACTCGGCAGCAGCTCAAGCTTTGTCCGATGCCGCGACGCAGTTAGCTGCCCAGGTGTCCATAGCCAGCTACGACCAGGCGGCGTCTGCGACGGCAGCGACAGTCTGAAGATGTATCAGCCTTAGAAGGACACATTCATACTGGCGGGAGGGTGGCTTGCCGTGCGAAGCAAGCGGACGCTGATGCAGAGATGCGTAATGTATCCAATGACAAACAACCCACTACTGCTTAGGTGGACGATGAGAGTCAGGCGAAGAAGGATTGGGTCTGTGAGCGTTTGCAGCAACACGCCTGAGAATGTCATCAAGCCGAAGGTAAGTAACGATAGCCAGCCCGATCGACGGTTCGGCAAAGAGTGTTCTCCGATGCGTTGTGCGACGTGAGATTGGAACACAACGCCAAACACAACTAGTAACAGTGGCGCACTGAGCAGATGAGCCTGTAGCATGACCGGTTCAAGTGGATGATTGATGACGCTGAACGGGTCGGTATTGTCGATGAAGTAACGCATCCACAGGTAGGCCACTCCACTGCCGGCATTCACCAGAATCAATCCGTGAAGGGACCATTTTTGCCACGGGCTCACAGGGACCCTTTAATATGCATCATGGTGCAACATCGTTCTGTAGTACTTGGTCGATGGCGAGCACTCGGCGCACAGCTTGGTTGGTGGCGCGGGCGGTCAGTGTAGCGCCCGTCACGGCGCGAATTGCTCTTTGAATTTGCAGGTCGTCGCTGAGTGCGCGCTGGTTATACTGGTCGAGCCACGTTCTTGAGGCCTGATATTCCCTGGGTTCCAGAAACGCCGTGACATCGATTCGCAACACCTGACCAAGATGGTTGAGTGAGATTAACAGGCTCTCACGCTTGGTTCGAATGACGTGTGTATCGACATATGCGCGCCCAATCAATCGTCCAGCCCGAGTAATGAAATATCTGGCAATCACGGGGGAGGGCACAGGATTGCCAGACAGCTTGGCAATCGTTGTAACTTGTTCAAACGTGAGAAAAATTGTTTCAAGCTGAGCTTCCGCCTCGGGGTAGGCATCAGCGAGTAATTCACTGCGCGTCAGTTGTGCGTCTGCGCTGGCACCACCCATGCTGAGCA
Source organism: uncultured Woeseiaceae bacterium (assembly GCA_964569695.1). GTDB lineage: Bacteria > Acidobacteriota > Vicinamibacteria > Vicinamibacterales > UBA823 > UBA8106. The sequence goes on from CAZMUA010000029.1 coordinate 12,048, forward strand.
GCATGAATGCGCACGAGAGCGCGACGTAAACAGCAGGGTAGCGATTAGAATGCATAGCCCAAGTTGAGGTTGAACTGATTCCTGCCACTCTGTTTAGCGTTACGAATAACCTCGTAATCTGCCTTTAGAATGACGTTCGGGACGGGCTTTAATTCCACGCCGATTGTATGGAAGGTACCATCCTGTGCTTTATCGGCAATCCACGTCGATGGCAGAGTGGCCTGTGTGTTAATGGCTTCAAACCGGTAGTACGGGGTCAGGCCTACAGTGTAGTTCGTCTGTGACAGCAGGTCGTACCCAACCTGGAGGTATCCACCGTGCATCCTCTCGGCGACGCCTGCAGAAGAACTCTTCTCCAGAGCTTTGTTGAGGCCAGCGGCATTGTCCAGGCTTGCACGAGCGCCCATGGCTCGGAGGTCGAATCCTCGAACTTGCACTTGACCGTGCACCTCGACAATCGTCGTGGCTACGTCCACTGTGCTTCCATCAACCGTAAATTGTCCTTGATCC
>CAZMUA010000030.1:0-11582 GCA_964569695.1 uncultured Woeseiaceae bacterium
GGCAGCTTCAAATGCCTGATTCCACCAGCGTGCTCCTTCTAGCAGTGCTGATCGTACAGGTTCGGGTGTGCCACGGTCGAGATAGTAGACAATTGGCTCAACAGCTTCGCTCACTGACGCAGCTGGATCACGTTTTTGCAGTCGGTGTCGCCGAATGAGTCGCTTTGTCATCGAGTCGCCGAGTGAAGTGGGATAGTCTTGCCACGATAGGGGTCCAAATCCTGACCGAGGGTCGTAGGAACGTGGTTGGTATCCTGGATCTGGCAATTGCACTAGTGAGTGGTGTTGCCGGAGTGTCACCGCGTCAGCTGCTGGAGTGACATCAGCCACTCCCTGCCTTCCTTCATTTCGGCTTCCAAAAGTTCGAGGGTGCAGTTGAGTCGTGAAGGTGACGGTCACGTCAATTTCCGTGTTTTGTGGGAAGCCTTTCGTCCGTGGTAGGTGTACGGCACTGCGAGATTGATCGACTCGGTACTGCCCGTCTTGCCGCAATCGAGGGATTACACCGTGCGTATCGCGTAGGAGAAAATCAGTTGTGTTTACAAGCACTCGATCGTTCGTTTCTGCAGTAACCGTGAAGCCCCACAGAATTGACTTGGCAAAAGCATCCTCGACAGCGCGCTGCTCGTCAAGATTGTCACTGTCGGCGCGGAACTGATAGTTTCGCTGGACCATCAAGATTTTCGGGCCAACCCGCTCAAAAACAACGAGTCGAGACCGCGTTTGCCCTCGGTCGAGTCCGATGTCATTCGACCCAAGACCCGCTGAGAGTCCTGATAGATAGAGTTCTTCAGTGTCGAAACGAGAAATCTCTAGCCACAGCGTTCCGGTGCTGTCGTCCCAATACATAGGGAAGTAGCCGTCTATTACGTCCATGCTGGCCGTTTTTTCTTCGATGGTCGGCAGGCCTTGTGCGCCTGCTGGTATGGGTTTGATTGCGAAAAACGTGAAGACGGCGACCAAAAGGATAAGATCAAGAATTCTTCTAGACACGGACACCTCCAGAACAGTCTACGAATAAGGACATACTTACCGACGAACCAGCTTCAGATGATTGATCAATCATTGACGAGCAAACACATTGCTAGCTGACGTAGTGTACTTGCGGTAAACCTAACACACTCTTGCTCGGTTTTTATGTTGAAACCTAGGGATTATCACGAGTTATGATGAAGGCAATCATGTTGCGATGGATTTTGGTTTATTTGCTGTGTTTCATGCCTCTGCCATTACTGGAGGCTCAGTCCGACACTAACCTAGCGGATGTGCGTGCTTATCTTCGAATTTCCGAGCGGTTAGGGACGGCGGGTCAGATTACCGATAGTCAAGTCCTTGCAGTTAAGCAAGCAGGCTACGAGGTGGTGGTCAACCTTGGCCCTGCCCGTGAAGAACGGAACCTCCTTGAAGGCTATTTGGTCACGCAACAGGGGATGACGTATGTGCACATTCCTGTTTCGTGGGAAGACCCGAGCCAGCGTGATCTTCAGTTGTTTATGGATGTTATGAAGGCGAATGAAGATCGCAGTGTCTTCGTGCATTGCTTTGCTAACATGCGGGCATCGGCATTCGTTTACCTGTATCGCACACTAAGACTCGGAGAATTGGATGAGGTCGCCCGTGCAGATATGGCAAAAATTTGGGATCCAGCTTCTCAGACACAGTGGCAGATGTTTATTGAAGAAGCGCAACAGGCTGCTGAAAAGCAGTGACGGTGCTCATCAGCCTCAGTCATGACTGACACCAATCCGGTTTCGTTAACTCGTAGCCTACTGGCCTTCGACACAATTAATCCTCCAGGCGACGAGCGAACCTGTGCCCACTATGTGGGCGGCTTCCTCGAAGAGAGCGGCTTTCACGTTGATTACCATGAATTTGGAACACACCGCACCAGTCTAGTGGCACGCCTTGTAGGTAGTGGTGCAAAGCCTCCCATCTGCTTTACAGGGCACCTCGATACTGTGCCACTCGGCAAGATGAACTGGAGCATGGATCCATTTGCTGGCGAAATGGACGGGAATCTGTTTTATGGACGAGGAACGAGCGACATGAAGGCGGCGATTGCCGCCATATTGTTGATGGGGCGGCGGATGTCTGAGCTTAAACGGCGGGTCGCTGACATCGTGCTGGTTTTGACAGCCGGCGAGGAAACTGGTTGTCAGGGATCGCGCTATTTGGCTGGCCTTGGTGGGGAGGTGTTGGGTGAAGCCGGTGCCATCGTGGTCGGTGAACCCACGGCAAATCAACCACTAATCGGTCACAAGGGAGTTGCACGGTACGAAATCATTACCGCTGGCATTACCGCGCATGCCTCCATGCCTGAACAAGGCGATAACGCGATTCACAAGGTGGCCGAAGTCGTGCAGCGACTTCAGTCCTTCAATTTTGGTGTTGATCCTCACGATATTCTCGGCGCTCCTACGTTAAACATTGGCACGATAACTGGCGGGATCAACATCAACTCAGTTCCCGATCAAGCACGGTTAGGTATCGATATCCGAACAATTCCTGGTCAGGACGCTCATGACATAAAGAATCGCCTACAGAAAGCCGCCGGTGCAGAGGCCACCGTCACATTATTACAAAGTGAAGCCAGCCTCATAACTGATGTTGGTGACGAATGGGTACAAGAGGTGTACGAAATCATGTCTGAGTGTTTGGGTTGTCGTCCGAGCCCTGCTGGCGTTACTTACTTTACTGATGGATCAAACTTGAAGGCTGCGTATGGGGATCCACCGACGATTATTCTGGGACCTGGTGAGTCGACGCAGGCCCATAAGACAGATGAGTACTGCCTCGTATCCAACCTCGAGATGTCGCTTGAGGCGTATATTGAAATTGCCCGTCGGTGGTGCTGTACGTAGATATTTATTAAAAGTCTGATGTGCGTTGCACTCTGTCCTAGTTCATCCCTCCACTAACGTTTTCGTACCATTTTAGGTTGGCGGTTTCAGAACCGATGCAGGTTAGGTCGAGCCAACCGTCAAGATTGAGGTCCGCAGTGGCACATCCGGCGGCTGCGATTGTCCCCGCGTCGACAAGCTGACGTGTCCAGTTGTTCGACTCTGATAAGCGGTAGAGTAGTACTTGCTTGCCGCGTCTTGCCCCAGCTACGATTTCATCCAGACCGTCACCATCGAAGTCTCCGGTGACTATCGTGTGGCCGTCAGTGAGGCTCTCGTCGATGACTTGCCGTTGCCAGTCTGCATCAGTCTTGTTGTACACGACCACCTCATGCCCGTGCCACGGTTCGATGGAAGCTAGGTAGTGGCTGTGTTTGCTTTGTCCCACGGTCACATCGCTGGACCCGCTTGCGGGCCAGCTTGCCGGGTTGCCTTGGTGGATACGCGTACGCTTCCAAATCCCATCCGTGTATTGATGCAGATGGATACCCAGAAAGCTTGCACTTAACAGTACTTGAGCGGGAGCGCCGTTCCATGTTGTTTGGTGAATACCATGGACAACACCATCATCGTTAGAGAGCACCGAACGTTTCCAGTTATCAGGGTCATAGATATAAATTGGTGTGGTGCCGCGGTAATCTGGTGCTACATTCTCTTGTCCAATCAGGGGCGCGTTAACAAGGTGCATGTTTCCATGACCGTCTAGGTCGATCCAGCGAAGTCGATGTGACGTTGGAATGCGGTCAATACGACTTACCAACCATTGTTTATCTGGATGATCGCTCTTACTTAAGATTGATAGGTCGCCTTGACTCCGTGCAGCAACTGTTGAAAATCCGGTGGCCAATGCGATCTCGGGAATTCCGTCACCATTCAGGTCGTGTGCTGCAAGATTAATCATGCCGGAGAGGTTGCTTGCGATGACATGACGCGCCCAGCTTGGATTTTCAAACCAGATCAACTCATTCAATCTTGGGGCAAGAGCAATCAGATCGGGACGACCATCTGAATTCATATCGGTGGCGACGACCTGATAACCGCCACCTACGTCAGTCGCGATCGTGTGGTCAATAAACTGAAGGCCAGTGCTTTGTTGATTGCTGATAGCAGGGACTGACAGCGTCTCAAGAATGATTATTATGGAGACTATTCGCCACACCGCGCACCTCCTGAGACTTTGATGTCGTTCGTCACTGTTGGGGCTCTGTGGTAGGCGTTGCTTAACTAGACATAAAGACGACGATGGCCCGGGCATCTCTACAAGATACCCGGGCCATCAAATGGTAAGGAACACTCAAAGCAACTAGCTTACTGACTTGGCCACACAGGGCCTTGGCTATTCAAGCCCTCAGCGCCAGCAGGGATCGGTCCGAGTCCCTTGTAGACAAATTTTTGAACGCGTCTACCTTGGTACGTTTCTGTCGTGTAGATGTTGCCATCCGAATCGACGGCGATGCTATGCACCGCGAAGAACATGCCAGGTTGACGCCCACCATCTCCAAAGGCTGTAAGCACTTCCATCGTTTCGCGCTCGATAATATAGACCTTCATGTTTTGCCCATCAGCGAGGTAGAGATAGGTTTGTTCAGGATCAGGAGAGAAGTCCAAGTCCCATGTCGACCCTTGTGACAGGGTTTCTGGGGCAATGAACACTTCCTTCACAAACGAACCATCTTTTTGGAATACCTGGATCCGATCGGCTGCTCGATCGCAAATGTACACGTACCCGTCATTAGAGATTTCAGAACAGTGGACCGGTCCTCTGAATTGTGAGGCTGGTTCACTATCCGGTGAGTAACGACCGAGATCTAATTCATCGTCCGGTTCGTTGCCATAGGCGCCCCAATAGCGCTTAATCTCTCCAGAGTCCATGTCGACGACGGCAACACGTTTATTGAAATAGCCATCGGCGAAGTACGCTTCGTTCGCTTCCGGGTCGATGCCGATTTTAGCAACGCGCCCAAAACTTTCCATATCGTGACTATCGCGGACGAGTTCTTCGCCCACTAGGCGGGCACCGTATTTTCCTACCGACATCAGAAAAGTGCCGTCCCTCGCAAACTTCAGGACGTGAGAGTCTGCCCGACCATTACCACCAATCCAGACATTATCCATATGGTCGACGGTAATCCCATGATTCGATTCGGGCCACACGTAATCTCCTGTTTCTGTGCCAGGACCGCCCCAATGTCCAACGAGGTTGCCCTCCTGATCGAATTCAAGAACGGGTGGGCCTGCTGCACAGCATTCACTTAGTGGCGGGTCCTGATCAAGCCCAACCTCGGTCCTTGCTGCGAACTGGTCTGGCGTATTGCGATGCACGATCCAGATGTGATCCTGGGAATCGACGTCGACGCCGATCGTTGCACCCATGAGCCAGTGATTCGGTAAATTCTTCGGCCACAACGGATCGACTTCAAACATTGGAGCCATTTTTCCGTCCGTCGCCTGCTCGTCCGCGGCCTCGTCTACGGCGGGTTGCTCAACGCCGCACGCGATGATGAGGGCCAACAACGACAAGCCGATGAAAAGATTCCGTTTTCGCCTCATTCCTGTCCTCCCTTACGAAAAAACGACCTTTAACCACCAATTCCGCAGTGGCCCTTAGTCGTCGACAGCGCCGACAAGTATACTGGCGTTTGGTCCAGATGCAGCGAAATTCTTTTAATAACGGAATCCAGTGGACAGCTGTCCTGCGTGGGTTCGGCCATAGGGCTGTATCAAGCTTAAAAGCAAATAGTTACCGTGATTCGTCCATGTACCAACACTTGAGGGCTCGCCCGCCACGTCTCATGCTGGTCCTGGTCTTAGGGATGACCCTCATAATGTCATCCCGGACGGCCGGCCATGACATTCCATACGATGTGACAGTCCAGGCATTCGTTAAAGCAGAAGGACAACGTCTGCGTTTGCTAGTTCGAGTGCCTCTTGAGGCGATGCAGGATTTTAACTTTCCGGAAAACGAGCAAGGCAATCTTGATATTGCGGCGGCTGACTCCATGCTTCGCGATGCAATTATGCTGTGGGTCGGTGATGAGTTAACTGTCTACGAAGAAGACAGGTTGCTGACCGACCAACGTCTCGTCAAGATTCAGGTGTCGCTTCCTGATGATCGGTCTTTTGCAACCTACGACGAAGCCTTAGCACGGGTCATGGGTCCACGGTTGCCCACCGACGTGGGAGTTTTTTGGCGTGACGCGATGTTTGATGCGCTTTTTGAGTACACGATTGACTCGGACGAATCCGCATTTTCAACCGATTTGACTCTTGCACGCTTAGGACTGCGAACAATCACTGTTCTTAGACTTGTGTTGCCTGATGGGACGGTGCGACCCTTTGAGTATTCCGGGAATCCTGGCCTAGTTCGCCTCGATCCTCGCTGGCATCAGGCGATGCTTCGCTTTGTGGTTCTCGGTTTTGAACATATTCTTGATGGAATCGACCACCTACTTTTTTTGGCATGCCTCGTCATTCCTATTAGGCGGTTTGGTCCTTTGGTGGCGATTGTTACGTCCTTCACCGTTGCGCATTCGGTGACTCTGATCGCATCTGCCTTTGATTTGGCACCCGATGCCATCTGGTTTCCACCGTTCGTCGAAACAATCATTGCGTTGTCCATCGTCTACATGGCAATTGAAAATATTGTCGGCATTACGTTTCAACGTCGATGGCTCATTACATTTGCTTTTGGACTCGTGCACGGTTTTGGATTCTCGTTTGCCTTGCGTGAGACGCTGCAGTTTGCAGGGTCTCACCTCCTTATGTCACTGCTGTCTTTTAATCTCGGTGTTGAGCTTGGCCAATTGCTCGTTCTCTTAGTCCTTGTACCGACACTCGGCTTGTTATTTCGATTTGTAGTCGGGGATCGCATCGGCACAATTCTCTTGTCGGTCATTGTGATCCATACGGCTTGGCACTGGACTAGTGAACGTGCGCTCCAACTGTCTCAGTACCCATTTCGATTTCAGTTGCCAGAGGTTAATATGGCCCTGTTTGAAATCTTTGCACGGTGGACGATTCTTGGACTGATTATTCTCGGGTTGGTTTGGCTGATGCATCTGATTTTCCCGAGATCTAATTTGGGTCAGACAGAGCCTAACGTGCGGGCACCCGGAGCATCTATCGAAGATTAGCAGGTTTGCAAGATAATTAAGGTAACGCTTGTCATCTTTATCCGTGTCAATCTAACATCACGACATTATTTGCCGAGGGAGGCAGGAATTCATGCGTCTATATTTGAAACTGGTTGTATCGCTGGTTATCTTGACAGCCGGCCCAGGAAGACTTGTCGCGCAGGACGTGTTTTCTCCGAATCTCTTCGAGGGGTTGGAGTACCGAATGATCGGACCGTCGCGTGGCGGACGTGTTACTGCGGTTGCTGGTCATCGGGATCAACCGTCGACCTTCTATATGGGCGCGAGTGGTGGAGGCGTCTGGAAGACTACAGATTATGGCCAGCGGTGGTACAACATTTCAGATGGCTTTTTCGAAACTGGTTCAATCGGCGCCATTAGTGTCGCGGAGTCTGATCCAAACATTATTTATGTTGCTACTGGTTCGGACGGTTTACGGAGTAACGTCATTATCGGGAAAGGTGTTTATAAGTCCATCGATGCGGGAACAAGTTGGCAGCATGTAGGTCTTACTGCCACTGGTAATTCAGGCGCGGTCCTGATTCACCCACGCAATCCTGACCTTGTCTATGTAGCAGCGATTGGCAATCCATTTATTGCGAATCCCGATCGAGGCGTGTACCGAACACAGAATGGCGGTCAGTCATGGGAGCAAGTGCTATTTATTTCCGAACAGACTGGAGCCGTCGACTTGGAATTTGTGCCAGACAATCCTGATGAGATCTACGCCACAATGTGGCTGGCTGAGCGGAAACCTTGGACCATTATTAGTGGTGGACACGAAGGTGGCGTCTACAAATCAACTGATGGTGGTGATAACTGGCTGCCATTAACTAACGGACTACCAACCGGCTTGCGCGGTAAGGCTGATCTCGCGGTATCAGCAGCCGACCCTGACCGCGTCTATGTCTTGATTGAAGCACCGTCAAATGAAGGCGGTGTCTACCGTTCTGATGATCGGGGAGCACGTTGGGAGCAGGTAACAGATTTCCAGCCCATTATTAATAGGCCGTTCTACTACTGCAATCTCGAAGCGCATCCGACGAACCCCGACATTCTATGGGGTATGGCTGAAGGGCAGTGGATGTCTCAGGATGCCGGTCAAACATGGAGTCGCGTCACCGTACCGCACGGCGATAACCACGACATGTGGATCAATCCAGACAACCCAGACATCTTTATTCAGTCGAATGATGGCGGTGCTAATGTCACTCTTAACGGTGGCAGGACTTGGTCGACTCAGGATAATCAACCGACGGCTGAACTATACCAGGTTGATATTAGCGAGGAATTTCCATATCGGTTATTTGCAGGTCAACAAGACAACTCGACAATTTCCATGCCAAGTTTACCGCCACGGCGAATGCCTGGCGGACACACGGCACTCTGGGAATCGGTTGGTGGCTGTGAGACCGGACCAGTTGTACCGAAGCCTGATGATCCGGACATTGTTTATGCGAACTGCAAGGGTCGATTTGGACTCTTTAATCGACGGACAGGACAGGAACAACAGTACTACGTTGGCTTCTGGAACATTTATGGACATAACCCGCGCGACTTAGCCTATCGGTTTCAACGGGTTGCCCCAATTCATGTATCTCCCCATGATCCGAATCGCGTGTATCACACTTCGCAGTTTGTGCACGTGACCGAGGATGGTGGGCAGACGTGGGAAACGATTTCACCGGACCTAACAGCGTTCACGCCAGAAACACAGGTGGTTTCTGGGTCGCCAATCACCATTGATGTTACCGGTGAAGAACATTTCAGTGTCATCTATGAAATTCAGGAATCGCCCCATGAAAAAGGTGTGATCTGGGTTGGCGCTAATGACGGACCGGTTCACGTGACACGCAACAATGGACAAACGTGGACCGACGTTACCCCTCCAAATCTTGGCGCCTATGGCCGCGTTCAAACCATTGAGGTGTCGCCTCATGATCCGGCTACGGCATATGTTGCGATTTTACGCTACCAACTTGGTGATTTTTCGCCGTATGTGTATCGAACCAACGATTATGGAAACAACTGGACACGAATCACCACAGGCAATAATGGCATTCCGGCAGATCATCCTGTACGCGTTGTTCGAGAAGATCCGGATCGTGAAGGCCTGCTCTATGCCGGTACAGAGTTTGGCATGTTCATATCGTTCGATGCAGGGACGCGGTGGCAGTCATTGCAACTCAACCTTCCGGCCACCCCAGTTTCCGACATGAAAATCGTGAGCCAAGACCTAGTGTTGTCGACGATGGGACGCGGTTTTTGGATTCTGTATAATTTACTGCCGTTGCACGAAGTGTCCGACGAGGTTGCTGGTTCCGAGGTGCATCTGTATGAAGTACGCAACCCGTATCGCCTCTATGCTGCACGAAGGTTCCGCGACCCTGGCCCGGATGAACCCCAATATCCTAATCCCGGCGCACGCGTTGATTACTATCTTGCGTCTGAACCCTCCGGTGAGGTTCGCCTTGAGATATTGAATGCTAACGGCGATGTGGTACGTGCGTTTTCAAGCGAGAAAGCGAAAAGTGCAATTCAATTTTCTGATTCTATTCGAATGGGGAACTGGTCACTTGCCGGTGCTGGTACGCCACAGTTGCCAAAGACAGCGGGCATGCACCGCTTTGCCTGGGACCTGCGACACGCCGGACCATGGTCTCAATCCTTACAACAGTCGGGTGGGAATGGACCAATGGTTGCGCCTGGTTTATACCAGGCACGACTCTCAGTTGGAAGCTCGAGTCAGGTCGTATCGTTTGAAGTGTTGATGGACCCTCGGATTGAAGAAGAAGGTAAGGTTACGCTAGCTAACGTACAGGCACAGGTAAAACTGAGTCTCGACGTGAGAAACGCACTGAGTGACGCGCGTCTAGCTGTGGCTAAGTTGGACGAAGCGCAGGCCAACTCGCCTGATGATGTTATGCAAGCGCTCCTCGAGATCCGAGATCAGCTAGTAACCGCATCACGCCGATATTCTCGACCGATGTTAGTCGATCAGCTCAACTATTTGTACTCGGGCTTGACGCGAGCCGATCAACAGCCTGGCAAGGATGCTATTGATCGTTATCAGGAGTTGAATAGCATGCTTAGTGACTACATCGGGCGACTTGAACAGGTATTACGTACCCAGAGTGTGGCTGATGATTAATGCAGCACAAAACGACGGATGCGATTTGAGGGCGATTCGCTCGAAACAAATGTTCAAGTCCGAGGAGCCGATACCTGTGCGATGGACGCCCACAATGCTGTCGTTTGCGATCAGTGTTGTTGTGACGTGTAGTTTAGTATTCCAGTCATCTGTCTTAGGGGGAGCCCAGAGAGCTTCTAGCAAGGGATATGAAGTCATTAATGTGTATCCACACGATCCAGAAGCTTTCACTCAGGGGCTGTATTTTGACGATGGCTTTCTCGTGGAGGGTACTGGACGTTACGGTCGTTCATCAATCCGGAAAATAGAGCTTGAGACAAGTCGCATCGTCGAACAAGTCGACCTTCCCTCATGGTTATTTGGTGAAGGGATTACGGAGTTTGGCGGCTTACTGTACCAGCTAACCTGGGTTGCTCATACGGGCTTTATTTATGACGCTGACACCTTCGACCGTCGCGGACAATTTAGTTACAACACGGAGGGATGGGGGTTAACCCACGACGATCGCCATCTGGTGATGAGTGATGGATCGGCGTGGCTGTATTTTCTTGATCCTCAGTCATTCACTGAAGCGCGTCGCGTTCTCGTCCATGACAGTTTAGGACCCATCGATCAACTCAATGAGCTGGAATTTATCAACGGAGAGATTTGGGCAAACGTGTGGCATCAAGACGAGATCCTGCAGATCGATCCAGTGTCTGGTTCGGTTAACGGTAGGATTGATTTGTCAGGGTTATTGCCTCAAGATTACCCGATAGATCCCGAAGGTGTTTTGAATGGCATTGCCTATGATGCTGAGGGCGACCGCCTGTTTGTGACGGGTAAATTGTGGCCATCCGTGTTCGAAATCCGTGTCACTGATCCGTGAATGTCCGAGTTCTTCACGAGAGACGCCATCTAAATGCGATTCATGTCATTAACCGAAAAACTGGATGCCATAAACGAATTCGACCGGCAACCAGTAAGTGCAGATCGTATCCAAGGTTCAGGCACGTTTGTTGCGCTTTTCGCTGGGGAACATATAGCGGGTACTGAATTTGTTATTGGTCCACTGTTTGTGGCACACGGTGTGACCGCTACCGATTTATTCGGAGGCTTAATTGTCGGCAACCTACTGGCCGTGTTGAGCTGGGCGTTCTTTGTTGCCCCAATCGCTGTCCGAACTCGGTTAAACCTCTACTGGCAGCTCCGCAAGGTCACCGGCCCACAGCTCCTGTTTGTCTACAACATTGTAAACGCACTGATGTTCTGTTTTTTAGCGGGTGCAATGATCTCAGTAGCAGCAACGGCTGTTGGTCTTCCCTTTGATATGACGATGCCAGGCTTAAATGATCGTTATCCGAATAGTGTGTCGTGGGTGATCGTCGTGGGCTTAGTTGGAGCAGTTGTTACAGGATT
>CAZMUA010000031.1:0-9124 GCA_964569695.1 uncultured Woeseiaceae bacterium
CACCTGTTCCTAGAATTGGATGAAATTGCGCCACCCGGCTCCACCGGTATCAACGACACTCGTCACTCCTACTCTAAAAGTGAACCCGTCTGGAGGCAGTGCAGTGAAGCTGTTACTCAAATAAGCATTCGGTTCGGTGCCAAAAAACACATGGGCATGCAAGTCGATCAAGCCTGGCGTCACAATTAATCCAGACGCATCCACCACCGTCTTGGCCCTACTCTCCTGAATCTGCTCTGCCACCTCAACAACTTTTCCATCAGCAATCCCTACATCAAGCACAGCGTTAATCTCGTTACGGGGGTCAATCACTCGTCCTCCACGAATCAGTAGGTCAAGCGACTGCGCATGAAGAACACCAACTGCCACAGATAGAAAGACCCAAGTGAATACCGCCCGTCGAATTAGCATGTCAGCCTCCTTGATTCAGAACAGAACATCAACTTCCGTGCGACCAAATGTTTGGCCATCATCTCATAGCATGAACTATCGTATATACTGAATTACGACATCGCCCGTTCCCGTGCAGAGGCACGAGACTTTCTGGAGGATTTCGATGCGTGCATACCTAGTTGTAGCCGTGAGTTTTTTCGTTTTATCCGGTCTTTCTCAGGTACCAGAGATAGTCGATGAATCAGGATTTGATGCAGCTATGAAAGACGTCGGTAGGACGTTTGGTGCCGTTCGAGCAGGCATCGAAGCTCAAGATGGAGAACAGACTGCGGCCGGAGCCGAACACTTAGTCGAAATATTCACAGGCGTGAAAACGTTTTTAGAGGCACACGGTGCAGACGGTGCCGCGAGCATTGCTGAAGACGCTCGGCAGGCAGCCAGCGACCTAAAGGCAGCTGTCGATAACCAGGATTTTTCGTCGATCTCAGACATCCGTAACCGAATCGGTGGCACTTGTGGGTCTTGCCACAATGATTACCGTGAGGAGAACCCTGACGGTGGGTACCGGTTCAAAGCTGGTGTAATTTAATTTATAGGTGGCCGAGCCTGCAGATTATAAGGTCCTTGAACGCCTCCGTCTGCAGAGGCCATCACCAGCACCCGGGAAATAATTGAAATCCAATCTACTGCTTCACTCAAGGTGAGAGAACGGTTATCGTCTCGACGAAATATCTCAAGATATTGTTCGTGACGAATCAGGCAAGACATCTGACCTGGCTCACAAAATCGCGCCGATCGGATAGAATGGTATGTTAAGAATCAGTAAACACTGCATTTTGATAGCTAGTAACGTCGCGTTAAGGAGAAACACATGACCCCCGTCGCAACCGACCGTGCCCACGCATTTACTGACGCTGTAGCGGTCGACCGCCTACCCTATAAGGTTGCTGATCTGTCCCTAGCCGAATTCGGCCGTAAGGAAATCAGACTTGCTCAGCAGGAAATGCCTGGCCTGATGGCCCTCCGACGAGAATATGAAGGGCAACGCCCACTGGCTGGCGTGCGGATTATGGGTAGTTTACACATGACCGTGCAAACTGCAGTTCTGATTGAAACGTTGGCAGCACTTGGCGCAACTGTTCGCTGGGTTTCTTGTAACATTTTTTCAACGCAGGACCACGCAGCAGCAGCCGTCGTCGTCGGTCAACCAGAGACGGGCGGTACCCCAACCAATCCACAAGGTATTCCGGTGTTCGCTTGGAAAGGTGAAACCCTGGAAGAGTATTGGTGGTGTACAAACGAAGCACTGCAATGGCCAGACGGTTCCGGACCAGAGTTAATCGTAGATGACGGCGGCGATGCGACACTCCTGATCCACAAGGGTTACGAATTTGAGCAAGTCGGTGCTGTTCCTGCATTTCAACCGAGTACTGACCCTGAAGAATGGGGTGTTATTCTCGACTTGCTTCGAACACTCCAGGCGAAGGACAAACAATACTGGCATAAAGTTGGTCCGGCTATTCGCGGCGTAAGCGAAGAAACGACAACCGGCGTACACCGTTTGTATCAGATGATGGAAGCGGGGACACTACTCTTCCCTGCCATCAATGTGAATGATTCCGTAACGAAGAGCAAATTCGACAACATCTACGGCTGTCGGCATTCTCTACCAGACGGTCTGGCGCGAGCCACTGATGTAATGATTGGCGGTAAGACCGCTCTTGTGTGTGGTTTTGGTGAGGTGGGTAAAGGCTGCGCTCAAGCTTTGCGTGGTCAGGGTTGCCGAGTCATGGTAACGGAAGTCGATCCAATCTGTGCCTTGCAAGCAGCCATGGAAGGCTACCAAGTCGTGACACTTGAGGATGTAGTCGAACAAGTCGACATTTTCATTTCTGCCACTGGGAACTTCGATATTTTTACAGTGGAACATATGTCGAGAATGAAGGACAAGGCAATCGTTGGCAACATCGGTCACTTTGATAACGAGATTGACATGGCCGGTCTAAAAACATTCGAAGGCATTGAGCATATCAATATCAAACCGCAGTACGATGAATGGCGATTTCCAGATGGTCACAGTGTAATGATTTTGGCTGAAGGACGGTTGCTGAACTTAGGATGTGCAACAGGCCACCCAAGCTTCGTGATGTCAGCGTCCTTCACTAACCAAGTGATCGCACAACTGGAACTGCATGCGAACAAAGGGCAGTACGAAAAAAAGGTTTACATGTTGCCTAAAGAGTTAGATGAAAAAGTCGCGCGCCTTCATTTGGACCATCTGGGCGTCAAAATGACCGAACTGACTCAAGCGCAAGCAGATTACATCGGTGTGCCCGTAGGTGGACCGTACAAGCCATCACACTACAGATACTAGGGTTCAGATAACGGAACAGCGAACCCGTCATTAACCTGAGTCCCTAACAAGCACGTCAACGCCGGCTCGTCAGTCTGGCACCGTGCTTGGTAACTCACTAGTTCCCTCAAACACGAGTTCACGAAACACAGCTGGCTCGTGAAAACTCTCACCTGTTACTGGTGACCAGGCCGCAAAAACAACATCCCGTGACGGGTCAGACTCACCCCACGGTCGCTTTATACGAAAGACATTAAAACGCCAGTGTGTCCCAGCCGCTGGTGGTAAGGTCGTCGCCGTTGCAGATGGTAACGAAGCAAATCCGGGCCATGGAAGAAATGCCACGGCAGTCCAACCCGCTGTAGACCCATCTCTGTACCGATTAAGTCTCACATGACTCTCCAGCCCTTCAAGGTTCCAAGAGAGATCACCCTCTCGGTCATCTCCTTCCCACATGATGCTTAAATCAGTGACGACATTTGCTGGGTTTATTTCGATCTCAGCATAGTTGGTCCCAGAACGATCCAGATCGATGAAGATTTCGACTACTTCTTCATTCCAGATTGGATCATCATGTTCCGTCATCGTGAACCAAGGATTAGGATCTGTGGACTCAAAACGTACGTACAATCCCTCGTCACTCCACAGGGCACGAAATTCTGTCTCATAAGATGCCGGACCCCATTTGATCCGTCGCGCTTCCCACCATGGAGATTCATTGTCCACAACCTCCTGTGGCGAAGCATCAGTTCGTACTACTACATACTCCACATCCTGACTTTGCATGTGATTGTCAGACATAAAACACACGAAGCATAAAACATACACGCCTCTTGTGATCTTCAACATCTAACCTCCTGGACTCGCTAACTTGCATCAAACATCTATCCCAAGTATCTGTGCGGCATTTTCAAAATACACCTTCTTCAAAACCGAATCCGGCAACCCTAAACCGTAGATGCGCCAGCGCCCTTGTGGAGGAGTCTTCGCAGGAGCGTAGTCAAAGTAGTCATCTTCCGTCTCTAGAAATCTAAAGTAAATTTCATAGAGAGCATCGCCGAAGACTTGTTGCGGCGTCGCATCACCTTCAGGAGAAGGAATCGCATCTGTTCCAAATAAGATTCTATCCTGATAATTCTCGAAAAATCGACGGGCGGTTCGAGGCTGACGACCCAATTCACCGATTCGCGCTCCCAATTCCACATATAAGTTCGGAAATCGGTCGAGAGACTGACTTACAGTAGAAAGATTTTCTGCGTTGTGGCCAACATGAAGACCGATGAACGTTGTGGCGGGATGCCGAGCCAAGACGCGGTCGCGTGCAGCAAGCAGTTCAGCGTGGCTTGGAAAATCACCGCCGTAAAATGACCACTCCGGATGTGCATGAAGTTCCTCGTATCGTTCGTTTAGTCGATCAATAGGCAGGAAAAACGCTTCCGGGTCAGAGACATGAATGGCTATCGGCATATCGAGTGCTGCACACGTTTCCCACATTGGGTCAAATCGTTGATCGTCTATTGCGATTAATGAACCGCTGGTCACTCGCTCACGCAAATATAAGCCCAGCGTCTTCGTCAACTTGAGTCCACGTGCACCAGCCTTATGTGCTTGTTCAATTTGTTCCGCTTGAAATCGAGGATAGTCCGGGTCGGCCACATGATTCCACGACGGCTCCGTGAATGTGATAAACCGGTCTGGATATGCCTCGTCAAACACACGTCGCGCTTCGACTAAACCTAGCCCAACGCCACCGGTCAAGTTAACCATCGTACGTATACCTTTACGATCCATGACCGGAACCAGTTCTTCAGGTCGACCTAGGACACGAATTCGTTCTCCAAAAGGATCTGATCCCAAGGGAACATCAGACCAAGTAACGTGGGTATGGATATCGATGACAGGAAAACGTGCTCGATCGACGTGGCTTTCCGGAACATGCAACATACTTTTAGGTTCAAATTCTTCTAGAGTGATACCCTTCCTTTCAGTTGGGGAAACTACAGGCTCATTCCGCTCAGCCACACGAGCGCAATGCGCCGAACCGACCAATACACCACCCGTGGCTGCAAGCCATCGCCGACGATTCCATTTACGCATCACATTCTCCGAATAACTTGTTCACCTTTAAATAAAACATTGACCAGTAGTAGTCAGTAGCCACAGCAGTGATGGTCACGCCTACCCGACCACTTCCCGGAATAGGCGCGCGTAATTACCACCGATAATTTTTTCGATTCGGCCGGTCGAATACCCGCGCCGTTGCAAGGCCGGTACTAGGTGCAGCAGGCGCTGTGGATGGCTCAGCTCTGGTACTCGCATATGCTTAATCTCCCATGTGAGTTCTGGATATTGCTGACGTCGCCTCGCAAAGCTTCGATTATGGTCCTCGACCTCAGTGGGTCGCATGGCTGTCATGTCAACAACATCCTGATCCGTACCGACTGCTACCGAATCTTCACCTCCAAGATTGATTACGTGTTCAACATGATCGATAAAATGATCGATCGAGATCGTTGAATCTTTAGTCAGCCAGCCACTCTGATTGTAGACACCAAACACGCCTCCATTTTCTGCCAGCATGCGAATATTGCGATCGCTAACGTTGCGCGGGTGCGGACATAAGGCGAGGCAACCCGAATGAGAATAAATCACCGGTTTAGTGGATGCGAGGATTACATCAAGAGATGAGCGGTCACCGACATGTGATAGATCAACAATCACTCCATGGTCATTGAAAGCCTCAATGACCCGATAACCGTACTGACTTAATCCCGCGTTAGTAGGCTCCCAACAACTATCCACGAGGAAATTACGGTTGCCGTCAGCGAGCTGAATTTGACGAACTCCTCGATCAATAAAAGCCTGCAATTTCTCAAGGTCCCAGCCAAATGGAGCGGACATCTGGAAACAATAAATGAATCCAACCATACCAGCTCGTTTGACGGAATCAAGTTCCTCCGCATTCGTCACTTTCGCAAACACGTCCGAATGCTTCTGAACAATTGCATCCCAAGTATCAATACGCTTCACGACAGCTCCGAACATGTTCTCGGCCTTGCTTAGCACAGCAAAATTTGCAGTCATATTCATTGCCATTGCCGTAATACCGGATGTTCGCAAGGCTTCGACCTTTTCGCGTGTAAGGTACTGAACAAACGTTCGCGGTGGCGGTGCCATCGCAAAACACATCGCATCAATTGCATACGCACGACGGTAAATCGCTTCTGGAGTTTCTTGACTCAAGTAACCAGCTCCCGCTCCTCCGCTAGTCGCCAATAAAGTACCGCCACCAACGGTCCCGATGAATTCTCGACGATTCATGAAGAATCTCCTCTCACGCTTGAACGACTCTGGTCGTGTAAGCCATAAAATCTAGCCTCAAAGACAAGTAGCACGCCGTAAGGCAGGGGCTGGACACCTGTATCGAGCTATAATCTGGCACAATATTAAACTAAACATGTTTACAAAATGAGGAACCTATGAAAAACCTATTTTCCATTGGTAGCCTACTCATTCTGAGTCTCATGGTCGGCCGCTTTAGCGCTCAGCACGAAGGTCACTCAATTGCGAACAATTCTCGTTCGTTTGAATTACGAACATACACAACTGAAGCAGGTAAGCTCGAAGCGCTTCATGCACGATTTCGTGACCATACAACCGCTCTATTTGAACGGCACGGTATGACGAACATTGGCTATTGGATTCCAAACGAAAGACCTAACACTCTAATTTATCTGTTAGCTCACGACAGCCCTGAAACTGCAGCGCAATCATGGCAAGGTTTCCGGCAAGACGGTGACTGGGAACGAGCTTACCAGGCATCGCGAAAGGATGGACCCTTGGTTGCTAACGTAGAATCAATTTTTCTCACCGCAACGAACTACTCAAACCTGAAATAATTGCCGTGAGAAAATCGATGGCTATTCGTCGACATGCACTCGTCAGCAGTTGTTTTGCCGCCTGCTTACTATCATGGTATGGCTGTGAGTCGGCACCTACCCCACAACTCGTATCGTCTGAATTTAGCGTTGTCGAAACAACAATCAATGACATTCATGACGCCATGGCGCGTGGACAGATCACCGCACAGGGATTGGTTGAAACCTATCTCAAGCGAATAGCCATCTACGATAAACAGGGTCCAGCACTGAACGCTATCATTACACTCAATCCAAACGCGTTGAAGGTAGCTGAGGAGTTGGACGCTGCGTACACCCAATCGGGTCTAACTGGCCCACTTCATGGTATTCCCATCATCGTCAAGGACAATTACGACACGTTCGATTTGCCGACAACTGCGGGGTCCCTGTCTCTGGCAAACTCAGTGCCGCCGGATGATGCATTCCAGATTCGTATGATTCGAGAAGCGGGCGGAATTATTCTCGCCAAGTCGAACATGGCCGAGTTTGCCTTCTCCCCATATCAAACGGTGGGTTCGGCCCTTGCCGGATATACGCGTAACCCCTACGCACCGAATCGTGTGACTGCTGGCTCAAGTGGTGGTACCGCAGCAGCTGTAGCTGCCAATTTCGGAGCCGTCGGACTAGGGACCGACACGGGCAATTCCATTCGTGGCCCTTCGTCACACCAGAACCTTGTCGGTATCCGTTCGACAATGGGTCTTACCAGTCGTGATGGTATCGTTCCTCTCAATCTCGCTCGTGACATCGGCGGTCCGATGGCGCGGACTGTCACCGACGCCGTCATCGTCTTTGATGTCCTTGCAGGGCCAGATCCAAATGACCCGATAACGCAAGTGAGTCACGAACACCGAGTAACCAACTACACAGACTACCTAAATGTGGATGGTCTGGACGGCGCACGCATCGGTGTGCTGCGTCAACTCTCAGATGAGACTGCTGATGACGAAATCATAGCCCGCTTTAACGAAGCCCTTGCCTCGATGAGACGACTTGGCGCAACGATAATTGATCCAATTGAACTACCCCAAGACGAAACTACCGTAAGTGATGATCGTCCCCGGTGTAACCGGTTTCGATTCGACCTGAACGCATATCTAGACACACTCGGTCCCCAGGCACCAGTAAAAAGCCTGGCAGACATTCTCGAATCGGGCCATCTGCATCCAACGATACGTCAACGCCTAGAATCGGCGGAAGCCATCATCATTCCACCAAATCAGCAGCCTGGTTGTCGCCTGCAAGCCGACCGTGATGAACGGCTTCGGTTACGCGTACAGACAGTGTTGACTGATGGTGATCTTGATGCTCTTGTCTATCCCACTTGGGATAATCCACCGCGATTGATCGGAGATCTGAATTCTCCTCATGGCAACAACAGCTTTCAACTGTCACCACCGACCGGATTCCCGGCAATTACGGTACCCATGGGGTCCGTGAGCCTAGAACTTCCCAGTGGATTGCAGTTCCTAGGAAATGCCTGGTCAGAACCAAAATTGATCGCGTTTGCTTACGCTTTTGAACAGGGAACGCAACACCGCATAGCACCACCAATAGTTCACTAGTCCGCGAAGTATGCAGTTCTTGCAAATCCAAGCTCGGCATTGCCATTCCAGCATTGTTGTCGTACAACTAGCCTACTGAGAATGACCAAGAGTGAGAATGGACGCATATCGATTGACCAATTCAAACTAGGGAGCCTTCCAAGATGACTGATTCCTTTCTCTCACGACGACAGTTTTTGCAGGGAACGGCGGTGACATCCGCGGCACTCTGGACACCGAATTCGGCCACAGCTCGAACTACAAACAAACTTACAAATGAAACAGAAATAGGTGTATCCAAATGGGATTTAGATACACCAGTTCTGTGTGTGGACCTCGATAACTTCGAGCAGAACGTAAAAACAATGCAGGACACAGTAACGAGCAACGGTATTGACTGTCGACCGCATGCTAAGACACATAAGTGTCCAACTATCGCTCGCCTTCAAATCGCCAATGGTGCTTTGGGAATTTGCACAGCGAAGGTTAGCGAATCCGAGATCATGTTTGAACATGGTGTCGAGCAGATTCTCCAAACCACTGCGAACGTAACCCCCACAAAGATCACACGAGCAATGAATCTCCGACGGCGGTGCAGTAGTTTTGTTCAAGCTACCTATACTGAACAGAATGCACGCATGCTATCAGAAGCTGCGGCAGCACTGGGTATCGTTGCGGATGTGGTCGTAGATATCGACCCCGGTGGGCACCGTACTGGTATCACGGCTGGACAGCCCGCACTTGCTTTAGCACAACTGGTTGACAGCCTTCCAAATCTGAACTTCCAAGGCATTTTGTGTTACGACGGCGGGGCACAACACGTATCCGGTTTTGAAGCGAGACGGGCACGAGCTATAGAAGGAATGTCTCAAGCTGCGGAAACCTACGCGGTGATGGCGCGCGCCGGGCTTAAC
>CAZMUA010000032.1:0-8678 GCA_964569695.1 uncultured Woeseiaceae bacterium
TTGGGGACGCCAATTTTAGTGGAAAAATACCCGCCAGAAGTCCAGTAAATCGCCCAGTTTCGCTAAATCAATAACACGGAAAATGCAGTCCGTTATGGTTAGGTCCGGTTGGGACTTCCTCGCTAAAAATGCAGGTCTAATAGCGCTTCGACAGCACGACGACCCTCACCAGCAGCACCCGACCAATATTGGTGCCCCCTCAACTCAGAGTGGCCAATCGCCACACGGCCATACGGCTGACGAATGACGTCAGGTGGTGCCGTCTTGCCATCCGTCCCGAACACAAAGCCAAGACCCGGATTGACATAAGCGTGACCCCAGCGATTTAAAATCACTCCAGCGATATCGCTGGCCGGATCAAACCCTCCAGCAGAAAACATTGTCGTCATTTGTTCGCGGATTTGTCGCTCATAATCAGTAAATGACGTACTGAGTAGCTCTGCTCGTCCAGCAGCACCCTGCTCTTTTCTTCCAAGACCAGGTTTAAAAATGGGAGCATAAAAGGTTAATACGATTGGCTTATCTGGATGCAACGGCTGAGATTTACCACCAACAATCATTGGTCGACGTATGTTGCAAGTAAAGCCAAATCCTTCAGGCCAAATTGCTGCTGAAACACCAAGTCGCTCCAAAAAACGCCAATTTGTTAGAGCAACGTTGGCAACGAGGACTGGTGAATGCCCAAACTCGCGGTAGGCTCCATGGTATTCGCTGGGTAAGTCTTTAAGTACATGTCGATTAACCCAGCCACCAGATGCCATTACCACTGCTTTGGCTCTCAACTGGTTTAGCTCCCCATCTTTAGCGTAGGTAATCTGAACTCGGTCATATCCGTTAGCTCGGCTCGTATGTTCAACCCGGACCGCTGTTGAATTAAGTCGAATGCGAACAGGCTTACCTTCCCGATCCAACTGATCGAAAGCGATGCTGCCAAACAATACTTCCTCGAATGAGGCTCCGTCGATTGCATCTGGATTAAGTTTCTTAACAAAGTGCCTGGCAATACCGGTATTACCACCTGGAAAACTCTGCAAGAAATCTTCATCATATAGATCAGGCTTTGTGAAACCCGGCATAGCAAAATACTTACCCCAATATGCACTGAGGGCATCACAGCCGAGGCCGATGACGCTAGCCATAATCGGGTCATAAAAAGATGTTACCTCCGGCGGTAATCCCAATTCTTCTTCGTAATAAGATTTCAGGGTAATTGAATCTAGCCATCGATCCATATCTCGCCCGTTCTGGTCTTCAATCTCCATTGAACGGACACGAGCAAACGCATCTTTTACCTCAGTGCTCCAAGGAGTCATATTCAATCCAGACCCCCACACATCTTTGATCCAGGGATTTACTGCGCCATGAAAAAAATGACCTACATCAAAGTGCCTCTCTTGCCAGGTCATGTAATCATAGTTATCTATCGGGATACGCATGCCAGCCGCGGATCCTTCCGGTTCCGCGTAGCTAAATTCTCTTGGCAGATTCAATGCCGAAAAATAATCATCCGGCCCACCAGCGGCAGATGGGATGCCGAAATCGTTGGATCCCTGCGGCCCTGAAACATGAACGCCGTTAACATCAAAATCGTTACGTTTCGCCTCTCCACCAAAAAGTGGATGGTTATCAAGAATAAGGACACGACCTGCAGGATTTAAA
This sequence comes from uncultured Woeseiaceae bacterium, assembly GCA_964569695.1. Lineage (GTDB taxonomy): Bacteria > Acidobacteriota > Vicinamibacteria > Vicinamibacterales > UBA823 > UBA8106. The sequence continues at coordinate 1,660 of CAZMUA010000032.1, forward strand.
CGATTGAAGTGATACGCTGCAGACAAACCAGAAAACCCACCACCAACAACTACAAGGTCATATTCCTCACCCGAATCAACTGCATCTGCAGTCTCTGTATTGAATCGTCCCGACCGTATTTCATGTGCGGTTCTAATGAGTTCCGGTGTGTTGCCATGAGATTGAGCATAATCACCAATGCCCCCAGGGCCATACCAACTAGCACCAACATCAAAGGAATAATTACTAGTTAAGCGAGGCTGTATAGCAGTACTGTTCCCAGATCCAGCAACCGCACCGCCAAGTAATAGAGATGACCCGTAAAGAAAATCACGTCGGGTGATAGTTCTATCCAGGCCAAGTTCTTTGTCGAATTTACTAACCATTCTGCCTCTCAGCAAACAGCGTTACTTCACCTTCAATACGGACTGTCCAGTTCGGGTTCCCCTCAGTAGTGGTACTCCTTGGGTACGCCATATTAAGGGGTAAAACCCTAGACAGCAGTCCCATAACACTTCCAGATCCACTAAAGCGATAGTAGGGAGCAACCTGTCCCTGTACTGCAAGGTAGATGACAAGCTCATCAAACATTCACTACCAACTGATTGAGAGATTGAGGGCCCTGGAGGTGTGTGGTCCACGACCGCCGACTCCATGGCGTTCTGCGAAGGTCGTTCCGGACGCTTCGTAAATCGTGGTCTGGCGTTCACCAGGCACAAGAAAATCAACGGTCATGCCAATCACACCATAAAAAGCAGTGGCTACCGGGATAACCGCAACATCTACTCCCCCTCCGCTGAGCGCTAAGCCCGCAACAAGACCCACGCCAGCGCCGATGAGTGTGCCGTTCTTCAAGGAATCCCTGCGAGTGGTCTCCAGGCGGCGGATTTGGGCCACCGGGAAGTGCCGCTCTTGTCCGCTGGCCAGTATCAGAGCGAGCCCATCCGCATCCAGGCGGAGCGGCTCACCTGACCACTCCGCTCCAGCCTCATCGAGAACCATGACTCTGGAGCGCAGGTCAGAGATGCTCACGTCACTCCACGTGTTGCTGGCGTCTTGCGCAACAGCGGGCGTCGCCAACACGGCCATCGCCAACACCAGAACGGTTCGTCGCACCATGATGCACTCCTCTCTACGGTTGCTGGGGCTGCTCGGTGTGCGTCGTCGGTTGCCGAGAATATCTCTCGAACCAATACTTCAAATAGGCCTGAGTCCTGAGAAAGTTCGACGGGGTGCGCGACGTTCCATGCCACTCATTGTTGAAACGCACCATCGCTGTCGGCACTTTCAGCAGTTTCAATGCGCTGTAGAACTGCTCTGTTTGTGGCATCGGCGTTCGGAGGTCATTCACTCCAGTCATAAGCATCGTCGGCGTCGTGACATTACCCACATAGGTCAACGGGGACCGACGAAGGTGTTCACTCGGGTCATCCCATGGCAGTTGCTGGAAGTTCTGATACCACGTGGCACCATCGGTGGTACCCACGAAACTTACCCAGTCGATCACAGGACAATTCGAGGACGCCGCAGCAAAGCGATCCGTATGTCCAACCACCCAAGCCGTTAACACACCGCCTCCACTACACCCGGTAACGAACAGGTTTTGCGGGTCCACGAAGCCTTTGTCGAGTAGAACGTCGACCCCGGCCATCAAGTCGTCGTAATCCTTACTCGGATAGGCGTTCATAATCTCATTACCGAACGCACTGCCATACCCAGCACTACCTCGAGGATTGGTATACAAGATGACGTAGTCCTGCGCCGCTTGCCACTGCCACCCAAAATTGAAGCCAACACCGTACATGCCATGTGGACCGCCATGGATATGCAGTTGCATCGGGTAATCACGATTCGAGTCGAAGTCAGGAGGAGTGATATACCAGCCTTGGACCTGCAGCCCGTCCGTCGATGGATACCAGATTTCCTCGACAGTCCCCAACACTTTCCCGGTCAGGATGTCGTCATTCACGGCGGTGAGCTGCGTAATCGCAGTCGGCTTGTCGACAGCGAACGTGACGACGTCAGGCGGCGTATAGAAACTCGTTCGCACGCCGACCGCAGTGCCGTCGTCACTCAAGTCGGACACGGTCAACAGATGTTGACCCTGCGTAATTGGGCGCACCGTGCCAGCACTCGGTCCAGTCGTTGGAAGGAAGTATAAGTTGCCAGTACCTTCGGTCCGACTGCTGATGTAAAGCCCGCTCCCATCCGGCTTCCAGATGAGATTTGACGGCTGGCGATCCCACGTGCCTGATGCGAGCCGAGGATTTGAACCATCGATGTTCATAAGGTAGACCTTCCGCGTAATGTACGTGTCGCGCGTCCAGTCATAGCCCGTGTAAGCCACTTGTTGTCCATCCGGAGACACAACCGGAGCTTGATCGGGCCCTCTCCGAGTCGTTAACGGCCGGATATCTCCACTAGCAAGGTCGACCGCGTAAATCTCGCTTTCCCGCCATTGGTAGTCAGCGTCATCGACGCGTAATGAACTGAACAGGAGGCTTCGGCCGTCTGGTGTCCACGCCGTGCCTGTGTGGTCCCATGACCCATCAGTCAACTGCCGCGCTGTACCGCCAGAAGCTGGCACCACAAAAAGATGTCGAAAGAGATCATCAGTGAATCCCTGCCGGTCCTGGCGATAATCGAGCCGCTCAATGACCCGCGGAGCCTTCGTCCACGTGGCTCCCTCCGGCGCGTTCGGAATATCAATCGGCCAGATATTCGCCTCTTGGATCGTCATCGTGAACGCAATCAATTCTCCATCGGGCGACCAAGACAAACTGCCGGGGCCACGCTCTACTCGGGTGATCTGAGTGATTGCGCCTTCGGCATCCATCCATCGCACGAAGATCTGCGACCCCTCAGGCTCGCCATCGGCAACAAACGCAATGCGGTCGCCGCTAGGTGACCATCGAGCGCCGGAGCCATCAACCAGAAAGCGATTGCGAGACCCATCCACGTCCATGATCCAGAGCGACGATTCACGCTTGTCGTTTACTTTGTCGACCCATTGGCGGGAATAGATCACCCGTTGACCATCTGGCGACAGTCGAGGGTCAGACACTGACTCATACTCAAGGTAGAGATCCAACGTCAGACGATTGTCCGCATCTTGTGCACCCGCTGACGCGGACAATACCGTGAACACAATCACTAGTCCGAGGACCGGAATTCGCATAGCGTCTCCTTCGGGATAGGCATTCGTGAAAAGTCCAGCCTACACCCAATTGGCCGTGAGAGAAAACAGACCTTTTTGCTGACGGGAAGAACGGTAATATGAGCAGCGCCGAAAGCGACTGTTGAAGCGGTGGTGCAGCATCAGGCGTCCTCTTAAGGCATTTGTGAATTGAGGCGTCTGTAAACTTGCTCTACTGGACCGTCTTGAGAAATTCTTCATAGCCTGCCAGCTCAGGATCATCGGTGGACCGCATGTGCTGTAGTAGAAAACGGCGGTATCGTTTGACCGTATCCGCATGGGTCGGGTCAGCAATGAGGTTCACCAACGCGTCTGGATCGATCCGATAATCGTAGAGCTCTTCCTTTGTCCGATAGAGGAGATGTTCGATGCGGGCGGCGATTGCCATATCATTGACCGCTGCTTGACGCATCGCCGGAAACGTCAGGCCACGCATTGAGTTATTAAAGAACTCTTTCTCGCCGTCAGCCCACGCATTGAAAATGTAGCCGAATCGTGCGTCGTTCACTGCCCGCATCGGAAACCATTCGGGCGCAACCGTCGCATTCATATGGACGAAGACTAACTCTCGCCCTTCCTGTGTTTCCCCATATAGCAGCGGCACGAATGACCGGCCGTCGGCACCTAGTAGCGGAGGAAGCCTTAGGAGATCGAGAACGGTTGGCGCCAAATCAATGCCGGACACCAAATGCCGAGTATCAACGGAGCCCGGCTCGACTATGTCCGGCCAGCGGATGATCCAGGGAATGCGTGTCGAGTGCATCCAGACGTTCGTTTTCGCAAATGGCACCGCAATGCCGTGATCGGAGAGAAACATCACGACCGTCTGATCGGTTAATCCTGAATCGTCAAGCGCACGCAGGAGAGCCCCCGTGGTTTCGTCCGCACGGCGAACCGACGTGTAGTACTCGGCCAACTCTTGCCGTACGCCGGGAAGGTCTGGGAGAAAACCGGGCACGGGAATGTCGGCTGGATCAAAGCCGAGCTCAACCTCCGGAAACCCACCACCGTACTGAGAACTCTCACTTTCGGCATCAGTCAAGCGAGCCGCGGTTTCGTTCTCACTTGCGGCAAAGGGACGGTGAGGGTCCTGCGAGTTGGCCATCAGGAAAAAAGGTTGACCGGCTGCTTTGGCATTGCGCAACAAAACCAACGCCCGTTCATAGTAGAGCGATGGACTACGGCCGTTCATTAATTCCCTCGCCGGTACGATCTCGTTCCAAATGTCTGGCCGCGACGGAATGACGTGCCCCTGCTTCGCCATAAGTCCAGTGTAATATCCAGCATCACGAAGAGCCTCGATAAGCGTCGGTACATCCGCCCTGATTTCGTCAAAGCCCAGCGCACCGCTCCGGTGCGGATACCGACCAGTCATCCAGACCGCACGCGTCGGCTGGCAGATAGCGATCGTGACGTGCGCGTTCTCAAAACGAAGGCCCTCAGCGGCAAGTGCATCGATGTTCGGAGTAAGGTTAGGGAGCGCTGCGCCATAGACGCCCACCGAATCCCAGTTCATGTCGTCGACGGTGATCAGTAGGATGTTTAGCGGGTCGTTCTGTTCCTTGGCATCACCCGCCTCAGCGCCGGCACGCCCCCACTCCTGCTGTGCGGAAACCGGTGCGCTCAATAACGTGATGGCAACAACCGCAAGTACGATGAATTGAGCGTAGCGACGGTTCATAACCTTCCCTCCCCGAAATGCTTACGAGATCGCAGGAGGTAACATGGACAAGATCATGTGAATCGTTACCTTCCATCTGCCTTCCATTTTCTTCCAATCCCAGTGCTTGTCCATCTCCTCAGTAATGAGTTTGTGAACCTTGTCTCCGCCAGTGCCTTTCTTCCAATTGGTAAACTCTGCTCTCGACACAGTGGCTCTGTCATAGAGCTCTTTCTCAGTCGGTCTGTGGCCTGTTTTCTTTTGTACGCCGTCCATCCACTCCTTCAACAGCGCTTCGTTTTCGAGATTATCGACAGAGTCATCTACGTCATCTAAGGCGGCATTCAGTGGCACATCGATCGTGGAACTCTCTAGATGCTTCAACCAGCCTTCAGAGTGTTTCACATACAGTTCAGCCTTCTTTACAAAGTCCTTCCGTCTGAAGAGCCCGTAATCACCCATCACTGTTGGCTCTGGATGATCAGGTAGTTGGCTGAACGCATACTCACTGACACTCTTCAGGTATTTATTGATTATTAACCGTTCGCCTACAAGGTTGGCAAACGCTACGATAACTGTTTCAACCATTTGGTAGGCGTGGTGCTCCCATACTTGGACGTCCTTGAGAGGTGCATCTTTCAGAGCAGTTAGGAAAGCAACTTCGGCTTTTGCCAGAACCATCTCCATCTCACGCTGGTGTTCTTTTGGGGCTCCTTCGGGATAGATCAGTTGCACAGGCGCATTCTACCGCGAAGCCGAACGTTCAGGCTTAAGGATTAAGCGACCTATGATGGTTTGTCTTTAAGCCTCTATGAGAGTGTGGTTTCTGGGGCTAAGCAGACAGTTTTATTTCACCTTCAATGCGGATTTTCAAGCTACAGGCAATCTACCCAAACCAAATTGGTCACCTGCCTTGGTTGCTTTGCCGTCTTGCAGAAATATCTCAACCATCTTTTCGCTGCAAACGGTGTTGTAATGCTCATCTTGCAATAAGTACAAAATCTTCCGTGTCTTGGCATGAATCACTTCGCCACTAGATGCATAGGCATACTGGCCATCAATAGTAAAAGTGACCCAACCCGGCATATCACGTAGTGCAATGGTGGTTAGCTGTTGATACGGGGCTTCTGCGCTAAAGACATGCATTCGCATATTAACGCCATCGCAAACCCATACTTCTCTTTCATCTGGGGTCAAAGCTATTCCATGACTTGGATTGCCATGTCGTTGTACCGGACCGTTGTCCCAACCCTGGACCTGAATCCTCGCTAACTTTTCTCCAGTTCTCAAATCACCCACTTCAAATCCCAGCAAGTGATCAACGTTTACATACACGATTGACTCGTCGCTTTTCATGGTAAACGGTCGAACAGGTGCCCCAAAATGGCCGACTTTCTGCACGATTTGGTGAGTGTTGGTATCTGCAACGAACAGCCAGGGAGATTTATAGTCCGCCATATATGCTCGAGTTCCCGAAGGACCGTAAATCGTGTTGTGTGCACTGGTATCTACGTCGATCTTGGCAATGATGTCACCGGTTTCGGTATTCACGACGTTCCAAAATTCTTTTTCCAATGATGGCAAGTACATGGTCATTCCATCAGGTGAGATCGACATACGGTCACAGCCACCCTCAAAAGCGATTTCCCACACCACCTCTTCCGTACTCAGGTCTATCCGCTGCATACCTTCCAAGGTGGAGATATAGACACTGTTGAGCGGCACACTGACATCAATGCCCTTGACATTTGATGGGGTGCCATCTGCATGGAATCCCCTGGTGGGAATTCGTTTTACGAATTTGTGATCGTTGTCTATGTCGAAAACCAGCAATCCGTGACCCCCATAGCCCAAATAATCAATGATCCCAGGAGTCGCCACATACAGGTAGCGGCCGGCACCTCCGGTTGCCACAGGTTCATCTATGGGTGAAGAACTTGGTGTGATCGAAGCGGTGCTAGCGGCCAAGGCCTCCGACGCGAGGACCGCTCCCCCGATCGCGATGCTCGTTCCGTTCAGGAAGTCGCGACGGTTGATCTCCCGGTCCATGCCCAGCTCGCGGTCGCTCCTCTTCATTGCATGTCTCCTCTTATTAACTTGCTACACTCACTAGTCCTTCAATGCGACGATCCAGTTCGGGTTTTGATTTGGTTGGGTTCCACTTGGGGACGCCATATTATCGTG
>CAZMUA010000033.1:0-7296 GCA_964569695.1 uncultured Woeseiaceae bacterium
CCGGCACAATATATTGTTGTTCGTTCAGTGTTGGGTCCACGGCAGAAGTGTGCACAGGCACGCTAGGATGGCACTTCTCGAAGGTTCCTATGCCGTCTTTGGCGGCGATAATACAAATTAGATGACAATCGGTAGCACCAACCTTGCTGAGAATATCCATTGCACTTACAGCGCTTCCGCTAGTTGCAAGCATTGGATCTAAAATAAAGACCTGACTGCTAGCGAGATCGTTCGGTAATTTAGAGTAATAGGTCGAGGCAGTAGCAGTTGTTTCGTCGCGTTCCAATCCAATGTAGCCGACACGGGCGGTTGGAATTAACTCAAGTGCAGCCTCGAGCATGCCTAAACCAGCGCGAAGAATTGGTACGAATACCACTTCACTGGCGATGGCACAACCATTAGCGACTCCTAATGCTGTCTCAACTGTGGTCGGATCTGTCCGGATGTTTCTAGTTGCCTCCGCGATCAGTAGATGGCTGATACGTTTCGTGGCTTTACGAAATTGCTCAGTTGTCGTCGTGGTTTGACGAAGCGTGGATAGGGCGTCTTGTACCAACGGGTGATTATTCACATAACATGCCATAATTGCCTATACCCCTAGAATTGAGTGCTAGTCGAAATCTCTTGCAAGGACTGATCGTCAACCTGTCAGATAACCTCGATCTGGAGTTTACATGGTTCAGTTTATAGCATCGTTCATCCTGATATTCCTGATGAGTGGCGCAGGCGACCTTTCTGCAGCACAGCGTGCAGTTTCGCTAATTATTACAGGAGGGGTGATCGTCACTATGGATGATGAGCGACGGGTTTTGACTCCTGGTGCGATTGCCATAGCGGAGGATGGCATTGTGGCTGTTGGTTCACCAGACAGTGTCCAGAAGGAGTACATTGCCGATGACACGATAGAGGCGTCAGGAAAGATAGTATTACCTGGGTTGATTAATACACATACCCATGCGCCGATGGTCATGTATCGAGGCCTTGCCGATGACCTTGCTTTGATGGATTGGCTTGACCATTACATTTTGCCTGCCGAGGCCAAGACCGTTACCCCTGAGTTTGTTCGTGTTGGGACCAAGCTCGCTTTACTTGAAATGATTCGGTCAGGCACGACGACTTATGCAGACATGTATTATTTTGAAGACGTCATTGCGGAAACAACCCACGAAGTAGGAATGAGGGCTGTTTTGGGTCAGACGGTGATCCAGTTTCCTGCGCCGGATGCTGCAACGCCCAGCGAAGCGCTGGATCGAGCTTCACAATTTATTGAACGATGGAAAACAGACAAATTAATCATACCCGCAGTTGCGCCTCACGCGATGTATACGCTTGATCGAAAGATGCTCGAGGCTTCGCATGCTTTGTCTCGACAACACAAAGTACCGTTGTTAATCCATTTGGCGGAAACGAAGGCTGAAGTTGAGATATCACAGCAACAGTACTCTCAAACGCCAACTGAATACTTGGATGAAATTGGGTTCTGGAGCGCAAGTACGGTAGCTGCCCATGGAATCTGGGTATCCAAAGAAGATATTGCTGTGTTACAGAAACACCAAGTTGGAGTGTCGCACAATCCAGAAAGTAATATGAAATTGGCGAGTGGCACGGCACCAGTGTCTAGATATCTTGCTGCTGGTGTCGCAGTTGGACTTGGTACGGACGGTGCTGCAAGTAATAACGACTTAGATATGTTTGAGGCGATGCGATTTGCTGCGCTATTACATAAGTTGCATGACAACGATCCACGCGCAGTTGGAGCTGAGGTTGCATTGGAAATGGCGACGATTGGAGGGGCAAAGGTTTTAGGTTTAGAGGATCAAGTCGGTTCTCTTGAAGTTGGTAAACGCGCTGATTTAATTGTAGTTTCTATGGATGCTGCGCGACAGACGCCAATGTATAATCCAATTTCTCATCTGGTCTACACAACCCATGGAGACGACGTTGTTACAACCATCGTTAATGGTCGAGTGCTAATGCGAGACAAAGACGTGCTTACCCTAGATGAGAATGTTGTAATTTCCGAGGCTCGTGCGATGGCCACTGCGGTGCTAGAAGCTATAGATGTTGGCGAGCCGGAATAAACAGAATCAATTATTACTCCGATGTGCTTTCCAGAATTGAGATGTGAGGAAGGTGTCGATACTGCTGGTCGTAATCTAAGCCATAGCCGACGACAAAATGATCTTCGATTTCAAAACCGACATGGTCGACGAAAACCTTCGTTTGACGCCGTGACGGTTTACTAAGAAGGGAGACTGACTGCAGGGTCGTAGGTTTTTTCGATCTAAGAAGTCTCTGGATATATTCGAGTGTGAGGCCAGTGTCTACGATGTCTTCGACGATAACTACCGACCGGTCTTTGATGTTGGTATCGATATCTTTCAAGAGTTGTACGGCGCCAGAAGAGACCGTGGCGTCATAGCTCGAAACAGCAATAAAATCTAGAGTGATGGGGCCTCGCATAGCTCGAATCAGGTCGGCTAGGAAGACGATGCTTCCTTTGAGCACTGCAATAAGGTGCAATGGTTCATTAGTAGTTGATTCAATGGCTTGCGCGAGTTCATATACCCGTATTCGAATTTGATCTGCCGTTAGTAGTGGTGTTTCGATCAGTTTGTATGACATGAGGCGCTTCTTAGGATTAGCACCGAAGCGTATCATATAGTTGCTTGGTACAACTTAGATTGTTGTGAGGGAGATTCGCATTGCTGAGGTCGAGATGAAGCGCTTTGAGATCATCACAGAAGTCGAGGCTCGAGTCTTAGATATTGGTTCAACAGTTGAGTTAATACGAGGAGGGCGAGTTACACCCTTAGCACGTGACACGCTGGAAGCGAGGCGTGTAACAGTTCTGGAATCTGTTGATGCTGCTAATTCAGAAATCTCAGGACCGAGCGTTTCTGATTACGTCCGCACGCTGGCCGTTGGAGCTGATCATTCTGGTGTCACGCTTAAAACCGAATTAATCCGTTACTTGCGTAGTCAAGGACGTACTGTGCATGAGCTGGGTGCTTTCGATGCCAGGGATGAAGTAGATTGCCTTGACGTAGCTGCGACAGTTGCTTTGGCAGTAGCCCGTGGTGAAGTAGAGGCTGGAATTGTGATCGACCAGACAGGCATTGGCTCTGCCATTTCAGCGAATAAGATTAAAGGTGTACGCGCAGCTATGGTACAGAACGAGCAGCTCGCGACTTGTGCTCAAGAAAATAATGACGTGAACGTTCTTACCTTGGGTGCCAGTCTGATTGATGTTGAGCAAGCACGTGCGATTGTAGATGCTTGGCTTGTTGTTGTGTTGCGTGGATCAAACTACCATCGTCGCCTTGAAAAAATTTCTAGATTGGAGCGGAGTTAGTTCTGGAATCTAGCGGCCACATGACGCCTGGTGCTGTAGCAGCACTGATTGACCATACTCTCCTCAAGCCTGATACTCCGCAGACAGGTGTTGAACAATTATGTCTGGAGGCCGCAGAGTTCAAATTTGCGACCGTCTGTATTAATCCAACGTGGGTAAAACTCGCATATGAACAATTACGATCAACACAAGTTGGTGTTTGTGCTGTTGTCGGTTTTCCTTTTGGTGCGAATACAACGGACCTGAAGCGACATGAGGCTGAACGAGTCATACTAGATGGTGCGTCTGAAGTCGACATGGTCGTTAATGTAGGTGCGCTACGGTCTGGTGATTTGAATCTATTCGAACATGATATCGGTAATGTGGTGCAGGTATGTCGCGAGAACGATGTGATTAGCAAGGTGATCATTGAAGCTTCGCTGCTTACCGACAAACAAAAGGTTGTGGCGTGTCAAACAGCAAAAACAGTTGGAGCTATGTTCGTAAAAACTTCTACCGGTTTCGGGCCAGGCGGTGCAACAGTTGAGGATGTAGCACTAATGCGTAAGACTGTTGGCGCCGATATCGGCGTGAAGGCTGCTGGTGGAGTGAGGGATTACGATACATTGCAGGCAATGCTCAGGGCTGGGGCAACACGCATCGGTTCGAGCTCTGGAGTGTATATTGTCCAAGAAGTTGCTTCCAGGATGCATCGCACCTAATATAAGTTACCTTTTCGATCTGACCCTGTGTAATCCCAGTAGACCACCTTCAGTTCAGTGAAGAAAGCTATAGCCTCACGACCCATTTCTCGGAGTCCTACGCCAGTCGCTTTCATTCCTCCAAATGGGATATGTGCTTCACCGCCAACAGTTGGAGAATTTACGTGTACGATTCCGACTTGCAATTTATCCGTAAAAGTTAAGGCCTTGGAAATATCTCGTGTGTAGATCGAAGCAGTAAGTCCATATCGTACGTCGTTGGCAACGGATAGAGCAGTGGCTGTATCTGGTACGCGGAGGACCGAGAGGACAGGGGCGGAGATCGCTTCCTGTGCGATTCGCATATCTGATGTAACGTGGTCGAAAAGAGATGGTTCGATGAAGAATCCATGCTTGTGCTTTTCGGTGGAAAGTAAGTTGCCTCCTGTAATCAGTTGAGCTCCCTCTTGCTGTCCAATATTGATAAAGTCAAGTACCGTTTCAAGCTGTTGTTGATCTACGGAAGGTCCCACGTCGGTTTCTGGTTCAAGACCGTTACCAACCACGAGAGCATCTACCCGTTCTTTAACACGTTTTACAAAAGCATCAGCGATGGAGTCGACGACAACGGCACGACTAGTGGCGGTGCAACGTTGCCCAGTTGAGCCGTAGGCTCCCTGTACAGCGCTGTTGACTGCCAAGTCGATGTCGGCATCGTCTAGTACGATAATCGGGTTTTTCCCTCCCATTTCACATTGGCACTTAATTCCTCGTGCAGCCCCTGTTCCATAGAGGCCGGCGCCGACCTCGTTTGAGCCAGTAAAGGAGACGCCCTTAATTGAAGGGTGTGCGACAAGTGGTTCGCCGACGTTACGGCCACTGCCATACACGATGTTGAGTACTCCAGCTGGAGTGTCACACTCATTGAAGATCTCAGCGATGAGTGCGGCACAAAGAGGAGTTAGGGAGGCGGGTTTAAGCACCACAGTGTTTCCACATGCGATTGCAGGGGCAAGCTTCCATATGGGGATAGCAATAGGGAAATTCCATGGCGTGATAAGCGCCAAAGGGCCAACAGGTTCTCGTACGGTATAGCAAAAGTTGTTTGGAAATTCAGACGGAATAGTTTCGCCGAGAATGCGGCGCGATTCTGCAGCAAAAAATTCGACTACGTTGATAGCGCGCTGAACTTCACCATGTGATTCAGTAAGCGTTTTTCCCTCTTCGCGAGTGAGTGCCTCTGCAAGCTCATTTCGGCGCTCCTCCATTTTTCGCTGCACTCGGTACAGTAAGTGTCCTCGTTTCGGTGCTGGTGTGGCACGCCAACCTGGAAAAGCTCGCTCAGCTGCTTTAACAGCCTTTGCTACATCGGTTGAGGTCGAGAGAGGCGCCTCAGCAATGGTTTCCCTTGTGTCTGCTGGGTTGATGTTTGGTGCTCGGTTAGATGAATCTGGTGCCTGCCAGGAACCGTCGATAAAATTATCTATTAAACGCATTAGTTTCATTTACATTATAACAGCGCTGTATTAATTTCCTTCGATAAGACATTAGTGCGGGAGTAAGCTTAAGGCTTTATCTGGTTAGGAGAGCATTCTTGACAAGCCACTCCATTCCCTACGGGAATCTTCGGACGCTCTTTTTCGATGTTGGGAATACCCTGGTTTCCTTTGATCTCGAACTAGTAAAGACTGAGTTGGCTAGGCATGAGATTGTCTGTGATGTCCAAGATCTACGGCGTGCAGAAGCAGCTGCCAGACCAACTGTTTCGGCGTCACTAAGCTCTGAGCGAACCACGGAGACATTGAGTACGTTTGAGCTCTACCTGCACGTTATGTTGTTAAATCTTCCAGCTCAGTCAGTCCATAATGAATCATCACTCGCGAGAGTAGCGCGTGATCTTGTTCAGGCGTTCGACGCGATCGGTCGAGTGAGGCTCTGGTCGAATTTGTTACCTCAAGTGCCCGAGACTCTGGAGGCGTTGAAGAATCGTGGTCTACAGTTGGTTGTGGTAAGTAATTCTGATGGTACGGTCGAAGAACTGATTACTGCCGTAAACTTGCGCGACCTGTTCGAGTCAGTGATTGATTCACGCATTGTGGGGTACGAGAAACCAGACCCTCGTATCTTTGAACACGCGCTCAAAGTGTCTGGAGCCTCACCAGAGACAACTCTTCACGTAGGTGATATCTATCATGCCGACGTGGTTGGAGCGAGGGCAGCCGGGATTCATGGGCTTCTACTTGATCCCTATGGTGACTGGGCTAATGTTGATTGCGAGATCGTGCCAGATGTAAGCGCGCTTCTTCAACGGTTTCCTAAATCATAAAAAGAATTCCAATTACATTCTTTCAACTTAGCGTCCTGATGACGTACTTAGGAATTACCCATTTCTGTTTGTTCAACGTGTGACAAGGATTTATCGAGTATATCGATTGCCTCGTCTACGTTAGCTTTAGTGATATTCAGCGGAGGCGAGAGGCGGACACTGTTGCCGTACAAACCGCCTTTACCGATTAATAGGCCGTTTTCCCGAGTTGCTTCAAGGAGTGCATTCATAGCGGTCGGTGATGGTTGTTTACTTTCCTTATCTTGGACTAATTCAATTGCTCGCATTAGTCCCATGCCGCGAACGTCACCGACAATTTCGTGAGAAGCCTTTAAGTGTTCCAACCCGTCAGCGAATACTCGTCCTAGAGTAGCTGAGTTCTCAAGTAACCCTTCTTCCTCGATGACTTCAATTGTTGCCAATGCTGCGGTTGCAGTAACTGGATTTCCGCCGAAGGTCGAGATTTGTGCTCCGGTAATCGCAGCTGCAATTTCAGCCGTGGTCACTGTGGCACCGACCGGCGTACCATTAGCCATCGCCTTTGCGCACGTGATAATGTCAGGTTCGATTCCCCAGTGCTCGATACCAAACCAGTGTTTGCCTGTGCGGCCAAAGCCAGTTTGCACTTCATCACTTATAATCAATCCACCATGCTGGCGTACAATCTTGGCAATTTCTTGAAAGTATTCGACCGGTGGAGTGACGAAGCCACCTACGCCTTGAATTGGTTCAGCGATAAATGCAGCTATCTTGCCCGACGTTGCAGTTGTAATGAGCTCCTCGATATCTCGAGCGCACAACAATTCGCAGTCTGGATATGTTTTTTCGAATGCACACCGATAGCAATACGCTTTTTGCGCATGGACAATACTTGGATCAGTTACCGGTTTGAGGCGCCAATTAGCGTGTGCAGTTAGTGACATTGGAGTTAATGA
>CAZMUA010000034.1:0-7048 GCA_964569695.1 uncultured Woeseiaceae bacterium
GCGTCAGTGGATTGGAGTTCGAGTTTGCCGTGACGACCAATTACCCCTGGCATGTCGATGCAACACAGATTATGGCGGAGTGGTTCAAAGAAGCGGGGATAAAGTGCAACATCAAGAAATACAATTGGTCTGATTGGCTGGCTAATTGCTGGATTGTGGGTGATGTGCCCAATTACGATGTCACGATGATGAACTTTTTTGGAATTACTAACCCCTCATTCTTTAATCTGGTTTATCACTCGAAGGGTGGATTCAATTATCGAAGTATTAATGATCCGGCGCTGGATGAATTAATTGATCGAGCTGGTGTGACCATTGACGACGATAAACGAAATGCCATTCTTATTGAAGTGCAGAAGTACGTCCACGATCAAGCTATTGATGTTGTTTTATGGCGTCGTGATGGCACAAACGCCGCATCCAAAAAGGTAGGTGGCTTAGATAACCTACCTCAGGCGGACAACATGTCGTTTTTCTTCAAGAACGTATGGATGGAAAGTTAATTCAGACGAGTGGTTCTGTAGAAATTCGCTGTAGCAGTTAGGCGGAAACTGGACGACAATTGTCGTCCAGTTTTCTGTCTGTCTATGAGACTTATTTAACCACGCAGTAGCGAGGTCGTTTGTGGCCTATTTAGCTAATCGGGTTGCATTACTCATACTGACACTGTTCTTGGTGTCGATTATTGCATTCTCGATTACCAATCTTTTGCCGGGCAACGTTGCAAAGATGATGCTCGGGCTAAAGGGTACGCCAGAGATGTTGGCAAACCTCGAGAATGCGCTTGGTTTAAACGATCCGCTTCCTCAGCAGTACTGGAGATGGTTTTCGGGCATGCTTCAAGGAGATATGGGGGACTCGATTCGATTTAAGGAACCGATTGCAAAGCTTCTAGGTCAGAAGTTAGCCGTCAGCAGTATTCTGATGGTGATGTCGCTGCTTATCGCCTTTGTCCTGGCAATCCCGCTGGGGATCATTAGCGCCGTCAAGCATAATCGCTGGCCCGATACCTTAGGCAGCAGTGTTGCGTTGGCCGGCATTAGCTTGCCGGATTTCTTTTGGGGCATCATTTTTATGCTGCTGTTTGCACGAACGCTTGGCTGGTTACCGTCAAGCGGCTACGTGTCGCCCGCAGATGATTTCTGGCTAGCGCTTCAGCATGCAACCTTACCCGCCCTGACATTGGGCCTGGGATTGATGGCTCATCTGACTCGAATGATGCGGTCGGCAATGTTAGAAGTCCTTAGAGCAGACTACATACGAACGGCTCGGGCAAAAGGTGTTCGTTCGACACCCGTAATATTGCGCCACGCCCTGAGAAATGCGTTATCACCCGTGATTACGGTATTGGGATTACAACTGGGCTACATATTTGGTGGAATTATTGTCATCGAAATGGTGTTTAACTATTCGGGTATGGGTTTCTTGACCTATCAGGCGATGCTGAATAGAGATATTCCATTGATTCAGGCGTCCATATTCATCATCGCGGCCGTATTTATGGTGACAAACCTCATAGTTGATCTCTCTTATCGCCTTCTTGATCCACGGGTTCAGCTTGAGTAACGTGCCTGATGACCGTAGAAAGTACAACCAAAAAAAGCAAACCTGCCGACCTGCGTGATGACAATCGTACAAGTCGCAGATTACTCATAGCGCTTAAGTATCCTAAAGGCATCATCGGTCTATCTTTGGTCGGTGGCTTTGCGTTCTTGGCAACGCTTGCACCCCTGCTTATTCCTGAGAGTCTGAGTACGGCGATCGATATTACAGCGCGACATTCGCCGCCATCATTTGAGCACATCCTTGGCACCGATAAGCTCGGCCGGGATTTGTTTTTTCGGGTCTTATTAGGTGCAAAATCATCCCTACTGATTTCGGTCAGTGCGGTCGTTCTTATGATTTGTCTTGGGCTGCCAGTAGGACTGATTGCGGGTTATTTCAGAGGATGGACTGATCTTGCTTTGATGCGGATAGTCGACAGTATGTTGAGTTTTCCGGTACTGGTGTTTGCTCTTGCAATTGCGGCGATCCTTGAACCTAATTTACGGAACACAGTGATTGCAATTGGCATAGCGTTTTCACCCTATCTTGCACGAGTGGTGAGAGCAGAAACACTTCGGGTTAGCGCTTTGCCGTTTGTTGAGGCAGCGAGGGCCGTTGGTTCATCACACTCGCGAATAATTGTGACCAATATACTGCCCAACATCATGGGGCCCGTGATTGTTCAGGCAACAATTAGTATTGCTTTTGCAATTTTGACCGAAGCGGGATTGTCTTTTCTTGGGCTTGGTACCCAACCACCGACACCCTCTTGGGGATTAATGATTCAGTCGGCACGTAGCTACCTGGACGTGGCGCCGTGGACAGCCTTGGTCCCGGGCATGGCGATTGCATTTTCGGTGCTTGGTTTGAATATGTTGGGCGATGTCTTAAGAGACGCTTTGGACCCGAGATTAAGGATTGACCGGTGATTGCTGGCTATTCAATTGAACTAATTAAGACCTGTAGGTAAAAGGGGGGTTCGTAATGAGTGACAAAACAATTTCACTATCAGATATTGCAGCTGCAGAAAAACTACTCGGCATTGAGTATTCGCAAGATGAACGCGAACTGATGGTGGACAATTTAGAAGATCTGATTGCGGCGGCTCAGGCCCAACGTAGTGTGATATTTCCGAACACATTGCCAACCGCAACGACATTTGATCCGAGGCTTTCTACAACTGTGATGCCAGCTAGTCAAATACCAATCTCAGTTTCGAAGGTTGATGCTGGATCATTGCCAGAGAATGATGCTGATATTGCTTATTCTCCCGTAACCCACTTATCCGAATGGATTCGCAGTGGCCAGATCACGAGCCGGCGATTGGCTGAGATTTATATCGACCGAATAAAAACGTTGGGACCAACACTTGAGTGTGTTGTAACAGTTCTGGAAGATCTAGCGCTTGAGGAAGCAGACGACGCTGACAGAATGATTGCTGACGGTAAGTATCTGGGGCCATTGCATGGTATTCCCTATGGCTTGAAGGATTTATTTGATACCAAGAATATCCAGACCACATGGGGTGCGATGCCTTACAAAGACAGGATTGCAGAAAAGGATGCACGCATAGTGACTCTCCTTCGAGAAGCCGGTGCTATTCTGGTTGCAAAAACAACTTTAGGCGCTCTGGCTTACGGCGACATTTGGTTCGGAGGAGTAACCCGGAATCCCTGGAACATAGCAGAAGGCGCGAGTGGATCCAGTGCGGGTTCAGCGTCAGCAACTGCTGCGGGATTAGTTGGGTTCTCTATAGGAACCGAAACACTGGGATCGATCACTTCACCGAGCCAGCGATGTGGCACGACTGGCCTGCGCCCGACATTTGGCCGCGTATCGAGAAGCGGTGCAATGGCGCTTTGTTGGTCACTCGATAAGATCGGTCCAATTTGTCGGACCGTAGAGGATACTGTGCTCGTCCTGTCCGCCATCAACGGTTTTGATTCTGACGACAAAGGATCCATTGATGCGAGTTTCAATTACGATGCGAGCACCAGCACAAAAGGACTTCGTGTCGGGTATATCCCCGCTTCGTTCGAAGATGAGGGTTCGACTGACGTGGATCGAGATGCACTCGATGCAATGCGCCAACTTGACGTTGAATTAGTTGAAGTTAGCTTACCCGAACTACCCTATATGTCATTGATGAATGTGGTGTACGCTGAGGCGGCGGCGGCATTTGAGGAGTTGACATTGAACAATCGTGATGACGAACTTGTCTGGCAGGCTAAGGGGGCATGGCCGAATATTTTCAGGAAAGCCAGGTTTCTATCAGCAGTGGATCATGTTCAACTCGATAGATTGCGTTACAAATCCATGCAGGTAATGGATGAAATGTTCTCTAAGGTCGATTTTATGATAGGTCCATTTATGGGTCCTATGCTGGTCATTACCAACTTTACCGGTCATCCATGCCTTCACCTGCGAGCAGGGTTCTGTAAAACCAAAACCAGGGGAGAGGCTTCACTGGGCACTGGTACCTTAGACACCGGGCAGGAGGATGCCGGTAGTGAAACCCTGCATGAAACCCCACACGGTATTTCCCTTTGGTCCGGCTTATTTGATGAAGGTCGACTGTGTAACTTGGGAGTTGCATTAGAGAATCAACTCAATGTCTGGCAGCGCCGTCCGCCGTTAGGCTAAAACTGACTTGGTTATTGAATAAAGCTCTCCAACTCATGCGTCATACCAATCGACCGCCATCCAAGAAATAACCATGCGCGACAATCGAGTCATTGAAGTAGAAGGGCTTAGGGTCTGTTTCAGACTTGATAGGGGTGTCGTAGTCGATGCTGTAAAAGGCGTTTCCTTTCATATCGATAAAGGAGAAACAGTAGCCTTGGTTGGTGAGTCGGGTAGCGGTAAGTCAGTTACTGCCATGTCGTTGATGAGACTAATTGAAAATGCGGGTGGAGAAATTGTTGCAGGGAAAATCGCTTTGAGAGGTCGAAGCAACAACGTTGTAGACATTCATTCCCAGACACCAGCAGCGATGCAAGATATTCGTGGTGCTGATGTTTCTATGATTTTTCAGGAGCCAATGACCAGCCTTAATCCGGTTTTACCGATTGGCTTCCAGATTTCTGAGGCCATTATGCGGCATCAGAATAAAAGAAAAAATGAGGCGATGAAAATTGTGCTGGAAACGCTCCGACTCGTTCGCGTGCCTGAACCAGAAAGTCGCCTGAGCCAGTATCCACATAACTTATCAGGTGGCATGCGGCAACGGGTCATGATTGCAATGGCGCTGTGTTGTCGTCCGTCGCTCATGATCGCAGATGAACCAACAACGGCGCTTGATGTGACTATTCAAGCTCAGATTCTTGATCTGATGAAGCTCCTCCAGGAAGAGATAGGGATGTCTGTGCTGTTTATTACTCATGATATGGCTGTCGTGGCGGAAGTGGCGGATAGGATTTGCGTAATGCTGCAGGGCGAGATTGTCGAGCAAGGTAGCGTGTATGAAATTTTCGAAAATCCGACTCATGCCTACACAAAATCACTGCTGGCAGCGGTGCCAAGGCTTGGCAGTATGGCTGAAAAAGAATACCCGGAAAAATTTCCAATAGACAAAATGAAAGACACATTCGAGCCTGGAGAGCTCAGGGGCTAGGGCAATTTACATGGATTCCGATAAGCCTTTGCTGACAGTTAAAGACCTGGTAACCAGGTTTGATATTCGGTCTGGGATTTTTCGACAGGTTTCACACCGCGTCCATGCGGTGGAAAGAGCTACGTTTGAAATAGGCGTGGGCGAAACCCTGGCTCTCGTCGGAGAATCCGGATCTGGAAAGTCCACAATTGGTCGAAGCATACTACAGTTGGATATGCCACGGTCCGGGTCGGTTAATTTTGGTGGGAAGGAGTTATTGGGTCTTTCTCACAAGGAATTACGCCCTTTTAGAAAGAGGGCCCAAATTATTTTTCAAGATCCCTTTGGTTCACTCGATCCAAGAATGACTGTTGGCCGGATCATAGCTGAGCCAATGATCATCCATGCAGAAGCCAAGAAAGATGAGTTACGGGAGCGGGTGCTTAATCTTTTAGAAAGAGTGGATTTAGGATCCGAGCATATGTCTCGTTACCCACATGCCTTCTCGGGCGGGCAACGACAGAGGATCTGTATAGCAAGAGTATTGGGTCTAAATCCCAGTCTAATTATTGCGGATGAGTCTGTCGCCGCTTTGGACGTAACAATACAAGCACAAGTGATTAATCTTTTGATGGATCTGCAAACGGAACAGAACATTTCGTTTCTTTTTATCTCTCATGATATGGCTGTGGTCGAAAGGATTGCCCACCGTGTGGCTGTAATGTACGCCGGTGAGATTGTTGAAATAGGAGGTAGAAGAGATGTGTTTAACAACCCACAGCATAGCTATACAAAGAAACTCCTGGGCTCTGTACCTGTAGCAGATCCAAGACAGCGTAGAACATCTCGCAGAATCAATATAGACGAAATACCAAGTGTTATTCACCCCGTTGAGTATGAGCCTGTTCATTTACCATTCCGGCACATAAAGGGTAATCACTACGTGCGCGAGGAGCAATAAATAGGAAAGCTAAAGATGACAAAACCAGTTTGTCGATGCGTTAGATAACCCCCGGAACTTCTCATACCACTTCCTGGCAACCCCCTCGAATGAATCCTCGTCAAATGCTTTGGCCAATGCCCGGTAGATAAGAAGGATCGACTCCTTTTCGAGAATTTGTTCTTGGCGCCTGCTCTACTCATGATCTATGAGCACTCATTCTTTGCACGCCACTCGGCCTCATTAGCGGTCAATCCAAGATCTTAGTGTCAGCAGCGCCTGTTCTAAAAAATGGCTATTGCTGTTAACAGCAATAGCCATTACCTTACGTTTCTGCAAGAATTTGACGAAGCGGAAGGATAGGGTCAAGATATGCTCTTGTAGAAACGGTGACGTGGTCTAAGTAACTCTTGAACTCCGGCTGACAACGTGTTCACAGAATTTTATTCTTCTAGAAGGAAGGAACTTTATGAAAGAGATTAACCATCTTAAGGAACGGCTTTCGCAAGGCCGGATTACACGACGAGATTTCATTCGCAGTGCGGTCGCACTGGGCTTTGCTCTGCCGGCCGCCACATCTCTGTCGAGCGCCGTATTGGCGGCGACGCCCAATAAAGGCGGGATGCTTCGACAGGCCCTGACCGGAGGTGCATCCAGCGACAGCCTGGATCCGGCAACCTATTTGGACTCCTACATGATCAATGTCGGCATGGGGCAGCTGCGTAATAACCTCACCGAAATCGATGAGAACAACCAGCTTGTTCCTGAGCTCGCAGAGTCCTGGGACTCTTCGGATGGCCAAACCTGGGTCTTCGAACTGCGCCAAGGCGTGGAGTTTCATAATGGCAGATCACTCAAAGCCAACGATGTGGTTGCATCGATCCAGCATCACCTGGGAGAGAACACCAAATCAGCGGCCAAAGGCATTGTCGCGCAGATCACCGACATCATGGCACACGGCGACCATCAGG
>CAZMUA010000035.1:0-6594 GCA_964569695.1 uncultured Woeseiaceae bacterium
CCAAATGCCCGTTATTGATCATTGTGAAGATTTGTCGCTAAAAGGAGATGGGGTTGCACACGAAGGCTTTCATGCGTCCGCGTTGGGTCTGCGTGGCTTGCCGGCGGTGGCTGAAGAACTTATGGTGGAGCGGGATATTACGCTTGCCGGGCTCACTGGGGGAGCAGTGCATATCGCACATTTGAGTGCACGAGGATCGTTGCGTGCAGTCAAATCTGGAAAGCAACGTAAAATTCGCGTGACCTGTGAGGTTGCGCCGCATCATTTTACGTTGACTCACGAAGCCTTGGCTGGGTACGACACAAATTTTAAGATGAGTCCCCCGTTACGTGAGACGGCTGATTGTGATGCGATACTTGAAGGTTTGGCCGATGGCAGTGTGGATGCCATTGCCACCGATCACGCTCCACATCACTACGATGAAAAGGCCTTGGAATTCGATGCAGCTCCATTTGGCATTATTGGCCTCGAGAGTGCGGTGTCTATTTCACTCGATCGGTTGGTCCATTCTGGCATTTTATCTTTGTCAAGATTGGTTGAGTTGTTGTCGACTAATCCTGCTCGCATCTTAGGCGTAGAGGGAGGCACGGTGGTTGAAGGAGCGCCAGCTGACCTCACCCTTCTTTCATTAGATGCAACGACAACATTTAAGGCGGCTAATGTCAGCTCAAAGGCGAGAAATACCCCATTTGACGGTTGGGAATTACATGGCGCTGTTGCGGCGACAATAGTCGGTGGGCGCACTGTTTTCGTCAATACTGGACTTGACGGAGCCACGGGGTTCTCCATTGGATAACGCAGCTAACTAATTCAAAAAGGCAGGTGACGTGAGTCGGCAACGTGAAGTGCGGAATAAAGCCTTGAAGGTTCTACAAGATCTTGAAATTTTAATGCTCAATGGGCATTTCGATTATGGCAACGGATATCACGGGCGTGTTTACTTGAACCCCCATCAGTTGTTTCAGCAACCGTCCACCATTTGGCGATTTGCACAAGATCTCATTGATGTTTTGCCTGAAGACATGATTTCTAAGACTCAGATTGTTGCCGGTCCGGTGACTGGCGGGGCTCTCTTGGCTCATACTATTGCTGGGCTGCTCGATGGACGGCGAAGCCTCACTCATCCCCCATGTAGTTTTGCGCCGTTCAATTTTGATCCGGTCGAAGGTTTAACTCTACGAAGTTTTTATGCGAGTCGGATGTCCGGCAAGCAAGTGCTCTTAGCTGACGACGTTCGAAATACAGGTAAGACCTTCGAGCAGTGCGCAACCCTTGTGCATGGCGCAGGTGGTTCAGTCATCGGAACGGTTGAGATTTTTGATCGACTCGAGGTTATTACGTCACTAGAGGTTCCCAACACAGCTCTAGCTGAATACCGTGCCCCTGAGAATTATCCAGTTGCGGAATGTCCACAGTGTGTAACAGGTGAACCAATTACGACCTTTTGACCCAAGACTTTTCCAATCAGCCATCGTTTACTAATTCCTCACAGTCTCTAGGACTGGAACTTGAGCGACTGTACCGGAGTCATGACCGAGTGCAGGATAGTGTTGATCCAGTTCACATGGTCCATCGGTATCGAACCAATGCCGATAGGGAAGTAGTTGGATTTTGTGCGGCCGCATTAGCATTTGGACGGGTTGAGAGCATTCTATCCACCCTTGAGCTATTACTTGAGGTTGTCGGTCCAGCTCCGTTTGAGTTCATCAAATCGTTCGAACCAAATCGGCATCGCCAGGATTTGTATTTACTTAAACACCGATGGATTCGTGGCATTGACATCGTTGCGTTGCTCTGGATCATTCGGCGGATGGTAGAAAGGTCAGGGTCGATCGAACGGTTTTTCGCTCAGGGTTACGTTGACGAGGCTAGCGATATCGGTAATGCACTCGAATCATTCTCTCAACGAGCCTTGCAAATCGATTTATCAATGGTGTATGGGAAAGAAACGCCCACAACCGGTGTGCGATATTTTTTCCCGAAACCATCCTCAGGGAGTGGATGTAAGAGACTGAACTTATTCTTACGATGGATGGTACGTAAGGATGAGATTGATCTTGGAGTATGGTCGTTAATTTCAAAATCGAAATTAATTATTCCCCTTGATACTCACATTGTCCGTGTTGGCCAGTGTCTCAACTTGACCAAATATCGTAGTCCAAGCTGGCGTATGGCAGTTGACCTCACTGCATCGTTACGTGTCCTTGCGCCGAATGACCCAGTGAAGTATGACTTTTCACTGTTTCGACTCGGAATGACTAATGCATGCGGTTTCAGGCAGGCGCATCAGGATGCGAACTGTCCGCTTCGCGGTCTTTGTCACCCAAGTGGTTGTAAGCAGCAAGCAGCGAATTGACCATCTGATCGGCACTGAAATATTTACACACTCGTGCAAAGCCATTTGCTCCCATCCGAGCGCACAACTCCTGGTCTTGAAGTAGTCGAATGATTGCCAAACTGAGTTCCTGATTGTCTCGTGGAGAGACTAACAGTCCTGTCTCTTTATCTGTAACTACTTCAGGAATGCCACCCGCACGCGTTGCAACGATAGCGCGGCGAGCTGCCATGGCATCAAGTAATGAAGTGCCGAGTCCCTCCGTGATTGAACTTAAGACAAAGATGTCAAAAGCCTTATGGAACGCCAGGACGTCTGGACGGAATCCAACTAGGAAAACGTACGTTTCAAGGTTGAGAGTTTTAATCTGCGCCCGCAGTTCGGACTCGAGTTGGCCCTGCCCAACAATAACAAGTCGCGCTTCGGGAATCCTGTCTAGAACAGCTGGCATCGCATCAATCAAATAGCGATGACCCTTGTGCGGGACAAGCGCTGCCACATTTCCCACGATAAGCGCATTTTTTGGAAGGGAGAATTCTTGGTGTAAATCGACTGGCCTCGTGGCCTCAAGTTGTTGGATATCAATACCGTCATGCACTAAAGATGCCCGATTAGCTGGAAATCCATCGCCGATTAGCATTTCGCGAATAGCATTTGATGCACAGACGAACCCATCGACTTGCTTGTATTTCCAGCGTGAAAAAATGTTCTTCTTGAGATGAAAATCGACGCGACGGGATGCCATCAAGAACGGCCTCGGTTTCGGCGCACCGAGCAAAAGTGCTAAGGCGGCCATAGCTACTGCATGTGGATCGTGCGCGTGAACAATGTCAGGTCGCAATTTTCTAACAAGGCGAGACAATTTCCAGGCCATTTTGAAATCCAGTTCATGGCGTGGAACCAGAGGTATTATGGCAACGTCCTTCTCGGCACGGTGGCGAAGTTCACCTTCTGGATGTGCCACAAGCGTTGTCTGGTGTTGGCGCGCTTGCATGCCGCGCACGGTCAACAGCACCTGATTTTGTCCGCCTCGCCAACTCAGCGCTGTGTCTATGTGCATTGAAAACATGAGTTGTTTTCAGCAGGAACCGAAACTTAATTGTCGTTTCCCGAGGCTCGTTTGTGTTGAAATTCCCAAAGTTTGATGAATTTCAAGAGCACGTAGTAGGTGTTCATTGCTGATACGATGAAGCCTGGAATCCCGTCACGAATACCTCCACGAACAAGATAGTTTCGGATGAATGCGAACGGAGGGTGGACAATCATTTTCCACAGGGAACCGCGTTGGCCCTGCGAGGACATTTCTTCTGCAGCAAGTGTGGTGTAACGGTCCATTGTCATAAAGTGGTGAGAAAGGTCGCGGTAGGCGAGGTGGTGTATTTCATTTCGAAGAGTCCCAGTAGTTCCGTTAACTTGCACTGATTCATGAACCCGACGTTCGTTCCAACTTGCCAAACGACGGGTGTATAACCTGAGTTGATAGTCGGGATACCAGTCGGTGCTTCTTATCCATCGACCTAGATGGAACGCAACGCGGGGGATCCGGTAACCTTGATAGACAGGTTCCGTTTTCAAAAGCTCTTGAATTTCTTCGGCAAGTTCTGGGGAAATCCGTTCATCCGCATCTAGCGATAGGACCCAGTCATTGGATGCGAGCGAGGCCGCATAGTTCTTTTGAGCACCATAGCCTTCCCAGTTTCTTGTTGAGACATGTTTCGTAAACCGCCCTGCGATTCTTGTGGTTTCATCAGAGCTACCCGAGTCGACAACAATTAGTTCGTCTGCCCAGGTTACTGAGTCCAGAGCAGCTTCGATGTTCGCAGCTTCGTCCTGAGTGATGACAATGACTGATAGCTTCGGCACCGGCTGAGTGTAGCATCAACCTAAGCTGAATCGATGTCTCGGTTGAGCTCTCCTAGAAAGAAGTGGGGGTATTAATAATACTGGCTCAAGTTTTACACTAGAAGAAGTTGCCACCACCAGTCTGAGGCGAAATACCCGTTGTTGTCTGTCCAGTACCCGTCGAGACGGTCGAACCGGTCCCGCCTGTACCTGTTAGCGTGAAACTCCCTCCACCACCGGTTAACGAAGCCTCTTGCACAGCATCGAAATCTACAATTGCTCGATTGTAATCCAAGATAGCGCCCAGTTCGTTGTTACGTGCCTGCGCTAGGTCGCGTTGAGCCTGGAATACCAGAAAGCTTGTTGACATGCCGACGGCAAACTTTTTCTGTTCCGCTTCCAATCGTTGTTCAGCGAGTTGACGTGCGGACGCCGTCGCGTCGACTCGTTTCAGGTTGGTATTCACTTCCCGACCAACCCGTCTGACATCGCTTGCGACTTGTAGTTCAGTGCTCTTGATTTGAGTTTCCGCTTGTCTCCGTTGCAGTCTGGAACGTACAAGGTTCACCTCAGCCGTACTGGTACCGATTGGATAACCCACTGTAAAACCGAAAGTCCATGTTGGAAAATCACTGGTGAACACGTCTCCTAGAACTGATCCGTAACCTTTCGTCACACTGTTTATTACGTTTCCACCAAAAAATGAATCCCTGGTCAGTTTCGTGCCACCGACACCCTGCGCAGAGTAGTTCACTTGCAAATTAACATCAGGGAGTGTCTGATTTTTGTAGTAGCGGATGTTCACGTCGACATTCTCAAGATTCTTACGAACCTGAGATAAATCTGTACGTTTCGATAACGCGTTGCGCACAGCGCCGTCGATATCGATTTCCCGCGTTTGCAACAGGGGTGTATCAGTCGGTTCCAGATTGATCTCCCAGAAGTTAGGTGTGACCGGATCCATAATTAACGCACGAAGACCATCTTCCGCTTCTTCGATAGCTGATTCCGCGACGATCACGGTTTCTTCGTTCCGTGCCACTTCGGCTTGTGCTTCGACGATGTCGATGGGTGCCATGGTTCCGACTTCGACTCTGGTCTGGTTGTTACGGAGAGATTCTTTAGCTAATTCGAGCGATTGTTGTTGCACCGCAAGTGAGGCAATGGCGTAGGAGAGTTGCCAGTAAGCATTCTTAACTTGTCGAACGGTTGAAACGATTGTCTCTCGTAGTTGGACGTCTGAAATTTCACGATTCTTTGTGCTAATCAAAAGTTGCTGCCGTGCGTTATCAATCTTAAAGTTGCGCAACAGAGGCTGCGAATAGTTGAAGTTAACCGTCGATCGCACTGAAGGATTAAAACTCGTAAAAAAGTTTGACGTGGACTGCGTCGAGCTATTCCAGCTAACGTTATAGTTGCCACCCCATTTAGTGAGTTGACTGATGCCGATGTCATTCGAAAACGCAGTCGTGTAGGTGCTTATCGCTCCACCATCCAACTGAGTTGATGAGGGTCTTGTTGTGTCGTTGTTCTGAAACGTCGTGCTTAACGTGGGTGTCCATGCTGCCCGCACGGTGGCAATTGAAAGGTCTTGCAGCTGTGGATTGAGTCTTTGGACCTGGATCGTCAGATTCTGTTCCAGGGCCATTTCAACTGCCTCATTCATTGACAGACGACGAGTAATACCATTCTCTGCTTGGGTATAGATCTCGTGTGGCAGCACGATGCCTGCAGATTCCGACAAAGAGGTGACAGTCGGCTGATTAATTTCAGACATGGACTGTCCGAAAACCGGAGTTGCAATGATAAAAGTTGCCACTGCGGTAAATAAGTATCTACGGGCATTTATAGCTTCCAGGGACATAACAGATTTCTCCAAATATGATTGAGACAGATGCGTCGAACAAGCGTCTTGGGATAACAATAAGATCTGGACCGCAGCATTAGATATACATTGAATGCTAGGGTCCCCTATATAGATAGACGAAACAATCCACGTTCACGTTTCAAGCAATTGTATACTGACGGCGGTGGGGCCATTAAGGGGATGAGGTTAGGCTAAACTGTTCAGAACTAATTACTGAGAGGTCTTCCGCCATAGGACAAACGAGACGTTATGGATCAAGATACAATTTTAGCCCTATTTCGGCGTTCCGGGGCGCTTCTTGAAGGCCATTTTCAGCTTTCATCGGGATTGCACAGCTCGGGATATCTGCAGTGCGCACTCGTTTTACAGCATCCTCAGGACGCGTCCTTGTTAGGTGCTGAAATTGCGGCCAGAGTCTCACATTTGAAACCAGAAATCGTGGTGTCTCCAGCTCTTGGTGGAGTCGTGATAGGTCAGGAGGTGGCGCGCGGCCGGGATACTCGGGCGGTCTTTGTTGGGGGCCGAGAGGGCACGCTGGTCCGTCGGAGCG
>CAZMUA010000036.1:0-5903 GCA_964569695.1 uncultured Woeseiaceae bacterium
TTTCCAGTAGCTGAGACGTTAAACCCTAGATTGTGTTACGAGCTGGCTGTAGTATTTAGCAGTAGTTGAAGTGTCAGCATAGTCTGGCCTTTAGATAACCCTCCTAAACTCGTCTCGCAAGGAGAATTTGATGACCGAGAGTAGTAGCCCTACGTTTGCAATTATGGGTAGTGGTGGCATGGGGGGATATATTGGCGCCAAGCTCACCCAAGCCGGCTACAAGGTTTCTTTTATCGCCCGCGGAGCTCATTTAGAGGCGATGAAGAACAATGGGTTGAAGATTGAAGGGCCTGACGAGTCTTTTGTTATCGATCCAATTCGGGCGACAAACGACCCCAGAGAGATCGGCCCGGTTGATTTTGTCATCTTCTGCGTAAAGCTTTGGGATACAGAAGCCGCAGGCGAGCAGTGTCGGGATTTGGTCGGTCCTGATACAGCAGTCTTATCCATGCAGAATGGTGTCGACCCGGAGCCAATTCTTGGTCGAATCTTGGGATGCGAACATGTCATGGGAGCTGTTTCAGAAATTGGAGCCAACATCATCAAGCCTGGGTTCGTCCGTCGTTTTACGCCCTTTGCAATCATACGGTTCGGTGAGCTTGATCAGTCTCGCTCTGCTCGGTCGATTCAATTCTCTGAAGCCATTACTGCTGCCGAACTCGAAGCTAATCATGTCGATAGTATCAACCTGACAATATGGGATAAGTTCTTGTGGCTTGTTGGGGCTAGTGCCTTGAACTGTGTTACTCGGCAACCGTTTGGTCCCGTGCGCGACGACCCCGACACCAGAGCTTTGCTGAGGCAGATAATGCAAGAGGTCATGGCTGTTGCAAATGCCAAAGATATCCCCCTTACAAATGAAAACATCGAAGCGAGGTTGGACTACATCGATAGCTTACCGGGCCAGGCCAAGGTATCGATGGCAGTTGATTTAGAACGCGGGAATCAGCTTGAGTTGCCGTGGCTGTCTGGTGCAGTTGCTCGAATGGGAAAGGAACTTGGCATTCCCACACCCGCAAATAACGTTATTTGTGCTGCCCTTAAACACTATGTTATGGGAAGTGTTTGAAGTTCGGTAATTCTCTGGCCGAGAGATTCGAGTAGGCACTCAAAATATCGGCTGCACTACTCCACCCGATAACGCGCAACCGCTTCGTCATTCCATTCGATACCATTGCCGACAGTCGTCGGTACATAAACCTTCCCGTCTGAAACAACGGTAGGCTCACGGATCACCGGACTGGCCCAGTCGACATACTCAAGCCAGTGTGCGTTGTTTGTCGCGGCCATGAGATGAATGCTTATCTCTGGGTAAAGATGAGTAGACACTGGGATATTCGCAGCATCCGGTAGAGTGACGGCCGCACGCCATCCTGAGACACCGGCAATACGCTGTACATCAAACATGTAAAAGTCAGCGGCCCCGGCTTGCAGAGCTTTCTGAAATTCAAGCGGGTTGAGCAGGTTTTCACCCGTCTGAATCGGTGTTTCCACAGCAGCTGCGATTTCCGCCGAGCCGTGGTAATCATCATAGCGGACAGGCTCCTCGATCCAATACAACCCCTCTCCATCCAGCGCCTGACAACGAAGAAGCGCTTCATCTTTATCCAGGCCCTGATTGAAGTCGCTCATCACATGGACCGTATCGCCGCAACTGCGCTTTACTGCGCGAACTGCGGCGAGATCATCTTTGAAAGACTCATAACCCAGTCGCAGCTTGACCGCGCTGAAGCCACCCTCAGCAAGCAACTCCTGCGCCTGGTCTGCAAGCTTCTCTGGCCCATCCTTTCCAAGCCAAAGGCCACAACTGCTATAAGTTTGTAGGTAATCACGTTGCTGTCCTAAAACTGCAGCTAACGAAAGCCCTTCAGATTTGGCCCTTATATCCCAGAGTGCCATGTCCAACCCTGCCAGTACCTGGCCGAGGATCCCGTGAATGTCCAGTAATCGAAGTTGCCGTCGCAACTGTGGGTCAACCTGCTCGGGGTCAGCTTTCATACCCTGTACCAGTTCTTCAATCGCAGCCACACAAGCTATGGTCGGCTTTAACATGGATTTTTTGAATGCAAACAGATAAGCACGTCCGATCAGCCCGGCATCGGTTTCCAGATCAAGCAGAACAAGAGGAAATTCATTGACAGAACCACTGGCCGTTACCGGTGGTCGCCTGAAAGGCACTAAAACCGGTGTCGTCTTAATACCAGAAATTACAGCAGTCATAGTGTTTCTCCTCTATTTAGATCGCAGTCGTGCCCACCATTTAACTCATTATATTCAAAGGCGTGTAGCAGTCGTTCTAGACCGTGACTTTGGTCGCATGAGGCTTCAATCTCTTTTGTCGCCTCGGCCCTTGAGAAACCTTGAAGAGTGCCGGTGACGACGAAAGCCTGGCCGGAGAGTTTCTTCGCCATGGCGGTCTTCAGGGTGTCGGTCTCCGACGACCACTATCGTACTCCGACACAAAGAAATACGTCAAAACCCAAGCAAAGTCATAAACGGCTAAAACAATCCATTTTGGGGATTCTCGGGTATTCTTTGGCCGAACCTCGGTCATTGACCTATTCATATGCCAGAAGGGCTTAAATCGGATTTAGTGCAAGCTTTGTGTTGAACGATGACTCCAAGGAGGTATCGCTGGAGAGGCTAGGTTAACAGGTAAACTTTTAGCCGCCATGTGCCACCGCTATTTTTTGGGAGTCGTCAAAAATCGTGAACTCTTTTTGTAGTCCGTCTTCGACTAGAAACATGTGAACGCTATGGGCGTTTAAGTTATCTGCCGTGTACTTTACAAAAACATGCACCCGGTCACCCTCGGCGACGACATGTATGATTTCTAGATTGAAGTTTGGGAAATCATTTGGAATATGCGCTAGAAAATTATCTTTAAAATCAGCAAACCCTTTATATTCACCTGACCGCCTGTGGTCACCGTTAACCTTAAACAGTGCGTGTTCGTGGTTTATTTTACTCAGACCTTCCACATCTCCTTCTGCAAATAATTGATAGCCACTCAGAACAATTTCTTTTGGTGTCATGGTCGTCTACTTCCTCCGATGATCAGTTTCCTTGAGGATGATTTATCGGGAGATATTCCAAATGCGGTTAACTCACTCCCAACATCCCACCGTAAATCGTACTCTCATCAAGGAGTCTTAATTTGTCAATCTGAGCCAATTTTCACGAAGGGTATTTACGTCAACAAAACCCGCACTCAGTAACCCCGACCGGTCTCCACCAATCGCATCCTGTTGGTGCCAAAATACAGTAGGAAATCCCGTTACTCCCAAGGCACGTACTTGGGCCAACTCCTCGCCAAATGCCTCTTGGACAGTGGAACTGTCAAGGTCTTTTTCGAACTGAGTACTGTCGAGACCAATTTCACCAGCAAGAGCAATTAATGTGGCAGTATGTGATGGATCCCTAGCCTCCAGATAATACGCCTGTTGAACTGCTTCGAAATATCGTGCTCGTGCGCTCGTGGATTGCAGGCCAGCGGAGATAACCGCACGGCATGCCGGATAGGTGGAACGGCGAGGCTCACAAACATCCCAGAACTGATAATTGAAATTGGCTCCGGTCCGTTCAGCAACTGCCCGCCAGGCATTTTGAACATAAGCTTGGGTTTGTGCGTCCATTGGTTCATGAGAATCCGGCGCAAGACCCCCCATCAAATCCTTAACTATCACCGATGGGGGTAGTTCTGCTAGGAACGTTTGCCATGAGGATCTAAAACCCCAGCACCAACTGCACATCGGATCTACAATCAAATGGAGTTGAGTTAGCATTGCACTCGGTCTGTTGTCACCGTAACGAAAAAGACACTATTACTTATCCACCATCTGTGTGTGACTAACTCAATCTCCCCACCAAGTCCTCCGCCCTTAAATGTGTATAGCGCATCAACATCTTGGTGTCTTTGTGGCCTGTAATGGTCGCTACTTCGACTGTAACTACGGCACCATAGCGATGCCGTGAGACCAGTGGTTCGGTTCCTATCACGACGGTACTCCCGAGGAGACTGAAAACGTCAGGGCGCACCAGGCTAGACTGCGGGGTGGTGCGACGCAAACTTCATAACGTAAGGCGTAATCCCGTTGCAGAATTTGCACGACAATTCAGAAGCCAATTGAAGAGCTGAGAACGGAACTGGCGGAACTGATGGGTGAAGTCCAACCCCGTCCAACCAAATCCAGCACTAGTGACGGTAGCTTTGACGGTAACTATTGGGGTGGAACAGAACCCCGTCCAATAATTCAATAAGTTACAGTCCCGTTCGAGCCCACCCATAGCTGCCATCTTATGTTAGTTTTGCGGAGTAAAATATCAAGACATAATAGATATGCGTAACAAATATATAGCCTTGATCCTAGGAATTGGGCTGGTTGCACCTGGTTTTGCTTCCGACCTTGGCAAAGAGCAACGCTGGCGTGAGCAGGTTGCCGAGTCGATTATGGATGGCGAGGAGGTCGATGTCATGGTTGACGGTCGCGGCGTGTTTGGTATTTACACCGAGGCGACCAATGATTCCAAGAAGGGCATGATCATTGTACATGGAACTGGAATTCACCCCAACTGGGAGCAGGTCGTACAGCCAATCCGTGTAGCGCTGACGGAGCACGGCTGGCATACCCTGTCGATCCAGATGCCGATCTTGCGTAACGGCGCCGAGTTAGAAGAATACGTGCCGTTGTACCCCGAGGTTCCGCCGCGCCTGAAGGCGGCGGAGCAGTTCCTTAAACAAAAAGGTGCTGAAACCTTGGTCATCGTTGCCCACAGCCAGGGCGCCACGATGTCGAGCTATTACCTCTCACGTAATGTGAACGACATCCAGGGTTTTGTGGCCATCGGGATGAGTGCGACACAGAAAAGCAAGGACGTCAACAGCGCGATTTCACTACAGACCATAAGCATTCCGGTGCTTGATCTTTACGGTTCAGACGATCTTCCCGGTGTGCTCGAAACTGCAGAATTCCGAAAACAGGTCTCGGCACATAATGCGCAGTACAGTCAGCAGGTGATCCAAGGTGCAAACCACTTTTTTGAGGAGATGGATGACGAGTTGATCGGAGTGGTGGCAGACTGGAGTCAGCGGTTTTAGTTAGGGTTATGAGGGATAGGAGAACTCTAAACGTAGTCAATAATCTTCGGGTAACCAGGGCTTGTAAACTGAACAAGAATCGGAGTTGCTTATGACATTAAATATAACCGGTCATTGTCTATGTGGTTCGGTCAGTTTTGAATGCAGTGTTGAACCCATATTCCAAGGCTCTTGTCATTGTGATGATTGTCGCCGCTCGAGTGGCAGTCTCTATGGTTCGTTCATTTTTGTTCTGGCAGAAAGCGTGACTATCACCGGTCAGACGCACTCCTATCAGCACAAGAGCGATAGGGGTAGCACCATGACCAAAGAGTTTTGCCCAACGTGCGGATCACAAATGTTTTCGTTGAACAGCCACTTTCCAGAACGTCGCGGAATAAGAGTGGGCATCATCGATGACGCCAGCTGGTTCAGACCAGACGCTTACTTATATGACTGCAAGAAATTGCCACACACCCCCGTTGACCCCGAGATCACCACTTACGAAAGATCAAGACCGGGTTAATTAATCAAGAATGTTCCCCATGAGTGTGGGGCAGATGTACCTATACTGTTTATGATTTAGAGTTGTTAGTACTCAGTGTGACCAGAATGTGACCTGTGATCGAGCAGACTCACCGCTGACTCCAGACTATCCGGTGCCAGACACCCCCGATTTCGCCAAACTCAAGCCATTTCACTCCGAATGGCTAATCTCACCGGTATACTTACATTAGCGCCAACTGAGCGACCAGGTCTTTGTGGATTTTGATAAAGGCGTCGTGAGATATGGTGATTATCTTTGAAGACCTAATATCTAATTGTG
>CAZMUA010000037.1:0-5809 GCA_964569695.1 uncultured Woeseiaceae bacterium
CATCCCTGTTGTCACCCTTTCATAGGCCAGTGCTCTCCATACTTGTTCGGGTGTAGCAGGCATTTCGACCTCCTGCGTACCTATAGCATCTGCCAGGGCGTTCATGAATGCAGCTGGCGCCCCTAGACAACCGAGTTCACCCACTCCTTTAGCTCCAATTGTGTTGTTGTGTGTTGGAATGTCAGCCGAAAAAAGTTTAAGTGGCGGGAAGTGATCAGCGCGCGGAATCGCGTATTCCATGAGCGAGCCTGAAATCATCTGACCAGCGTTGTGCTCGTATCGCACTTGTTCAAGCCATGCCTGGCCAATGCCATGCACGATGCCCCCGTGAAGTTGACCGTCAACTATGGCCGGGTTGAGGCGCCGACCGACGTCGTTAACGCCTACGAATTGGCACAACCTGACCTCCCCTGTCTCGGGGTCGACTTCGACCTCGCACACATAGGCACCGTTAGGTATCGTGACGGCGTTACCCTCGAACTCAGCAAAGGCAGTGCAGTCCCTAGGGTTGCTCCCACGCACAACTACCCCAAGCTCACCGATCCCGACACTCAGATTAGTACCCTTTACAGAGAAAAAGCCTGATTCGTATCGCACGTTCTCACATAGAACATTAAGGGCTTCAGCCGCGTGAGACATGAGTTGCTTGACTAAGAGGTCGGCGGCACGCATGACAGTTGTTCCAGCACACTGGAGAGACTGCGAGCCTCCTGTAGATGCACCACGAGGTGGTAGCCGATCCGTGTCTCCCTGAATCACTTCGATGTTTTGAGGATCCACTCCAAGGTGCTCGCCAAGCAGCTGAGCAAAAGCGGTCTCATGACCCTGACCTAACGCCTGTTGACCAACGTACACAACGAGTTGGCCGTTGGTGTCAATCTCGACCATTGATGTCTCTTCGGTACCCGCACCGGCTGTGTGCAGATAGAGTCCAATTCCGAATCCCCTAAGCAACCCCATAGCATGGCTTTCTTCGCGACGGCTCTCAAAATTGTCCCATGCTGCCTCGTGAAGGGCGTAATGCATAACTCCTGGGAAATCACCGCAGTCCCAGACTTCTCCATTCGGCGCGTGGTAAGGCATCTCTTCTGATGTGACGAGGTTTTGCATACGCAACGTCATCCGATCGGTTCTTAATTTCCGCGCCGCTTCATCAATCAGTCTTTCCATGAGGTGTACTCCCTCCGGTTTCCCTGCACCTCGGAAAGCATCCGTTGGTGTGGTGTGGGTGTAAGCAGCACGTATTGTGATGTCAACCTGAGGAATCCTATAAACATTAATCACCGTACGAGGAAATCCGAGAATTGGTGATGACGTTGCATATGACGAAGCATAGGCACCCATATTGCCGTGCGTGACACATCGAAGAGCGAGAATTCGTCCGGTCTCATCAAGTGCTAGCTCAGCGATACTTGAGTGATCGCGCGCTTGTGTGTCGGTGAGAAAGGCCTCACTTCTCGTGGCGACCCAGCGCACCGGCATCGCCAGCAATCGTGCCGCTACCAGCACCGCGATTTGTTCCGGATAATTCACAAGTTTCATACCAAAGCTTCCGCCAACGTCCTGTGTGACTACACGTAACCGTTCCTCGTCGATTCCGAGACTCGCGGCTACAAGGGTACGCATTAGATGTACGCCCTGGGTCTGAGTATCGAGTCGGTACACGCCTCGCATCCTGTCATAATTTCCAATTGCAGAACGCGTCTCGAGCGGAAGGGCACTGATACGATTGTTCAATCTTTCTACCCGTACAACATGGGTGGCACATTGGAAAGCTTCACGGACAGCCGTCTCGTCACCAATACGTCGGACTACAGCAACTTCGTCACTTTTCGCAGGCTCGACCACAGCAGGCATAGGCTCATAATCGACATCGACGAGTTCAGCTGCGTCTAGAGCCGCTTCCAGGGATCTGGCAATGACCATTGCCACCGGATCACCTACGAATCGGACAGTCTCCAGGGCAAGTACGTGCCGCGTTGGGGCCCAGAATGGTCTCCCATCTGTGGAGTCCACGGGACGTGAGCACTGCATTGGCTTAACACCCTGCGCAACAAAGTCAGTACCTGTGAACACGGCGTTAACTTCGTTAACATCCATTGCGGCTGATGAGTCAATTTTCACTAGACGAGCGTACGCATGATGAGAACGCACGAAAACCGCGTGCAGGGCACCGGTGTGATCGAGGTCCTCAATGAAACAGCTCTTGCCACGGATCAAGCGGTCGTCTTCAACGCGGTGCATGAATGTTTCGACCTCTTAGGCTAATCTGCAGTCATTATTTTTTCTAATAAAAGCATCAAGTGTCCGTTCAAGTGCGGGTAGCTGCTCCAAGCATGCGAATACTCTCTTTCGGTGTTTCTCCGAGAATCGTTAAGGTTAGCTGTGTAACTCCTGAACTGCCATGTTTCTTGATCTGCTCAACACATTCGCTTACGCTACCTGCCACTCCGTATGCATGTATGAACGAGTCATCGAGGGCCTTGCTGCCCGGGTCTCCTGCAGCGAGGCGTTCGAGAGCATAGTTGAAGATTTCGGGGTCGATCTCATTATTGTTTCGGATGGCTGCGATTGCAGTATTCGAAGAAGCGTAAGCCTTCCAGAATGCACCGAGAGTTTGCCCGATTGAATTGAGAGCGACCTCTTGAGCTTCCCTGCTGTCGCTGCCCACCGAACAAGGCAAGTATTTAGTGATCTCCGCAGGCATGGAACGAGCGGCCCGTGCGGCGCCCTTCTTCATGAGTTCAATCGCATTCCCTGTGAACGAAGGGGGACACATGTTTCCAATGAGCAGACCGTCTCCGAGTTCTCCGCACAATTGCAGCATCTTTTCACCCATCGCCGCTACATGAACTGGAATGTTTTCACGCCAAAGTGGAAATTCAAGATGAACATTTTCGGCAGAGAACATCTTGCCCTGATAGTTGACCTCTTGGCCAGAGAGAAGTGTACGGGTAATGTGCACAGCATCGCGAACAGCACTCAGTAGGCGCTCATGTGATGTGATCTTCCCGATCCAGGTTGGAACCCCAGATCCGATTCCTAGGATAGCCCGCCCACGAGAAAGCTCGTCGAGAGCGCCTATCTCCATTGCCATGAGGGTTGGGTGTCGATTGTAGGGGTTGAAAACTCCTATGCCTAGTTCGATTGACTCGGTTGCAAGTGCACATGCGGATATCGCTGGCAGCACGCCGCGCTGGTATGGATTTTCTGCAAACCATATGGCACTGAAGCCATTTTCCTCCGCGCAGCGGGCAAGCTCAGCCGATCGACGTGCTTCCATTGCGCTATGCAGACGAATTGCTAGTTTGGGTATTGCCATTTCAGCTCTTTGCTAGCTGTTTACAGCCTTCAACACTTAACGTGAGTGTGGATATAATAGGGGTTCATACGAACTGGAGGGAGAAAGGCCTTAAGCCAGTGAGACGAGTAAGCATGCACGCTTGCTGAAATTCTATGATTCGAGCCTCAATTATCGCGAACACTGATTCTCTGACCTTTCCGCTAGGCATTGCGGGACTCGCATCCCCGTAAAAGATGGTAAATTCATTGTGACCCACCGTAAAGCAGATATCTCCGGGTGCGGGAAAATAGGTGCTGTTCTCATGGGACTCTACACATGGCAGGTTCATAGCCTCAAGCGCACGGACACCGCTTCCTGACCATGCTGAGTGAATCAGATGTCCCTTGAAAGGAAGCACCTTACGTAACGCACTTGCTATCTGAGGAACTGCCGTATCAAGCAAGACGGCTGAGAATGGCTCAAATCCTTCAATATCTAGCGTTAAACGAGAACTTGAGTTCTTGATCACCCTGTCAATGGGAGCAGGCCATACCTTCCCATACATAGCTAGCAACTCTTTCTCTTGATTACTCAAAGCCATTAGTTATCCCTCATTCTTAGGTTCTTCATTAAACTACTCGGGAGTTTGGGCGAGTGTCCGGAGCATAGTTAGTACACCAAGATCGGTCGCAATCGGCATCCCATCTGATCCAGGATCTGTCCAATCCGACAAGCCGTTTCGACCTCCGGCAAGGGCGCAAGCACGGATCGTCCACTCCAGAACATTCACATTCGGCATCAAACCGGCATCCTCCAACTCCAATGCAAGAGCAGTCGCAACCCCATACGCGCCCCAGTTTGAAACTGCCGCCATCACAAGAACATCTGCTGTCTCGACTGCAGCGATACCTTCTCCACAGGTCATGCAACGGCGCTCCTCGCCGAGAACACGGTTCACTTCGTCGTGAATCATTCCAGATCCAGTTTCGTTTCCGGCATCTGCGATGGCAATGCTAGTACATCCACGGTCCCGTGCCTGAGAAAGAAGCACATCGGTCATTGCAGTGGTTTCTCCTAGCTCGATGGCACCTAAGCTGTGTGTCTTTCCAGCTACGTTCCTTCCTGGTCGCTCGATTGCAATTATCGCTCTCGGTGAGAGCATTTTCAGAAGTCGTTCCGCCTCAAAAGATGCTTCTTCCAGTCGAACCGGGAACTCAATGACACTCGCCGCTTTTCCCTTGCCGACTCGAGCCGATTTGAGAGCATTCTCAAGAGGGATAACGTTGAATCCACCACCACATAAAGTCTGACTTACCAACGGAATCTGTCCTTTATCTGTCACCACAACTGGCACTACACCAAAGGCTTGCTCGAGTACTCGAGCAAGGAATGCTGTACCGACCGGTCCGTCTTGTTCTCCGACTCCAAGAATCGGAGAAAAGAACCCTGTGATGAACAAAATTGGCTCCCCGCGTGTGTCAGTGAACGCACTCTTGAGTCGATCTGCAGCAAGTCGGCATAGCGGGCCTCCCTGTGCGAATCTGGCGGCTTTGTATAGTGCAGGAAAGAAGGGTCGGACGTTCAGGTCACAGGTTACCAATCGATCGATTTGTTCGGCTGCTAGCTCGATGTCCACGTCCAAACTTTTTACTTGGAAAATTGTATTCCACCGGCGGCAATATCTCTGCCCCGGCTCGAATTGTGGTATAGGTTTGGCTCAGTTGAACGCGTGAGTATGTTAAGAAAATCAAAATGTGTCAAGGGAACATTTTCAAGGATGCTATGACATCATTCGGTAGTTTGGCGAATTTGAAATTAGTCCTGCCTCACTAAAATTGGTACATAAGATGAGTTAGTATCTTGAAAACTCACTGCCAGAAATGGGAAAATTATTTCAATCATTTTCGTTTGGCTATTCGGGATAAAAATGCGAATAACTACTTTATGTAATTTGGAATGGCCATGGGTGCCTCCTGGGCCTATCCCGGAGCATCCAGTTCCTGCATCTGGATCAGGGGTGGAATTGAATCCTATTTAAGAGTTCCTTTCTAAGGTTGTGGGGCAGGACTTTCTTTCTTGGACTTATTTATTAGAGTTATTAAAGACCGATTTTCACTAGTAGCTCGAAACAGACTTTTTCTAACTTACCAAAGGCTTAAACAATTATTATGACTTTTAATGAGTTTTTTCAGTTTTATGCCGGCTGTGGAAGATACTGTTCTTCCAAAACCTTGCGGGATTTTCCTCTTTTGAAAAAACTATTCATTGAACGAAATCTTTGAAACCGCCCTTCGATACAGTTGATTTTCCTCTAGTTCTTCGAAGTCCAAAGATATTTAAAGATCACTTTCCTCGAAAGGGAACTTTACATTCGCGACCGAGACAGTAGCATATTTATATTGGATGTATAAGATTAGTAATTGCATCCTTCTAGGCCTGTCGATGTCGTGTAATTGGATCGAGGCGGTATGTTAGAGGAAACACTCGGATTGGACTCAATGACC
This sequence comes from uncultured Woeseiaceae bacterium, assembly GCA_964569695.1. Classification (GTDB taxonomy): domain Bacteria; phylum Acidobacteriota; class Vicinamibacteria; order Vicinamibacterales; family UBA823; genus UBA8106. The sequence goes on from CAZMUA010000037.1 coordinate 5,788, forward strand.
CCTGATCAAGCGGCTCGCCGGC
>CAZMUA010000038.1:0-5140 GCA_964569695.1 uncultured Woeseiaceae bacterium
AATTATGGTCGAGGCCCTGTACGGTGATCATCCGTATGGACATAATCCATCTGGAACCGAAGCGTCGATCCAGACGTTAACGCGTGATCACGTTGTGGACTTCCATCGCGAGTTCTATCAGCCTGTAAAGGCTACGCTGATTCTCGTGGGAGCGATGCCAGCAGAGCAATTGCTGGACCAGGCGGCGACTGCCTTCGAAATGTGGTGTGCCACACCTGAGACTCGGACGGCAGACCTTGATACGCGGTGTAAAGCGCATTCAGAAGGAACGCAACGGGAGCGGTTAATCGTCATGAATCGTCCAGGGGCAGCCCAGTCCGAGTTGCGGATCGGACATCGAGGCGTGTCACGCGATACTCCGGATTATCATGCGCTGCGTGTGTTAAATGCCATCTTGGGCGGGCAATTTGTTAGTCGGCTCAATCTCAATTTACGTGAGGATAAAGGATATACCTATGGCGTGAGCACAGGGTTTACATTTTGTCGCTATGCGGGAGATTTTATGGCGGCCCTTAGTGTTCAGACAGACGCTACGAGTGAGTCGATTCGGGAAGTGCTGAAGGAGATTCGTCACATTCGAGATTCTCATCCTGTGTCGGATGAAGAACTGGTGCAGGCGAAAGCCGCGTTGACTCGAGGATATCCGCGCGGGTTTGAGACAGCGTCGCAAGTGGCTCAAGGATTTGCGCGGAGTGCACTTTATCATCTTCCCGATGATTATTTTACGCAAGTCGTGCCGTCGGTGAATTTGGTCGATCTGGAAACTGTCAGGCGTGTGGCTCAAGAGTATCTTGCACCGGACCAGGTGACTACCGTGGTCGTGGGTGATCGCGATGCCATTGCCACAGGCTTGACCGACCTAGATGCAGGAGAACTCACCGAAATCAAACTTGAGGACTTGATATCAAACTAGTTCAGACACCGTGCTATTGCACAACGTTTGTCTGACGGGTCCCGACGATGTGAGATTCAAGGGCAGCAGCTAGTTGTAGTAACTCATCAGTTCGGTTTCTGACACCGACGAGCTGTAAGCCGACGGGCAAGCTGTTAAGAGATTGGCCGCAGGGAATCGACAGGACTGGATGACCAGTTAAATTAAAGAGTTGTGTCAAGCGGAGCATCGCACTGCGTACCAGATCAACCTTGTCACCCAACCTGACCTCATCTCTCCCGAACTGTGGGGCGGGAATCGGTAAGGTTGGAAGGACGAGTGCGTCACAATGGGTCAAGGCGGTGTCGACCTCATGGCGCAGGACTTTTTTGCCGTGCCGAGCTCTGACATAGTCCTCGGCCAGGATGTACTGACCCATGGCCAGTCGAGTTCTAACACCTTTCGTGTACTTGTTGGGGCATTTCTGCAGGGTTTGTGCATGGTAGGCGTAAGCTTCAGGCAGAATGATGTGAAGGTATGTTGCCGGAATGAGATCGGCGTGCGGAATATCAACGTCCGTAATGTGACAGCCAGCAGTTGTGAGTCGACCAAGCGTGTCATCGAATGCTCGGCGCACATCAGTATCGAGATGTTCCAGAAAATATGCCCTAGGTATACCAAGTCGTACTTCGGGTCGTATTGATGGGATAGCGGAAGGGTCATTGCTGTCTAGGTTCTCCGACAGGTAGCGATACAGCAACCATGCATCGGTCACGGTCCTCGTGATGGGGCCGCCGTGGTCCAATGAGGGGCTCAGGGGAATGATGCCTTCACAGGGAATCTCACCAAAGGAAGGCTTTAACCCGACCACGCCACACGCCGCTGCTGGAATTCGAATTGATCCTCCAGTGTCAGTACCAATCGACGCGTACGCCATGCCTGTTGCGACAGAGACCGCTGAGCCACCACTTGAACCACCAGGAGATCGTTCGAGATCGTGCGGATTCCGAGTCGGGCCGAACGCCGAGTCTTCTCCGGTTGTTCCAAACGCGAATTCATGCATGTTGCACTTACCGATAATGATGGCACCAGCTGAACGGAGTCGTGTAATGAGGGGTGCATCGGTTATTGAGGGAGTAGTAGCCCGTACATGGGACGCGGCTGTTGTGGCTGTTCCCGCCACGTTAATGATGTCTTTAACAGAAATAGGAATGCCATGGAGAGGTCCACGGTATTTCCCAGTTGCAATCTCAGAGTCAGAAAAAAGAGCTGCTTCTCGTGCCGATTTCGCAGAAATTGCAATAAATGCGTTCAAAGAATCATTGAGGTTGGAAATTCTTGTCAGGCACTGTTCCACCACATCGATGACTTTTACCGACTGCGATTTTATCAGTGCTGAGATTTCTACAATGGAGCAGTTAGGAAGAGGTTTACTCATTACAGAGGCTTGGTTCTGCTTGGTTTGGGCAACTGTTCTGTGTCCGTATCGGCATGGTTGTACCAGTCAGCCTGCCGTAGTTTTGCCGTTGCCTCAACGAGCGTTTCAACAAGGGAGTCGGTGTCGTGGATTCCGCGGTTCTTGATAGCTCGCTTCAACAACTGTTTCCATGAATCGAGAGTCATATGAAAATAGTTATACAAGTGGTTAAGGTTATTCAAACAAAGATCAACAGTCTAAATCTGGAATTGACCTAACGCTGTCGAGAAGTTCACGAAGACTTTTTCAGGCGCCTTGACTTTGCCACCGCCGACTTGGGCTTGGGTATCCGTAGCATTGTCTTCTTTGCCGATTCACGAGTGGAGATGTGCGGATCACCGTCTGCTGTCTCCAGGACGCTGCTCTTTTCGATGTAGGTAGACAGCGCTTGCAGCGCGCTCAGCCAACCACGATCAATAAGTGAGAAATATCTTTTCCAACGAGCTCCATTTTCCAGGCCACTCTGCCGCACTGTTACTCGGGTCGCTGGACCTTCAACAGCGCAGGTTACTTCGAGTGCCATTGGGCCAAGAGGGTTGCCTTGTGGGGGAAGCCAGTATGCATCTGCGACGAAGAATTCAAAGCCAGGTCGGTAATCCATGACCGTGCCATGAAAGGAGCCACCCAGCTGACCAAGGAGCTCATCGTGATAGACCGTCGGCTCCCATTCGACTGCATATACGCCTAGTGGCTCACGCACAGTGACTGACTGCGTGGTATGCCACCAAGCGGCTAGCGCACCTGAATCAAAAAATGCGTCGAGCACACAACTCGGCGTAGCTGTAATCAGAAGTGAATGTTCAACGCTAATTCCGTTGTGTCGAGCCATGGTGAATCAATGACTGAAGTACAGTTAACCGTATCCGCGATGCTGGGATCCGTGATGTTATCGACTTCGGACAGTTGAGTCAAAGTCAAGTGCAATCGTGTGTAATACCTAACGTGTGGGGTTGATCAAGAAAGTCGATTGTTGTGGGTGATTCGAATCAGTAGATTAAGAACTTTTCACGGATTGGCGAAAAACTTGAGAGATCAGCGCTCCAATCCGTTTCAAGTTTTGCTAAGGGTGCATTCGCTTCAATGTGTTCCCGTAGATGTGCTGAACCCGACAAAATATCGATTGGCAGTTTAACGTGTTCGTATTCGTAGGGCGGTTTTCGCCAGCTGAAGAAATTCGGATGTGCTTGCTGACATGCTAGAAGCAAGGCCGCCGTTGTGAGTACAGGTTTATATGTTGTTCGATCGTGGACGTGAATCTGGCACCCGTGACAAACACTTTGAGCATGTTTTTGGAATGTTGGTTCGAAGGTCTTTGTGCGAAAGTAAACGCCAGGGAGGTCGACTGCGTTTAAATCCGTTACCAGTTGCTCGGCGTTAATCCATGGTGCGCCGATCAGTTCAAACGGCAGCGTTGTTCCTCGTCCTTCAGATAAGTTTGTTCCTTCAATTAGGACGTTACCCGGGTAGACAATTGCACTATCTAGTGTCGGTAAATTTGGAGATGGTGGAATCCACGGCAGAGACGTGTCATCGAAGTACATCTGACGGGTCCAGCCTTCCATTTTGAAGACCTCAAGTTTGGCTCCAATACCGAAATGATCATTAAAAAGGTTTGCCGCCTCCCCAATCGTCATGCCATGCCGTAGCGGAATTGCAAACTGACCAACGAATGATGAGTACGTCTCATCTAGTAAAGGCCCTTCAACACTTATGCCACCGATAGGATTTGGACGGTCTGTAACGATGACTGGAATATCGTGCTGACGACAGGCCCGCAAACAGTTTGCCATGGTGTACAGATAGGTATAGACGCGTGTTCCTACGTCTTGGAGATCTATTACGAGGACATCAAGGTCACGCAACATATCTGTTGTTGGCGTGCGGGTTTCGCTGTACAGCGAGTAGATTGGTATGTCGTGGATGGAATGGTGCGAATGGGAGGTCTCAACCATATTGTCTTGGTCGTTGGACTCGAAGCCGTGCTGGGGGCCGAACAATGCATTGAGCGTCACACTGGGTTCATTCGCAAATCGAGTCGAAATATGCTGTAAGCTCTTATCGATTGAGGCAAGATTACACACCAAGCCCACCCGGCGACCCCGGATGCGGCCTGAATCGATTAGGCGTTCAAAACCTAAGCTTATTGACATCTGTCGCATTATATCCGTCGCAACCTTTGCGTTCAGAATTGGATTTTAAGGGCGCCAGTGTTTTTGGGGGAATTGTGCACTTGACAGTTGGCGCAGGGCAGGCAACCCTTATAGGTGAACAAATGGGTGTTACCGAAGAAGGTGGCACCACCTGCGCGGGGGATGCCGCGATTTATAGCAGTCGGCAGTACGGCAGGACCGGACTCCGACATTATGCAGAACGGAGTACGGAGATGGCAATGAGTGGTACTGTTAAATGGTTTAATGATAGCAAGGGATACGGATTTCTCACCCGTGATGATGGAGAGAAAGACGTTTTCGTGCATCATTCCGCGATCCAAGGCACCGGCTTTAAGAGCCTGAGTGAAGGTGAGCGGGTAGAATTTGATGTGGTGCAAGGACAGAAGGGTCCAGCGGCTGAGAACGTTGTGAAGGTCTAGGATTCTGACGCACCTTGCCTGCAATTTTGCAGGCTGTTTTAGGGCTCTGCGACTTTAGGGTTGCAGAGCCCTTTTTTCGTACAAATCGTTCTTGTTTGGTATTTTTCTTCTTTGACTGATGGTGCGGAAGAGGGGATTCGAACCCCTACGATGTTGCCACCGCCAGCCCCTCAAGCTGGTGCGTCTGCCAGTTCCGCCACTT
>CAZMUA010000039.1:0-4364 GCA_964569695.1 uncultured Woeseiaceae bacterium
AGGGCCTGCTTTTTGCTGTCATCAGAGCAATTGAACAGGGCCTGGCGGGTCAGACCGGTCACTGAATATTCCAGGCAGAATGAACACTGTGGCGATACCGGGCATGACCGTCTCATTCTATCGTCACAGCACGCAGGGCGGTATGGCTGGTTCGCGATTGGCGCTTGTATCCTGACAAAGTAAGGGCCCCATCCGAGTGGAGCCCTGAATCCCTGCCTTCGTGACGAAGTGCCGGGAGAACTGTCCGGTCACGGATCTAGATGGTCATGTAGACACTCGAACTTACCAGCGTGCCCAACTCACTGGCTTTGTTGACGATCTGCTGGAATGCATCCGACATCCCGACCTTGTCCAGCTGTACGCCATAGTCGGCTATAGATGTGAACTGATAAGTCGCAAGAATAAGCGTCATGTCTTCACTCACGACCGGGGCCACTCCAGCCACTTCGACTTCATCGGTCAGCTGGTCGACTTCTCCCAGAATCTGCACAGCCGCCGGCACGTTCTTTCTCGGCATCTGGTAAGCGCGCATCTGCGACACCGGATGGGTATCCCAGGCAATGTCGCCATAGATCGTGCGAAACAGGAACGGGCCAATCATCTCAGCCGCCGGTTCTGATTCGCGTTCCTGCATCAGATCGACAAAAGACGAGTCGTTGATGACTCCGTCGGCAACTGACATTGAAGTCGTAAAATCCGACGCAGCCGATTGCAGCGCCATGTTTCCAGCATACGCGCCCATCAGAAACCGTACAATGCGCACTTTACCACCATGCTTTTCATATATTTTTGCAGCTCGGCGCATTCGATCTTGTGCAAGCTGTGATTTGCCAGTGATAGGTTTAACCATGTTAGTCGTTACTACGGTCATGTTTGCTCTCCTGCCTCAGGTCATTGTTGGAAAGAACAACATACTGGAAAAGCGTTGCAACCACAAATTCATTTTCCTGAAGAAGAAATTTCAACCGCCTTCACACCTGCCGTTACCCGTACGCCGCTGTGCTTGTTTTCGAACGATGAACCGGTTAACTTGAAGCCACGATGAGCGACGGCAAACCAGAAAGTGAATTGACCTATCAGCAGGAACGGCAGATTGCCCAGAAGAACAATACCTATCTGCCCAAACGTAAACTCAATCGATGGATGATCATGGGCGTGCTTCTGATGGAACTCAGCGCCGCCGCGGGCCTGTTATACATCGTCTATAGGATTTATACCTGACTGGAATACTCTTTTCCTGACGCCGCTCCTATATATCAGTCCTTTCCTCTGGTCTTAAGGTATTTGGGGTCGTATTCTGGACCAGGGCAATACCACCGCTTGACCCTACCTCCCCTGATGTTTGGGCTGGTCAGCCTCTAGTTCACCTACAGCCAAGTTGTACGGCTAACGTGTAGTTCTGTGTTGTTCAACATAAGCGCCCTTATGTTCAGCCACACTTTACTTGAGGATTCTGAGCTGCTTGACACTGTTCTGAATCAAGACTTTTGTCTCGCGATTGAGTTAGACTTTTTACGACAATCACAATCAACATTGCAGAGAAAATATATGCATATCCAAATCATTAATTTCAACCTAGAGGGTATTAATCGAGCTGAGTATGAAGCAGTATGTAACGAACTTGCTGAAGCTTTCGCCGCACTGCCGGGACTCATTTCGAAACACTGGCTTGCCGATGACGAGAACAATACCTATGGCGGTGTCTATATCTGGGAATCAAAGGATTCCTATGAAGCGTATTTGAAGTCCGATCTCTTTGCTGGAGTTGGAGCCAATCCAGCTTTGACAAACATTGTGTCCAAGGATTTCGATGTCATTGAAATTCCTACGCGAGTTACCCGGGGACTGTAGAGCTATAGCCACATTAGATCAGAATATTCTCTGGGTTGGGTGTGTGTCGGTGTGTTCGAGACACAACAAAAGAACTTTGTGTCTCTTGTTGGAAAGCACAGGAAATCGGAACAGATTTTCGTATTTCGGGAAAAAGTTCACTTTTGTAGATAATACGCAGATAAGAGGCAGTGATGGAGCGCGAGTTCCCACATACCCTAGAAGACTTTAACCGCTATGGCGAAGGATTCCTGTTTGAACACCTTGGAATGGTGTTTACTCGCGTCGAAGCGACAGAGGTCGTCGCGCACATCGATCTTCAACAACACCATTCAGGATGGCATGATTATCTTCACGCTGGAACATTGTTTGCTCTAGCCGATTCATGTGCCGGTTACGGCTGTGTTAAGTCGTTGCCTGATGGTGCATCTGGCTTTACGACGGTTGAGTCAAAGATAAACTATCTCGCCACAGTTCGTTCTGGTCTGATTGAATGTATAGCCCGACCCCTGCACAAAGGGCGGAGTACGCAGGTATGGGATGCTGAGGTTGTAGCTAAGTCGAGTGGTAAAGTGCTGTGTCTATATCGTTGCACCCAAATCATCTTAGGGTCGTCGTCTACTTGAGCACACGCAGGCTAGGATCTTTGCCGGCCAGATTGGGTTAGGGAAGTGCGGGGCACGCAGATGCATCCCCCGTTTGCTTTGGCTATTTACATCGTTTAATAGATTGAGGGTCGAATCCCAGACCCGATACCCAGCGTCTCGGGAGCACTGGCCTCAAACAATGGAACAAAACCGAAGCAGTCTGCTGTTCTGGATAATCAAACACGACCTACAACAAATGCCGGGCATATTGGTGGATAATGGACATACATTCATCATCACTACTCATAAAAGGAGGTAATAATGAAATTAATCAAAACAATGCTTGCTGCCTTGGCCCTCGGAGCGACCACCATCGCCTTTGCCGGGAACGACCATCCCATCTTAACCCCCATGGAGCCCGAATCCATGAGTCGGGCCTATACCGAGTTTCTGCTTGCCCAACCTGCTTTTGCGAAGAATTCAGGCTTTGATGCAAAAACCATGCAGTTGATCCACCTGGCTGCTGCCGCAGGCATGAAGTGTGAATACTGCATAATTGCACACACAGCGATGGCGAAGGGGGCTGGCGCGACAGATGAGCAGGTCAAGACTGCCATCATGGCCGCCGGTGTTGTTGCAATAAACAGTACGGTTCTCTACGGCAATCAGTATGATCTGAATGAATTAAAGAAAATGTTCTCTAAATAATCATAAAAAAGTCGAGGGCAGCATCTCCGGGTGCTGCCCTCCTTTTGTCCAGGCTTGGAACTTGCGACCACAACACTACGACCCGCAAGAAAATTAAGAGTGGGTAGTATTGACGACGCCAGTTAATTTAAGCCAGACGCTTACCTATATGCCAACAAGAAAATACCGAACACCCCCGTCGACCCCAGGATAACCACTTACGAAAAATCGAGACCAGCTTGGTAAACAAAAAATCACCCTTGTAAGAGTCGACTAGATATTCCAGATTTTAGTTAATACGTGTGAACGTATGAACGTATGAACGAGTAAGGTACACATTATTCTCATCAGCATCCCAATTCAGCCCCCCCAAAAAAGCCCCAGCGAGTGAGGCTCTTCATTACTTTCTATTTGAATCGAACTTTTTTCAAAATACCGCACGGGCAAGATTGTGCCGTACCCATTGGCCGCCCAACGAAGCCGTTTTAGCAACTAATGCCTGGAACTCAGGATCAGCAGCTATTGAGTCGTTAGTCTTTCCAAATGCTTCGGCACTATCAAACTGTGCGATAAACGACATGCAGCCCATGTCACCACCCTGAATTGTGAATAGGTGGCACTCATTAGCGCCATGCTTTTCCCAGAGTCTTTTGTAGTCTTGGCTGTCCTCTAACACCTGCGCCTGAGTGCCGGGTGCACTTCGAAAAATCCAGTTTGAGATAAACATATTGGAACCTCCTATCTTACTTGTGGGTGAGTTCTGACCATACCGCAGGAGATAGGACATCGCCACTGTCTGTGTAGAGGAACTGCAACTCAAAACTTGAGTCCCCGTATTCTCTAGATTATTTACAGGGTTTTTATTCAGCGTCTAGTATTCAAATATCAAGGAACTCCGAAGGGCGGGATCGGCATGCGTATGTGGTTGATCCACATGAACTGCGTGACTCGGTACTGGTACTCATAATGCCGGGGTCGGTGGTTTGGTCCCACTCGTAGCCACTATCAAATCCAATACTTAGTTGCCCTGTGAAGACGCTGACTCGTCGGGATGCATATTAGGGTGCATCGCAATCGTGTAACATCTTATTCTCAGGCTATGAGCCTAGACGCAACAAATGGACTCAACCACTATAGGAGAATACAACTATGTCGGATCCCAATTATTTTGTAATTACGGTCGCAAGAACCGAACCTGACTATTTCAATACTGCTGTAGAACAGGCAAGCAGCGTTATAGATGATCTCAAATCCAAAGCT
>CAZMUA010000040.1:0-3885 GCA_964569695.1 uncultured Woeseiaceae bacterium
ACCAGCCCCCACGTTGAACTCCCCATCGGCCAACGGACAACCCGCACTTTACCCTCTATTTTCACTGTCCAGTTCGGGTTCCCCTTTGTTGCAAGTCCGCTTGGCGACGCCATACCTTCTAACTAGAAGACGCGTTAAGGCGAGTGTGGTGCTGGTCCCAATGTTTACGAAGCCAAGACTTTTCTCTCTTGGCAACTTCACCGTAATGCCCTTATTTTGCAAGGAGCTCAGAGCTAAAGACCAACATCTTCGTCAGAGACTAAGACGTTGATGCTGCCATGGGCAGCTGCCGGCATAATGAGCCACGCTAATAGGTAGACGAAAATTCCACCCACAATGACTCCAGGAATGATGGACAAGAGAACCCAGACGAGGCGAACGGCTGTCGGATCGAAGTCGAAATACTCACCAAGGCCCCCACACACTCCTCCAATCTTTCGATTGGTCTCCGACCTAGTCAATCTTTGACTCAAGTCGACCGAACCACGCGACTTCTCGCCTGGCATGAGCAACCAGCCCGCCAGGTATGCAATGACGGCCAGGACGGACGCTGGCGGCACGATGGCCACAATCACCCACAAGAGCCTAACGATAGTGACATCCACAGTGAAGTAGTTGGCGAGGCCACCACACACTCCAGCGATTTTTCGATTACTGACCGACCGACGGAGCGGGCGCCCTGTCCGGGACGTTGTCCTTGAGGCTTTTTGATCCCTTCCGCAGTTTAGGCAGAAATTCGCATGCTCCGGCAACTCGTGCCGGCATTGGTGACAAATCATCACAAATCCTTTCTTGTCGCTCCAGGTTCAATCCACCTGGCCCGTGTGTCTCTCCCCTGTCCAAGTTAGCTTCCGCTGCTTGTGTCACCTAATTCTTTCTGCACTCGTTCAAAGACTTCTTCAAACACTTCTTGAAAGCGCTGAATGACTCTCGCTCCAATCTTAACCGACGTGCTGTCGTTGCTAGAATTCGCTGCATCGCCCACTGCATGCCTTCGCTGCAGGCGCACCGACCCATTCGTTGTCGTCACGCGCAGTTCGCGGCCACCGTCACCCAGCATGCCTTCCACCTCCACCAGTCGGCGACCTTTCGTTGACTGGGACGTCCTCGCAATCGGGAGTTCCGTGCTGATCGAACCGTTCAGCGTCTGCAGGTAGACCTCCGCGTCAATCGGCTCGGGGAGTCTCAATGTCACGCTGCCATTGACTGCCTTGAAGGCAAGTTCGCCCGCCCACTTAGCGGATCCCATCGAAACGTCAATGCTGCCATTGACCGTTTCTGCACGAGCATGCCCGGTCGTCGAAACATCGATGCTCCCATTAACGCTGCGCGCCTCCACGGTGCCACCGAGATCACGTGCTCTTACTTTGCCATTCACCGTATACGCCTGGACGTCTCTCCTAAGACCAATCGCCGTTACATCACCATTCGTGGTTCGTCCCGCGAACGCCACGTTACGCGGCACCAGAATCGCAAACTGCACGGAAACATTCTTATCTTTCGGAGTCCGCAGTTGTCCTTTATCACCTGCTTGACAGTCGTTGCCGTCGACCGGATACATAACGCAGATGGTCACCCCGCCACTATGTTCAACCACTTTGAAATCGACCGGACGATCTGGAATTTGTGTTCCTCTCGCTGTGACCTTCACTAGGTCGTCGTCCGTCGCCTCAGCCGAGATCGCGCCAATCACACCCTTAATTTCAATCCGTTGCCCCTCACCAAGTCTCCCCTGCCAGTCGAACAATTCACCCAAAACAGTAGGTGGTCCCACCGTTTCTAGTCGGGCTAACACCTCGTCAATGATGTCGTCAACCTCAACCTCGATCTGAATAACCGTAGGTGGCTCCACCGTGATCGTCTCGACCTTAACCTCCACTTGAGGACCAGCAGGCTCTCCGACCTGGCCGGATGTAGGTTGTGCTACGGCATTGGCTGATCCAAGTAACACAGTTAGAAGGACCAAAAAGAGCTTGTCCGTCATCTTCCTGTCTCCCATTGTGCAAAGATTTGATAACAGCGGGAACAAGCGTTGCACCCGCCAAGTCCCAAACCATCACTCGAATATCTTCACCCGATATATATGCTCAGTCTTCTAGGCTCGCGAGCAAAAAATTAAACATTGGAAGCACAAGCGCCAGTGCACTAACGGTAAACACGACTGTGGCCACTGTTATTTCGAAGGGTCTCGTCGTCCACGACGAAACCGTTACCATCCATGGCAAACTCCGAGCCGACGCCCCCGCCCACAGCACGAAAACCGCCAGTCCCGCACAGATCAGGCCAACCATCCCAATGACCGCAATGGGTCGAGTCGCCCGTTCTCGGTTCATTCGTTGGGCCCGCAAGTGTGCCACTTGCCAGATTCGTCCAGTCTCAACCGCACCGCTTTCCCAGATGGCACGGCGGTATTCCTCGTTGAGAACTCCGCCGACCAACGCAAGTTCGCTACACTGACCACAGGTCAACACGTGGGCTTCAAGGTCAGCCGACCAATTGCCAGTGCGTACTGACCGGTTAGTGGCAATTTCGTGGGAACATTTTGACACTAACACGTTCTCCTTAGGAGCGCCTGCGGGGTTCCAAGTTGCGAGCCCTCAACGTTTTCGCCATTTGGCGTCTGGCTCGCAGCAATAATGGACGAATACTGAGCCTGCTCAGGCCAAGCACTTGGGCGATCTCGGCGTGCCGCATCCCTTCTACATACGCCAACCACAGTAAGGCACGCTGGCGTGGTTTCAGTGTGCGGAATACGTCACCAACATCACAGTGTATTTCAAACCGTCGCTCAGCCTCCTCATCGACCGGTTCCGTCGTCTGGTCAATCGGACCAGCGTTCCGCTTAGCCTGCCGGCAGTGGTCGTAAAACAGATTTGTCGCAATTCTGAATAGATAACGTCTCTGACCATCCTCATCCTGTGGCCGCCCGGCTGCTTCGAACCACCGACAGTACGCTTCCTGCATAAGGTCGTCGGATAGAGAGGCATCCCCCGACATCCTCGTCAAATAGGCGCGCAGTCGACGCGCCGTTAAAGCATAGAACTCAAGAAACTCATCCTCGTTCATTGAAACGTGCACTCGACGCTCAATCGCTTCGACTCCACATACAATGTCCGCGTAATCATGCATTAGACTGACGGCTTCGACTGCGACGCTGCAGCCGCATCAGATCGCCGACCATCAAGCAAGCCCCAGGATTTCGATAATCTATGGGTTAGCCAGGCCGCAATCATAAAGCCAAGGCCCAGTGCGCACAATAGAATTCCAAGCGCAGGTGGACCGTAGTGCTGTATCCCAGTCGCTTCATGAAACAACAGCATGCCCAGGCCAAGCATCGTGAAGACAACGCCGACCCGAACCGCTCCAAGAATCCGATTGTACGGATTCGCATTACCTCGCTTTGTTGTGATGGTTTCGAGTAACTGTTTGCCTGCTTCTGATTCCAGAAAGCCGACGGACTCAGGGTTCGCGGCGAGCTTGTCCACCACCCTTGCGATCGTGTTCGCCTGCAGGGCTGCCACCTTAACCCGAGTTCGAGTCCCGATCCACACGACGACGCCGATCAAAACGAAAAATGTTATAGGGATTAACATTCCGACAATGGAACTCAATTGATCCATTCTGCTCTCCTAAAAGGGTTTCAGCCATTTATCTCATAACGCACCACGGCTCCCATTTGTTAACAGTTAATTCAGCGGAGACCCCTTTTTTTTGTAAAACGTCTGTGGATTCTACTGTTGGTTACTGTAGGGTTCGGACGACCACTCGGTCAACTGCCAACCTGAACGTTCAGGTCCAAGGAACAAGCGACCTATGATAGATTGTCTTTAAGCGTCTATGAGAGAAGGCTTTCTGGTGCTAAGCAGACAGTTTTACTGTGCCTTC
>CAZMUA010000041.1:0-3593 GCA_964569695.1 uncultured Woeseiaceae bacterium
GTTCCAGAAATAATACGTCTGGCTATGATCAGTTGGATTAAACAGGACGATCTTCTCGTCGAGGAAGGCTTTATCTGGATAGAGTGTTAGCCGGACTTCCCACCCGGTGCGGAAATTCATTTCAGTATAACCAATCACGATCGAAGCCGAGCCGTCTTCATGTTCGGTGCTGACAACATCCACCGGTGAAAAGCTAGTTACGGTATGGCTTTGCGGACCTCGATTCCATTCAACCCCGCCAGAGATCCAAGCGCCACGCAACGCAATTAATCCTGGTTTGATAACAGTATTTCGGTAGAACATTTCTTGACGGTTCTGCTTGTCGTAGACGGAATGTAAGCGCCCACCGAGTTCCGGAAGACACATAATTTTCAAGAACTTGTTCTCAAGAAACACCGCCCGGTACGATCGGTCTAGCTTCTTTCGCGACAGATGGTCCTGCATCGTATAGGGATAGATGAGGGTGCCCTCTACCTCAAAAAAGCGAGGATTGATGTCATCTGGACGCAGCGGATAAGTGGGAATGACAACTTGATCTTCCCATGTTCGAACGAAAGACATACGTTTGGCTAAGGGTTCGGCGACATCTGTCATCCTAGCACGCCATCGCGCTGAAGCTTTGCAATCTGCTTCGCGTTGTAGCCGTGCTCGCGTAGCACCTCGTTAGTGTGTTCTCCAAGGAGGGGTGCTGGACGGTTAGGGTGTGTTGGAGTTTCCGAGAATTTTATCGGTGAGCCAAGAGTTTTAATTGTGCCGAACGTGGGATGATCTGTCTCCACAACCATGTCTCGCGATCGAAGATGTGGATCACGTGCCACATCAGCATAATCATTAATTGGTCCACATGGGATTTCGTTCTGCTCGAATAGTTCGAGCCAATAGTGACACGGTCTCTTGGAGGTGATCCCTTCGATAGCGTTGGCCAGCGTCAGCCGGTTCTTTACCCTAGCTGTGTCACTGGCGTAATTCGGCTGCTCGGGCCATTCGGGATGCTCGAGGACATTGCAGAGACGGTTAAAAATCCGGTCATTGGCGGCACCCAGCGTAATAAATCCATCTGCACATCGGATAGCTTGGTACGGCGCACTCATCCGGTGTGCAGAACCCAACGGACTTGGGATTTGCCCGCTTGAAAAGTACTCGGTGGCTTCCCAGACTGACAACGCCACACCGGCATCCACCAACGAGGTGTCGACATGCTGACCACGTCCAGAACTATGCCGATAATGTAAAGCGGCTAGAATGCCCGACACGGCAAACAAAGCCGCTCCAAGATCAGTCAGTGGTACCCCAGCCTTCACAGGACCGGAGCCAGGATTTCCTGTTACAGACATGATGCCAGCGACTCCTTGTGCAATAAGGTCAAATCCACCTCGCCGCGAGTTGGGGCCAGTCTGTCCGTAGCCAGAAATCGATGCGTAAATAAGCCGTGGTTGTATTGCGGCGAGATTGGCATAATCTAGGCCAAGTGTGGACATGACAGTTGGCCGAAAGTTCTCGACTAGGATGTCGGCTGTTTTAGTGAGATGGCGAAATACTTCTTGTCCAGCTGAAGATTTTAAATTTAGGATAACACCGCGCTTGCCTCGGTTGACGGCATTAAAGCTTGGGCTGTCTGACCCAATCGCGCCGGCCATCCTTCGCGAGGAGTCACCAGCCGGTGGTTCGATTTTAATAACGTCAGCCCCCATGTCGCAAAGTAGCATGGTACAAAAGGGGCCGGCCATGACTTGGGTTACATCAAGAACGCGAAGTCCTTCGAGGGCTTTGGCAGGTGTTGTTATCATTGGTTCGTCCTGAGTTGTCCAGTCCTTTATTTCAGGAGTTGTTGGCTGTGTCTACTACAGATACCCTGTTTGAAACCGACGGTCCGCTAGCTGTATTAACTTTCAACCGGCCCCAAGCGCACAATGCCATGACTTGGGCAATGTATCAGGCTTTGGTCGATGCATGCGAGGAGGTCGACGCTAGATCAGAAATCCTAGTGTTTATTCTACGCGGAGCCGGTGGTCAAGCGTTCGTTTCCGGTACTGATATCGAGCAATTTAAGACTTTCGCTTCGCCCGGTGATGGTGTTGCGTACGAACGACGTCTCGACGAGGTGTTAGACCGGCTTGAACGGGTAGGTAAACCAACGATCGCACAGATCGAGGGAGTGGCAGCTGGCGGCGGATGCGCGATTGCCATCGCCTGTGATCTCCGGTACTGCACACCTAGGTCCAAGTTCGGCGTGCCCATTGCTCGCACATTAGGCAACTGTCTTTCTGTGGCGAACCACGCACGGCTACTCGACCTTGTGGGACCAGCACGCCTGAAAGAACTGATGTTCACAGGAGGTTTTCTTGAAGCTCATGAAGCTGCAACACTTGGTGTTGTTAACCGCGTGGTGGCGGTGGACGAAATTGATCAGTTCGTCCGTGATGTGGCTGACGCTATCACCAAGAATGCACCGTTGACGATTAAAGCTACCAAGGAAATTGTTCGGCGGATCCAAGCGAGTCGTCGTCTCGACAGTGATGCTGGGCGTGATTTGATTTCACTTTGCTACACAAGTAACGACTTCGCTGAAGGTGTAGACGCCTTCCTTGAAAAGCGATCTCCGAAGTGGCGAGGACGATAAAAACAGTTCCCTTGCAAAGGATGGGATCCGCCACTGGGAAACACCAGCGTTCAATTGTGGTGTTATCCGATGTGGTTTCTTAGCCGATGTTAATTTTTAATACTGTAAAGAAAAGATAGCAAACCCCTGCTCCGACAACCGTCATCGACAGGCCCCATGCCATCAGCTTATTAAACAGCAACCGCGTGTCTTCCCCAGCCGGCGCGGCTGCCATACAGAGCGCGCCAAGTGTCGACAAAGCCGACACATCGACGAGGTGCCCTCCTACATTCATGGCTGATGCGATCGCGAGTGGCGAAACATTGCCAAGTTGTTCGACGAGTCCAGGTACGGTTGGTAGCATCGCTGGAAGCACAACACCTGAAGTGCTGCTGTAGATTGAGATGAAACCAGTCGAAAAGGCTATAACTGCCGTTGCTGATTCCGGTGTGGACATGCCAGCGAGTAGGCGAGTGAACAGATCTAGTCCACCGGTCTTGTCAAGCAGGGAAATTAACACCGTCACGCCGCAGACCATCATAATCACGCGCCAAGGCATGATCGTTACAGCCTTCAGTTCATCTCCAACCCGTAATAGTGAGAGCATGATTGCAGCACTGAATGCGCCTAGACCGATGTGCACACCAAAAAAAACGACTCCAATAATAAGCGCGAAGATGACGCCAATCGTAATGAGATGTGGTTGGGTGAAACTCGATTCGGTAGATGTTGATTCAGAACTGTCTGGCACGGCGATTTTTGCATTGTGATAACGGCCTAATAATTTCCATCCACCGAGTAGAAAGTACGCGACGAAGGCAATCACTGTATGAGCCACCATGTTGTTTAGATAAGTGTGCAACTCGTAGCCTGCGAGTCCGACGTCGGCCTTAATCTCATTAACGATGATTCCGGTTGGTGCAATCGGCGATAACGAACCAGCTTTTGCACCGCTGCCAACCATGATGGCGACCAAGAAAACCGGAATACCCCC
>CAZMUA010000042.1:0-2704 GCA_964569695.1 uncultured Woeseiaceae bacterium
GCATCCCTCCACGCAAGGTCAGGTTGTCGCGAACCTGGTAATCGACATAGGCAAACTCAAGATAAATTTCATCGGCATGTTCGATCTCGACTTCGGAATTGAATAAGAATTTGTCATTGAATCGATAACCCATGTAAAAAATGTGCCGCAGAAAGTCGAGCTTGGTGCCCTTGGCGCTTGTCGTACCGGCCTCGGTCTTACCAGCGTAGTTTTCATAAAGCATCTCTCCGTATCCTGCGATCGAGACGCCCGAATCTTCTCGCTCGTAGATCGAGGCCGCTGATGGTGCTACACCTAGAGCACGTGCCCGATCGGCGGTGAGGGCTTCCTCTTGTTCACCACTGCGAAGCTGTTCGACCTCGGCAGCCAGTAACGCGAGTTGGCGTTGCAGTTCTTGGATGTCTTCTTGGAGTTCGTCAGTTGAGTTCACATCAGATACCAGGTCGTTGGCTTCGTCGTTCAGCTTGGTCAGGCTGAGACGGGCAAGTTCTTCTCTCAGCTCTTCCATTTCTGTTTCGAGCGCGTCGACGGATTTTTGATCGTTAGGTGTAGGCGGGGCCTCTTGCGCGGAAAGACCTGTTGTCCATATGACTTGGCTGAGACCAACCACAAGGGTTACTGCTAATATGGCACTAGGTAAACAGGTGGAGAGGGGTTCTAGTTTTAGTACGCTTTTACTTTGAATACGACGAAGGGGATTCATGGTTAGCATTTCACTCCGATTAAAGGGTTTTAACGATGGGGCGGAATATAATGAGACCTAGTCTCATTATCGTTTTTATAGTCTGATTCCTTAATAATCTGGATGTCAAGCAGAAAATGAGAATAGATCTCACTTTTAATTTTTTCATGGCACGCCGGAGTCGTACCCGAGGGAAAACCAGCGTTGTTAGGAAAGTGCTGTTCTAAGGAGCATATCGGATGGAGATTCCGTATACCCAGCACACGTTACCGAATGGCCTTGATGTACTCGTTCATGAGGATCACGGCTGCCCTATTGTGGCAGTGAACGTCTGGTACCGTGTTGGCTCGAAGGACGAATGTCCAGGTCGCACTGGTTTTGCCCATCTTTTTGAGCACCTGATGTTTGAAGGATCCCAACATTACGACCGAGGCTACTTTCATCCGTTGCAAGAAGCAGGTGCCCTACTGAATGGTTCAACCAGTAGTGAGCGGACGAATTATTGGGAGGTGGTTCCAACCAATGCTCTCGATCTGGCGTTATGGATGGAATCCGACCGGATGGGGTACTTGTTGCCGGCATTAACTCCTGAGAAGTTTGAAAATCAACGTGATGTAGTGCTGAACGAGCGCCGACAAAGTTATGAAAACCGTCCGTACGGACTTGCTGGCATGGTGAATGCGGCAGCCCTATTCCCTTCATCGCATCCGTATTCATGGATGACCATCGGGCACGTCGAAGATTTGACCGATGCAACATTTAACGATGTGCAGAAATTTTGTGAGTTGCACTATCGTCCGAATCAGGCATCACTAGCCTTAGCCGGAGATATCGATACGGAGCATGCGCTGGATTTAGCGAAGCACTACTTTGCTGGCATTCCAGCAGGTTCGAAACCTCCGGAATTAGCGTTGGAAAGCTCACCGGAATCTCGAATCGAGCAGCGGCTTCTGCTTGCCGATCGGGTCGAACTGCCGCGGTTGTACCTATCTTGGGTCAGTCCAGCCATGTTTGATAAGGGCGATGCGGATCTCGATTTACTGGCTGACATTTTATCGACTGGCAAATCATCGCGGTTACATCGTGCGCTTGTTCGAGACCAGCGCATTGCCACTGAGGTCGCTGCCATCCAGTCGTCTCGCCAGTTGTCGTCAGTCTTCCAGATCATAGCCACGGCAGCTCCTGGGCATAACCTGACTGAACTCGACGCCGCGATCTCGGTCGAATTAGAGCGGCTCATCCAGGACGGTGTGACTCATAAGGAACTGGAACGCAGCCGAATAGAGTTCGAAGCGAATTTTGTGTACTCGTTACAGCACGTGGGCGGCTTTGGTGGTAAATCAGATCAACTAAATGCGTACAATGTGTTCACGGGCGATCCTGGATTTATTACACAGGACCTCGCGCGTTATCAATCTGTCAGCCCTGACAGCATTCAGCGCGTAGCTGCTCGCTATTTTGGCAAGGAACGTCGTGTGGCTCTTAGCGTGGTGCCGCATGATCATCCTGAGCTAGCTCTTCGGGAGTCCGAACGGGCGGTGGTGAAGTAATGTCTGTTGATCGTACCGAATTGCCACCGGTTGGACTGGATCCACTTTTTACATTCCCGCGACCAGTGAAGCACACACTGGCAAACGGACTCACGATGTGGGCCGTCGAACACGGGGCTATGCCCGTGGTAAGCGCGTGTCTGTTGCTACATTGTGGATCGGCATCCGACCCGGAGAATCACGGCGGGCTCGGCTCGTTGACGGCTGATCTTCTTGACGAAGGCAGTGGCTCCAGGTCCGCGCTTGAAGTGCAGGAGGCCCTCCGCCAGATTGGTGCAAGATTCAACCGCCACGTTACAGCGGACGCCACGCAATTGCGAATGACGTCGCTCTCAAGATTTACTGGTCAAGCGTTGACCTTACTTGCAGAACTGGGGACCTGTCCAACGTTTGATGAAGAACAATTCACACGGGTAAAACAATTACGACTCGACCAGTTGGTGCAGTTGCGAGATGTGCCTTCCGCTAACGC
>CAZMUA010000043.1:0-2150 GCA_964569695.1 uncultured Woeseiaceae bacterium
ATTGAAGCTGAAGTGAAGCTAGATTAATGGTTAGCAGATTAGAGAAACAAGCCAAAATACAAGCTAGGAGAAATTGATGGCCACCACCCACTCGGCTACGGCACGTATGGCTCTTGAAGTGATTAGTTCCGGAGATTTAGCGGCGGTTGATAAAATGATAGAGGAGTTCTGCACACCAGACTGCGCCTACCACGGAATGGGAGAGGATCTCTCAGGCCAGGACGGGATGAAAGGTCTCGTCCACAATTTCTTGACCGCCTTTCCGGATCTGACACTGACGGTTGAGGAGCAGGTTGAGGATGGTGCGATGGTGGTCACGCGATTCGTTGCTACCGGAACCAATAGCGGTGAGTTCATGGGGAAGCCTCCGACGGGGAACGCCATGCGCATGCAGGCAATCAGCATGATGCGGTTCGTAGATGGCAAGATCGCAGAAGAATGGGAAGAAGCGGACCTGTTGGGGATGATGGGTCGGGTCGGTCTCTTATAGTGCGGCTTGCCAGTTAATTTCCAGGAACATCTACCGTACCCCCTCGGCACTATTGCAGAGGTTCCTCGTTGAATTTCACAAGAGTATAGAGAAATGTTTGCCCCGGTGGGACGATGATTTGGTGTGGTGTAGCTACGGGCACGTGAATGATGTCGCCGGGTGCGAGAGCGTGCCGGTTGCCATTGCGAATCGAACTGCCGCGTTGCTGTTTGCGCGGAAGTAATTCGGCATCAATGAGTTCGCCACCGATCACGAATGTGGCGTTGCCACGGTGCACCACATAGAGGTCAGCTTCAGTTTCGTGGAATTCAGCCTGTCCAGTGAGACCTCGGAGCACGAAATACACCGAGTGCCCGTCGTCGTTTCGAACTGTTTCGTAGACCATCGCGTGGTCCCCGATCTCTCGTTCGAGCCGGTTGGCGATGGTTTCCACCTCGGCACTGGGCCAAAAAACAAATCCGGTGGGCGGGTCGTCGTTTAGGTTTACTGCTTCGATTTGATGCCGCTCGATGTCACTCTGTTGTGCTATCGCGTTCTGAGAGGACATCATCCAGCACAAGGACGCGATCAGCATCAATCCAAGCATCCACATCTTATTCTGCATAAATCCTCCAGTGTGTTTGTCCATACGGTATCTCTGTGGGGAACCCGAATTGGAAAGTTAAAATCGAGGGTAAAGTGCGGATTGCCAGTTAATCTCCAGGAATATCTACCATCCCACCCGCCTCATGAATCGCATCAATTTCGAGTTTGAGTTCCTTCCACGCTTCCCGACGAATGGCATCAAACTCTTTCGGCGGTTCCGTCTCTCCAAGAACGATCTTGATAGTCATTCGTTTAAGTTCTTCAGGCGAGATGTCAGGTAAGGGGCCAAGATTTTTCATAGCCCAATCAGGCTGACTGAAATACCTGCGACTTTCTTCTGGTGTTCGTGGTTTTATTTTATTTTTTCGAGCTGGCATAAGACACCTTTTCTAGTTCTTATTCAATTGCAAATTGGTGTGTACGCGGCGACGTTATGAAACCCACATCCGCCACCCCTCCTCAAGTAGATCCAGCTTTTTCCCGTCCCACTTCCATAAGTGCTTTACGCCTCGCACGAATAGCGGCCCCATCACACTCTCAACAGCGTGGATGTAATAGCTCTCGCCAGTCGCGAGCGGGTGAGATTTTGCGAGTTCTGTCAGCTCGGCCTTGCTTCTCGGTTTCTTGAAGAGTGATACGTACTCGACATGAAAGATGTTTTCCTCATCCCGGTCTTCCAGCAACTTGAAGTCTTTAGGCAACCCCCAGACAAAGCGTTCGTTCTCACCGCCGAGAATTTCCTGAATGGCGACGAGGCCAGGCATAGTGGATATGAAAAACCCTACAGGATTTGGATCCCATCCCTTCATCTTCCCAAGGAAAGCACGTTCGGAGAGGAGGTCGTCGGCGACGTTATTGTGCCACTGAATCAGGTCACCTCCCAAGATTTGGTACTGCTGCTTGGCCAACGATGAGAGTTTCTCGCGTTTGACGATCGGGACCATTTGACGCATATGGGCCAAATGGTCGCGCACTGTCTTTTCGTAGGTCGTGCGGTCTGTTTCCATAAACTTTTCTTAGTCGTCTTTGACCGCAATCCCCTGCATCTCAAATCGCAGACCAAATAGAAGTGGTC